>JBFMAV010000145.1:0-1538 GCA_040755535.1 Pseudomonadota bacterium | reverse complement strand
GCGTCTCCAAGGCCCGCCATTCGGTCGGCAGGATCAGGGCCTCGCGGGCGAGGCCCTCCAGCGCCGGCAGGCGCAGCCGCGCGAGCCGGAGCGCGAGGGCGGCGGAGGGGTTGCGCGGCATCCCCGGAAACGGTCCGAAGCCGGTGATCAACACGGTCCGCACGGCTCACAGACCCAGCAAGGCGGCGATCTCGTTGGCCGCGAGAGTGGGCGCGAGTGTGCCCTCCGCCACGGCGCTTTCCAAGGCGGGCAGGCGGGCCTTGATGGCGGCATCGGTGCGCACCCGCTCGGCCAGTTTTTCCTGCAAGAGGGTCCACATCCAGCGCACCTGCTGCGCGCGGCGGGTCTGCGCGAAGGCCCCGGCGGCCTCGCAGCGCGCGCGATGGGCGCGAACCTGCTCCCACAATTCGGGAATGCCCGCGCCCGTAAGCCCCGAATAGGTGAGGACCGGCGGGGACCAATGGGCGTCCCGCGCGCCCAGCAGATGCAGCGCGGCCTTGTATTCGCCCGCCGCCGCCCGGGCGCGGGCGAGATTGTCGCCGTCGGCCTTGTTGACCGCCACGATGTCGGCGAGTTCCAGCACGCCTTTCTTGATGCCCTGGAGCTCATCGCCGGCGCCCGGCAGCATGAGCACCAGGAAGGTGTCCGTGAGGTCGGCGACCGCCGTCTCGGACTGGCCGACGCCGACCGTTTCCACCAGCACCACGTCGAAGCCCGCCGCCTCGCACAGGAGCATGGTTTCGCGCGTCTTGGCGGCGGTGCCGCCCAGCGTGCCCCCGGAGGGGGAGGGGCGCACGAAGGCCGCCGGGTCCATGGCGAGACGCTGCATGCGCGTCTTGTCGCCCAGGATGGAGCCGCCGGTGCGCGTGGAGGACGGGTCCACCGCCAGCACCGCCACCTTGTGGCCCTGGCCGGTCAGATAAGAGCCGAGCGCGTCGATGGTGGTGGACTTGCCGACGCCCGGGACACCGGTGATGCCGACGCGGAAGGCCCCGCCGGTCTTGGGCAGCACGCTTTGCAGCAAGGCTTCCGCGCGCCGGCGATGGTCCGGCCGGCGGCTTTCGATAAGCGTGATGGCGCGGGCCAGCGCCGCACGCTCGCCTTGCTGAAGCGCCTGCGCGAGCGCCTCGTCCGACACCGCCGGCTTGTGCACGTTCATCCGCTCCTCACCTCACCAGCCGCGCGACTCGTCCCAGCATGGCCTGATCTTTCGCCGGTCTCAACCGCGTGAGGTGGGGAACCTCCGACGCGGCTCTCGCGTTTACCACATGTAATTTCACTCCCTCTATGGAGAGACGCACATGAATTGGGATCGTATCGAAGGCAATTGGAAGCAGCTCACGGGTAACGTGAAGACGCAGTGGGGCAAGCTCACCGACGACGACCTCACGGAGATCAAGGGCAATCGCGAAATCCTGGAAGGCAAGATCCAGGAACGCTATGGCTTGGCCAAGGATGAAGTGGCCAAGCAGGTGAACACCTGGGCCGATGGCGTCAAGCACATGTGAGCCGCCGAACGATTGGTAAGGAAGAGGGCG
>JBFMAV010000144.1:0-1592 GCA_040755535.1 Pseudomonadota bacterium | reverse complement strand
GGCCTTCGCCGGGGCGACGGAGGGCTATGTGACGATCGGCATCGCCCGTCATTCCTGCGAAAGAGCTTGTGAAGGAATCCCAAGCCCATCCGCTGGTGGAGTATGCGGCGGGTGATTGGCATGGTCGAGGCGCGTGGGGATGGCGAACACGGTCGTCTGCATCGACTGGCGGTTGGGCTTACGCTGCAGCGGGCAGCCACGGGAGCCACGGACGGCAGCCGAGCGCAACGCCGCGGCGAATGTTGTGGGCGATGCCGTGCAGCAGCGCCTCGCATCGAACCTTGTCCAGCCCACGCAAGAGGAAGCGATGCAGCCCATGGTTCTTAAAGCTGGCATTGACGGCCTCGATGCGGCCGCGCCGCTTGTAGACGGCCTTGCCGTCCTCGCTGGCCATGCGCGCTCGCCACTCCTGAAGAGCCTTCGGCTCCTTGCGCCGCTTGGCTTCGCGCCTGCGCACCGACGCCGGACTGGCGCCCGGCTTGTCCGCCGGCGGCGGCGTGTAGACTTCGACCCAAGCGTCTGGGTGCGCGGCGAGCGCGACGATTTCGTCCTGGGCGAGCAGCTTGGTGTCGACCAGCAGCCGCGCCGGCCGCCGGCCATAGCGGGCCTCCACCTCCTCGATCATCGGCTTGGCCAGGCCGGTATCGTTGCGCCGGTCGGTCGACCGCAGCGCGAGCACCACTTGGCTCTCGGTCGTCGCCGCCACGATCAGGTTGTAGGCCGGGCGGAAGCCATGGTCGGGCATCTGCATGACGCGGGCCTGCGGATCGGTGGTGGAGGCCCGGGGCGCACCTTTCGTCTTCTCCTGCTTCTTGTGCGTCTTCTCCCGCTCCGCCTTCTCTTGCTGCAACGCCGCAAGCTTGGCCCGCGCCGCGCCGGCCCGGCTCTCCACCTCGCGGGCCGCACGCTCGTGCGCCGCACGGCGCCGCGCGGCGTTCGCACCGGGATCGTTCTCCACCTCGGCCCGCAGCCGCTCAACCCGCCGCTGCGCCGCCCGCTCGTAGCGCTCCAGGCCCTTTTCCTTGCGGAACGAGCCGCGCCCCGCGTTGGCAGAGACCTTGGTTCCATCCACCGCGATCTCGTCCAGATCGATCAGGCCTTCGGCCGCCAGCACCGCAACGCTCTCGCTCAGAATCCGGTCGAGCAGATCGCCATCAACGGTACGGAAGTCGCTCAGGCCGTGATAGTTCACCGGCACTCCGCCGCACAGCCAGCGGTATGCCACATGCGCCCGGCACAGCCGCTCCAATTCCCGCGCCGAGCCGATCCCGTCCACCGTGGCATACAGCCACAGAGCCAGCAGCACGCGCGGGTCCGGCGTCGGCCGGCCGGCCACGTCATCGCGCGCCTTGATCCGATCGTACAACGGCGAAAGGTCCACACTCTCGACAAACGCCCAGACCACCCGCGCCAGATGGTCCGGCGCAATCTGGCTGTCCAGATCGATCATGTCCCAGTAGAGTTGCTCCCGATCCGGGCGCAGAACCCGAGCACCTTTTTCCATTCTATCCTCCGACGCTGTCCGCCTCAGAGAATCACGGTTTGGATTCGCACGCGACAATTTTTTCACAAGCTCTTGGGGAGGGCTGATG
>JBFMAV010000143.1:0-1637 GCA_040755535.1 Pseudomonadota bacterium | reverse complement strand
CAGCCTGTTCGAGGCCATGCTTGCCCTCGAGGAGGCCGAGGATGCCGACCCGACCGAGCGCGTGAAGCTGCTGGCCAGCGCCGGCCGCGCCATCGCCGAGACCAGCCGCGCCAGCCAGGGGCAGAAGAAGTGGGCGCAGGAGCAGCGCGCCAAGCTGGACGCACTGGAAGCCGAGGCCGGGCGCGGCAGCAAGCGCCTGGATGCCGACACGCTCAAGGCCGTGCGGGAGGCGCTGTATGGTTGACCGACCGAAGGCTCATTCATTGCCAGGAAGCATCGGCTTCGGCTTCGGCGTCTGGCGCAACAGTCTCGGCGGCGGCGCGTCCGTATGGACATTCGCTATCGGCCCGTTTACCTGGCACTGGTGGCGGCCATGACCACACCCGTCCTCTACCCCTACCAGCAGCGCTACCTGCGCGATGCCAGCCGCTTCAAGGCGGGCATGTGGAGCCGCCAGACCGGCAAGACTTTCACCACCACCCTGGAGGCGGTGCTGGACGTGCTGGAAGCGGAGTCCGAGGGACGCATCAGCCGCTGGACCATCCTCTCCGTCAGCCAGGCCCGCGCCATCGACGCGATGGACAACGGGGTCAAGCTCCATCTGCGCGCATTCAAGCAAGCGTTCGAAGCGCTTGAAATGCCGTTTGAATCGGACGAACTAGCCCAGGTGGTGAAGCTGCCCGGCGGCTCGTACATTCGCGCCATCGCCGCCAAGCCATCCACCGCGCGCGGCATGTCCGACAACCTGATCCTGGATGAATTCGCCCACCATCAGGACAACCGCGCCATCTGGACCGCGCTGCTGCCGGTCGTATCCAAACCGGGCCTGAAATTGCGGGTGATCTCCACCCCCGGCGGCGTGGGCGACAAGTTCCACGAGATCATGACCGCGCCGGACAGTATCTTCTCCCGCCATGTGGTCACCATTCATGACGCCGTGGCGGACGGCCTGCCGCGTGACATCGAGGAGCTGCGCCGCGCCATGTCCGACCCGGAGGCCTGGGCACAGGAGTTCGAGTGCCAGTTCGTGGATGCCGCCGCCGCATGGCTGCCGTATGAGCTGATCGCCGCCTGTGAGGCGCAGGCCATCGGCCCTTACGAGGGCGGCCCTTGCTTCGTCGGCATGGACTTCGCCGCCCGTGGCGACCTGACCGTGATTTCCGTGCTCGAAGAGGTGGGCGACGTGCTCTGGCTGCGCGAGATGGTGGAACTGCGCCGCACCTCGTTTGCCGAACAGCTCGCCGAGTTCGACCGCATCATGACCCGCTACCGCGTCACCCGCGCCGCCCTCGACCAGACGGGCCTTGGCGAAATGCCGGTGCAGGAGGCCAAGCGCCGCCACGGCAATCTTCGCGTGGAGGGCGTGCTGTTCTCCGCCGCCCGCAAGCTGGACATGGCCACCGCGCTCAAGCAGCGGTTCGAGGATCGCGCCATCCGCATCCCGCCGCGCCCCGAGCTTCGCGCCGATCTTCATGCCGTCAAGCGCGAGAGCGGCCCCACCGGCGCGCCGCGCCTGGTGGCCGAGCGCCAGGGCGGCAGCCACGCCGACCGCTTCTGGTCGCTGGCGCTCGCGGCCGCCTCCGCGTCGAACGGCGAGCGCCTCGTCATCGCCCCCTTCGAAGCCGCCCCGCGCCACG
>JBFMAV010000142.1:0-1650 GCA_040755535.1 Pseudomonadota bacterium | reverse complement strand
CGCGGTGCGCGCGCCCGCCCCCCGCGTGATTTTCCGTTCCCAACGCGCGTGCCGCCGTATGGCGCGGCCGCCAGATGAGGATCAGACCATGCCCCAATCCGCCGACCATGTGCTCGATCACGCCCCTCTGTTCCGCGAGCCCGAATATCAGGAGATGTTCGCCCGCAAGCGCGAGCAGTTCGAATGCCCCGCCTCCTCGGAAGCGGTGGAGGCCCAGCGCGAATATGCGAAGAGCTGGGACTATCGCGAGAAGAACCTCGCCCGTGAGGCCCTCGTGGTGAATCCCGCCAAGGCTTGCCAGCCGCTCGGCGCCGTCTTTGCCTCCGCCGGCTTCGAGAAGACCATGAGCTTTGTCCATGGGTCCCAGGGCTGCGTTGCTTATTACCGTTCGCACCTCTCGCGTCACTTCAAGGAACCGTCCTCGGCGGTCTCCTCCTCCATGACGGAAGATGCCGCCGTGTTCGGCGGCCTCAACAACATGATCGACGGGCTGGCGAATACGTATTCGCTCTATGAGCCGAAGATGATCGCCGTCTCCACCACCTGCATGGCCGAGGTGATCGGCGACGATCTCCACGCCTTCATCCAGAATGCCAAGACCAAGGGCTCGGTACCCCAGGACTATGACGTTCCCTTTGCGCACACACCCGCTTTCGTCGGCAGCCATGTGGATGGCTATGACGCGATGATCAAGGGCATCCTTGAGCATTTCTGGAAGGACAAGGCGCGGACCGCAGGCGAGAAGATCAATCTTATTCCCGGCTTTGACGGCTTCTGCGTGGGGAATAACCGCGAACTCAAGCGCCTGCTCGATATCATGGGCGTGGAATACACCCTGATCCAGGATGCCTCCGACACCTATGACACGCCCTCCGACGGCGAGTTCCGCATGTATTCGGGCGGCACCACCCTGGAGGACACGGCAGGGGCGCTCGATGCCAAGGCGACGCTGTCGCTTCAGAAATACTGCACCCGCAAGACCATGGATTTCATCGCTTCCCACGGCCAGGAAGTGGTGAATTTCCACTATCCGCTCGGCATCCGGGGGACCGACGAGCTGCTGTTCAAGATTTCCGAGCTGACCGGCAAGGAGATCCCCGAGCAGATCACGCTGGAGCGCGGGCGGCTCATCGACGCCATGGCGGACAGCCAGTCCTGGCTGCATGGGAAGAAATACGCGATCTTCGGCGACCCCGACGTGGTCTATGGCGTCACCCGCTTCATCCTGGAGACCGGCGGAGAGCCCATCCACTGCCTGGCCACCAACGGCAACAAGCAGTGGGAAGAGGAGATGCAGGCCCTGCTCGCCTCCTCGCCCTTCGGCCGCTCCGGCCAGGTCTGGGCGGGCAAGGATCTGTGGCACCTGCGCTCGCTGCTGTTCACCGAGAAGGTGGACTTCATCCTCGGCAATTCCTACGCCAAGTATCTGGAGCGCGACACGGGCACGCCGCTGATCCGCACCGCCTTCCCGATCTTCGACCGCCATCACCATCACCGCTTCCCGCTGATGGGCTACCAGGGCGGCCTGCGCTTCCTGACGACGCTGCTCGACAAGATTTTCGACAAGCTCGACCAGGACACCATCACCCCGGCCAAGACCGACTATTCGTTCGACCTGACCCGCTGATGCGAGCCTCCGCCGCGCGCTCC
>JBFMAV010000141.1:0-1769 GCA_040755535.1 Pseudomonadota bacterium | reverse complement strand
CACACCGCCCGAGCCGATGGTGAATGTCTGGCCATGGATGGCGCCGCCCTCGCCCTGCGATCCAAAGGGGGTGAAGCTGATCGCCCAAGCCGAGGCGGGCAGCGCGAGCAGCCATGTCCAGAGCAATACCGATATCCCGCGCATGCCGTCACCTTCTCAGCGGCCCCGCCACCGGGGTGGCGCTGGCCTCGGCGGACGGGGGTGATTCCAGGCCGCGCTCGCGCAGCCAGCGCACCACATAGTAGTAAGTGACACCGTTCGTCAACCCGCTGTCCTCATAGGTTGCATAGCTCGTCACATGCCCGGCCTTGATGAGCTGATACGGTCCGCCCGCAGTCGTGCCGCGGTAGATGTTGTAGCCCGCCGCGCCCTCCACCGGCGTCCATACCAGGGCGACCTTGCCTTCCTTGGCGCGGGCGCGCAGATTCTCGACCGGGCCGGGCTCCAGGGCCATCACGATCTGGTTCACCTGACAGTTGTTGGTCTCATCCAGTTCCGCCACAGCGCCATCGGCGTCGGCGCAGGCACCCAGATGGTAGGTGCCCTCCGTCAGATCGAACGGCAAAGTGAACTGGAAGCGGCTCTTCTCGCTCGACTGTCCCGGCGCCAGCAGCCCGACCCGCCGCTCGGCGATGGGGCGATCTTGCCTGGGGTCGATAAGCTCATCAAGCGACAGGTAGTAGCGGGTGACGGAAGACGCCGCGGCGGTGCTGCCTTTGTTAGCCGTGATTTCCGTGACGGTCACCGGGGCGCCGCCCTTGGCCTTGAGCAGGGGCGGAATGAAGAGTTCGATGACCAGATCCGGCCCGCCTTCCCAAGTGACCCCGGCCTGGCCGAATTCGGTGCGCACCTCGCCGTCCTCGCCGAGCCATATCCGGTCTCTACCCAATGAGGTACCGGTGTAGCTGAAGCTCGCTTTTCCGGCTGCGTCCGTCACCTTGCGCATTCTCAGCCCGGCGTGAGGTCCGTCGATCACCGCGAACGGCAGGGAGAAATCGGGGATCGGCTTGCCGGTCGCGGCATTGATGACGGTGGCGGTGAGGGTGTATGTCGCTCCCAGCGGCAGCTTCTGCGCCGGGGGTGTGAGGGTCACCTTGGGTTCGAAGGGGATGGGAGTATCGGGCGTGCTGGCGATCAGCGCCTGGGCGTTCCAGTACACCAGGTCGCGTACCTCCTGGCGGCGCTGGGAAGATGTCGATTGCGCCAAGGTGGTCAACAAGGTTTGCAGGCGCTGCTTGGCCAGCGTGCCGTCCCCGGCATCCACCGCCTGGCGGGCGGAGGCCAACTGATTGACCAGGGTGGCGGCAAACGCCTGATCCGGCGCCCAGCCCAGTTGAATGGCCTTGTTGAGATCGTCGCGGAGCTGGTTCCAGTGGTCGTAGGTGCCGGGGAAGACGCCGGAGGGGCCGAGGGTTTGGGTGTGAAAGAGGATGGATTTTTCGATCTCCGCGAAGATTTGCTCTTCCTCCTCGGTGGCCTCCTCGTCGGAGATGAATTGCCAGTCGGGTTCGATTTCCATTGCACGGAAGGTGGGCACCCCGCTGCTGATCAGCTCAAGGCCCGCAAGGCTTGAGCCGGGGTTGATCCGGGAGGGACGCTTCTGGCTCGAAAAAGAGGAAAAACCATCCCGGCGCATACCTCCCAACCACCCTTGGGGTACACGTTGCCCAAAAGGGAGCACCCTCGTTCCAATCGGCAGCAGCATCGGTTGCATATCAGCCAGATTCTGGTCGAAGGTCTCGAATTTCCCGGTCTTGATTTCAATCGTC
>JBFMAV010000140.1:0-2098 GCA_040755535.1 Pseudomonadota bacterium | reverse complement strand
TGAGGCCGCGCTTACGGCGCAGGGCCCGCGCGATTTTGGGCGCACGTTCCCGTGCGCGATCACGTGCGCGCGGCGGCTGAGCCCGCCGGCGCATGCCGCATCGAAGAGGGGGCGGCGCGCGCCCCCGGGGGTGGGGCATGCAGGGCTTCTGGATCAAGGACGCCTTTGTCTATTTGGTGGCGGCGGGCGTGCTCGTGCCGCTGCTCCAGCGCGCGCGCATCGGGGCCGTGGTCGGCTTCATCCTGATTGGCGCGCTGGTCGGCCCGCACGGTCTCGGCCTGTTGGCGGACCAACTCCCCTTCATCCGCTATGTCACCATTTCCGACGCGCACCAGGTGGCGATCGTGGGAGAGGTGGGCATCATCTTTCTCCTCTTCCTGCTGGGCCTCGAATTTTCCGCCGCGCGCCTCTGGGCCCTGCGCCGGGAGGTGTTCGGGGTCGGGCTGCTGCAGGTCGCCTTTTGCGGCGCGGCGCTGGCGCTCGCGGGCGTGGTCTCGGGCGGGCATGCCGGGCCCGCGCTGGTGATCGGCTTCGCGCTCGCCATGTCCTCCACCGCCGTCGTCATGCAATTGCTGAGCACGTCGCGGCGCGTGCAATCCCCGCTCGGGCGCGGGGCCCTTGCTATCCTGCTGTTTCAGGATCTCATGGTGGTGCCCATCCTGCTGGCGGCGCAGATCCTCGGCACGCAGGACGCCGACGTGCTGCAATTGGTGGGGCTTGCGGCGGCAAAGTCCGTGGCGGCCATCGCCGTCATCCTGATCGCGGGGCGCTACGTGCTGGCGCCGCTGGTGGAGGCGGCGGCCGGCACCGGGGCGCGCGACCTCATCATGGCCATCAGCTTCGTCGTGGTGGCCGGCACGGCGGGCCTCACCCACGCGGCCGGGCTCTCCTCCGCGCTCGGCGCCTTTCTCGGCGGAATGATGCTGAGCGGCACCGCCTATCGCCACCAGATCGGGGTGGATCTTGAGCCCTTCAAGGGTCTGCTGATCGGCGTGTTCTTCGTGTCCGTTGGCATGGGGGTCGATCTTGGCTCGGTGCTGCCGCGCCTGCATGTGGTGCTGCTCGGGGTGGCCGTGCTCGTCGCGGTGAAGGTGGCGATGACCTATCTCGCCGCCCGCCTCTTCTCGGTGGCCCGGCCGCTTGCTGGGGAATTGTCGCTGCTGCTCGCCCAGACCGGCGAGTTCGCCTTCGTGGTGCTGGGCCTCCTCTCCGCGACCGGCGTGGTGCCGGCGGACGAGATCAGCGTCCTCGTTTCCATCGTCACCCTCTCCCTGGTCTTCACGCCGGTCATGGCGCGGCTTGGGCGCCTCCTCTATGGCGTGCTGGAGCGCCACGAGCGCAGGGATGACCTCGCGCCGGCCGCAGCGCCCGTGAGCGGCCATGTGGTGATCGGCGGCTTCGGCCGGGTGGGGCGCATTATCGCCGAAACGCTGGAGACCGAAGGCGTGCCCTTCGTGGCGCTGGATGCCGATCCCTCCTGCGTGCGCGCGGAGCAGGCGGCGGGGCGTCAGGTGTTTCTCGGCGATGCGAGCCGCGCGGAAATGCTGGAGCGGGTCAATCTCGACGGGGCCTGCGCGTTCGTCGTGACATTGGATGCCGCCGAGCCCGCGGACCGCATGGTGCGCGCCATCAAGCATCACCGGCCCGATGCCCTGATTCTCGCGCGGGTGAAGGACGCGGCCCATGCCCGCGCCTTGTCGGCGCTCGGCGTGTCGCAGGTCATTCCCGAGACCGTGGAGGCGAGCCTCCAATTGTGCGCCCACCTGCTCCTCGCCTTGGGCCTCAAGGAGGACGAGGTGCAGACGCGCATCGACGCCGCCCGCGAGAAGGAGCGCGGACGCATCGAGATGGGCGCGGACCGCTAGAGCATGCGCCGATGAGCCTGCTCCGCAGGCCCATCGGATCACGCATTCTCTATCAATAGTTTAGAGGCTGATTCACCGATCAGATTGTTTCAATCTGATCGGATCGCGCTCTAGGCTCCAGACTCAATCAGGTCCACCAGGTGACGATAGCGGCGAGCGAGACGGCGGCAGCGAAGTTCACGGCGAGCTTGTCGTAGCGGGTGGCGATGCGCCGAAAATCCTTGAGGCGACAG
>JBFMAV010000139.1:0-2315 GCA_040755535.1 Pseudomonadota bacterium | reverse complement strand
TGGGCGACGGTTATTCCACCTTCGGCGCCACCGGCGCGCTGCGGGTCAATTGGTAGGAAAAAGACAGGGCCGCGGGCGGCCCTCAGACCGCGGACTGAACCGCCGGCACCTTCCTGGGCGGCCGGCGTCTTCTCCAGAGACCACTCGTTTAATCCACGCCGTCATTTGGTGCTCGTGGAGCAGAGGATAGCGTTCATCGGGCCACAGCATTTTGCCAACAGGCTTCAGCAGCCGGCGATGGGTGCACAGGCCGAGCGAGGTTAGCGGCGCGAACTCGATAGCTTCGAAGGATCGCCAGGGGTCCCGCAGGTGGATAACATTGGCCTTCAGACGCCGCTGATCGTCTCTGCCGGGGCGGTGTCACACCTGTCGTCCAAGCTGCCGATGGAGGGGCCGGGTGATGACCGCCAATCGCACCTTTGGGTCGGAGGCGATTGGCATCTGCTGGCTCGGGAGGCGTCTGCCGTGAAAAAAGTTCGCTCCTTTCCCCTCGTCATGGCCGCAGTGCTGGTGCTGCTTCTTGGTTGGACGCGGCCGGCCTTAGCGGACCGGGCGATGGAGCCGGAGGCGGCGCTGAAGACATACGGCGACTGGAAGGTGGGGTGCGATACGATCCGCGCTTGCCGGGCCATCGGCCTGGCCCCACGGGATTCGGCGACTTCGGGATATGTCCTTGTCACTCGCGCAGGCGAGGCCGCGGCCGCGCCGCGTGTTTCAGTCATCAGCCGATTGGATGAACGCTTCGCATCCCCGCTCAGACTGTCTCTGACGGTGGACGCGGCCCCGGTGTCGGGCCTGTCCTCGGCATCTTGGCCTGCGGTTGCCTCGGAAGGAGGGGACAGCGTGCGGGTCGACATCGGGGGCGCGGATGCCGTCCTGTTGCTGGCCCGACTGGCGACCGGGAAATCGCTCGAAGTGAAGGTGGCGGGGGAAGGGCATCCGCAGGCAACCGCCGTCCTGTCCCTGACTGGCGCATCCGATGCCCTCGCGCACATGGATGCGGTGCAGCTGCGCACGGGGACGGTGACGGCCCTGGTGGCCCCCGGCACCGTGCCGGCCGCGACCATTCCCGCTGTCCCTTCGCCGCCGGTGGTCACGTCCACGCAGATGGTTGCGATCTTGCCCCCGCCCGAGCCATTGCCTCCCGGCGTGAACCCGGCGGATCCCGATGACTGTGCCGGGGCCCGACCGCCCATGGTGCAGGTGGTGCGCCTCTCAGGCGGGCTCGAATTGTGGGGAACATGCTACGCGCGGGGCAGCTACAACGAGCAAACCGCCTTTTGGTTGGTGGGCCAGGGGCCAACTCGCCCGGCGACCTTTCCGCTGCCGGCTGGCCTGTCCTTTACCGATGCTCCGGCGATCTTGGAGAATGCCGTTTTGTCGAGCGACGGACACACATTGGATTCCTATGTGCGGGGAAGGGGAGCGGGAGATTGCGGCGCGGCGATCAAGTGGGTGTGGACCGGCGCCGAGTTCAAGCTCGCTGACCTTGCCATGATGGACGATTGCCGGGGCGTCCCGCAGGAGGATTGGCCCGTCGTCTTCCGCGCCCGCTGGACGCGCCACGCGCCGTGATGTTCCGCCCGCTTGGGGCGCCAGGGATCTCCCGCCGTCTCGGCGAGAGATCCTTTCGCGTGAGAGCCTTGGGGGTGTTGTACCCCGGTAACACGCCTCGCCCACGTGAAAGTGTCCAAAGGCTTTAGCTGCAACCAGCTTGAGCGGTACAATTGCATTCAATATGGTTGGCTTAGGACTTTAGGTGGACGGGCGGGGGCCATGGACGAACGGATTGATCATCGCAAGCGGCAGCGCCTTGGTGTGGCGCTGGGGCGCGGCGCGCTTTTGGCCTCGGTCGCCGTCCTCAGCCTTGGCCTTCCGGCGGTGCCCGCCCTGTCGTCCCAGGACGGGGATGGCGGCGCGGGCGTGCGGGCCGGCGGCCCGGCGGGCAGCATGTCAAGCATCGGAGGTGGCGGCGGTGGCGGCGGGGCGGTTGGCTTCGGCTCGAGTGCCGTTGGCCCATCTGGTGGGCAAGGCGGCGCCGGCGCGGCGAGCGCGACCGGCGGCGCCGGCGGCAATTCTAGTGGTACGGCGGCCGGCGGAGCGGGAACATATGCCGGAGGCACAGGTCAGCAGCCTTCGAACGGGGGCGGGACCAATGGAGCCGGTCCCGCCGGGGGGCAGGGCGGTGGAACCACCCCGGCAACCGTCGGCGGCGGCGGCGGTGCCGGGTTGAACGGTGCCGGCGGCGCCGGCGGCGGACCGGCCGGCGGGGCGGGCGGCGTTGTGAATGGCAGCGGTGGCGGCGGGGGCGGCGG
>JBFMAV010000138.1:0-2341 GCA_040755535.1 Pseudomonadota bacterium | reverse complement strand
GCCCACCGGCGTTCTGGTGGAGGTGCCGCTCTGGTTTCGCCTCGCCTGTATTGCGGCGGGCTTGGCCGCGTTTGGGCTCTCACGTCGTTCTGTCTTCGTCGGCGTATTGGTGGGCGAGGCGGTGCTGATCGCGGGCGCCTGGACTTTGGTGCCGGGCTAGTCGCGCACCGTCACCCGCCCACAGGCCCCCCGCCGATCCGCGTGATGGTGACCACCGAGGGACGCGGCGGAACGCCGTCCTTGAAGTCGGGCCAGCGGGTGGAGGGGTCGTCAAAGGTGGAGAGGCGTCCGTCCTCGCTCTCACCGGGATGCTGGACGGCGACAAAGAAGGTGGTGTCGTCCGGTGTGAAATAGGGACCGCACATTTCCGCGCCCACCGGCACGGAGAAGAAGCGCTTCGCCGTAGCGCGCCCTTGCCCCTCCGTCTCCACGCCCCAGATGCCGTCGGTTCGGCCTGTGGATTTCGCGGAATTGCCGTCGGTCGCGACCCAGAGCCGGCCCTGGCTGTCCACCGCGCAATTGTCGGGATTGGCGAACCAGCCATAGCCGCTGGTGGCGGCCGAGAAGGTGGCGCCCACCTCCGCGACGCTGGGATCGCCGCATTTCACCAGAATGTCCCAGGTAAAGCCCGGCGCGGCATGGTCGCCCCCATTGGGCGTGATCTCGACGATATGGCCGAAGACATTGGCCGCGCGGGGATTGGCGGCGTTGGTCTCGTCCTCTTTGCGGGTGTCGTTGGAGGTCAGCATCACATAGACCTTGCCGGTGCGCGGATTGACCTCCACGTCCTCGGGCCGGTCCATCTTGGTGGCCAGCAGGGCATCGGCGGCAAGCCGCGTCTCGATCAGCACCTGTGCCTGGCTGGCGAAGCCGTTCGCCGGGGTGAGTGGCCCGGACCCGAAGGTGAGCGGTCGCCATTCGCCCGTGCCGTCGGGATGGAACACGGCGACGAAGAGCGTGCCCTCGTCCAAGAGGTCGCGATTGGCGGCGCGGTTGGCCGGGTCATAGGGGCGGGCGGTGACGAAGCGATAGACATAGTCCAGCTTCTGGTCATCGCCCTGATACACCACGAACCGCCCGTCGCCGTTCACCACATTGCCGGCGCCCTCATGCTTGAAGCGGCCGAGCGCGGTGCGCTTGCGCGGCACGGAGGCGGGGTCGAGGGGATCGATCTCCACCACCCAGCCGAAGCGGTTCGGCTCGTTCGGCACCTTCTCGATGTCGAAGCGGTCGTGATAGCGGCCCCAGGCGAAAAAGCCGGCAGGGATGCCATAGCGCTTCAGGGCCTGGGCGCGGGCGTGGCCGTCCGTCTTCCCCATGAAATAGAGGTTGAAATTCTCCTCGCAGGTCAGCCACGTGCCCCACGGTGTCAGCCCGCCCGCGCAATTGTTGATCATGCCGAGGACATTGCGGCCGTCCGGGTCGTCCTGCGTCTTCAGCAGGTCGTCGCCGGCTGCCGGGCCGCTCAACAGCATGGGCGTCATTGCCGTGATGCGCCGGGCCTGCGGCACTGGGTCGAGGCGCCAGCGCCCGCCCTCGCGCACGATGCCGATGACCGATCCGCCATGGGCGGCCATCTCGATGTCCACCCGCTCGCGGGTCATGCCGGGAAAGCCGTTCTTCACCCGCTGCGGGCCGATGCCAGGAAACATCAGTTCGGGATTGGTATATTCGTGATTGACCACCAGCAGGCCGCGATCCGGCCGGCCTTGGGGATCGGGCAGGAAGCCGACGAAGTCGTTGTTGTAGCCGAATTGCTGCGCCTGGGCGGCCGCGCTCTGATTGTGCGGGTCGAAGGCCGGCGCACCCGGCAGGACGGGGTCACCCCAGCGCACCAGGACATGCGCCTCGTGGCCCTGCGCCACATGGATCGTCTCGTCGGGCGCGGCGGTCAATTCGGGGAAGGCGAACCGCTCGCCCGCCTGCGGCCCGCCCGCTTGGGGCGCCGCCTGGGCGCTGGCCAGGGCGCGCGGGGCGAGGGTGGCGCCCATGGCCGCGACACCGAGCAGACCCTTGAGCAAATCCCGCCGTCCGAACCGCGAGGCGATGACGTCGCCAAGGGTCGGATTGGCGGAGGAATTGGTCGGCGCATCCTCATGCGCTTCGCGCGCGATTGCGGAAGGCTCCGGGGGACGCTGCGGAAGGAGATCGTCGCTCATGGGGCAGAAGGATATCCCGGTCCTGTGACGCTGCCGAGAAACAAAAGGGGCGCCCCGATGGAGCGCCCCAGTTGGGAGGTTCGGTCGGGGCGGCCGGCGGGCCGCCCCTGTTCCCAATCAGACCGAGTAGTACATCTCGAACTCGACCGGGTACGGGGTCATTTCGAACCGCATCACCTCGA
>JBFMAV010000137.1:0-2550 GCA_040755535.1 Pseudomonadota bacterium | reverse complement strand
CTGGCGGGCCGCGGCCGCGGCGCGGGTCGAGACCGAGACCCAGGTGGCCAAGGAAACCCAAAACCTGCAAAGCCAACTCGTGCACATCGCCGACGTGCGCAAGAAGATCGAGACGGTGAGCGACCCGGCGAAGAAGGCCCAGCTCACGCAGCAGGCAACGGCGCTCGAGACCAAGGTGAAGGCCGAACTCGCCACCGCCAATGCGCCGGTCGCCGAGGCGCGCCAAAAGGAGGCCGCGGCCAAGGCCGACTACGACAAGGCGGCGGCGGCCGAGCAACAGGCCCTCAAGACCCTCGCGACCATGAAGGGCGGGCGCTGACGTTCGCGCCGCCCCCCCGGGCCAGAGTCACCCGCCCTTGTCGTCCTCGCTGCGGAAGTGGGGCCCCCAGTCTTCGCCCTCGACGTGCCACTTGAGGTGATGCATCAAGTGGCCCCAGGTCGTGTTGGCGGGCGCGAAGTCGCCGTCGATGGCGCGCCAGCCGGCATGGGCGAAGCGCACGACCGTGCCGCCGTCCTTGGCCGGATCGAGCCGCCAGCCGAGGCGCGTGCCGACCCATTCCGAAGGGCCGCTGACGCACGTCCAGCGCACCCGTACCGGCGCCTCCAGCTCGTCGATCTGCATGCGGAACACGGTTTGGCGCTTGCCAATCCCGAACTCGGCGACCGAGCCGACGCGCGGCTCGGCGCGCACGTCGTCGGTCCACCAACCCTTGAGGCCCTCAGCGGTGGTGAGCGCCTGGAACACCTTTTCGGGCGACGCGGCGACGACGATGCGGTGCACGATGTCGGGCATGACGATCCCCTGCGATTAAGCGTGTTGTGCAAAGGTGATTCACCCCCTCACCCTCCCCTTGTATCTCCCCATGTTGCCGGCCATCGCGTAGGGTGGCCGGTGGCGAAGTGGGCGGGAGATCGAGAACCCTCAGGGCCAAGAAGCCCGTGGGAGAGCGTGACACCCCGCCCACCGCTCCGAGCAACCCGAACAGTCGCTCGGTCTCGAGACCGCATTGGCAAGGACGGGTCATGGAGCAAGCACTTTTTGTTGGCATTGATGTATCCAAAGACCGGTTGGACGTAAACGTTCGGCCGACGGGGAAAGCCTTCACCGTCGCGCGCGACGGTGAAGGGGTAGCGATGCTGGCGGATCGGTTGCGGGGGCTGGCACCGGCGGCGGTCGTGTTGGAGGCGACCGGCGGCTTCGAGCAGGTGGTGGCGGCGGGCTTGGCGGCGGCCGGGTTGCCCGTGGCGGTGGTGAACCCGCGCCAGATCCGCGACTTCGCGCGGGCCATGGGGCGCTTGGCCAAGACCGACCAGGTCGATGCCCAGGTCATCGCGCTGTTCGCCGAGCGGGTGCGGCCCGAGATTCGGCCCCTGCCCGACGAACAGGCCCGGCTGCTCGACGATCTGGTCACCCGACGGCGCCAGGTCATCGAGATGATCGTGGCCGAAGGCAACCGGTCCCGGCAGTTCGCGAACCGACGGCTGAAGAAGCGCATCGAACGCCATCGGGCCGCGTTGCAGGAAGAGTTGACCGAGATCGAGCGCGAACTCGACGACACCATCCGCGGCACCCCGATCTGGCGCGAGAACGAGGACTTGCTGACGTCGGTCCCCGGCGTCGGCCATACGGTGGCGCGCACGCTCATCGCCGGACTGCCCGAACTCGGCCGGCTCGACCGCCGCAAGATCGCCGCCCTGGTCGGCGTCGCCCCCTTCAACCGCGACAGCGGTACGCTCCGCGGCCGGCGCACCGTCTGGGGTGGCCGCGCCAGCGTGCGCGCCGCCCTGTACATGGCCGCCTTGGTCGCTTCCCGGCGCAATCCTGTCATCGCCGCCTTCTACCAACGCCTGATCGCCGCCGGCAAAGCCAAAAAACTCGCGCTTACCGCCTGCATGCGAAAACTGCTCACCATCCTCAACGCCAGCATCCGAGACCGACGCCCGTGGCAACCCGCTTGACAAAAAAGACAGTCGCTCTCCCCAAAGGGGCGAGGGTTTGCGGGACGGTGCCGCTGCGTTCCTTCGCCCCGCGAAGCGGGGAGAGGGACAGGGTGAGGGGCAGCGGCTTCGAGTTCGCGACGGAGGGCTTCGAGAACTCCTGACAGATTTTCCAAGACCTCGTTGTTCCAGAAACGGACGACACGGTAGCCCGCCTGCCGGAGACGGGCCGACCGCATCTCGTCGCGCCGTTGCGCAAGGGCGTGCTGGCCGCCGTCGATCTCGACCACCAGCTTGCGCGTAAGGCACGCGAAATCGGCGACATAGTTTCCGATCGGATGCTGACGTCGAAACTTGCAACCGGCCAGCCCACGGCCGCGCAGCGCGCGCCAAAGTACATGCTCGGCGCTGGTCGCGTTGCGCCTGAGCGTGCGCGCCGCGTCGCGGGTTACGGGACTATGGTGAAGCAACCTTCCCCCCTTACCTGAACACGCTCACTCCGTTCGTCACTTCCCCTCACCCTGTCCCTCTCCCCGCTTCGCGGGGCGAGGGGACGAAGCGGCGCCGCCCCGCAGGCCCTCGTCCCTCTGGGGAGAGGGCGGCAACGCCGAA
>JBFMAV010000136.1:0-2662 GCA_040755535.1 Pseudomonadota bacterium | reverse complement strand
CAGCCTTCGATGCGGAAAGCGGGATAGGAGAGATCGCCCGAGCGGGGGTGCGCGGCCCGCCCGGCGGCGGCATTTTCCACTGCCTGGATCGCCTTGAGCGCCGCGCCGGTGGCATCTTCCATCGCCTGCGCCATGTCCATCGGGCGGCGCACCGGGCCGGCGGCATAGATGCCGGTGCGGCGCGTTTCGTAGGGAAAGCAGATGAAGTGCGAATCGGTGAAGCCGTGCTTGAGCTGCGGCAGATCGGGTCCCTGGCGGTAGGCGAGGTTGAGGATGGATACGCCCTTGAACTGTGGCTCCTCGCCCTCCGTCGCGACGGCCTCAATGTTTACGCCCGAGTTGGGCACCTGGCCGGTCGCCAGCACCACCAGGTCGGCTGCGTCGATGACCGCATCGCCGTCCAAGATGAGGTCGTGGAAGTTCACCCGGCAGGTATTTCCGCTCGCCGCGACGCCGGTCACTTTTCCTTTGGTGAAGGTAACGCCCTTCGACTGGGCGCTGCGGTAGAAATCCTCGCCGTTGCCGGGGGTGCGCAGATCGTCGAAGATCACCACGGTGTCGATGTCCGGGTTGGCGTCCTTGAAGTACATCGCCTGCTTGATGCTGGTGTTGCAGCAGGAGCCGGAACAGTAGGGCAGATGCCGGCCGGACGGGTCGCGCTGGCCGGCGCATTGCACGAACACCACGGTCTTCACCTCGCCGCCGTCGGCGGGCCGGCGGATCGGCTCTCCCCTGGCCGCGGCTTCCCGCGCCAGTTTTTCCAGCCCGGCTTGGTCCACCACGTTGGGGCTCGCGCCGAAACCCAGCTCCGGCAGCCTGTTGGCATCGTACAGCGCGAAGCCGCTGGCCTGGACGATCGCCCCCACCTCCTCCGCTGCTGTAGCGCCGCCCTGCTGGGCGATTTCCACGACAAAGCACCCCGGTGCGCCGCTGGTCTTGCTGGTGACGGCGTTGAGATAGACCTTGATGCCGGGATCCGCTTCCACCGCCGCAATCATTTCTGCCATGCCGGCATCCTGCGGATCGCGGAACGGCTCGCGCGCGGGCACCCGCTTCCACAGCGCCGCGGCCCAGCCGCCCAACCGCGCGGATTTTTCCACCAGCACCACTGGATAGCCGGCGCGCGACGCCTCCAGCGCCGCCGTCATGCCGGAGATGCCGCCGCCCACCACCAGGATGCGCTTGTTGGTCGCGGCATCGGGATTGCCCAGCGGCAGAATCATTTTCCTGACCTCGGCGCAGCCCATGCGTACATAGTCGGCCGCCATTTCCTGCGTGGTCTCGCGTGCCGACTCGTCGTCCGGCTGGCTCCAGATCACGCCTTCGCGCAGGTTGGCGCGCGCCATGGCGACCGTCGGGAAGCTGAACGCCTCGGTCTTGGCGCGGCGCGAGCAGGCGGCGAGCACGATGTGCGTCGCGCCTTCGGCGATGTCGGCGCGGATCGTGTCCACGCCGTCGGCATTGCACAGGAAATCATGCTCGCGCACCAGATGCACCTTGCCCTCCTTCTGCGCGATTTTGGCCAGCTCCGAGGTATCCAGGCGCTCGCCGATGCCGCAGCCGCGACAGATGTAGGCCGCTATTTTCTGTTCCGCCATGTTTTACCCCTCCGCCCGGGAAATTCGGTTGACCACCTGGAGGGCGCGCAACGCGCCGGCAGTGGCGCTTTGCACTGACCGGTTCACGTCCAGCGGATTGGCCGCGCAGCCCGCGCCGAACAGCCCGCCGTTGGAGGGGTCGGCCATGATGAAGCCGCTCGAATCGGCCATGACCGCGGCCGGGATGGCTCCGGCCGCGACGCCGGGTTCCATGCCGACTGCCAGCACCGCCAGGTCGTGCGGGTTGGCGTAGCGGTGGTAGCCCTCGGTATCCACCCCATGCAGGATGACATCGCCGGTTTTCTCGTCCTCGGCGATCTTTGCCACCTTGGATTTGACGAACTTGACGGTTTCGTCGGCGCGCACCTTCTGGTAAAAATCTTCGAAGCGGTCGATCGCGCGGATGTCGATGTAGTAAATGGTGGAGCGGCCTTCCTCGCCGTAGGCCTCGCGCACGTAGCGGGTCTGCTTGAGCGAGGCCATGCAGCAGATGCGCGAGCAGTGGCGCAAATGGTTTTCGTCGCGCGAACCGGCGCACTGGATGAAGGCGATGTTCTTCGCCTCCCTGCCATCGGAGGGGCGCACGATCTTGCCGCCGGTCGGGCCGCGGGGGTCGGCCAGGCGCTCGAACTCGACGCTGGTGATCACGTTCCTGAACCGGCCGTAGCCGTAGGGCTGGATTTTTGCCGCATCGTAAGGCTTCCAGCCGGTCGCCCAGACCACCGCGCCGGCCTTGAGCCGGATCGTCTCCTCGTGCATGGAAAGATCGACGGCATCGTATTTGCACGCCGCCTTGGCCTTTTCCGCGTCCGGCGTGCCGATGATCGAGGGATGCAGCACGAAGCGCTGGGGATAGGCCATGGCGTGGGGCAGCCAGGCCGCCTTCACCCGGCCGAGGTTGTAGTTGAAGGGATCGTCCACCGTGGCTTCCACCGCCTCGCCGCAGGCGCCGCAGGCAGTGCACCGGTCGTTGACGTAGCGCGGGGAGAGCTTGACGGTGGCGGTGTAGTCGCCCGCCGAGCCGGCGATTTCCGTTACCTCCGCCAGGGTCAGCACGCGGATGC
>JBFMAV010000135.1:0-2684 GCA_040755535.1 Pseudomonadota bacterium | reverse complement strand
CCCCCCCGCCCCAGACCCCTCATCCCAGAGCGCGGGACGCGATGTCGGCCACGTCTTCGGAGAGATCCGGCGCATTCGCGACGCGCCGCAGGGCGGCCTCCGCGAGGCCGGCACGGCCGGGCTCAAGCTGGCGCCAGGTCTTGAAGGCGGAGAGCAGGCGGGAGGCCAACTGCGCATTCTTACCGTCGAGGCTGAGCACCACATCCACCAGGAAGTCGTAGCCCGCGCCGTCGGGCCGGTGGAACTGGGTCGGATTGCCGTTGGCGAACGCGCCGACCAAAGCCCGCACCCGGTTGGGATTGCCCATGGCGAAGACCGGGATGAGGGTCAGCGCGCGGATCCGGTCCAGCGTCCCGGCCTCCGGGATCTGGGCCTGGAGGCTCAACCATTTGTCGATCACCAGCGGGTCATTTTCGTAGCGGTGATGGAAGGCGGCGAGCGCCTCGATGCGGTGCGGCGTGTCGTGCTGCGCCAGCACAGCGAGGGCGGCGAAGCGGTCGGTCATATTGTCCGCGTCGCGGAACTGGGCCTGCGCGCGCTCAAGGCCCTCGTCGCTGCCGCAGAGCGTCAGATAGTCCAACGCAAGGTTGCGCAAGGCGCGCCGGCCGGCGGAGGCGGCGTCCGGCGAATAGCGCCCGCGCGAGGCATTGCGCTCGTAAATGTCCGTGAGACGGGGCGCCAGCGCGGCACTGACCGCGCGCCGCAACGCGCGGCGGGCGGTGAAGACCGCATCGGGGTCCACATCGCGCGCCAGTTCCCGGGCGATCTCGGTTTCGCCCGGCAAGGTCAGGGCCTGCGCCTTGAAGGCGGGATCAAGGTCGTCGGCGTCGAGGATGCGGGTCGCGGCATCCAGCAGCGCATCCGGTGCCGGCAAAATGCCTTCGGTCGCGCCCCGCTTCAGCAGGCCCGACGCCAGTGCCTGGATGGCGTCGAAACGGTTGAAGGGATCGCTGTCGCGGGCCGCGAGGAAGACGAGGTCCGCCGCCGAGAGATTGCTGGTGAGATTGACCGGCGCCGAGAAACCCCGGTTGAGGGAGGCCACGGGGCGGTCGGGAAGGCCGGTGAAGACGAAGCTTTCGCGCGCGCCGGTGATCTCCAGCACGCCATGCTCCAGGCGCCGGCCGTCCGCGAGCATCAAGGGCAGGTCGGTGCCGTCCTGCGCCACCAGGCCGAGGGCGAGCGGAAGAACCAAGGGCGCCTTCACCGGCTGGCCTGGGGTCGGCGGGGTCGATTGGGCGACGTCGATGCGCAGCGTCGCCGCTTCGGGATCATGGGTGCAGGTCACATCGAGCCGGGGCGTGCCCGATTGGTGATACCAGCGCGCGAACTGCGAGAGGTCGCGCCCGCTCGCCTGCGCAAAGCAGGCAAGAAATTCTTCCACAGTGGCAGCATCGCCGTCATGGCGGGCGAAGAACAGATCCATTCCGGATCTGAAATCCTGCGCGCCCAGCAGGGTCTTCAGCATGCGGACCACCTCGGCGCCCTTCTCATAGACGGTCGCCGTGTAGAAATTGTTGATCTCGCGATAGCTGTCGGGCCGCACGGGATGGGCGAGGGGGCCGGCGTCCTCGGTGAATTGCTGCGCCTTCAGCAGGCGGACGTCGGCGATGCGCTTCACCGGCCGCGAGCGTTGGTCGGAGGAAAATTCCTGGTCGCGGAAGACGGTCAGGCCTTCCTTGAGGCACAGCTGGAACCAGTCGCGGCAGGTGATGCGATTGCCGGTCCAGTTGTGAAAATATTCGTGCGCGATGATCGCCTCGATGTTCGCATAATCGGCATCGGTCGCCGTGTCCGGCGTGGCGAGGATATATTTGTCGTTGAAGACGTTGAGGCCCTTGTTCTCCATCGCGCCCATGTTGAAGTCGGAGACGGCGACGATGTTGAAGATGTCGAGGTCGTATTCGCGCCCGAACGCGGTTTCGTCCCAGCGCATGGACCGCTTCAGCGCGTCCATGGCATAGCCGGCACGGTCCTGCTTGCCGGGCTCCACATAGATGCCGAGGTCCACGGGCCGTCCGGAGGCGGTGAGAAAATGCCCCGGCACCCTGGCGAGGCGCCCGCCCACCAAGGCGAACAGATAGCTCGGCTTGGGCCAGGGATCATGCCAGATCGCATAATGCCGGCCGGTGCCTTCGATGGGGCCGCTGCGCACCAGATTGCCGTTGCCGAGCAGGACCGGCGCGTCCTCGCGCTCCGCCTCGATGCGGGTGGTGTAGACGGCGAGGATGTCGGTGCGGTCGGGGAAATAGGTGATGCGGCGGAAGCCCTCCGGCTCGCATTGGGTGCAATACACGCCGTTGGTGCGATACAGGCCCATCAACTGCGTGTTGGCCGTGGGGTCCAGCAGCGTCTCCACTTCCAGCACGAAGGCATCGGCGGGCGGCTGGGTGATGGTCAGGCGATCCGCCGTCGCCTCAAAGGCGCCCCCGGCCGCTGGCTGTCCGGCGAGGGCAAGGCGGACAAGCTTCAGTCCGTCGCCGTTCAGCACCACCGGCGCGCCCGCGCGTCCCACCGGGTTGCGGCGCAGGGCAAGGCGCGCCACCGCCCGGGTCGCCGTCGGATGCAGGGCGATATCCAGATCCACCGTATCCACCAGCCAATCCGGCGGGCGATAATCCGCCAGACGGACGGGCGAGGGATCGGCGTTTCTCATGTTCATCTCTCCGCGGCGGCAACCCCGGACC
>JBFMAV010000134.1:0-2725 GCA_040755535.1 Pseudomonadota bacterium | reverse complement strand
ATGAAGCGGCTGAGGATGAGGCTGCCATACTTGGCATCCGGGATGACTTCGCGGCGCTCGGCCCGATGACGACGAGACATTTTCGGATCTCCTCAGATCACTTCGGACGCTTCGCGCCGTACTTCGACCGGCGCTGCTTACGATTCTTCACGCCCTGGGTATCCAGGACGCCGCGGAGGATGTGATAGCGCACGCCGGGAAGGTCCTTCACGCGGCCACCGCGGATCATGACCACGGAATGCTCCTGAAGGTTATGCCCCTCACCCGGGATATAACCGATCACTTCGTAGCTGTTGGTCAGCCGCACCTTGGCGACCTTACGAAGCGCCGAGTTCGGCTTCTTCGGGGTCGTGGTGTAGACGCGGGTGCACACACCGCGCTTCTGCGGGCTCTCCTGAAGAGCGGGAGCCTTGTCCCGCGCCTTCTGCGCTTCCCGCGGCTTCCGGATCAGCTGGTTGATCGTCGGCATGTACGCCTTCGCCTCGTCCTGACCTGCGGCTTTCGCCGCATCTTGAATTTATGCGGCCCGAAGAACCGCGCTCACCTGCAGCCGAAGCTGCGAAAAACAGTCATCGCGCCGACAGGCGAAAGCCCGTCGGCGGTCCAGGAACGGCCAGGCGCGCCGGGATGCCTAGGCACCGGCTGCCTCGTTCGCGACAGAGGATCACGCCGCATAACCCCGAATGGGGCGGCGCCGCGATCATGCACCCTTGTCTCGCAGTGCTGTTCCTGGCAGCGTTTCGGCATTCCTATCGGGGCGCCCATTTGGGGTTTGCCGCACCGATCACTGGAGGCGCCGACCGCCTGCCGCGAAAGTAGGGGCGCTTCTACCGGGAGAGTCGCGTTCCGTCAAGGGATCAAAGCAGGGGAACGCGAAAGATCTTCCCCCAATCGGTGTTTTTCGGGCCGCCCTGCTTAGCGCTTCGCGAGTTCGTCCGCGAAAAACTTCAGATACAAGGCCCGCTCTGCGGTTTCGCCGTTATAGCAGCTGGCCGCTGAAGGGCCAGCGATGGTCCCCCCATCATAGAAGACACCATAGAAGCCGCAGGTCAGCTTGCGTGTGTCCAGCCAGCTGCGCTGTGCCTCCCGTAGCTTGTTCGCTGCGTCCGCAGGCAGCCGGCCCATCACAAATTTATAAGCCCGATTGAGGCGCGAATCCCATTCCTCGGTCTCGCCGGCATAGCAAGCGATAAGATCCTGGGTCGAAGACGCCCTTTGCAGACACGCATCAGCGACGATTCCAATGCATTTCTGCGGGCTCGCCTGCTCGCTTTCCACCTTCTTGAGGCAGGCAGATATGACAGCGGCGGCCGCGTTGGATTCGGCGGAGGCAGTCTCAGGCAAAATCCCTGCGCCGAGCGCGGCTGCGAAAAGCAGAGCCATCAGGCGTTCGATTCGAATCGTCATCTCAGCCCTCAGTTCAGGTCACCCCGGCGAAATCGGCGCATCGGGAAGTTCGTTGCGATCGCCAGGCTGGGCCGGAAGTGGCCCTGCGAGCAGGCGGGCCGCAAGCTCGACGCCCGCCACCACCCCATCTGCGAGCTTCCCCTCTGCCGACGGCCCCGAAATAGCGTTGCATATGTCTTCCCAGGTCCCCGTGCCCAAGGCCTTGTGTGCGGCCTCGTCCGCGATCACCTCCACGAGACGATCATGGGGCGCGACGAGGATCAGGACGCCGGTCTGCGCCCCTGTGCGATGCACGCCGTGCGCAAGAAACATTTGGTGAGCGAGGGTTCTGGCAGCGATCCGTTTCTGACGCAGAGGCACCAGCCGGCGTGCAACGGGCGGGAGCGAGAACAGGGCCCAAGCGACGACGAACACTGCCCCCTGAGCGGCAAGCAGGCGCACCGACGACACCGGAACGACGAAGACTGCGAGCCAGGGGGCCACCAGGGCCACGAGCGCAGCCCATAGCCCGACATAATGTGAGCGAGCCACCAGTGGTGACTCGGTGACCACGATGCGGATTTCGGCGGAAGTCTGTTGCTCGGCCTTTCCCACCACCGCGGCAATGCGCGCGGCGTCTTCCTCGGTCAAATGCGGCCGCTGGGCCATGTCACCATCCCCCCGAGGCGCCGCCGCCTCCAGACGATCCCCCGCCCCCCGAAAAGCCGCCGCCGGACGAGCTTCCGCTCCAGCCACCGCCGCCGCCGGGGAAATAGACCATCCCACCCCTTCGCCGCGTGCGCCCTCCACCGCCGCCGCCATGGCGGATGATCAGGATGAAGATGATCACCATTATGACCAGCACAAGGATGAAGACCCAGTCCGCCTCCCCGCCCGCCTGCGCGCCTTCGAGGGCCTTGGCGCGCTGGCGGGCGTCCTCGGGATCGAGATTGAGAATTTCCAGGATCGCATCGGTGCCCTTCACGAGCCCACCGGCCATATCCCCGGCTTTGAAACTGGGGATGATGGCATTCCTTATGATCGTGCTCGCCACCGCATCCGTGAGGATGCCTTCGAGGCCATAGCCCACCTCGATTCGCACCTTGCGTTCGGTTGGCGCAACCAACAGCAGCACGCCATTATTCTTCTTGGCCTGGCCAAGCTTCCAGTACCGAAACAGGCGGTTCGCATAATCCTCAATGGAGGTGCCCTCTGACGTGACCCCCTGAAACTCCTCCAGAAATAGCTAGAGTCCGCCCCATGAAAGGGACGGACGAATGAAACGATCAAGGTTCCCGGAAGAGCAGATTATCGGGATCCTGCGCGAGCAGGAGGCGGG
>JBFMAV010000133.1:0-2886 GCA_040755535.1 Pseudomonadota bacterium | reverse complement strand
GGCGATCCTCCCCCCGCCCGGGACCGCAGGCGCGGCGCCAGCCCGCGCCGCGCCGCCGCGTTCGCGCTCGGCCTCATCGTGCTCAGCCTCGCCTTCCTCGGTCTTGGCGTCTGGCAGGTTCAGCGGCTCGCCTGGAAGCAGGATCTGATTGCCCGGGTGGACGCGCGCATCGCCGCGCCACCGGTTGCCGCCCCCGGCCCCGCCCAATGGGACGCCATCACGCCCGCTGCGTCCGAATATCTGCGGGTCACAGCCAAGGGCACCTATCTCAACGACAAGACTGCCCTGGTTCAGGCCGTGAGCGTGCACGGTGCCGGCTATTGGGTGCTCACGCCGCTGCGGACGGACAGCGGCTTCACGGTTCTTGTGAATCGGGGCTTTGTGCCCCACGAGGCCCGCGCCCGCGCGGCCCGCGCCGCCGGCGAGATCGAGGGGCCGACCAGCGTCACCGGCCTGCTGCGGCTCAGCGAGCCGGGCGGCGGATTTTTGCGCGACAATGATCCCGCCGCCGACCGCTGGTATTCGCGCGACGTCGCCGCCATCGCGCAGGCGCGCGAGCTTGCCCCCGTCGCGCCCTATTTCATCGATGCGGACTCAACCCCGAATGCCGGCGGCCTGCCCATCGGCGGGCTGACCGTGGTGCGCTTTGCCAACAACCATCTGGGCTATGCCCTCACCTGGTTCGCGCTCGCGGCCATGGCGGTTGGCGCCGGGGTGCTTGTCTGGCGCCGGCGGGTCTGAGACAAGGCCAGCGCCATGCCCGTGCCCGACCGCGACACAACCAACAGCCGCAACCTCACGGTCCTCATCCAATTGCGCTGGCTCGCGGTGGTCGGTCAGGTGGCCACCATCCTCCTGGTGACACAGGCGTTCGCCATTCCCCTGCCGATGCTGGAAATGGGCGCCGTGCTGCTGTTCCTGATCGCCCTCAACGTGGTCAGCATGTGGCGCCGGCAGAGCCTGGAAAGCGTCACCAATGCGGAGCTGTTCTTCGAGATGCTGCTGGACGTGGCGGCGCTCACGGTTCAGCTCCATCTGAGCGGGGGCGCCTCCAATCCCTTCATCTGGCTCTATCTGCTCCAGGTCAGCCTGGCGTCCGCGCTGTTGGAGACCTGGTCGGCCTGGGTGCTGGCGGCGGTGGCCGGCGCGGGCTTTGTCTTCTTGACCACGAATTATCGCCCGCTGGCCTTGCCGCCGGCGGACCCGAACGGACCGTTCACGCTCTATCTGCGCGGCGCCTTCGTGTGCTTTGCGCTGACCGCCAGTCTGCTGGTGGTCTTCACCACCCGCATCAACCAGAATCTGCGCGCGCGCGAGGCCCATCTCGCCGCGCTGCGCCAGACCTCGGCGGAGGAGGACCATATCGTGCGCATGGGCCTGCTGGCCTCGGGCGCGGCGCATGAACTCGGCACGCCGCTCGCCACGCTCTCGGTCATTCTCAACGATTGGAGCCGGATGCGCCCGTTCCGCGCCAATCCCGATCTGGCCGAGGAACTGGCGGAGATGCAGAGCCAGCTCGACCGTTGCAAGCGCATCGTGTCGGGCATCCTCATGTCCTCCGGCGAGGCGCGGGGCGAAGGCACGGTGCGCACCACCGCCGCCGCCTTCTTCGACGAACTGGTGGCGGAATGGCAGGCCAGCCGCTCGCCGCGCATGCTGGATTATTCCAACGCCCTGACCGAGGGCGAGGCGATCATTTCCGATCCGGCGCTGAAACAGGTGATCTTCAACGTGTTTGACAATGCGCTCGAGGCCTCCCCCAATTGGCTCGGCGTCTCGGTGCGCAGCACCGGCGCGGAATTCGTGCTCGCCGTGCGCGATGCCGGCCCTGGTTTCGCCCACGAGATATTGGAAACCTTCGGCAAGCCCTATCGGTCCACCAAGAACCGCCCCGGCGGGGGCCTCGGCCTGTTCCTCGTGGTCAATGTGGTCCGCAAGCTTGGCGGACGCGTAAAAGCGGAGAATGGCGCGACCGGGGCCTGCGTCACGCTGAACCTGCCCTTGAACGCACTGTCGGACAGTGGGGGAGACGGAGGAGACCATGGTCGCCGACCCGGCGCCTAGCAGCCGCCTGTTCCTGGTGGAAGACGACGCCGCCTTCGCCCGCGCGCTCAGCCGCTCGTTCGAACGCCGCGGCTATGAGGTCGCCATCAGCCACGACCTCGACGGCCTGCGCGCCCTCCTCGCCCAAGGCACGCCCGACTTCGCCGTGGTGGACCTCAAACTCTCGGGCGGCTCGGGGCTCGAATGCGTGAAGACGCTTCACGCCCACGACCCGCGCACCCGCATCGTGGTGCTGACCGGCTTCGCCAGCATCGCGACCGCCGTCGAGGCCATCAAGCTCGGCGCCTGCCACTATCTCGCCAAGCCCGCCAATACCGACGACCTTGAGGCCGCCTTCGGCCGGGCGGAGGGGGACGCCACCACCCCGGTCACCATGCGCCCCACCTCGCTCAAGAATCTCGAATGGGAACGCATCCACGAGACGCTGGCGGAGACCGACTTCAATATTTCAGAGACCGCCCGACGCCTCGGCATGCACCGGCGGACACTCGCGCGGAAACTTGAGAAAAAACGCGTTCCAGACGCATAAAAACAGCCGGATAAGCGGACTTATCCGGCTGTTTTCGAGGAAGTTCTCGCCCGCTCTTTGCGCTCAGGCGGCCGAGGCGGCCAGCAGCTCCGCGATCGAGGGCACCGCGACCTGCGCACCCGTCGGGCTGATAAGCCCCCGCGCGCCATCCAGGGCGCCGGGCTGAAACTCCAGTCCCAGCAGGCGGTTGCGGTCATAGGGGCCGGGCATCCAGAGGGCGCCCGTCTTCTGCGCCGAGAAGCCGAACCGCTCATAATAAGAGGCATCGCCCACGAGCAGCACCGCCCGGTGCC
>JBFMAV010000132.1:0-3060 GCA_040755535.1 Pseudomonadota bacterium | reverse complement strand
CTGTCGCCTCAAGGATTTTCGGCGCATCGCCACCCGCTACGACAAGCTCGCCGTGAACTTCGCTGCCGCCGTCTCGCTCGCCGCTATCGTCACCTGGTGGACCTGATTGAGTCTGGAGCCTAGAGCACGTTCGATCTGATTGCATCGCAATCAGATCGGTAAAACGTTCTCTATCCGTAATTTGGAGACTGATTCACCGATCAGATTGATTCAATCTGATCGGATCAGGCTCCAGAGCACGTTCGATCTGATTGCATCGCAATCAGATCGGTAAAACGTTCTCTATCCGTAGTTTAGAGACTGATTCACCGATCAGATTGATTCAATCTGATCGGATCAGGCTCTATCGGTGGCCATGGATGTGAGGGGAGTGCGCGGTGGACGAGTTTTTCACGCTGTCGCGCATCTTCTGGGTGTTGGCGGTCCCCTCCAATCTCCTCATCTTCATCGCCATCCTCGGCCTCGCTTTCGTGGCGGTCGGCGTGCGGCGGGTGGGATGGGTCTGCGTCGCGCTTGCTGTTCTCGGCCAAGTGACCACCGGGCTTTCGCCCTTCCCCAACCATCTCATGTCGCCGCTGGAGGAACGCTTCCCGGCGTTCCGCGACGACGGCCGGCCTGTGGACGGGATCATTCTTCTCGGTGGTGCCGAGGTGGATGCGGTCGCCGTCAGCCGCAACCTGCCGGCGGTGAACGATGCCGGCGAGCGGGTGATCGTGTTTGCCGCTCTGGCGCGCAAATATCCCAATGCCGCCTTGGTGTTTGCAGGGGCGGGCGAGGCATTCGGGGAGAGCAGCACGGTCGAGGTGGCGGCGGTGGGGAGCGCCCTGGCGGATGTGGGAGTGGACCTGACCCGCGTGCGATTCGAAACCCGCTCACGCAACACTGCGGAGAATGCCGCCTTCACCAAGGCGATGATGAAGCCTGCGGAGGGCTCGCGCTGGCTCCTGGTGACGTCGGCCTTCCATATGCCGCGGGCCATGGGCTGCTTTCGCGCCGTGGACTTTCCGGTGGTCGCGGCGCCGGTGGATTACCGCACCATCGGGCCGGGCATGCTGAATGGCGGGTTCACGCGCGCCGCACAGGGACAGGACCTGACCGATATCGCGTCCAAGGAATGGGTGGGCCTCCTGGTCTATTATCTCACCGGCCGCACCAACGCCCTGTTTCCGGCGCCCTGAGCCCGCCCTTATTCGTCGCGCGGCAGACCAAGACGATAAACCCCTCGGAAGGCCTGCGGGTCCACCGGCTTGCCCTTGCGATAGATCATCAGCCGCCCTTCCATCGCGAGGCGCACGGCGGCGCGGCGGATGCGGGGCAGGCCGCGCTGCCAGTTCTCTTCGCCCGCGAGTTTCCGGGCGGCATCCATGGGGCTCAAGGTCTTCGCCGGGCCGATCTCGCGCGCGATCTCGAGTATCGCGGCCTCCGCGGCCGGATCGTCACGCGTGCCCTCCGCCGGATCGATGTCTTCGGGGTCGGATTCTGGCGGAAGCTCGGATTCGTCTTGCATGGCGGCCCTCATGGCATCCGCGCACGGGCGGGGCAAGGGGTGCGCCGTGCCCGCCTCTGTAACGTGCTGTCACAAAACGTGTGCACGGCAGCATCGCCCGATTGCAAGTTGGTTAGGAATTGCCTAATGCATGTCTTAAATCCGCCAGCATGAGGCTGGGGATGTGTGTCGACATCTAGGGTCCCTTGTCATCATGGCAGTAAAGACCGAGCGATCCTGTTGGGGGATCGCACGCTTTAGCTTCGGCGTGTTTCTCGCCGCCATTGTCCTGGTTTATCTCTTCGGCGGATTTGAGCCCATCGCGGTGGTCGCCTCGCGGTGAGGCCGTGACGGCACTGGCGCCGCCCCTTCGGAGCGCACGGCCATGCTGACCCTGCTGATCGGCAACAAGAATTATTCCTCCTGGTCGTTGCGCGCGTGGCTCGCCCTGAAAGGGGCGGACATTGCATTCGAGGAACGCCTCATTCCCTTCGGCTCGCCGGCATTCACGACGGCGCTGGAGGGATTGGGATCTCCCATGCGGGTGCCGCTCCTGTTGGATGGCGGGGTGCCGGTCTGGGACTCGCTCGCGATCATCGAGCATGTGGCGGAACGCTACCCCGACAAGCCGATCTGGCCGGGCGGACGCGAAGCCCGCGCCTTGGCGCGCGCCATCTCGGCCGAGATGCATTCCGGCTTTCCCCGCCTGCGGGCGCATTTCCCGATGAATCTCTGGCGCCCGGCGGAGTCGCGCGCCTATGGCCCGGAGGTGGGCGCCGAGATCGATCGTGTGTGCGCCATCTGGGAGCAGGCGCGCACCCGGTTCGGCGCGGACGGCCCCTATCTCTTCGGCCGCTTCAGTGCCGCCGATGCCATGTACGCGCCCGTGGCGACGCGCTTGCGCACCTATGGCGTGCCGCTTGCTCCGCAGGCGCACGCCTATGTCGAGGCGATTCACGCCGATCCCCATTTTGCCGCCTGGAAGGCCGAGGCGCTCAAGGAGCCCTGGGTCGAGCCCCATGACGAACCGGACTGGCCCGAGGTGAAGCGCGTGAGCGCGCCATGAATGCCGGCTCTCCCGCGCGCTCCGGGGCCGGCGGGCCGGCTAGCGGCGGCCTTCATCTCATCAAGCTGTGCGTGGGCGCCGAGCGGATCGAGGATCTGAGCGACTGGATCGCGGAGCGTCTGGCGGACTGCCGCGCGCGTGGCGTGCCCGAGCGGCAGGGCCATGTCACCCGCATGGTGCCGACCCGGGCCGAAGAGCTTCTGGCGGGTGGCTCCCTCTATTGGGTGATCAAGGGCGAAGTCCTGTGCCGTCAGCGGCTCATGGCCATCGAGCCTTTCACGGACGGCGAGGGCATCGGCCGGTGCCGGCTGATCCTCGATCCCGAGGTGGTGCGCGTCAGCCCGCGCCCCTCGCGCCCGTTCCAGGGCTGGCGGTATCTGAAAGGCGCGGATGCGCCCACAGATCTTGCGGCGTCGGGCGGGGGCGGGCTTCCCGAGGACCTTCAGCGCGAACTGCGCCAGCTCGGATTGCTCTGAATTGAATGACGCCCTGGATGCGAGGAGAGCAT
>JBFMAV010000131.1:0-3257 GCA_040755535.1 Pseudomonadota bacterium | reverse complement strand
CCGGGTGCGGCGCCCGTCCCGCGGCAGCTTGGGCAGGTATCGGGACGGAAGATGCGGACTTTTTCCTCTCCACCCGTCATCACCCGCGCCAGCGGCACCGTCAGATCCACCTCGATGTTTTCCCCGCGCGGCGGGCCCGCACGGCGATGCCGGAAGAAGCGGTCGAACAAGCCGCCTCCGCCGAGACCGAAATCGCCGAAATCGAAGCGGGTGCCGCCGAAAATATCCTCGAAATCGATCCCGCCGAACAAGTCTTCCGGCGTAAAGCCCACCACCCCGGCAAAGCCCCTGGCATCGTATTCGGCGCGCTTCTTCGGATCGGATAGCACGGCATAGGCTTCGGCGATCTCCTTGAAGCGCTCCTCGGCGCCGGGCTCCTTGTTGCGGTCCGGATGATATTTGAGCGCGAGCTTGCGGAAGGCGTCCTTGATTGCCTTCTGGTCGGCGTCGCGCGAGACCCCCAGCACCTCGTAATAATCGCGTTGCGCGGTAGCGATGATATTTGATCCAAAAAATTCTTAAGACGCCCTACCTCGCTTCGGTATATTCCGCGTCGACCACCTTCCCGCGCGGCCCCGAACCGCTCGGCCTCGCCTCGCCGCCCGGCGCGCCCACGCCGGGCTGCGGCTGCGAGCCGGGATAGGCCGTCTGGGAATAGACGCCGGCGCCGGGGGTCTGGGCATAGATCACGGCACCGGCTTCCTTCAGCAACTTTTGCAGCGCTTCCGAGCGCTCGGTCGCCAGCGCGGCATCGCGTTTGGCCAGCGCTTCGCGGGTTTCCCGCAGCGCCGTTTCGACCCGGCCCTTGAGGTCGACGGTTAGCTTGTCGCCGAAATCGGCCAGCATCCTCTCGGCCTGGTAGCAGATCGCGTCGGCCGCATTCAGCTTGTCCGCTTCCTCACGCCGCTTCTTATCCTGCTCGGCATAGCGCTCGGCCTCGCGGATCATGCGCTGCTTCTCGTCCTCTGAGAGCCGAGTCGAGCCAGTGATGCGGATAGACTGGGATTTCCCGGTCGCCGTATCCTTGGCGGTGACGTCGAGAATGCCATTGGCATCGATGTCGAAGGTCACCTCGATTTTCGGCATCCCGCGCGGTGCGGGGACAAGGCCGTCAAGATTGAATTCGCCCAGGCTCACGTTGTCCGCCGCCATCGGCCGTTCCCCCTGGAACACGTGGATGGTGACGCTGGTCTGCAAGTCTGCGGCGGTGGTAAAAATCTCGGAGCGCTTCACCGGAACGGGAGTATTGCGGGATATCAGCGGCGTAGCCACGCCGCCCAAGGTTTCCACTCCCAGCGTCAACGGCGTGACGTCTACCAGCACGATTTCCTGCCCCAGTTCCCCCGCCAGCACCCCAGCCTGGATCGCCGCCCCGCTGGCCACGCATTCCATCGGATCCACACCCATTTCGGCCTTGCGCCCGAACAGCTCCTCGAAAAAGGCCCGCACCGCCGGCATGCGCGTCGGGCCGCCGACGAACACGACCCGGTCGATGTCGCGCGGGGTGACGCCGGCATCGTGCAGCGCCTGCTCCACCGGCCCGCGGCAGCGCTCGATCACCGGCCGCACCACTCGCTCCAGCTCGGTGCGGGTTAGATCCATTTCGAGATGACGCGGCTCGCCCGCCGCCGAAGCGATGTATGGCAGGCTGATATGGGCGGTGGTGCTGGCGGTGAGCTCGATCTTCGCCATTTCGGCCGCCTCGAGCAGGCGTGCGGCGGCCTTGCGGTCACCACGGATGTCGATCCCGCTATCGGTCTTGAAGCGCTCCGCGAGGTGCTCGAAAATGCGCTGGTTCATGTCCGTTCCGCCGAGCTGGGTGTCGCCGCTGGTGGCTTTGACCTCGAACACTCCCTTGCCGAACTCCATGATGGTAACGTCGAGCGTGCCGCCGCCGAAGTCGATCACCGCGATGCGCAGCTCCTGACCAAGCCGGTCGAGGCCGTAGGCGAGCGCCGCCGCCGTCGGCTCGTTCACCAGCCGGGCCACCTCGATTCCCGCGATGCGGCAGGCGTCCTTGGTGGCGGAGCGCTGGTTGTCGTCGAAATAGGCCGGCACCGTCACCACGGCCTGCGTGACCGGCTCGCCCAGGAACGCCTCGGCGTCGCGCTTGATTTTTTGCAGCAGAAAGGCGGAAAGCTGCTCGGGAGAAAACTCGCGGTCGCGCAGCCGTACCCTGTCGCGGCGCCCCATCTGCCGCTTGAAAGCAGTGGCGGTGCCTTCGGGATTGGCGGCGGCCTGGCGGCGCGCCGGCTCCCCCACGATCACCTGCCCATCGGCGGTCACTGCGACATAGCTGGGAAAAGCCTTGCCGCCCAGACTCACCCCCTCTGCGCTGGGAATGATCACCGGCCGCCCGCCGCGCAGCACTGCGGCAGCCGAATTGGAGGTGCCGAGATCGATCCCGATGATTGCCATTGTTTTTCTCCCCCAACTGGAAATTGGAACGGATATGCAAAAAATTACCCTATATGCATAGGGCGCAAAGATCACAGATAAGTTCTCGGGACGACTGTGCGAAAAAAATCGGAGAGATCAAAAACGGCCATGCGCGAAATAGACGGCTCTTATGGCGAAGGCGGCGGCCAACTGCTGCGCACTGCGACGGCACTGGCAGCGATCACCGGCAATGCAATCCGAATACACAACATCCGCGCCCGGCGCACCAATCCCGGCCTTGCGCCGCAGCACCTCACCGCCGTCAAGGCCGTGGCCGCACTGTGCGGCGCCGAAGTGGAAGGCCTGAAGGTTAAATCTCAGGACATCGCATTCCACCCCGGCAAGCTCCGCGGCGGCGAATTTCACTTCGACGTCGGCACCGCCGGCAGTATCACGCTGGTGCTACAGGCGCTGCTTCCCGCCGCCGTGGCATGCGGCGAAGAATTCCGCATCCGCATCTGCGGCGGCACCGACATCCGGGCCGCACCGCCACTGGACTATTTCCGCTACATCCTGCTGCCGCTGCTTTTCCGCATGGGCATCCGGGCCGAGCTCGCCGTCCTGTGCCGGGGCTACTACCCGCGCGGCGGCGGGAAGATCGAAATCACGATCCAGCCCATCCCGCCGCTGCGGCCCCTGATCCTGGATTCGCCCGGCGAGCTGCAGAACATTTTCGGCGCTGCCCATATCGCCAACTTGCCGGAGCATATCGTCCAGCGCATGACGCAGGCGGCGCGGGACGCGCTGGCCGGCTTACCGGAACCTCACATCGAACAGCGAGTGCTGGGAAGAGCCGAGGCGATCGGCGCTGGCGGAGC
>JBFMAV010000130.1:0-3843 GCA_040755535.1 Pseudomonadota bacterium | reverse complement strand
GGCGGCGGCGGACCCCAGCCGGGGCGCGGCCGGGGCGTGTAATATTGCCATTGGCCATATTGGCCCCACCAAGGCGCGCCCTGATAATAGCGGTTCCAATAGCGGGCGAAATTGAAGCCGACCACCGGCACGCCCAGCACCGGGGCATATTCGGGCACCAGCACCTGCTGACCACCATAGGCCATGGCGAGATATTCACCATATACCCAGCCGCGATAGATCCCGGTGGCCACATCGCACCAAGATTGGTCCTGGAGACATCCCTTGATGTCCACCGGGAGCCCGGCGGGCAGCACCGTCACGGGCGGATAGGCGGTATCCGGCCCGGTGCGCATATTGACGTCGTCTGTGGTGAAGCCGGGTGCCGCGAGGGCGGCTCCGGAAAGGGCGGTCGAGAGAACCGCCACGCAAAACGCCAACGCCTTCTTCATCTGCCACACCGCCCCGGCCGAGGTCGGGACCACGCCGCTGGGGAAGGACTTTGCCTCTCACGCAGGACGGACCCGACACGCTCTGAAGGGCGCGGATCCCTTTGATCCGCCTTCGCTCCAGCCGCGCCTTATTGCTCGGATGTTTCCATGGCGTTTCCACTACGCTGACATGGCGGGATTACGTCGCGGCCCCGGCATCTTTATGTGATGGAGAAAGGCACCACGTCGCGCACGTCCGGGTCGGTGCGGATTTCCCGATCGAGCGGGGGAAACGCGCGCATTTCGCAATCGGGTCGGGGGCAGATGCGGCACGAGACTCCAAGCCGGGCGACCGGCGCGGATTTGAGATCCAGCCCGTCAGCCTGCACCATCTGGTCGGCATAAGAGAGTTCACATCCGAGCCCCAGCGCATAGACGCGCGCCGGCTGCCCGTAGCGCGCTGCCGGCGCGCTGACCGTGCGGGCAAGGCACAGATAGCGCGCGCCGTCCGGCATCTCGCCCACCTGCACCAAGGTCTGCCCCGCGCTTTCAAACGCCTGATGCACATTCCACACCGCGCAGGCCCCGCCGAGGCGGGCGAACTGGAAGCGCGTCGCGCTGTGACGCTTGGTGATGTTTCCGGCGCGGTCCACCTTGGCGAAATAGAAGGGCACGCCCTTCATTCCGCCGCGCTGGAGCGTGGAAAGCCGGTGACACACCTGCTCCAGGCTCGCGCCCGTCTCCAGCGCGAGGCGGTCGAGATCATGGCGGCGGGCGCGGGCGAGGCGGTGGAAGCGGCCATAGGGCAGGACCAGCGCGCCCGCGAAATAATTATAGAGGGCGAGCCGGCAGATATCCCCCGCGGTGGGGCTGCGGAACCCGCCGCGCGCCACCATGGAATCCACCAGCGCGGCATGTTCGAGCCGCGCAACGGTCGCCGCGAGGCGGAAGGCGGCGGCCGCGGGCGTGAGCACGCCGGACAGGTGCAGCCGCCGGCGCCTCGCATCGAAGCGGGAGAGCGGGAGAACGGGGTCGGCCGCGCCCTGCTCCACTTCGACGGAAAAGCGCTCCTTCACATAGCCGGTGAAAGCGGTGCGCGGGTCCGCCCCCGCGAGGACGCCGAGCGCCTCGGCGGTCTGCTCCGCCGCGCGGTCGAGATCGTCCACGTAGTTGTCGATATAGTGGAAATAGTCCCGCACCTCTTCATAGGGCACGAGCTTTGCCTCCCCGCCCATGCCCACGGAGAGCATGTCGTCCAGCGAAGCCCGCCATTCAGCCGTGCGGCCGAGCGCGACGTGCAGGCGCAGGAAGGCATGGGCGAAGGCAGGCGAGAGGTTGGCGACCGCTTTTAGATCCTGCATGCCCAGATCGAGGTCGCGGAACAAGGGGTCGGCGGTCGCTTCGCGCAGATCCGCCACCAGCCGGTCCAGGTCCTCCGCGCCGAACGAGGTGATATCGACGCCGAAGGTGCGGCTGACGGCAATGAGGACGGAGGCGCTCAGCGGCCGCTGGTTGCTCTCGATCTGGTTCACATAAGAGGCGGACACGCCGAGCCGATGCGCCAGCTCCACCTGCTTCAGCCCCAGCTTCTCGCGCAGGCGCCGCACCGCGTGTCCGGCAAAAACCTTCTGGCGCATGGCTCTCCGTCCGCTTCGCCGGGGTAGTGAGTGCGGCGCGGGATGACAGCGCCGCAATTGTGAATTTTTTACATATTACACTCTGGATTTTTTACACATTCAAATTTCGTGCTGCATTTGCTAGCGCAAACGTCGACGCTCCGCAGTGTGTCCCGAAATCCTTGAGGGAAGCCCCTTTTCCTCCGGCACCGGGCCGCTAGAGTGGCATCACGACTACGGCGCTTGCCCTCGGGGGAAAGAGATGAAGGAAATTCTCGAAGAGCTTGAGAGCAGGCGCAGCATTGCCGCCCTGGGCGGCGGCGTGAAGCGCATCGAGGCGCAGCATGCGCGTGGCAAGCTGACCGCCCGCGAGCGCATCGAGCTTCTGCTGGACCGTGGCTCCTTCGAGGAGTTCGACACCTTCGTCCAGCATCGCTGCATCGATTTCGGCATGGAGACGCAGAAGATCCCCGGCGACGGCGTGGTCACCGGCTGGGGCACGGTGAACGGCCGGCAGGTCTTCGTCTTCGCGAAGGACTTCACCGTGTTCGGCGGCTCCCTCTCGGAGGAGCATGCCCGCAAGATCACCAAGATCCAGGACATGGCGCTGAAGACCCGCGCGCCCATCATCGGCCTGTTCGATGCCGGCGGCGCGCGCATCCAGGAGGGCGTGGCCGCGCTCGGCGGCTATGGCGAGGTGTTCAAGCGCAATGTCATCGCCTCGGGCGTCGTTCCGCAAATCTCGCTGATCATGGGCCCCTGCGCGGGCGGCGACGTCTATTCGCCGGCCATGACGGACTTCATCTTCATGGTCCGCGACACGAGCTACATGTTCGTCACCGGCCCGGACGTGGTGAAGACGGTGACCAACGAGACGGTCACCGCCGAACAATTGGGCGGCGCGAAGGTCCACACCACCAGGTCTTCGGTGGCCGACGGAAGCTATGAGAACGACGTGGAGATGCTCCTCCAGACCCGCCGGCTCATCGACTTCCTGCCGCTGAACAACCAGGCCGGCGTGCCCGAATGGCCCTCCTTCGACGACCCGCTGCGCGAGGATGAAAGCCTCGACACGCTGGTGCCCGACAATCCCAACAAGCCCTACGACATCAAGGAACTGATCCTGAAGGTGGCGGACGAGGGCGACTTCTTCGAGATCCAGTCCTCCTTCGCCAAGAACATCGTCACGGGATTTGGCCGCATCGAGGGGCGCACGGTGGGCTTCGTCGCCAACCAGCCCATGGTTCTGGCCGGCGTGCTGGACGCGGACGCCTCGCGCAAGGCCGCCCGCTTCGTGCGCTTCTGCGACGCCTTCGAAATCCCGATCGTGACCTTCGTGGACGTGCCCGGCTTCCTGCCCGGCACCGCGCAGGAATATGGCGGCCTCATCAAGCATGGCGCCAAGCTGCTGTTCGCCTATTCCCAGGCGACCGTGCCGCTCGTCACCCTCATCACCCGCAAGGCCTTCGGCGGCGCCTATGACGTGATGGCGTCCAAGCATGTGGGCGGCGACGTGAACTATGCCTGGCCCACCGCGCAGATCGCGGTGATGGGCGCCAAGGGCGCGGTCGAGATCATCTTCCGCGCCGACATGGGCGACCCGGAGAAAATCGCGGCTCAGACCAAGAATTACGAGCAGCGATTCCTCTCGCCCTTCGTGGCGGCGGAGCGGGGCTATATCGACGAGGTCATCATGCCCCGCTCGACCCGCAAGCGCATCGCCCGCGCGCTCGCCATGCTGCGCTCCAAGAAAGTTGAGCAGCCGCTGAAGAAACACGACAACCTGCCGCTGTAGGAGCGGCCCCCTCCCAACCCTC
>JBFMAV010000129.1:0-3889 GCA_040755535.1 Pseudomonadota bacterium | reverse complement strand
GCCGAGGCGGCCCTTTCGCCGCCGCGCGCGCGTGTTGTACACTGTGGGCCCATGACGCGGTTCATCTTCATCACCGGCGGCGTGGTGTCTTCCCTCGGAAAAGGCTTGGCATCGGCGGCGTTGGGGGCACTCCTCCAGGCCCGCGGCTTCCGCGTGCGCCTGCGCAAGCTCGACCCCTACATCAACGTCGATCCGGGCACCATGAGCCCGTATCAACACGGCGAGGTCTACGTCACCGACGACGGCGCCGAGACCGACCTCGACCTCGGCCATTACGAGCGCTTCACCGGCGTCGCTTCGCGCCAGAGCGACAACATCACCACGGGGCGCATCTACTCCAACGTGATCGCGCGCGAGCGGCGCGGCGACTACCTGGGAGCGACGATCCAGGTCATTCCCCACATCACCGACGCGATCAAGGAGTTCATCACCAGCGACCTCACGGCCGAGGACTTCGTCCTGTGCGAGATCGGCGGCACGGTCGGCGACATCGAGGGTCTGCCGTTCCTCGAGGCCATCCGCCAGCTCGGCAACGAGTTGGGGCGCGAGCGCACCATGTTCGTGCACTTGACGCTGATGCCGTTCATCCCGTCGGCGGGCGAACTCAAGACCAAGCCGACCCAGCACTCGGTCAAGGAGCTCCTGAGCGTCGGCATCCAGCCCGACGTCTTGATGGTGCGCGCCGACCGCAAGATTCCCGACGCCGAGCGGCGCAAGATCGCGCTCTTCTGCAACGTGCGCCAGGAGGCGGTGATCCCGGCCCTCGACGTGCCGACCATCTACCAGGCGCCGATCAGCTACCACGAGGAGGGGTTGGACCAGCAAGTGTGTCGCCACTTCGGGCTCGACGCGCCGCCGCCGGACCTCTCGCGCTGGAAAACCATCGTCGAGCGGGTGACCAAGCCCGAAGGCGAGGTCACGATCGCGGTGGTCGGCAAGTACACCGGGCTCCTCGACGCTTACAAATCACTCGCCGAGGCGCTCACCCACGGCGGCATCGCCAACAACGTGCGGGTGCGCGTCAATTGGGTCGATTCCGAGATCTTCGAGCGCGAGGACACGGTCCAGCACCTGTCCGACGTGCACGGCATCCTGGTGCCGGGCGGCTTCGGCGAGCGCGGCGCCGAGGGCAAGATCGCCGCCGCCCGCTTCGCGCGCGAGCGCGAGGTGCCGTACTTCGGCATCTGCTTCGGCATGCAGATGGCGGTGATCGAGGCGGCGCGCCACATGGCCGGCATCCACCGCGCCGGCACCACCGAGTTCGGGCCGTGCCCGGAGCCGGTGATCGGCCTGATGACCGAGTGGATGAAGGGCAACGAATTGGTGCGCCGCTCCGCCGGTGGCAACTTGGGCGGCACCATGCGTTTGGGGGCGTATCCGTGCGTGCTCAAGAAGGCGACCCGGGCGCGCGGCATCTACGGCGCCGAGGTGGTCATGGAGCGCCACCGCCACCGCTACGAGGTCAACACCAACTACAAGGACCGGCTCGAGAAGGCGGGCCTCGTGTTCTCCGGCATGTCGCCGGACGGCCTATTGCCCGAGATCGTCGAGCTGCCCGAGCATCCGTGGTACATCGGCGTGCAGTTCCACCCGGAGCTCCGCTCGAAGCCGTTCGAGCCTCACCCGCTGTTCACCTCGTTCATCCGCGCGGCGGTCAATCAGGCAAGGTTGGTGTGATCCGATCTAAGTAAGGGCCGTACTGATTTCGTCATCACCTGACAGGCAGGCCACACCGACCAGGGCGCGGGACCGTGCCGATGGGCCCAGCGACAGCCGCCGATCTGGGCCGGGCAGTCCTGTTTTGCGGTGACGGATCGTTTCTGCTACCATTTCGGCTTGGGAGGGGTCATCTGGGAAACCCCAGATTAGACGCCGCAAAATCGTTCACGCAATGCTCACGGGAAACCCGGCCACTATTCTTTGGGGCAACGGGTGATGTCGCTTCCATGGAGGCGATGGTACAGCGGCTTTGGCATGGAGGACTGCGAGGGGTTGACGAACCTGAGTAAACCGAAAGGAGCCGACAAATGGAAAAAGACAAGCGGCCGCGAATATCGCGACGGGACGTGGTCGGGTTGACCGGTACAGGGGTAGCGCTGGCGGCGGCGCTCGGGACCGGCGTCTTAATTCCCGGGCGGGCCGACGCCGCGCCCGCAAAGGCCAGGGCCATGTTCTTCGATGTGGGCGGGACCATCCTGGACTGGTCCGCCATGCCCGACAAGATCACGAAGTATTTCTCCGAGAAGGGAATAAAGATCGATGGAAAAGCGTTCTGGATTCCCTGGCGGACGAAACTTTTCTTCTACATGATGTACAACACCATGATTGGCAGCGGTTTCATCCCGCTCGATGAACTCGCTATTAGGGCCACCATGGTTGTCGCCAAGTCGCAAAAGGTGGACCTCGATCCGGCGGTTGCGGCAGGCGTGCTCCCGTTGCTGGGCGAGCTCGATGTCTACCCGGATGTCATGCCGGGGCTGAACAAAATGCGGGAGCTCGGCTACAAGCTGGTTCCCCACACGCAACTCAGTCTTGCGATACTCAAGAAAGTGAGGTGGTCCCGGAAAATCGGACAAGGTGTTAAGGTGTATTCCTCTGGGATGAGAGGGATACGTTATGACGACGAGACGACGGTTTACGGCTGAGTTCAAGGCCCACGTGGCGCTGGAAGCGTTGCGGGGCGACAAGACGGTGCAGGAGATCGCGGCCCGGCACCAGGTCCATCCGAACCAAGTGAGCACATGGAAGCGCCAGGCGATGGACGGGCTTTCGGCGGTGTTTTCGAACGGGGCGGATCGGGAGCGACAGGATCGCGAGGCGGAGATACGCGAGCTTCACGCCAAGATCGGCCAATTGACGGTGGAACGGGATTTTTTGTCGAAAGGGCTCAAGCGATGAGCCGGGAGGAACGCAAGGCGATGATCGCGCCCTCCCGCTGCGATCTGAGCTTGAGCCGGCGATGCGAGCTTTTGTCGATCAGCCGGTCCTCGTTCTATTACACGCCGCGCGGGGAGAGCCCGGAGAATCTGGCGCTGATGCGCCGGATCGACGAGTTGTTTCTGCGCTATCCGTTCTACGGCAGCCGGCAGATGGTGCGGCAGTTGCGCCGCGAGGGTGTCACCGCCGGACGGCATCGGGTCCGCCGGCTGATGCGGCTCATGGGTCTGGAGGCGATCTACCGGGCGCCCAGAACCAGCACGCCCCACCCGGCGCACCGGGTCTACCCCTATCGGCTCCGCCATGTGGCGGTGACGCGCCCCGATCAGGTCTGGTGCGCCGATATCAGCTACATTCCGGTGCGCCGCGGGTTCTTGTACCTGGTGGCGATCATGGACTGGGCGAGCCGGCACGTGCTGGCGTGGCGTCTGTCCAACACCATGGACGCCCGGTTCTGCGTCGAGGCGTTGCAGGAGGCGCTGGCCCAATATGGCCGGCCGGAGATCTTCAACACCGACCAGGGCAGCCAGTTCACCAGCTTTGAGTTCACCGGCGTGCTGACCGACGCCGGTATCGCGATCTCCATGGACGGGCGCGGCCGGTGCCTGGACAACATCTTCATCGAGCGGCTGTGGCGGTCGCTGAAGTACGAGGCGGTCTACCTGCACGAGCTGACCAACGGGTTCGAAGCCGAGCGCGTCATCGGCGCGTGGATCGCCTTCTACAACGCCGAGCGTCCGCATTCTGCCCTTGGCGGCGCCACGCCGGCGGAGGCTTACGCGATCGGGCGGCCTGTGGATATGATGGACAAGGCTTGCGCCTTGCCCACATTCCCACAGGCCCAACAGCCACAAAAGGCTTTCGACATGAATGAGGTTTTGGCAGCGTGATCGGCAACCGGAATACACCTTAACTCCGCTGCCAACCTGTCCAACAAGATGGGACCAGCTCA
>JBFMAV010000128.1:0-4748 GCA_040755535.1 Pseudomonadota bacterium | reverse complement strand
GGGTGCTGCGCGCCGCCGCCCCCGCGCTATTGTTCGCCGGCCTGCCCCAATTCCGGCTGCTGATCGTCGCGGCGGTGGTGTCCTCGGTGCCGGGCGCGGTCTCGGCGCTCAATTACGCCCAGCGCCTCATCGACCTGCCGCTCGGCCTGGTCGGCGCGAGCGCGGGCGCGGTGCTGGTGCCGCTCCTGACCTCCGGAGGGAGCGCGCGGCCGGGGGTGGAAACCGCGAAGGCCGCGCTCGCGGCGCTCGCCTTCGCGCTGCCCGCCGCGACCGGTCTCCTGGTGCTCGCCGAGCCCATCATCCAGGTGCTCTATCAGCGCGGGAGCTTTTCCGCGCAGGATGTGGAAATGACGGCACTGCTGCTCGCGGTGCTTGCCCTCGCGCTGCCGACGCAGGGGCTGGAAAAGGTGCTGTGCGCCGCCGCCATGAGCCACGGCCTGACGCGGGAGGCGGAGCGCGCGGGCCTGGTCTCGCTGGCCAATGCGGTGGCCCTGGCGCTCGGGCTCGGCATCGGCCTTGGTCCCGTGGTGGGCGCGAGCGCGGTCGCCATCTCCTCGCTCTATGCCGTGGTGCGCCTGACCCTGGTTCTGTGGAGCGCGGGGCATCTGGCGCTCGATGGAGCCATCTTGCGCGCCGCGCGCGGTCTGCTGCTCGCGAGCCTTGTGATGGGGGCCGTGGTGGGCGGCTTGGCCTGGCTTTGGCCCGCGCCGCCGCAAGGGCTCGGCGCCGCGCTGCGCCTCGCCGTGCTGGTCGCGGCGGGCATGGCCACCTATGGTGGGCTCTGGCTTCTACAGCGCCGCTGGCTTCGCGCCCGCGCGGCCCATGACGCAGGGGGACGTCCATGAGCACCTGCCGCTTCTTCGCCTATCCGACGCGGGATGGCCGCGCGCTGTTCGGCCGCCGCTGGGGCAAGCCGAGCCGCTTCCTGCCGCTGGTCTGCCTGCCCGGCCTCACCCGCTCCTCCACCGATTTCGTCGCACTGGCGGAAGCGCTGGCGGAGAAGGGCCGCGAGGTGATCGCGCTGGATTTTCGCGGGCGCGGCGGCTCGGCCTATGCGCCCTATGCCACCTACAATGTGGTGCAGGAGGCGGACGACACGCTCGCCGCGCTGGAGCAGTTGGCCATTCCGCGCGCCCTGTTCCTCGGCACCTCGCGCGGCGGGCTGGTGATGATGCGCATCGCCAGCATTCGCCCCGAGGTGATGGCGGGGTCGATCTTCAACGATATCGGCCCGGTGGTGGAGACGGCCGGCATCGCGCGCATTTCCGGCTATGTGGGCCAGCCGCCCGCCGGCGACTGGGACACGCTAATCGCAGCGCTGAAGGCCGGGCAGGGCGCCATGTTCCCCCGCCTCAGCGAGGCGGAGTGGGAGACCTATGCCCGCCAGATCTATGCGGATGATGCGGGCGTGCCGCGCCTTGCCTATGACCCGGCCATGGCGGAGGCCTTCAAGGCCTTCGACCCCACCAAGCCCTTGCCCACCTTCTGGGACTGGTTCGACGCCATGGCGCCGCAGCGCCTCATGGTGATCCATGGCGCCCTCTCCGACGTGCTCTCCCTTGCCACTTTGGAGGCCATGGCGGACCGCCACCGGGGCATGGAAGTCTTCACCGTGGAAGACCAGGGCCACGCGCCGCTGCTGTGGGACGCGCGCACCCACAAGGTGATCGCCGGCTTCCTCGACCGGGCCGATCCCTGACGCGCCGCAAGGCTTGCCGCCCCTCGGGCGGCGTGGCATGAGGCGGCCTCGTCCACGGGCCGAGCGGCCCGTTCTGTCCCAAAGGTGGCGGCCGCGTCCAACCCGGCTGCCGTGAGGAGTTCGCCATGGCGGCGGTCGCGGAACGCGTCTTTTCCGGTGTCCAACCTACCGGCAACCTGCATCTCGGCAATTATCTCGGGGCCATCAAGCGGTTCGTGGAACTGCAGGAGCGCTTTGAGTGCATCTATTGCGTGGTGGACCTGCACGCCATCACGGTCTGGCAGGAGCCCGAGGAGCTGAAGCGCCACACCCGCGAAGTCACCGCCGCCTTCATCGCCTGCGGCATCGACCCGAAGAAACATATCGTCTTCAATCAGAGCCAGGTGTCGGGCCACGCGGAACTCGCCTGGATCTTCAACTGCGTCGCCCGCATGGGCTGGCTGAACCGCATGACGCAGTTCAAGGAGAAGGCCGGCAAGGACCGCGAGAATGTCTCCGTCGGTCTGTTCGCCTATCCCGACCTCATGGCCGCCGACATCCTGCTCTACCGCGCGACCCATGTGCCGGTGGGCGAGGACCAGAAGCAGCATCTGGAGCTGACCCGCGACATCGCCCAGAAATTCAACGTGGATTTCGGACCCTCCATCGCCGCCAACGGCTTCGGCGAGGGCTATTTCCCGCTGACCGAGCCGGTGATCGCCGGCCCGGCGACACGCGTCATGAGCCTGCGCGACGGGTCCAAGAAGATGTCCAAGTCCGACGCCTCGGACTTTTCGCGCATCAACCTCACCGACGATGCCGATGCCATCGCCGGCAAGGTGCGCAAGGCCAAGACCGATCCCGAGCCGCTGCCCTCCGAGGAAGAGGGCCTGAAGGCGCGCCCCGAGGCGGACAATCTAGTGGGCATCTATGCCGCGCTGCTGGACGGCACCAAGCAGAGCGTGCTGGACCAGTTCGGCGGCGGGCAATTCTCCACCTTCAAGTCGGCCCTGGTCGATCTTGCGGTGGAGAAGCTGAGCCCCATCGCCGGCGAGATGCAGCGCCTCATGGCCGATGTGAGCGCCATCGACGCCATCCTGGCGGACGGCGCCGCGCGGGCCCGGGTGATCGCCGACAAGACCATCGCCGATGTGAAGGACATTGTCGGAATGGTGCGCGGCTGAGCGAGGCTGTCAGGCGGCCGCGAACAGCGGCCGCTCCCGGCGCAACTCCTCCAGAATGATGGCTTCCGCCTGGAGCAGGGCCGGCGGGGGCACTTCCGCGCGGCGATAGACGGCGAACTCCACGTCCGGCAGGCGCGGAAGGTCCGGCTCGCGCACCGCCACGAGGTCGGGCCGCACCGCCCGCGAGGTTCGGATCGTGACGCCGAGCCCCGCGCCGGCCGCTGCCAGCAGGCCCGGCAGGCTCGGGCTCGTGAAGGCGATGCGATAGGCCCGCCCGGCTGCATTCAGCGCGCTCAGGGCCGCCGTGCGATAGATGCAGGGCGTCTCGAACATCAGCAGCGGCACAGGCTCTTCGGGCGAGAGGCGCAGGCTGCGCGCGGCGATCCACGCCATGGGGACCCGCCCGGCGAGCGTCGCGGGAAGGTCCACGTCCGTCCGCAGCCCGAGTGCAAGGTCGAGGTCGCCCGCCTGAAGATGCTCCAGCATGGCGGCGGTGGCGCTCACCTGCACGGTCAGCGGGGCCTGGGGGAACAGCGCGGCAAGGCGGCTCAGCACGCGCTGCAAGGCGGCCTCGCCGAAATCCTGCAGGAACCCAAGGCGCAGCGGATGGGCATAGCCGCCATGGACATGCTGGGCGAGCACGCGGTCGTTGAGATCCAGCAGACGCCGCGCATCATCCAGAAACGCCGCGCCCCGCGCGGTAAGGGCCACGCCCCGGCCGCGCCGCTCCAAAGGCTGGAAGCCGAGCGCGTCCGCGAGCCGATCCATCTGAAGGCTGACGGCGGACTGGGTGCGGCCGACCCGCTGGCCCGCGGCGGAGATGGAGCCGAGGTCCGCCACCGCGACGAAGCTGCGGATCAGATCGAGGTCGAGATTGCGAAGCATGGCGAACCGCGCTGAAATTTATATCAGCATAGCCAATTCGTCGATTTCCATAAATCAATTTTTCTAAAGTATCGCGCCCTCCTAGTTTGATCGCGCGTCCAAAGGAGACACGCCATGCCCATTCTTCAAGTCACCCTCTCCGGCCAGCCGGACCCCACCCTTGCCGAGGCCGTCGCCCAAAAACTCTCCGCGCTCACGGCGGAGCTTCTCCACAAGGACCCGGCGCTGACCTCGGTGGCGGTGGCATTCCTATCCGACGAGCATTGGTTCGTGGGCGGGCCGAGCCTCGCGGAGGCGGGACGCGCGAGCTTCTGGCTGGATATTGCCGTGGTGGATGGCACCAACACGAAGGACGAGAAGGCGGCTTATATCGCGGCAGTCTATGCGGCCATGGGTGACTTTCTGGGGCCGCTCCATCCCGAGAGCTATATCCATGTGCGCGAAGTGAAGGCGGACGCCTATGGCTATGGCGGGCGCACGCAGGAAAGCCGCTATGTGGAGAAGAAACTCCGCGCGGCATGAGGCCGGCGCGGGCGCTGCATGTCTTGCAGAGAGCGCGCAAAAAATCACTCGCACCGGGACATCCCAGGCGCGGTGGCTGGGGCATAGGTCCCCTCAGCCTGAGGATCCCGCCTCAGCGCGGCATAACGTCAGGCGGCGCTGTGGTCGAGGATGCGGATCGCTTCCTGGAGCGCGGCGCGGGCATGGGCGAGGGTGGCGTCGCGCAGGTCGCCGTCCCCGTCCACCGGCAGCGGGCAGGTGACATGCACGTTGGTCAATTTCAGAAGGCTCGTCGTCGCGCCCGGTTTTACGAACGAAATCACGGCCTTGTCCTGCACGACGTCGATGCTCATGCTGTGAATCTTCATGGCCGACATGTGCGTTCCCCCTCTGCGAAGAAGCAATGATTCGGATGATACATGAGCTTTGCCTGGGCTCATCTGGAAATCACAAGCAGACGTTGCGCCGCCAACAGAAAAAGAAAGGGCCGCGCGGCATGC
>JBFMAV010000127.1:0-4846 GCA_040755535.1 Pseudomonadota bacterium | reverse complement strand
CGGCTTGCCGGCGGCCGGCTGGCCCGGGGCCGGGCCGTCGGGGCGCGCCGCCGCCGCGTCGGGCTGGGTGCCGTTCGGCGGATGGATGGCATTCTGCCGGTTGCCGCGCACGTCGGTCGCCGGCTTGGTGGCGGAGGCGAGCTGCCAATAGACCGGATCGAACGGGTCGCGATGCACTTCGCCCTTGCCGCTGGCATCGGAGGCGAGTTCGCCCACCGGCACGTCCGCCGAGGTGGGGGTCGTCGGCTCATATTCCGCCGCGATCTGGGCGAGGGTGGCGTAGGGGTCCTGGAACAGGGCCTTTTCGCGCGCGCCCTGCTGGAGGTCGTCGCCCTGGCCGTAGCGCGGCCCCACCGTGTTCTTCAGTGCCGAATGCTGCTCGCCGTCCTCCGACGTGCCCTCGTCCTTGACCTCAGAAGGATCGCCGAGCCCCCGGCGCGGCGAAAGATTGTCGGCGAGATTGACCGGGTTGAAGTAATTGGCGATCGCCTTGCGCACGTCCTGGTCGGTGACATTGATGAGCCACATGATCAGGAAGAAGGCCATCATCGCCGTCATGAAGTCGGCATGGGCCACCTTCCAGGCGCTGGAATGGGACTCGTGCTCGTCCTCTTCATGCCGCTTGATGATGATGAGTTCGTGGTCGGACATGTCGAATCAGGCCTCGCTCTGGGCCAGGCGCTCGGCCCAGGCGCTGATTTGGGTTTCCAGCACGGTCTCGCCCGCAACCACGCAGACATCGACCCCGGCGCCGGCTTCGAACACGCAAGCCGGCGGGTCGCCAAGGCGCGTCTTGAGGCGCTCCAGCAGGTCGGCGGGGCCGGAAATCTTGAGCACCGGGCGATCCTCGCGCGCCAGCATGGGGCCCATGAGGGCGGCCAATTCATCCAGCGCCTGGCGGGCGATTTCCACCCGCAGGAAGGGCAGGAGAATGGGGGCGATGGCCGCCGAGAGCCGGCTTTCCATCTGCGCGACCCCCTCCTCCAGGGCCTGCGCGAGGCGCGCGCTTTCGCTCTCGCTCCATTCGGCGCGGGCCGCCGCGAGGCGCTCCGCGAAATGCTGCTCGGCGGCATCCGCCGCCTGCGCGGCCACGGCGCGCGCCGCCGCCTCGCCCGCCGCCCACCCGCGCGCCTCGGCCTCGCGGGTGATCTCGGCGATGTCGATCGCGGGCTCCGCCGGCTTCGGCGGCGGCGCCTCGCCTTCGGGCGTCACGGCGCGGAAGAAGGTGTCGGTGACCTTCTTCGGCTTCTTGGTGGAAAAATCGGGGAGGTGCCGGACGACCGCGTTCATTTATGAGGCCCTCGCTTCCGTGCGCAGCCACTGCCGCAGGATCGCCGCGGCCTGCTCCTCGTCGTATTCGACGATCTGCTCCAGCTTCTTCTGGGGCGAGCGGTTGAGGCGGCTGGTGAGGTCCTCGATGAGGTTGACCGGCGGCTGGTTGGCGGCGGTGAGCGGCAGGCCGCCGGCGAGCGCGGCCGCCTCGGCGAGTTCCGCTTCGCCCTGGGGCGAGGCCAGCATGGCGGCCTCGATGGCCTCCACGTCGGTCTCGGGCCGGGCGATGATGGCACGCACCGCGGGGCGCAGGCCGAACCAGATGAGCAGGGCGGCGACCACCAGGATGGTGAGGGCGTTGACCAGCGTGCCGGCCTGGCGGAGCAGCAGCTCGGTCCAGCTCAGCGGCGGGATCGGCTCCATGGAATGGCCGCCGTCCGCGAACATCGTGGCGACCACCTTCATCTTGTCGCCGCGATCCTTGTCATAGCCGGCGGCCGAGGCGGCGAGCTGCTCGATCTCGTAGATCTGGGTCTCGATCGGCACCACGTCCGAGCCCTTGCCGGCATTGGCGGCGAGGCGGTCGCGGTTGACCAGGATGGCGATGGACAGATTCTTCAGGCGGAAGGCGTCGCTCACCGTCTGAACGGTGCGGGTGGAAATCTCGTAATTGGTGAGTTCCTCGCGCCGGTCGTTCTGCTCGTTGGAATCGCTGCCCCCGGCCGGATTGGCGTTCGCCTGCTGCTGGGGAATGTTCTGCTGCACGCCCACCGGCGGCTGCTGGGACTTGTTCTGCGACAATTCCTTTTCGCGCACCGTGCGGATCGAGCGCTCGGTCTTGGACGCGGGGTCATAGACCACTTCGTTGGAGGTGGTCTTGTCGGTGTCGAGCAGCGCGGTGACGCTGATCTCGAAATTGCCGATGCCCAGATAGGGGGTTAGGGTGCGGCGGATCTTTTCTTCCGTCTCGCGCGCCATCTGCTGCTGGAGCAGCGCCTTCTTGCCCGAGGGGGCGTTTTCGGAGGATTCGCCCGAGGTGAGGACCGCGCCCTCGGTGTTCAGCACCGTGACGGCGTCGAGCTTCATGCCGGGAATGGCGGCGGCCACCAGATGGCGGATGGCCTGGGCGGCGGAGGTGTCCTCCGCATTCTCGGTGCGCACCACCACCGAGGCGGTGGCCTGCTGCGCGTCGCGGCGGAAGGAGGAGCGGTCGGGCAGCACGATATGGACGCGCGCGGCCTTGACGCCCTTCATGGTCTGGATGGTGCGGGCGAGTTCGCCCTCCAGCGCGCGCACCCGCGTCACCTCCTGCATGAAGGAGGTGAGGCCGAAGGAGCGCACGTCGTTGAACAATTCGTAGCCCGAGCTGTTGCTCTGGGGCAGGCCCTTCACGGCCAGCAGCATGCGCGCCTTGGCGGTGTCGGAATGGGCGGTGAGAACCGTGGTGCCGTCCGAGGAGACGTCGAAGGGGATGCCCGCATCCTTCAGCGCGCTGCCGATGCGCCCCACATCCTCGCGGGTGAGGTTGGCATAGAGCGTCTCGCGCTCGGGCTGGCTCAGATAATAGGCGCCAAGCCCGATCATGGCGATCACCACGACCCCGATGACGCCCAGCGCCAGGAGGCGCCGCGCGCCGAGCGCCTGCAGATTGGCGAGGAGAAGATTGAGTTGCTCGCGCCCGATCATATCCGCCCGTCACGCTGGATGCGCCGCGCGAAGGCGGCTTTGACGCGGGCGCCGTCATGGCGCCCGGTGGGATGACCGATGGTGCGGCGCACCCCACGAGCGGCAATCTGGGGGAGGAACCTTGCATGGGCGTTGCAAAGAAAAAGGGCCGCGCCCCAAAAGGAACGCGGCCCCCTGTAAACCCCTCGGCCCACGCGCCGGGCGAACCCGGCGCGGACCCGTTCCGCGATCAGCGGAAGAGGCTGAGGATGTTCTGCGAACCGGAATTCGCGATGGAGAGCGCCTGCACACCGAGCTGCTGCTGGGTCTGGAGGGCCTTCAGGCGGGTGGACTCTTCTTCCATGTCCGCATCCACCAGCAGGCTGACGCCCGTGTTGATGGTGTCGGTCAGCGAGGAGACCAGCTCCTTCTGGGTGTCGATGCGGGTCTGGATCGCACCGAGCTTGGTCGCAGCCGTCGTCACCTTGGTCAGCGCCTCGTCCACGACCTTCAGATAGTTGGTCACTTCGGTGGAGTTGGAAGCGGAGATATCAATATCATCCACCGACTTGGTGAAACCGGCCGCCGTCGCGGTGGTGATGTCTTCGTTAGCGAGGCCCATGGAGGCAAAGTCCACGGTGCCCGCATTGTTGCTGAGGCCGGAGATCTTGATGGCCTCATCCGACTGGATCACCGTATTGGCGCCCGACGTGTCAACCGTGATGCCGGAAATTCCCGCCTTGTTGAAGGCCGCTTCGAGAACCAGCTTCAGGTCGGTTTTCGAAGCGATCACAGTCGCGCCACCCAGAGTCGAGGTCACCAGCGCGTTGTCGACGGTCACTTCGCGGTTCGTACCGCCGCTCAGGGACACGTTGAACGTCACCTTCTCCGCGCCGGTAAAAGTCACGTCCGCCGGAGTCGTCGTCAGGTCGATGGCACCACCGGTCGTATTGAAAGACGTCAGCGTGATGTCCTGGTCGAGGATGCCGCTGTCGCCGGTCGTCGTGTAGAGGGCGAAGTTGGACGTGTTGGTGTCGATGGTGCCGACCGAGAGCTTGTTGCTCGCGTCGCGGGAGACCGACGACACGATGCTCTTCGCGCCGGTGGTGGCAACTTCCAGCCAGTTCTGGCCCGAGAAGGACGAGGTCTTGGCGACCGTGGAAAGCTGCTCCTTGAGGGCGGCGATTTCGGACTGGATGGCGACGCGATCGACGCCTTCGCCAGCGGCGGTGGTCAGCTTGTCCTTGATCTTGCCGAGCAGGTCCTTGGTCTGGTCGAGACCATCATAGGCCGACTTGGCGATGTTGGCACCGAGGCTGAGCGAGTCCTTCACGGCGCTGAGCGAAGAAGAGTCAGACTTCATCGTGGTCGCGATGGACCAGTAAGCGGCGTTGTCGGACGCGGTGGCGACCTTCAGGCCCGACGAAATGCGGTCGCTGGTGGTCTCCAGGTTCTTGTTGGTCATCTGCAGGGTGCGCAGGGCGTTCTGAGCAGAGACGTTATTCAGGATGCTAGACATGATAGATGTCCCTCAGTCTTGAGAAGAGATGAGTTGGGGGACACGCCGGATCAGAACCGGGATGACAGGGCGGCGTCATGCCTTTGAAGGGAGGGCCACGCGGGCGATATTCCCAATCTGCTCTAGCGAGCAGTTCAACCTGCCATGAAAATCAGCTTGGACCACCAAGCTTGCGTGAAGCTTGCCTCGCGAGCGGAAACTCGTCAACGGGAATTTTTTCTTTGCCGGCATCTGCCTGCCCCCAACATCGCGCGCGCCTCTTCCCCGCGAAAGAGGGGCGCATGAGGCGCATGATCGCCTGTACTGGGGGTGTTGGGGCCAAACGGATTTCCCGCTCCGCGCGCCCTCCGGGATTTCCCCCTCCGCGCCCCCCCGGGATTTCCCCCTCCC
>JBFMAV010000126.1:0-5093 GCA_040755535.1 Pseudomonadota bacterium | reverse complement strand
GTCAGAACTTCAGCGCGAACTGGGCGGTGAGCGCGTTCTGGGATGCGGTGGCGGCAAGCTGGCCGCTATAGGAGACGGCCAGCGACGCCGCGTCCGAGAGCGCGTAGGACAGGCCCGCCTCGACCAGCAGCGCGTCCTCCGCGATGGGAACGCCCGACACCTGGAACGGCAGCGTCCCGCCGGCAAACCGCATGCTGGCGGTCGGCGTCGTGTCGCCGAAGGCGTGCTGCCAGCCGAGCGTCAGGCTCGGGGTCAGCGAGCGGCCATTCACGGCGATGCTCGTCGCCGCCCGCACGCCCAGCGTCGAATAGAGCGTGCTCATGCCGTCCAGATCCACGCTCAGCGCCGCCGCCGAGCCCCCGCCTTCCAACAGGCTGCCGCCCGACACATTCACATAAGCGAGGCCCGCGAAGGGCTCGAACGCGACGCCGCCCAGCGACACGTCATAGCCCACCTCGCCGAACACCTGCGTCGTGCCGGTGGTATAGCCCCCCTCGCTCGCCGCCGCGAACCCTGGGAAGGCGATGGTGCGGGCCAGCGACACGTCGTGCCAGCTGTAGGAGGCGCCGCCCCGCAGCGCGAGCGCGCCGAACTGGGCGCCCGCATAGGCGCCGAGGTCGTAATTGTCCATGGAGCCGGTGGAGGCGCGATCCGACACCTCGAACTGCGACTGGCTGAAGCCCGCGAACAGGCCGGCCCGGGCATTGGGCGCGAGCGCCACGTCGGCGCCCATCAGGAAGCCGCCGAGGCTGTTGGTGATGCTGGCGGCATTGCCGTTGGAAAAAGTGGTGCCCCAGCCGCCATAGCCCTGCGCCCACAAGGTGGGGGTGAGGCCCGCCCCGAGGCGCGCCGTCTGCGGCCCGCCGGCCTGCGCGGCATAGCCGAGCGCCCCGGCCCCCGGCGCGCCCACCGAGGCCCGCAGCCGCGCCCCCACCGCCTCGCGCACATAGATGGATTGCTGCTGGATCACGCTGTCCACCGAGGCATAGGCCTCGCCGGACAAAGCGTTGAGGGCGCCGGGCATGGACGCGGCCGACTGGGTCAGCAGGGCATCGAACACGCCGTTGCCAAGCCCCAGCGCCTGCGCCCCCGTCGCCGTTGCCAGCTGGTTCGGCGTCTGCGCATAGGCCGCGAACAGCGGCGCCGACTGGGCGTTATAGGCCAGCGTCAGATAGACATTCTGCGCGTCATAGCTGAGCGAGGGCGTGAGGAAGATATAGTCGCTCGTCACCGAACCAAAGGTGCCGGTGAGCTGGCCCGTGGTGGTGAGGATGGCGTAGCTGCTCTGCGCCGCATAGACGCCCGGCTCCGCGACCACCAGAACCGAGGCCCCGTTATGGATGGTCACCGCCCCCGTCGCGGTGATGAGATCGTGCTGGCCCGTCGGCGTCACGTCCACGCGATACACGGAGCCGGAATTGAAGGCGACGGTGCCGTTCACCGCGATGGTGCCCGGCGAATTGCCCGGCGCCGCCGTGCCCCCGGTCTCCACCACCAGACCGCCGATGGTGCCGTTGCCGGCGATGACGCCGCCACTGCCCACGGTGAAGACGGAGGAACTCACCGCGCCATCCTCCAGCGCCACGCGGCCATTCTCCACCAGGATCGGGCCGGTATAGGCGCCGGGCGAGGCGAACAGCACGGTTCCGCCGATGAAGGTCACCGACCCCGTTCCGGTGATATTGCCCGGGAAGGCGTAGGTATCCGAGCGGTTGAAGACGAGGCTCGCATTGTTCACCACATCGCCAACAATGGAGCCCGTGGTGCCGCCGTTGCCGATCTGCAGCGTGCCGGCAGTGATGGTGGTGCCGCCAGTATAGGTATTGGTGCCGGTGAGGATGAGCGTCCCCGCCCCCTCCTTCACCAAGGCACCGCTGCCGGAGATGTCGCCGCTGAGGGTCAGGCTGGTGGCGGCAGCGGGGGAGACGGTTCCCACGCCCGAAGCGAGGGTAATTGCGCGGGCGCTTTCGAAGCTCGCCGTTGTGGCGAGCATGCCGCCGGCCAATGTCAGCCCGCCGGAGGCCGCGCCGAGATTGGCGTCGTTCGCGACCTGCACCGTTCCCGAAACGATGGTGGTGCCGCCCTCATAGCTGTTGACGCCGGCCAGAACGAGCGTTCCCGTGCCGTTCGATAGGAATCCGCCGGTGCCCGACACGGTGCCCGAGAGCGTGAGTGTCGTGTCGATGGACAGGACATTTTCGGAGCCCTCCAGCATCATGTTGCGGGCGATGGTGAAGGGATCGAACGCGGCATAGGCGGCCAGGGTGGCACCGGACAAGGTGAGCGTGCCCGAGGCGGCGCCGAGGCTGCTGTCGTCGCCCACCGCCAGCGTGCTGCCGCCGGTGACCAGGGTTCCGCCCGCATAGCTGTTGGCGTTGGCGAGGGAAAACAGACCGCCGCCGCTCAAGGTGAGGGCGCCGGCGCCGGAAATGACGCCCGACATCATGAGCGTGTCCGCCCCGCTCCAGCTCAGCGTGCCGCCGCCGGAAAGCAGGGCCACGTCGCGCGTGCTCGTCATGGCGCTGGTAAGCTTGAGCGTGCCGCCGTCGAAGGTGAGGCCGCCCGAGGCGGCGCCCAGCGCGGAATCCTCATTCACCTGGAGCGTGCCGGCGGAGAGGACGGTTCCCCCCTGGTAGGTGTTCGCGCCGGTGAGGATGACCGTTCCGCTGCCGATCTTGGTGAGCGCCCCGCTGCCGGTGATGGGCGCCGAAATGGTTGCGGTCACGTCCGCGCCTTCCGCCCAGACGCGCCCACCCGTCCCAAGATCGAGTGATCCGCCGGCACCCGCGAGGAGAGTGTAGCCGGTGGTGAGGAATTCCACTGTTTCGAACGCCTGCGCGCCCTGGATGGTGACCGAGCCCGCCGTGCCGTCGAACACGCCGGTCTTCCCGCCCCACGTCCCGGTGGAGCCGTCCGGATAGAGCCACACATTGGCGCTGGTCCAGCTTCCGCTGCCGCCCCGGCTGGTGCCGTTGGCACTCCAATATTGCAGGTCGCCGCCCCCGCCTGTGGTGACCTGAAGGTCCACCGCCTGCGCGCCGATATCCAGCGCCGTCTGAAGCCCCGACACGACCGGCACGGTCCCGAGCGCGAGGCCGTTGTCCGTCAGCGTGCCCGCGCTGGAGAAGATGCGATAGACGCCGACGCCGTAGCCCGGCGCGCGGGTGACATTGAGCGTGCCGTCCACGGTGAGCGCGCCCGCCGTGGTGTCCGTCACGGCGAAGACGGCGCTGGAGGCGAGAGGATTGGAGAGATTGACGGCGGTGATGGCGCCGCTCTCCAGCAGCAGGGAGCCTGCCGAAAGACCGCCCGAACTCTGCCCGCTTGAGAGCGTTCCCCCGTCGCGCACGGTCACCGCACCGACGACCCTGCCGCCCGACGCGATCAAGCTGGCGCCATTCGCCACCTCGAGGGAGCCGCCCAGGGTGGGCGTGATGGACGCACTCGGCTTTGACATTTCGAGCGCGCCCTCGGCCACTCTGAAGGCCCCCGTATAGGTCGTGCTCGTTCCCTGCAGAGTAAGCGTCCCGGTTCCTTCCTTGGTGATGTCTCCCGACCCGTTGAACTGGCCGATATAGGTTCCGGCCCCGGTCTGGGCGATCGTCAGATCCTTCGCTCCCAGCGTTAGAAATCCAAACGAATTGCCCGTCAGATTCTTGATCGACGTGTCAGCCGCCGTGATCGCGGATATGTCGAAACCGCCATTAACGGTGACGGAAGACGCGGTCGCGAAGCTTGCAGTGCCTTGGAGAGAGAGGGCGCCGCCAAACGTTACCAATCCACCCGTGAAGGTGGAAAGGTCGCCGGACATTGCGAGCGTTCCCGTACCCAACTTTGAGAGTCGGCCGCTGCCGGTCAAGGACCCGGAAAAGGTCCAGGATGCGCCTGTACCAAGATTGAGGGCCCCGTTCCCCGCGCCCACCTCCATCGTGCGCGACGAGACCTGCGACGCCCCGCTGAGAGTGAGGGTTCCCCCGTCCAGGATGATGGCGTTGCTTGCCGATCCCAATTGAGCCGTGTTCGAGACAGATACGTTGCCGCCAGTGATGGTCGTGTCGCCGGTGTAGGTATTGGTCGCGGACAGGGTCAAATTCCCGGCTCCGCTCTTCGTGAGGCCGCCGCCGGAGACGGATCCGGTCAGTGTCAGCACGGAGGAGGTCACGGAGATGGTGCTGGTTGAGCCCGCCCGGAGAGAGACCGGTCCGCTATAGGCGATGTTTCCCGAAGACCGGAGCGTCCCGCCCTCGATCCGGATTCGGGAAGCCGAAGACAGGCTGCTGGTGGACGAGACGCTCAATGTCCCGGCATTCAAGACGTAGGCGCCGGAAAACGTGTTGGAGGCGGCGAGCGTGAGCACGCCCGTTCCGGTCTTCGTTATGGTTCCGTTTCCGCTGATGACGCTCGAGAGCGTATAGTCCGTGTTCTGCGCGAATTCGAGCGAGGTGGAGACACCGGACACGCCGATCCCGCCGTTAAGTCGTGAGTCCGTCTCCAGCGTGAGGACGTTGCTGCCGCTCGTGAAATCAATCGCCAGGGCGCGCGTGGAGCCGCCGACACGACCGCCTTCGACCACGCCGGTCGCCGTCACCGTGACGGCCAGATTGCCGCCGGAAATCCCCACGCCACCGGCGCCTGCGGTGCCGGGACTGGCACCAGTTCCCGCCGCGCCACCATCGCCGCCCGAGACACTGCCTGAAATCGTCAAGGACACGCGCCCGAAATTATTCTCAACCGAAATGCCGCGCGCGCCGTTTCCGCCATCGCCGCCGACCGGCCCACCATTGCCGCCACCGCCGCCGCCGCCGCCGACAATGCCATCCGTCACGGTAATGCTCGAAGTCCCCAGATTGTTCAGCAACAGCCCGGTTCCGCCATTGCCGCCATCTGAGCCGTTTATGGCGGTTCCCATCGATGAGGTACCACCGCCGCCGCCACCGCCACCCGCACCGCCGGCAATCGTGTTCGTGATCGTAGCGGATGACAGGCTCGTGGTTATCACAAGCCCTGCCCCGCCGCCGCCGCCACCGCCGCCGAAGCTGCCGCCGCCGCCGCCGCCGCCGTTGATCTGTCCAGGGGCAGGGGTCGGGGGCCAG
>JBFMAV010000125.1:0-5107 GCA_040755535.1 Pseudomonadota bacterium | reverse complement strand
CACGCCGGCCACGGTGCGGGGCGTCGCCGCGCCGCTGTCGTCGAGCGAAGCACGCACCGCTTCCACAAGCGCGGAGCCGACCACCACGGCATCCGCCCCGGCGGCGATGGCCGCCGCCTGTTCCGGCGTCTTCACGCCGAAGCCCACGGCCACCGGCAGGTCGGTATGCTGCTTGATGCGCGCCACCGCCTGGGAGACGCGCGCGGCATCGGGCGTCGCGGCGCCGGTAATGCCGGTGATGGACACATAATAGACAAAGCCCGCCGTGTGTCGCAGCACCGCCGGCAGGCGCTTCTCATCGGTGGTGGGCGTGGCGAGGCGGATGAAGTCGAGCCCGGCCTTCAAAGCCGGCAGGCACAATTCCTCGTCCTCTTCCGGCGGCAGATCGACGATGATGAGGCCGTCCACGCCCGCAGCCCGGGCGTCGACCAGGAAACGGTCCACGCCATAGACATAGATGGGATTGTAATAGCCCATCAGAATGATCGGCGTGCGATCATCGCCCGCCCGGAAGGCGGACACCATGGCGAGGGTCTTGGCCAGGGTCTGCCCGGCTTTCAGCGCCCGGAGCCCCGCCGCCTGGATGGCCGGACCGTCCGCCATGGGATCGGTGAAGGGCACGCCCACCTCGATCAGATCCGCCCCCGCGCCCGGCAGGGCCTTGAGGATGTCGAGCGAGGTCGCGCCATCCGGGTCCCCGGCGGTGATGAAGGTGACGAGCCCCGGCCGCCCCTCGGCGGCGAGCGAAGCGAAGCGGGTGGCGATGCGGGTGGGGTGAGGCGAGGTCATGGCACCTAGAGGCGGGGCTTTCGCCCGCGCCCTCAGCTGGAAGGGGACGTGATGGCGCAGGTGGCGCTGGTGGCCGAGGTGGCGCCGATGAGGCGAACCTGATCCTGGCCGGTGATGCCCGGGAACGAGGAGAATAACGTCGTTGAAGACGTACCAATCTTCTTCTTTTTCGAGAAGAAGTCGCACGATACCACGATCTGGCTCACCATGATGGTGCCCGCATTCGCCACCTGGACATTGACGAATGCGCCAGCGGGATCGGTCAGGACGCCACCATATGAAAGCTTGAGCCAAGCCGGATCCGCCACTGCGGGCGCGATCGCCACCGGGGCCACCGCCGCAAGGAACGCGGCCCCCGCCATCATCTTCCTCATACCTGCCCCCCGAGATGTTCCGCCACGGTGAAGATGTCCTTGTCGCCGCGCCCGGAAAGATTGACCACCATGAGGTGGTCCTTCGCCTTGGTGGGCGCGATCTCCATCACTTTACCGATGGCGTGGGCACATTCCAGCGCGGGAATGATGCCTTCCAGCTTCGCGAGCAGTTGGAACCCCGCCAGCGCCTCGGAATCGGTGCAGGGCAGATAGGTCACCCGTTTCACATCATGCAGATAGGAATGCTCCGGACCGATGCCGGGATAGTCGAGGCCGGCCGAGATGGAATGGGCCTCGGCGATCTGGCCGTCGCCATCCATCAGCAGATAGGTGCGGTTGCCATGCAGGACGCCGGGCTTGCCGCCCGTGATGGACGCCGCATGCTGCCCGCTGGAAATGCCATGGCCGGCCGCCTCGACCCCGAAGATCTCCACATCGGGATCATCCAGGAATTCGTGGAACAGGCCGATGGCGTTCGACCCCCCGCCCACGGCGGCGATCAGACTGTCGGGGCCGCGCCCCTCCATTTCCATCAGCTGGGCACGCGTCTCGCGCCCGATGATGGACTGGAAGTCGCGCACCATTGCGGGATAGGGGTGCGGCCCCGCTACGGTGCCGATGCAATAGAAGGTGTCGTCGACGTTCGTGACCCAGTCGCGCAGCGCCTCGTTCATGGCGTCCTTGAGCGTGCGCGAGCCGGACGTCACCGGCACCACGCTCGCGCCCAGCATGTTCATGCGGAACACGTTGGGCTTCTGACGCTCCACATCGACGGCACCCATATAGACCACGCATTCCAGGCCAAAGCGCGCGCAGAGGGTTGCGGTGGCCACCCCATGCTGGCCGGCGCCGGTCTCGGCGATGATCCGCTTCTTGCCCATGCGGCGCGCGAGCAAAATCTGCCCGAGCACATTGTTCACCTTGTGGGAGCCGGTATGGTTCAGCTCCTCACGCTTCAAGTAGATCTTGGCGCCGCCCAGATGCTCGGTGAGGCGTTCGGCGAAATAGATCGGCGAGGGCCGACCCACATAATGGGCGAGATAACCGTCCATTTCCGCCTGGAAAGCGGGATCGGCCCGCGCCACGCGATAGGCTTCGTCCAGCGCCAGGATATTGGGCATCAACGTCTCGGCGACGAACCGCCCGCCATGGATGCCGAAATGGCCGCGCTCGTCTGGGCCCGTGCGGTAGGAATTGAGGACGTTCACGGCTGACTGCCTTCCGACGAAACTAAGGAAATTCAGGACGCGACATCGCGTTCTGCCGACCGGGCCGCGCGCACGAAGGCGGCGATTTTTTCCGCCGATTTCACACCCGGCGCGGTTTCCACCCCCGAAGATACGTCCACCCCCGCAACCCGGATGCGCGCGAGCGCCTGCGGCACGTTGTCTGGATCGAGGCCACCCGAAAGCATGATCGGGCGCCCAGGGTCAAGAGCGCGCAGCAGGTCCCAGTCGAAGGTCCGCCCGTTCCCACCCGGCAGTTGGTCGCCAGGATCGGGCTTGGCATCGAACAAAAGACGATCGCTTACAGCGGCAAAATCAGCAACGCGGGCAAGATCATCGCGCGTGCGGATCGGAATGGCCTTCATCACCGGCAAGCCAGAAAACGTCCGCACCTGCACCACCCGCTCGGGCGTCTCATGCCCGTGCAATTGAAGCAGATCCGGCTGCACAGCAGCGATCAGGGTGCGAAGGTCCTCATTACTCGCATCGACACTCAGCAGCACCCTGCGCACCCGACCACGCGCCGCTTCGGCGAGATCGCGCATGGGCAGATGCTCGAGATGGCGCGGACTTTTGGGGAAAGAGACGAAGCCAACCATATCCGCCCCGGCAGCGATGGCGCTCTCCAAGGCGTCGCGGGAGTTGATCCCGCAAATCTTGATCTCAAGGCTCATGATATCGCGGCGCACCGCCGCCCCCGCTCCATCGAGGTGAGGACGCCCGACCCTGAACCGCCGGACGCCGCGCGGGCGGCGACCTCAGGTCTCCACCCGGGTGAATTGGCCCGCTTTGCGGAATCGCCAAAGATAGCCCGGCAGAACGCTGGCGAGCGCCGCCGGCGCGATGCCGAGGCCCGCGAGGGTGCGCCCGTCGCTGATGGCGCCTTCGCTCACCACATTGTCGTGACGCAGCATCGCCACCTGATCGCGCGTCAGCAACGCGCCAGGGAGCTTTTCGAGCACCCGCGCCTGCAGGTCGGCGAAGCCGAAGGGAAGGTCCACGAGCACGCGGCGCGCGCCGATCTCGTGGAGCATCAGCTCCATCAATTCGCGGAAGGTCCGCACCTCGGGGCCGCCCAGTTCATAGACGCTGCCCGCCTTCGCCTTGCCGTCGACGCTGCGTTCGACTGCCGCCGCGACATCCGCGACGAACACGGGCTGAAAGCGCGTCTTCCCGCCACCGATCAACGGCAGCGCCGGCGACATCCGCGCCATGCCCGCGAAGCGGTTAAAGAACTCGTCTTCCGGACCAAACACGATGGAGGGACGCAGCACCACGCAGCCGGGCACCGCCGCGCGGGCCGCCGCCTCGCCTTCGCCCTTCGAGCGCGCATAGCCGATGGACGAGGCCGCATCCGCGCCGATGGCGGACACGTGAACCAAGCCGGCGCCATTCGCAGCTGCGGCACCGGCAATCGCCTTGGCGCCGAAAGCATGGACCGCGTCAAAGGACTGTCGCCCGCCCGGTGCGAGAATGCCGACGAGGTTGATGACGCAGCTCGCGCCTTCCGCCGCCGCCATCACCGAATCGGGAAAACGCACATTCGCCTGGGTGAGCTGGATCTGGCCCACATAACCGAGCGGCAGAAGGAAGCCAGCAAGATCGGGCCGGCGCACGGCGACACGCACCCGATAGCCGCGCTTGGCCAAGGCGCGCACCACATAGCGCCCCAGAAAGCCCGACCCTCCGAAGACGGTCACGAGACTATCGGTCACCGGCCGGTCGGCCACCGCCACTTCGCTCATGCCTATTCCCTTGCATTCAGGCTCATCGCAACGCACTCGCGCGCGTTTCACTTATATAAGGAGAGCCATACGTGAGGCGAGGGGCGCGCGTCCAGAGACCACGGCGTCGCAATGCAGACTTGCACCCCACGATGAGGGTTTCCGCCTTCTGGGAGTTGACGCGCGGCCCTCTCAACCTTATAAGCCCCGCTACTTCGCTGGCGGCCCAGTCGCCGGCACTGGCTTTCATTTTACAGCTGCGCAGCCCGTTCGAAGGCATCCGCCGAGGCGACTGCGCGCGACAAGGGATAGAGGACGGCCGATGGCCAATACGCCCTCCGCTAAGAAGGCCGCGCGCAAGATCGCGCGTCGGACGGAGATCAATCGCTCGCGCCGCTCCCGTGTGCGCACCTATCTGCGCAAGTTCGACGACGCGCTGGCGTCTGGTGACGCGACCGCTGCGGCCGCCGCGTTCCAGGCGGCAGAGCCGGAGCTGATGCGCGCCGTGACCAAGGGCGTGATCCACAAGAACACCGCCTCCCGCAAGGTCTCGCGCCTTGCCGCGCAGTTGCGCAAGCTGAGCGCCTGACGCACGCCTTCGTCGTCCTTGAGTTCAAGAACCCGGCGCTTCACGCCGGGTTTTTTGTTGTCTTGGGCATAGACCTTCGTCCGGTCTGCCTGCGGCCGGGGGCGCCGCCCAGCCGAACATGACAGCGCCACTGGCGCATCCACCCTGAGGGTCAGGCGCGGATGAAACGGTTTGAGCACGCTCCCTGATCAGCCAACCACATCCCGTCGCACGAGGCGCCCGCAGGTGATGGCCGGCGGCGCCGTTCCGCGCCGCCGCATCCTAACCCGAACATCTCCTGAGGGGTGGAATGCACTGCAGGCTTAAGCACGGCGCTCACGCTTCCTGCCGCGCCCTCGCCTCGGCGGGCGATTCCATCAGATTTCGGCTGCGCGAGGTGCGGTCCGCCCGTCAAGTCTGCGCCCT
>JBFMAV010000124.1:0-5236 GCA_040755535.1 Pseudomonadota bacterium | reverse complement strand
GCGGCACCGGCGCGGGCGGCGTCCAACGCAGGATGGGCGCGCGGGCGGCCCGCGTCTCGTCCAGCCGGCGGCGCGGCGCATAATAAGGCGCCCCCTGGAAGCGGGCGGTGTCGCCCGCCTTGGCCGCCATGGCGAGGTCGCGCAGCGCGCCGATGAACAAGTCGAGCGAGGCCTTGCTCTCGCTTTCCGTCGGCTCGATCAGCATGGCGCCATGCACCACCAGCGGGAAATAGACCGTCATGGGGTGGTAGCCCTCGTCGATCATCGCCTTGGCGATGTCGAGCGTGGTGAGACCCGTGCCCTCCAGCCAGGAATCGTCGAACAGCGCCTCATGCATGGCGGGCCGTTCGGCGAACGGCGCGCTCATGAGATCCATGAGGCAGGCGCGGATATAGTTAGCCGACAAAACCGCATCCTCGGACGCCTGCCGCATGCCGTCCGCGCCATGGGACAGCATCCAGGACAGGGCGCGCACGAACATGCCCATCTGACCGTGGAAGGCGCTCATGCGGCCGAGCGCCGTGCCGCCCTCGTCCTGCTCCTTGAGGCGCAGGGTGTCGCCTTCCTGCACCAAAGCGGGGAGGGGGGCGAAGGGGGCAAGGGCCGGCGAGAGCACCACCGGCCCCGCGCCCGGCCCGCCGCCGCCATGGGGCGTGGAGAAGGTCTTGTGCAGATTGATATGCATGGCATCGACGCCGAGATCGCCGATCCGCACCTTGCCGAGGATGGCATTGAAGTTCGCGCCATCCGCATAGAAATAGGCGCCCGCCGCATGCACCGCCGCGGCAATCTCCACCACGTCGCGCTCGAACAGGCCGCAGGTATTGGGATTGGTCAGCATGAGGGCGGCCACCTCGGGCGATAGGGCCGCCTTCACCGCCTCAGGGTCCACCGTGCCGTCCGCCCGCGCGGGAATGGACTTCACCTCATAGCCCAGCAACGCGGCGGTGGCCGGATTGGTGCCGTGGGCGCTCTCGGGCACCAGCACGATGCTCCGCGGCTCGCCCCGCGCGGCGAGGGCCGACTTGATGGCCATCATCCCGCACAATTCGCCATGGGCGCCCGCCTTGGGGGTGAAGGCCACCGCCGCCATGCCGGTCAGCTCCAGCAGCCAGCGGTTCAGCTCGGCGATCACGCCAAGCGCGCCCTGGACCGTGGAGAGGGGCTGGAGGGGGTGGACGTCAGCGAAACCCGCCAGGCGCGCCATGCGCTCATTGAGGCGCGGATTGTGCTTCATGGTGCAGGAACCAAGCGGGAATAACCCGCTATCAATTCCGTAATTCATCCGCGAAAGGCGGACATAATGGCGCATTGTTTCCGGCTCCGCGAGGCCGGGCAAAGCGAGGGGCGCGGTCCGCTCCAGCCCGCCGAGGCGGGGCGAGAAGGTCTCCGGCTCGTCCAGATCGACGCCCGTCACCTCAGTCCGGCCGATCTCGAAGATCAGGCCTTCCTCCAGGTCCAGCGCCCGGTTTCCCGTGAAAGTGGAAGGGGTTGCGGAGGCGCTCATGGCCTGGGGCGTCGTGGCGCCACGTCCTTCGCGATTCATGCCAGCACCTCCTTCAGCGCCGCCGCATAGGCCGCGCGGTCTTCCCCGGTCGTCGTTTCGGTGGCCGCGACGAGAATCAGATCGTCCAGCCCGGCTCCTGGCGCCAGACGGGAATAGGGGACGCCGCCAAGGATTCCCTTCGCCGCCAACGCCTCGACCACATCCGCCGCCTTGCCCGGTACGCGAATTGTGAACTCATTGAAAAAGCTGGAATTCAGCACCGCCACCCCATCCAGCGCCGCGAGCTTGTCCGCCAGGTCGCAGGCCGCCGCATGATTGATGCGGGCGAGCCGGGTCAGTCCCGCTTCCCCCAGCAGCGTCAAATGGATGGTGAAGGCCAGCGCGCACAGGCCCGAATTGGTGCAGATGTTCGAGGTCGCCTTCTCGCGGCGGATATGCTGCTCGCGGGTCGAGAGGGTCAGCACGAAGCCCCGGCGCCCTTCCGCATCCACGGTCTCGCCGGCAAGGCGGCCCGGCATCTGGCGCACGAATTTCTGCCGCGTGGCGAACAAACCCACATAGGGACCGCCGAAATTCAGCGCGTTGCCAATGGATTGACCTTCGCCCACCACGATATCCGCGCCCTGCGCGCCCGGCGGCTCCACGAGGCCGAGTGACACCGCCTCGGTGAACACCGCCACCAGCAGCGCCCCCGCCGCATGGGCCTTCTCGGCGATGGGCTTCAGGTCCACGAGGTTGCCGAACACGTCCGGGCTCTGCACGACGACGCAGGAGACCGTGTTGTCGATGGCGGAGAGCACGTCGTCGCCGCCCTGCGGGGCCGGCGGCAGGCTCACGAGCGGCTGGTCCGCATGGGCGCAGACGGTCGCGATGGTCTCGCGATAATGGGGGTGGAGATTGCCGGCCAGCACCGCCTTGTCGCGCTTGGTCACGCGGTGGGCCATGAGCACGGCCTCGGCGGCGGCGGTGGAGCCGTCATACATGGAGGCGTTGGCCACTTCCATGGCGGTGAGTTCGGCCACCTGGGTCTGGAACTCGAACAGATATTGCAGCGTGCCCTGGGCGATTTCGGGCTGGTAGGGCGTGTAGGAGGTCAGGAATTCGGAGCGCTGTATCAGGTGATCCACCGTGGCCGGCACATGATGGCGATAGGCCCCGGCGCCCACGAAGAACGGGACGGACCCCGCCGGCACATTGCGGGCGGCGAGGCGCGCCAGCGTGCGCTCCACCTCCATCTCGCTCTTGCGGCGCGGCAGATCGGGAAGGGCAGAGAGCCGCTTGTCAGCCGGAATATCGGCGAACAGGGCGTCCAGCGACGGCGCGCCGATGCGCGCGAGCATCTCGGCCCGGTCGTCTGGGGTCAAAGGCAGATAGCGCATGATGCGGCTGGTCCGGTCAGGTCAGGGAAAAGGTGGGCCGTATCACCATCTCCGCCCGGATCGAGTGCCCGATATAGCACTCCTCATGGGCGCGGTGATGCAGCGTCTCATAGTCTTCGGCCGAGGGCGTCTTGGCGCCGGAGAAGGTGACGGCGGGGTTCAGCGTCACGCGGGCGACATAAAGTTTGCCGGCTTCATTGGGCGCCATCTCCCCCGTGGCGGGATCCTCGTAGCGGTCGACGGTGAAGCCGGCGCGGCGGGCGAAATCCAGGAAGAACAGCATGTGGCAGCTGGCGGCGGCCGCCACCAGCCCCTCTTCGGGGTCCACCGCGTCCTCGCGCGAGAGCGGCACGCGCACGCTGAACGGCGAGGAGGAGCCGGGAACGCTCAGCCCGTCAAAGGCCAAGACATGGGCGCGGCTGTAGCGTCCGTCGGTGAAGGCGGCGTCGCCCCGCTCCCAGCGGATGGTGGCGCGGTAGACATGGTCCATGGCGCAGGCTCCGGGTTCAGCCGAGGGTCTTCAGGAAGTCCTGGTAGGCGTCGGCGCCCATCAGATCCGCCAACTGGCCGGGGTCGGACATGCGCAGCTTCAGGAACCAGCCTTCGCCTTCCGGCGCCTCATTGGCGAGGGCGGGATTGGCCTCCAGTGCCTCATTGACCTCGACCACTTCGCCGGACACGGGCGCATAGACCTCGCTCGCGGCCTTCACGCTTTCCACCACCGCCGCTTCCTTGTGCTGCTCGATGCTGGCGCCGATGGCGGGCAGTTCCACAAACACCACGTCGCCCAGCTTCTCCTGCGCATAGGAGGAGATGCCGATCACGGCCACGTCGCCCTCGACGCGCACATATTCATGGTCCTTGGAATAGCGGATCTCGCTCATGATCTTTCCTTTTCTCAGGATTTGCGGGCGTAGCGCGGGGCGACGAACGGAACGTGACAGACGCGGGCGGGGAGCGGCTTGCCCCGCACCAGAAGATCAAGGGCCGTGCCGGGCTCCGCCAGATGGGGGGGCACATAGCCCATGGCGATGGGGCCGCCCACGGTGGGGCCGAAGCCGCCCGAGGTGATCTGCCCCACGACGGCGCCGTCGTGAAGAATTTCCACCCCCTCGCGCGCCGGGGCGCGGCCCTCGGGCTTCAGGCCCACGCGCACCCGCGTCGGGCCCTGCGCCAGTTCCCGCTGGATGCGCGCGGCGCCGGGAAACCCCCCGGCCTCGCGACGCCGCTTCTGAATGGACCAGGCAAGTTGCGCCTCGATGGGCGAGGTGGTGGTGTCGATGTCGTGCCCGTACAGGCAGAGACCTGCTTCCAGGCGGAGGCTGTCGCGCGCCCCAAGACCGATGGGCTTCACCCGCGCATCGGACAAAAGATGGCTCCAGACCTTCTCCACCGCGTCCGCGGCGACGGAAATTTCGAACCCGTCCTCGCCGGTATAGCCGGAGCGCGAGATGTGGCAGGGCACATCGTCGAGGGTGGAGGATGTGGCCGACATGAAGCCGAGCGCGGCGGCTTCCGGGGCGTGGGGCGCGATCACCTCCGCCGCTTCCGGGCCCTGAAGGGCGATCAAGGCCAGTTCGTCCTTGGGCACGAGGCGGATGCCGCCGGGCAGGCGCTCCATCATATGGGCATAGTCCACCGCCTTGCGCGCCGCGTTCACCACCAGGAACAGCGTCCCCTCGAGACCGGGATCGAGGGGGCGGGTGACCATCAGGTCATCGATGATCCCGCCCTCGGAATTGAGCAACTGCGTGTAGCGCTGCTGGCCGAGCTTGAGATTGAGGATATCGGCGGGAACGAGCGTCTCCAGCGCCGCCGCGACGACGCTGTGGCTGGGCCCGATCAGCAGGGCCTGTCCCATATGCGAGACGTCGAACAGCCCCGCATGGGTGCGGGTCCAATTGTGCTCGGACAGGATGCCGTCGGCATATTGGACCGGCATGTCGTAGCCGGCGAACGGGACCATGCGCGCGCCAAGAGCCACATGGGCGTCGTGCAGCGCGGTGCGCAGTGAGGGAAGGGTGGGGTCGGTCATTCCGGGACATCCAAGGCGCGCCACAGGGACCGGGCCTCTCGGCCCGGGGGGCGCCCCCTCTGTCACCGGAACCTGAGAGATTTCACACGGCGCGCGCAAATGGGCGCGGCCGGCTTACTCCTTCGGTGAGCGTCAGGCTGGGCCTGACGCTGCTTTCCAGAGGTTCGTCACCCTGCGGCCCTTTTGCCTGAGCGGTTCCGGGGCGGTTGCGCCTTCGGCGCCGGCCTCATCCCCCATGGGACAGCCGGTCTCTCCCGCAGGGATCGTCCGATTGCCGAAAGCAAGCTTCGACGTCCGGGAGCATAGAAGAAAGCC
>JBFMAV010000123.1:0-5374 GCA_040755535.1 Pseudomonadota bacterium | reverse complement strand
ACGGCGCGGGCGCGGGCGGCGGCGGCGCCCATGGCTATGTGGGCGCGGCGACGCCCACCGGCACGCTCTGGGGCGGCAATGGCGGCTATGGCGGGAGCGACGGCGGCAGCAATGGCGGGGGCGCCGGCGCGGGCGGCTATGGCGCGGTGCTGACCGGCACCGCCTACACACTCAACAGCATTTTCGTCGGCGGCACGGGTGGCGGCGGCGGCTATGGCAGCTGGAGCGAAACCGGATATGGCGGCGATTCCGGCTCCGGCGGCGTCGGCCTCGCCTTCTCGGCCACGTCGGGCGTGACGGCGACCATCAGCGGACGCATCCAGGGCGGAACGGCCGGGCAGGCGGGGGCGGGATCGCCCACCGGCACGGGCGGCACGCCCGGCACCGATGCCTTCGGCGGCGTCGGCGTGACGGGGCAGAGCCTCACCTTGATCCTCACCTCCACGGCCCAGATCATCGGCGGCACCACCTGGAACGGCAGCACCCAGTCGGCCGCCATCGCCTTTACGGGCGGGGTGAACGTTCTTGAGCTGCAGCCGGGCGCGAGCGTGTCCGGCAGCGTGCAGGGCGCGGGGGCCGGCGACACGCTGCGCCTCGGCGGCCCCTCGGGCGCGGCGTCCAGCTTCGATATCTCCGCGCTTTCGACCTCGGGCCAGTTTTCCGGCTTCGGCACGCTCGAAAAAGTGGGCGCGGCCACCTGGAGCCTCACCGGGTCCGGCGCGGGCGCGACCAACCTCGTCGTCACGCGCGGCGATCTGCAATTTGCGTCTGGCCTCGGCTGGACGGCCCCCGTCGCGATCGCGAGCGATGGCACGCTGTCCCTCTCGGGCGGCTCGACGGTGTCGGGCGCGCTCTTCCTCGCGGGAACCCTGGCCACGGGCGCGAGCAACAGCCTGACAGGCCCCGTCACCCTGGCCGGCACCGGCCTCATCAACACGCAGAGCGGGTCCGATCTCTTGGTCTCCGGACCGCTCTCGGGCAGCGGCGCGCTGACCAAGAGCGGCGCCGGCACCCTCACCTTGACGGGCGGCAGCACCGCCACCGGCCTCATCACCGTGGCGGAAGGCCTGCTGAGCCTCGGCAAGGGCAGCGCGATCTCCGGCCCCGTGCAGGTGGATGCCGGCGCGACGTTGGGCCTTGGCGGCGGCAACGCGCTCGGCGGCACGCTCGCTCTGTCGGGCGCGCTCACCGTCGCGGGCTCCGGCGAGAGCAGCCTTGCGACCCTCGTCCTTCCGAGCACCGGCACGGTGTCCGTCCAGAACGGCGCGACGCTCACCGTCACCGCCCCGGTCACAGGTTCAGGCGGGATGGTGACCAGCGGCGCCGGCACGGTGATCCTGGCGGGCGGCAGCACCGCGTCCGGGCTCATCGAAATCGCCGGGGGAACCCTTGGCGTCGGGGCGGGCGCGACCGTCGCGGGTCCGGTTCAGGTGGATGGCGGCACCGTGCTGGCGCTCCAGTCGGGCAGCAGCGTTGCGGGGGCCTTGACCCTGGCCGGCAGCGTGAGCGCCCAAGGCGGCGCGACCCTTGGCGCGGTCGACCTCACCGGCGCCGCAACCGCGCAATCCCAAGGCGGCGCGCTCACCCTTGCCGGACCGCTGACGGGCAGCGGAAGCCTGACCAAGACCGGCACCGGCGACCTGGTACTCGCCGGGGGCAGCAGCGCCTCCGGTCTCATCACCACCTCCAGCGGCGCGCTTGTCATTGGCAGCGGCGCGGCCGTCTCGGGTCCGCTCGCCGTGCAGCCGGGCGCAAGCCTGGTGCTTTCCAGCGGCGCCAGCGCGGGCGGCACGCTCTCTCTCGGCGGAACGCTCTCGGCCATCGGCGACAGCACCGTGTCGGGGGCGCTTGCGCTCACCGGCCCGGCCACCGTGACGGTGGCTCCGGGCGCGACCCTGTCCGCCACCGGCTCTCTCTCCGGCCCGCAGACCCTCACCAAGACCGGCGCGGGCACCCTCTCGCTCGCCAATGACACCAACAGCGCGGGCGCCGTGAGCGTGGCGCAGGGCGCGCTGGTTCTCGCCCCGGATGCCGGGCTCTCGGCCCCGGTGAGCGTCGCCAGCGGCGCGGTGCTCGGCCTGTCGGGCAATGCCAGCGTCTCCGGGCCTGTCACGCTTGGCGGCACGCTGGTGTCCCAGGGCGATGCGGCGTCGCCCAACCGGCTGGACAGCGGCGTCGTCCTCGCCGGCGCGGGCGTGATCGACACCCGCACGGGCTCCGCCTTGGTCATCGACGGCGGCGTCTCGGGCAGCGCGGGACTGGTGAAGGCGGGGGAGGGCACGCTGACCCTCACCGCGCCGTCCACCTATAGCGGGGCCACCCAGATCGGCGCCGGCACGCTCGCGCTCAGCGGCACGGGCAATATCGCCAGTTCCAGCGGCGTCACGCTGCTCGGGGGCAGCGCCACACTGGATATTTCGGGCACCAATCAGGGCGCCTCCGTCACCGCCCTCAACGGGACGGGCACGGTCGCGCTCGGCGCGCAGACCTTGACCCTCACCAATGCCTCAGGGGCCTTTGCCGGCGGCATCACCGGCACGGGCGGTCTGACCCTCGCGGGCGGCAACCAGGTGCTCGGCGGAACGCTCACCTATGCGGGGCCGACCACGCTGACGGGCGGCACCCTCGCCCTGGAAGGCACGCTCACGCGTTCCACGGTCAATGCGCAGGCGGGCACGACGCTGACCGGCTCCGGCACCATGGCGGGCCTCAGTGTCGCATCCGGTGGCGCGGTCTCTCCCGGTCCGGGCATCGCGACGCTGACCGTAACGGGCAACGCGACCTTGGCGCCGGGCGCCACCTATGTCGCCAACATCACGGCGAACGGGGCCCAGGACCTGATCGCGGTCGGCGGCACCGCCACCATTTCCGGCTCCACGCTCCAGATCGTGGCGGCGCCGGGCATCTATCTTCCCGGTGATGACTATGCGCTGCTGGCGGCGCAGGGCGGGGTCGACGGGACGTTCGGCACGGTGAACACCAATTTCACCTCGGCCTTCCTCGATACCAGCGTCGCCTATGGCTCCAACGGGCTCACACTGGACGTGTCGCGCAACTCCCGCTCCTTCGCCGATGTGGCGGCGACCGTGAACCAGCAGCAGGTCGCCGTCGCCGTGGAGGCTCTGGGCCTCTCCAACGAGATTCACGACGCGGTGCTTCAGCTTTCCGCCGCGCGGGCGCAAGCTGCCTTCGACCTGCTCTCCGGCGAGGTCTATGGGTCGGCGGGCACTGTGCTCCAGCAGCAGTCCATCTATGTGCGCGACGCCGTCGGCGCGCGCCTGCGCCAGGCAGACCCGGCGCCCGCCGCCGCGCCGCTCGGCTATGCGGCCGGCGGACCCATGACCGCCACCCTCGGCGGCGGCCTCACGCCCACCTTGTGGGCGCAGGGCTATGGCGGATGGGGCGATAGCCAGAGCAATGGCAATGCGGCTTCGGTCACCAATTCGGTGGGCGGCTTCCTGATCGGCGCCGACGTGGCGCTGGGCGCCTCAAGCCGCGCGGGCCTGTTCGCGGGCTTCTCCCAGTCCCAGTTCGACGTGGCGCCGCGCGCCTCTACCGGCTCCATGGACAATTACGATCTCGGCCTTTACGCGGGCACGCGCTTCGGCGCGTTCGCCTTGCGCGGCGGGGCGGCCTATTCCTGGCATGATGTGGCGACCGCGCGCTCGGTCTCGTTCGACTATTTCGGCGGGACGGCAAGCGCGGGCTACACCACCGGAACGACCCAGCTGTTCGGCGAGGTGGCGCTTGATTTCGCGGTCGGCGCCCTGGCCTTCGCGCCCTATGCCGGCGTCGCCTATGTGAATGTGGGCAGCGCCTCCTTCCAGGAAAGCGGCGGCGCGGCGGCGCTCAACGTGGACACCGCTGCCATTGCGACCACCTATACGAGCCTCGGGCTGCGGGCGGCGACCTCATTCGCCGTGATGGGCCGCAGCCTGACGCCAAGCGTCATGGTGGGCTGGCAGCATGCCTTTGGCGACACAGATCCGCAGGCCACCATGCGCTTTGCCGACGGCGCGACGCCCTTCACCGTTTACGGCGTGCCCATCGCCGAGGACGCGCTGCTGCTGGAGGCGGGCCTGTCTTATGGGCTCTCCGCCGCCGCCTCGCTTTCGCTCGCCTATAACGGCCAGATCGCGGCCGAGGCGACACAGAACGCCTTCACGGCGCAGTTCTTCCTGAAGTTCTGACGGTCTTGCTATGTCAGGTCCGCGCGGACCCGGCTTTCATTCCGGGAGGGGGATGAATTCCTCCTCGCCCGGCACGGTGGGAAAGCGTCCGGCCTTCCAGGCCTCCTTTGCCTCCTCGATGCGCTCGCGGCGCGAGGAGACGAAGTTCCACCACACATAGCGCGGGCCTTCCAAAGCCGAGCCGCCGAGGAACATCAGGCGGCTCGCCGTGCGGGCGCGCACCGTGATGCGGTCGCCGGGCCGGAAGATCAGCAGGCGCGGCGCCTCGAACGTGTCGTCGGCGATCTCCACCTCGCCTTCCACCACATAGATGGCGCGCTCTTCCGTGTCGGCATCCAGCGGGGCGGACGCGCCGGGCGCCAGCGTCACTTCCGCATACAGCCAGTCGGACAGCATGCCCACGGGCGAGCGGGCGCCGAAGGCGCTGCCGGCGATGATGCGGGCGGTGACCCCCGTATCCGTGATGGTGGGCAGGTCGGTGGCGGAGAAATGCTGGAAGCCCGGGTCGGTCTCCTCATGGGCGGCGGGCAGGGCGATCCAGCTTTGCAGGCCGTACATGCGCCCCTTGGCATCGCCCAGCCGGGCCTCGGCGGGGGAGCGTTCCGAATGGGCGATGCCGCGCCCGGCGGTCATCAAATTCATGGCGCCGGGTGTGATGTCGAGGGCATTGCCCTCGCTGTCGCGATGCGTGATGCGCCCGTCGAACAGATAGGTGACGGTGGCGAGCCCGATATGGGGATGGGGCCGCACGTCCAGACCCTGGCCGGCCATGAATTGCACCGGGCCGAAATGGTCGAAGAAGATGAATGGCCCGACCATCTGCCGCTTGCCGTGGGGCAGGGCGCGGCGCACCGCGAATCCCTCCCCGAGATCGCGCACGCGGGGAACGATGACGAGATCGAGCGCGTCGCAGGATTGGGCGTCGCCCGCTTCGGGGTCGGCGGAGGGCATCCAGCTCATGGGTCGGATCCTTCTAGAGCCTGATCCGATCAGGTTGAATCAACCTGATCGGTGAATCAGTCTCGAAACTATTGATAGAGAATGCGTGATCCGATCAGCCTGCGGTGCAGGCTGATCGGCGCATGCTCTAGGCTCAAAACCCAATCAAGTTGTTGAATGGGATCGCCTGCCGTGATTCAAACTCCTAACCGAAGGAGTTTGGTCATGGCAGGCGAATTCTGGCT
>JBFMAV010000122.1:0-5495 GCA_040755535.1 Pseudomonadota bacterium | reverse complement strand
CTGCACCGCAGGCAGATCGGATCACGCATTCTCTTTCAATAGTTTAGAGACTGATTCACCGATCAGGTTGATTCAACCTGATCGGATCAGGCTCTAGAGCATGCGCCGATCAGCCTGCACCGCAGGCTCATCGGATCACGCATTCTCTTTCAATCGTTTAGAGACTGATTCACCGATCAGGTTGATTCAACCTGATCGGATCAGGCTCTAGGGGATTGAGCCTATCCAACGGGACGCGCCGTCTGGCAAGCCCCGCCGCGCCCCTCAGGCCGCAAGGCGGGCGCAGGGCGCGCCCGCGTCCCATTGCTCCATGATCAGCGCCTGCGCGTCGTCCCGGATCACCCGCCATTCGGCGCCGCTGCGCACCGCGCCTTCGATGGTGAGCGGCAGCGCGCGGGTCTTCAGGCGGATGACGGGCGGGCGATGGGCATAGGGCGCATGGGCGCGGCCGAGCAGGCCATGGGCGATCACCCGCGCCTGATCGGCCAGCGGCTCGATGAAGCGGCACGGCGCGCCCTCAAGGCTCACGCAATCGCCGAGGGCAAACACCTCCGGCGCGCTGGTGCGCAGCGTCTGGGGATCGACGACGATGCCGCGCGCGCAGGCCAGCCCCGCCGCGCGGGCGAGGCGCGTGTCCGTGGCAAGCCCGACGGCGGACACCACATGGTCGGCCTCGAAGACCCCCGCATTGCTGGTGAGGCGAAGCTCGCCCTCCGTGCGCTCCAGGCCGGTGAGGGTCACGCCCCCCAAGAGGCGGATTCCCGCACCCGCGAGCGCGGCCGCAAGGCGCCGGCCCGCCACCTGCGGCAGCAGGCCGGCGAGCGGCAGGGCGGCTTTGTCCAGCAAGGTCACCTGGTGGCCGGCACGGGCCAGATCATCCGACAATTCGCAGCCCACCATCCCCGCGCCCACCACCACCACCCGGCTGCTTGGGAGGAGCGCCGCCTGAAAGGCGCTCCAGGCCGGCAGGGAATTGATGCGCCAGCACAGGTCCGGCTTCAGAATGTCGGGCAGGATGGGCGCGGCGCCCTGGGCCAAAACGAGGCCGGCAAAGGGCACGCTGCCGCGCGTGGTGCGCAGGCGCCGGCGCTTGGTGTCGAGCCCCACGGCGAAGGTCTCGCTCAGGAGGCGCACCCCGAGCCGGGCGGCCTTCTGCGCTCCGCTCTCGCGCACCAGCCGCTCGCCCGTGAGGCCGCGCGCGAGGGACACGGAGAGTTCGGGCTTGTGATAGGCATCGCCCCGGCACGCGGTGACGAGGGTGATGGGGCAGCCGGAATCCAGCGCGCGCAACGCCTCCACCACGCTCCAGCCGGCAATGCCGGCGCCGACGATCACGATGCCGGGCGTGCGGGCGCGCCGCATGGTGGCGGGCGGCGGCAGATCGAATGTGCGCGGGCCGGCATAGGGTTCGAAATCGGCCTTCGTCACCCCGCAGACGGGGCATTCCCAGTCCTCGGGGATATCTTCAAAGCGGGTGCCGGGCGGCAGGCCGCCATCGGGATCGCCCTCCCCCTCGTCATAGATGAGGCCGCAGGCACGGCACAGATATTGGCGCCAGGGGCCAAGGCCATCGGCGGGCGCGAGCGCGGCGACGCTGGAAGGCGTGCTCATGCCACGCCTCCCGCCGCCGGCAGGACTTCGCGGGACAGGCGCGCCATTTCCCAGCGCAGATGCTTGATGGCCGGCGTGACGATGGCGACGAAATGCGCCTCGCGAATGCGCCGCTGGGGACCGGCCGAGGCAAGGTAGCCCCGCGCGCCCTGGTGCAGCAGCGCCGCCTGGGTGGTGCGCAGCGCGAACTCCGCGCCTTGGGCGCGCGCATCCAGCACGCTCAGCAGATAATCTTTGTCCGTCTCGTAGGGGGTCTGCGCAAGTGCGTGAATGGCCGCGCGCATCTCGTCCAGCTCGCCCTCCAGATCGTCCGGCTGGTCGTCGAGAAACTGGTTCACATGCCCGAGGGGGCCAGCGACCTCCCGCATGGAAGCGATGGCGCCGGCAGAGACGCCGAGCGCCATGCCGGTCTGAAGCAGGATGAAGGCCGCCTTGATGCGGCCGATGAAGGGCCGCGCCGGATCGGCGATGAGGTCCGCCTCGGGGACGAAATAATCGTCCAGCCGAATGCCGTAGGTGCTGGTGCCTTCCATGCCCGAGAAGGTCGGACAGGGGCGCAGGTCCGCCCGATCGTCGCAGCGCAGGAGGAACATGATCTCGTGGGAGAGTCCGCCATCGCTGGCTTCCACCCCGGCGATCGCCCCGCAATGCTGGCCGCGCCCGATATGGCTGACCCAGGGCAGGCTGCCGCGCACCGCATAGCCGCCCTGAACCTTGCGGGCTTTTAGGAGAAGAGGCTCGATGCCGGAAAAGGCCTTCATGGGATTGGACAAGGCCGTGCCGCCGAAGGTGCGTCCGCCGGCATGGTCGTCCAGCATGGTGCCCATCAGCGCGGGATTGCCGGACTGCTCCAGATAGAGCCCGCACACATCATGCGCCCACATGAGGAATCCAGTGGCCCCGCAGGCCCGGCTCGCGGTCTCCATGGCGGAAATGGCAAGGCCGAACCGCCCGCCATTGCGCTCCAGATGGGCGCCGAGCGCCCCCGCCGCGCCGAGATCGCCCAGGATGGGCAAGGGATATTCCCCATGATCGATGCGCGCGGCGGCCGCGGCCAGCGGGCCTTCGGCAATAGCGGCGGTGGCATCGAGGATAGCGGCGTCGGTGAGGACATCCGGGGCGGGATCGGCCCGCAAGGCGGCGGTGGGAGCCAATTCACTCTCCTTCGGACGGCGCAGGGCGCCGGGAGGCGACAGACGCGGGGCCATCACGCCCCGCGCGGCTTGGATCATCGCCCGGCGCGTCACCGGGCGGCGGCGTCAATCGGCCAGGGCGATCTTAAACGCGATGGGATTGCGCATGGTGTTGGCGACGGGGGAGAAGTAATTGGCGTGCTGGACGATCTCATCCAGCTCCGCACGGGACGCCTCGCCCGCGATGGTGACGAACACGCGGATCTCCTGGAAGCCCATGTCCTGCGGCAGCTTGTCCGCCCCGCCCGCGCCCCAGGCGGCGGGATTGCCGATATCGCCTTCAAGCCGCAGTTCAAGATGGGAGAGGCGCACCTGCTTCCAGGTCGCGACCGCCGTGATGCCGACCGCGAGGCATCCGCCCAGCGCCGCGAGCACGATCTCGCCCGGCGCCGGCGCGGTGTTTTCGCCGAACAGGTGCAGCGGCTCGTCCACCACGACCGGCGTGTGGTCTCCCACATAAGAGAGGGTGCGGTATTGCCCCTCGCAGAGCGTGCGCACCACATTGGTGCCCCGCGCATTGGGGTTGTTGCGGCCCTTTTCGGCGAACGCCATCAACCCGTCGCGGTCGATGGGGCGCAGATAAGTGGTGACGGTGGATGCGGCGGCGCTGGCGCTCATGGACTTTCCTCGGGTGATGAGGGCGGACTGCCCGTGCCGTCCTCATCGCAAGCGGCGTGCCATCCCCTGCCCCGCCACTGAACGGCCCGAAAACCCATGGCCCGCCAAGGATTGCAAAGGCACCCATCCAGGCGCGGCACCAAAGCCAACCTCAACAATGCCGACATTGTCGACAAGATCGACAAAACTCGATCGCGACTATGCGTCCGTGCCCGCCCGCGCGGCCTTGCGCAAGCGATAGGCGAACTGGCGCTCGGTGAGCCCCAGAATCTGCGCGGCGCGCGATTTATTCCCCCCCGCCCGCGCCAGGGCCTCGGCGAGTTCGCCTTCCGAATGGGAGGATGCCCGCAGATAGGGGCGATAGGCCGGCTCCGGGGCAATCGGCTCCGGGCGGGCGATGCCCCGCTCGCCGCTCGGGTTCAGCAGCGCGGCCGTGACCTCCGCCACATCCAGAACCGGCCCTGGCGCCAGCAGCACCAGGCGCGCAATGAAATTGGACAATTGGCGCACATTGCCGGGCCAGGGTTGGCGGGCGAGATGGCGCACCGCCGCGTCCGTGAGGTTCACGCTGCGGCCATTCTCCTGATTGGTCCGGGCGAGGAAATGCATCACCAGGTCGGGAATGTCCTCGCGCCGCTCGGCCAAGGCGGGCAGGTGAATGGGGATGACGTTGAGCCGATAATAGAGATCCTCGCGAAACACCCCGCGCGCCACCTCCCCAGCGAGATCGCGATGGGTCGCGGCCACAAGGCGCGTCTCCACCTTGATCTCCCGCGCGCCGCCGAGCCGCACCACCACGCCTTCCTGCAGCACGCGCAGCATCTTGGCCTGAAGAGGCGCCGGCAGTTCGCCGATCTCGTCGAGAAAGATGGTGCCGCCTTTCGCCTGCTCGAACCAGCCCGCCCGCGCTGCGTTCGCGCCCGTGAAGGCGCCCCGCTCATGGCCAAACAATTCCGATTCGAACAAGGTCTCCGGTATCGCCGCGCAGTTCACCGTGATGAAGGGCGTGTTGCGCCGCGGACCCGCCAGATGCAGCGCGCGGGCGAACAATTCCTTGCCCGTGCCCGATTCCCCGAGCAGCAGAACCGTGGCCTGGGCGGAGGCCACCTGCTCGATCTGGGCAAGCGCCTTCAGGAGCGGCGGTGCGGAGCCGATGATTCCATAGCGTACGCGGTCGGCGCTGAGCGCGCGCGACAGCATCTCGTTGCGCGCCTCCAGCGCCCGGGTCTTTTCCACCACCTGCGCATTCAGCGTCAGCAACTGGCCGATCAGAGTCACCATGATGCGCAGCATGTCCAGATCGTCGGCGAGCGGGCGATCGCGATGGCGGATGCGGTGGCAGGCGAGCGCGCCCACCGTGCGATGTCCGACGCGGATGGGCAGAGCAAGGAACGCCACAACGCCGGGCGGCAGGCTCGCGCGCGGAACAGCGCGGGCGAGAAACAGCGGCTCCTTGTCGATGTCCTGGACGATGACGAGATGTCCGTCCGCGATCACCCGCCCGGTGATCCCCTCCCCCGGTGCGTAACGCCCGCGCGCCATTTCGGCGCGGGTGAGGCCATAAGCGAAGGCAATGTGGTGGCCCTCGCCCTCTTCGTCCTTCAGCACGATGCGTCCGCGATTGAGGCCGAGCAGCTCGGAGAGAAGGTGCAGCATCTCGCGCAGCACGGTCCCCATGTCCAGCCCCTTGCCGATCAGGCGCGCGACCTCCTGGATCAGGAACATTTCCTGCGTGCGCCAGAAGCCGGAGCCCGCGCGCACGGGCTCTTGCGCCGGGCCGGAGGCCGCGGACGGTGGGGACAGGGGGGCCTCGGGGACGCCGCGCTCGGTCATGCCCCCGTCATAGCGCACGGCGCGCGCCTCGTCTCGGTCGGGCGGGGTGCGTCAGAACGCAAAAACCCCCGGTGCGTTTTGGGCATCGGGGGTTTTTGTGTGTTTCGTGATGAGGTTTGTTTCCCTTATTCCTGTCCTTTGCAGGCCTGGCAGCGACCTACTCTCCCGCGTCTTGAGACGAAGTACCATTGGCGCTGTGGAGTTTAACGGCCGAGTTCGGGATGGGATCGGGTTCAGGCT
>JBFMAV010000121.1:0-5502 GCA_040755535.1 Pseudomonadota bacterium | reverse complement strand
TAATACCGCTTAGGACGCGGCGGTCATCAACTCGGCGCGCGCCAGGGCGATTACGCGGAAGGTGTGGTTCAATCGCAGCCCACTGCAGATCACTCAGCCAGAATTCGCCTGCCATGACCAAACTCCTCCGGTTAGGAGTTTGAATCACGGCAGGCGATCCCATTCAACAACTTGATTGGGTTTTGAGCCTAGAGCATGCGCCGATCAGCCTGCACCGCAGGCTGATCGGATCACGCATTCTCTATCAATAGCTTAGAGGCTGATTCACCGATCAGGTTGATTCAACCTGATCGGATCAGGCTCTAGTCCGGCAGGACCAGATGGCCGGCCGCGTCGAACGGGGCAAAGGGGTTGAAGGCGACTTCCCACAGATGACCCTCGAGGTCCCGGAAATAGCCGGAATACCCGCCCCAGAAGACGGTCTGCCCTGCCTTCACCAATTCTCCGCCGAACGCCACCGCACGCGCCAGCAGGGCGTCCACCTCCGCTTCGCTTGAGACATTGCAGGCCAGCGCGAGCCCCGCAAACCCGGATGCGGCCCCGTTGGCGATGCCGGCATCGGCGGCGAGGTCACCGCGCGGAAACAGGCTGAGCACCGCGCCGCCCGCATCGAAGAAGGCGACGCCCTCATAGCCCCGCGCCCGGCGTCGAAGCCCGAGCGCTTCATAAAATGCGATCGCCCGCGCAAGATCCGTCACGCCGAGCGTGACGAGGGACAGGCGCAGGCCGGAAGACAGCGCAGCCGGCCCCTCTTGCGAAACAGGTTCGGACATCGACAGCTCCTGCGGCTTCAAAACAGGGACAATTGCTCGCCGGCCTGGGCCGAGCGGCGGAAATGGGCGGTGGTCAGTTTCAGTCCGCGCCCGGCGAGCCCGAGCCGGCGGGCCGCGATCTCGAACCGGCGGCCAAGCGTCCAGGCATAGGGGCCGATGCCCTTTCCCCGCGTGCCGAAGGCGGAATCGTAATCCTTGCCCCCGTGCATGTCCCGGACCAGCGCCATGACGTGGCGCGCCTTGTCCGGCACGTTCGCCACCAGCCATTCCTTGAACAGATCTGCGATCTCCAGGGGCAGGCGCAGCGTGACGTAGCCGGCCTCGCGGGCGCCGGCTTCCTTGCCCGCCTCCAGCAGCCGCTCGATCTCCATGTCGTTCAGCGCGGGAATGAGCGGCGCAGTCAGGATGGCCGTGGGTATGCCGGCCTCGGACAGGCGGCGGATGGTCTCCAGCCGGCGGCCGGGCGAGGCGGCGCGAGGCTCCATGGCCCGCGCCAGCTTGTGGTCCAGCGTGGTGACCGAGAGGGCCACCTTCACGAGGTCGCGCGCGGCGAGGTCGGAAAGGATGTCGAGATCACGCGCGATCAGGCCCGATTTGGTGACGATGCCGACAGGATGGCCGAAATCGCGCATCACTTCGAGGATGCGCCGCGTCACCTCATATTGCCGCTCGATGGGCTGGTAGGGGTCGGTATTGGTGCCGAGCGCGATGGTGCGCGGCTTGTAGGCAGGATGCGACAGCTCGCGCGCCAGCAGTTCGGGGGCATCGGGCTTCACGAACAGCTTGGTCTCGAAGTCGAGCCCCGCCGAGAGGCCATGATAGGCATGGGTGGGGCGGGCGAAGCAATAGATGCAGCCATGCTCGCAGCCCCGATAGGCATTGATCGACCGGTCGAAGCCGATGTCCGGCGACTGATTTCGGGTGATGATGGTGCGGGCGCGCTCGGCCGTGACTTCGGTGCGCAGCGGGGGGAGATCCTCCAGACTCTGCCAGCCGTCGTCGAACAGGATGCGCGCCGCCGGTTCGAAGCGACCCGCCGCATTGGAGACCGCGCCCCGCCCCCGGCGGCGCTCCGCCTCCACCCCGGTTCCACACGCCCCGTCGCTGGCAGCCTCCCCTGCTTCCGCCGCCCCCGCCTGCGCCGCCGCGGCCCGATCCTGGGCGAGGCGCCCGAGAATCCGCGTGCCGCGCGTCTTTTTTTTCGCCCCACCGGGAACAAGCACCGGCGCGGCAACATCCGTCCCTTGCGGCAGTGCAGCAGCGCCAGCGTGCGGGGGTGGGCCGTTTAAGGTGCTGATTTCGTAAGGTGAGGCCATGAGCACATGCTACGCGCGACACGGAACAAATCAAGAACAAAAAGATGCGTGCTCGCGCGTGCAAAACCGTTGAATCTGCCGATATTTGGTATATTGTACACCAGCGCGAGTTGCCACAGTTGCCCTTCTCCGCTAAAGGGCCAGAGCTACCGCATGCTAGGGGGAAGACGCCATGGCCGAACACGGCACGCTGGAATACGCCGCCGCCGAAGGCAACGATTACGAAGAGCATGCGCGCACCTACGCGCTCTTTACCCATCTCGCCAAATGGGGAACGCTGGCTCTTGCCATCCTCATGGTCCTGATGTGGATTTTCCTCCTCTGAATCGCGCCCTAGGGCCTCGGAGACGTTTCAATGAAAATCGCTGTACCCGCCGAGGTTGATCTCGGCGAGCCGCGGGTCGCTGCGACCCCGGATACGGTCAAGCGGCTGGTGGGCCTTGGCGCCACGTTTGTGGTGCAATCGGGTGCCGGCCTGAAATCGGGCATCACCGACGCGGACTATGAAGCCGCCGGTGCCAGCATCGCACCGTCCGCGCGCGACACTCTCGCGAGCGCCGACGTGGTGCTGAAGGTACGCCGGCCGACTGGCGCGGAGCTTGCCGATTATAAGGCGGGCGCGCTGGTGCTGGGCGTCATGGACCCTTATGGCAACGACGCCGCCCTCAAGGCCATGGCCGATGCCGGCATCGCCGCCTTCGCCATGGAGCTGATGCCCCGCATCACCCGCGCCCAGGTGATGGACGTCCTGTCCTCCCAGGCAAACCTTGCGGGCTATCGCGCGGTGATTGACGCCTCGGCCGAGTTCGGCCGCGCGCTTCCCATGATGATGACCGCCGCCGGCACCGTCCCGGCCGCGCGCTGCTTCGTCATGGGCGCGGGCGTCGCGGGCCTCCAGGCCATCGCCACCGCCCGCCGCCTCGGCGCGGTGGTGACGGCGACCGACGTGCGTCCCGCCGCCAAGGAACAGGTGGAATCCCTCGGCGCCAAGTTCATCGCGGTGGAAGACGAGGAGTTCAAGCAGGCGGAAACCGCCGCCGGCTACGCCAAGCCCATGTCGGCCGAGTATCAGGCCAAGCAGGCCGCGCTCGTCGCCGAGCACATCAAGAAGCAGGACATCGTCATCACCACCGCCCTCATCCCCGGCCGTCCGGCGCCCAAGCTGGTCTCGGCCGCCATGGTGGCATCCATGAAGCCCGGTTCGGTGCTGGTGGACCTCGCGGTGGAGCGCGGCGGCAATGTGGAGGGCGCGGTGCCCGGCGAGACCGCCGAGGTGAACGGCGTGAAGATCGTCGGCCATCTCAACATGGCCGGCCGTATCGCCGCCTCCGCCTCCCAGCTTTATGCCAAGAACCTGTTCGCCTTCCTGGAAACCATGATCGACAAGCAGGCCAAGGCCCTTGCCGTGAAGTGGGACGACGAACTGGTGAAAGCCACCCTTCTCACCCGCGACAGCGCGGTGGTTCACCCCAATTTCGCCCCCAAGGTTGAGGGAGCCGTGCAATGAGCAGCCCCATCGCAGCCCAGACGGCGGTGGATGCCGCCTCCCAGGCCCGCGCCGCCGCCGAAGTGGCGCGCCAGGCGGCGGAAGCCGCCCAGATCTATGCCGACCAGGCGGCCACCGCCCTCGGCGCGGCGGCCCACGCCGCCACCGGCGGGGCCATCGACCCGTTCGTGTTCCGCCTCGCCATCTTCGTGCTGGCGGTGTTCGTCGGCTATTATGTGGTGTGGTCGGTGACCCCGGCGCTCCACACCCCGCTCATGTCCGTCACCAACGCCATCTCCTCGGTGATCGTGGTGGGCGCCCTGCTCGCGGTGGGCGTGTCCACGGCCGGCGATGCCGGCCATTCCTGGGGGGCGCGCATCTTCGGCTTCATCGCCCTCGTCTTTGCATCGGTGAACATCTTCGGCGGGTTCCTCGTGACCAGCCGGATGCTCGCCATGTATCAAAAGAAGAAGTGAGGATAGAGCGATGAACGCCAATCTCGCCGCCGTCCTCTATCTGGTCTCGGGCATCCTCTTCATCCTCGCCCTGCGCGGGCTGTCCCACCCGACCACCTCGCGCCAGGGCAACCTGTTCGGCATGGTGGGCATGGGCATCGCCGTGCTCACCACGCTGGCGCTCTCCCCGCCCTCCGACATTTTCGGCTGGGTCCTGGTGATCGCCGGCATCGGCATCGGCGGCGGCATCGGCGCCGTGGTGGCGCGGCGCATCGCCATGACCGCCATGCCGCAGCTGGTCGCGGCCTTCCATTCGCTGGTGGGCCTCGCGGCGGTGCTCGTGGCCGCGGCCGCGCTCTATGCGCCCGCCGCTTTCGGCATCGGCACGCCGGGCGACATCCATGGCGCGAGCCTGGTGGAAATGGTGCTCGGCGTCGCCATCGGCGCCATCACCTTCACCGGCTCCATCATCGCCTTCGCCAAGCTGAACGGGAACATGTCGGGCAAGCCGATCATGCTGCCGTTCCGCCACCTCATCAATATCGGGCTTGCGGCGCTGCTGCTGGTCCTGATCGTGGCGTTCGTGCTCACCGGCTCGATCCCGCTGTTCTGGATCATCACCATCCTGTCGCTGGTGCTCGGCGGCCTGCTCATCATCCCGATCGGCGGCGCCGACATGCCGGTGGTGGTGTCCATGCTCAACTCCTATTCGGGTTGGGCGGCGGCCGGCATCGGCTTCACGCTGGGCAATACCGCGCTCATCATCACGGGCGCCCTGGTGGGCTCCTCGGGCGCCATCCTGTCCTACATCATGTGCAAGGGCATGAACCGCTCCTTCATCTCCGTCATTCTCGGCGGCTTCGGCGGCGAAGTCGCCGGCGGACCGGCGGGCGCGGTGGAGACCCGGCCCGTGAAGCACGGCTCGGCGGAAGACGCGGCCTACATCATGAAGAACGCCCAGAAGGTCATCATCGTGCCCGGCTACGGCATGGCGGTGGCCCAGGCCCAGCATGCGCTGCGCGAGATGGCCGACATCCTCAAGGAAGAGGGCGTCGAGGTGAAATATGCCATCCATCCCGTCGCGGGCCGCATGCCGGGCCACATGAACGTGCTGCTGGCGGAAGCCCAGGTGCCCTATGACGAGGTCTTCGAGCTGGAGGACATCAACTCCGAGTTCGCCCAGGCCGACGTCGCCTTCGTCATCGGCGCCAATGACGTGACCAACCCGGCCGCCAAGACCGACCCCACCTCCGCCATTTACGGGATGCCCATCCTGGACGTGGAGAAGGCCAAGACCGTGCTCTTCATCAAGCGCGGCATGGGCTCGGGCTATGCCGGCGTCGAGAACGAATTGTTCTTCCGCGACAACACCATGATGTTGTTCGGCGATGCCAAGAAGGTGACGGAAGAGGTGGTGAAGGCGTTCTGATCCGCCCCTCATCTCCCCAAGTTCGCACGAGGGGCCGCGCGGC
>JBFMAV010000120.1:0-5575 GCA_040755535.1 Pseudomonadota bacterium | reverse complement strand
ACGTGGAGAGGCTGCCGCGATTGTGGACGTAATTCTCCGTGCCGTCGCTGGTGATGGCCGTGCCGCCCGCACCGCCGGTCAGCGCCACACCCGGCGCCACATTGATGATCGGATCGCCATTGCCCTGGGCCAAGATGGCGGTCGCGCCGGCGCCCGAGGCGGTGATCGAGGCATTGGCGTGCACCGTCACCTTGCCGGAGCTGCCAGAGCTGCCATTGAGCAGGGTCATCGTCGTCCCGTTCATCACCAGGCCGCCGCCGTTGCTGACCGATTGGGCAATCACACCGTCCGCCCCCGCGCCGGTCACTGTGATGGGCGCATTGACCGTGACCGTCACCGCGCCGCCGGCGCCCGCGGCACCGGAATTCAGGCTTCCGGTGACGCTGTTACCCGTGGCGAGCGTCGCCCCGCCGCCGCCGCCGATGGACTGGGCGAGAATGCCGATCGCATTCGTGCCCGAGGTCGAGATGGCCCCGCTGGATGTTACCTGAACCGTCCCGCCGTCGCCGGATCCGCCGGTGCCCCCGAGCAGTGCCGCGCCGCTGGATGGGGCCAGGCCACCGCCGCCGCCGATGGATTGTGTCACAATGCCGATGGCGGCAGCGCCTGCGGTCGTGATGGCACCGGCGCTGGTGACGGTTACCGCGCCGCCCGACCCGCCGCTTGCGCCACCGAGGTAGGAGGTGGTCTCAGGGGAGAGGGACAGGCCACCGCCGCCGCCGATGCTCTGCGCAAGGATGCCAACGGAATAGTTCCCCGAGGTGGCGATGGCGGCCGATGACGCCGTGGTCACGACACCGCCGCTTCCCCCCGCTGCGCCGCCCAGCACCTGCACGCCGCTGAGGCTGTCATTATACACGTTCCAGATCGAGCCCAGGACGCCGCCGCCCCCGCCGATGGATTGCGAGACCACTGCGGGCGCTCTATTCGCACTGGTATGGACAGAATTCGAGAGGTTGGTCGTGACCGCTCCGGCGGCCCCACTGCTGCCACTGGCCGCGCCAAGTCGGTGCAACTCGTTGCCATAGACTGTACTTGACGAGCCATCGCCGGAGACGGTGAGGACCCCCAAGCCCCCACCTCCGGAAATCGACTGCGCCAAGACACCCAGGGCCCCCTTATTGGTGGTAGATATCGCGCCACTGGAGGACAAGGTAACACTGCCCGCTGTTCCCTTCAGGCCGCCGGAGCCGCCCAGATCGATCGCCCCAACCAGTTCGGCGATCGTCCCGATCAGATCCACGCCCGATAAGGCCAAGCCGCCCCCGCCGGATATGGACTGGGCAACGATGCCGGGCGCAGCAAGACCGGACGTATGAATATCGGCGGAATTGGAGACCGAAGTGCCGGCGCTGTTGCCCCCGCTCCCCTCGGAGCTGCCAAGTCTCAAGGTGTTGACATAAGGCATGATGGAATTCATGCCGGGGGATACGACAGAATTCATAAAATCATGGATCGCGCCGACGCCGCCGCCGCCCGATAGGGACTGCGCAACAAGGGCCGCGGAGCCCATTCCGGTCGTAGACAGTGTCGTTGTATTTCCTGTGGTCACGGTCACAAGCCCTGCATTCCCGCCCGAGCCTTGAAACGTGAGCGCAACCGAGCCGTCGTTATTTCCGTTTGCGCTGTTATTTGCGATCAAGCCGACACCACCACCGCCGCCGATGGATTGGGCGACGAGTCCGTAGGAATTTACGCCGGTCGTGCCGATGCTGGTCGCCACCGTTGCATTCCCGAATGTCAAGGTCACGGCTGCGCCATTCCCGCTCGTGGAACTGGCCGCGCCGAGGGAAATGGCGCTGGAGGTTGCGCCAAAATCCGACCCGGAGGAGGCAAATGTCGTGGATGTGGCCAACCCACCACCCGCTCCGATCGACTGGAGGAGGAGACCTGGGGCATTGCTGTTCGAAGTCGAAACACTTTGCTGAACTGAAGCATTGACCGTGCCTCCATTGCCTCCGGCCCCGCCGGTTGCGCCCAAGGCAAGGGTCTTGGAGACTGCAGGATTGAAACCGCTCACATAACTACTGGCACCGATGCCGCCGCCCCCGCCAATGGATTGACCGATGATGGCGCTTGCCCCCGTGCCGGTCGTAACCGTCGGACCCGAGACCGCCAGCGCCACCGCTCCGCCGTTCAGGCTGCTGCCGCCCGAGCTGCCAAGCGTCATGTCGAGCACGACATTGCCGCCGGTTGCCGTGGTGGTGCTGACGTCTCCCGTCAGACCGCCGCCGCCCCCGATCGATTGGGCCACGACGCCATAAGCGAGCGCGCCCGAAGTCGTGACGGCCGCGTTCTGGGTGAGGCTCACGGCGCCGCCCGCGCCGTCGCTCGCCGCCGAGGTGCCCTGAACGAAGGACAACAGGTAACTGGCGCTCGCGGTGCCGCTGGCCCCGGACAGGCTGGTTCCGCCACCGGCACCCAGCGATTGGGCAAGAATTCCGAAGGCCAGATCGCCCGTGGTGGCGATGGGCGTGGAGGAGGTGACCACCACGTTCCCACCCGTGCCGCCCGTGCCGGACGCGCCTTGGGCAACGGCGAGCGCGAGGCCGCCCGTCGTAATCGCGCTGGAGCCACCGATGGAGGCCGATGCGCTGCTGATCCCCGGGGAGAAGGGCAGTTGCGCTTCATAGGCCGCAACCGCAGCCTTCAGCGCCTCGCAATCCTCACCCTGGCTGCGCGTTTGCGATGCGAGATTGCACGTGGCGCCGTTTTCCAAGGCCTGCTCGCACTGCTGCTGAACATTGTCGGGCATGTTGGAGACGAGCTTGCAGCCGCCCGCGGCACCCGCGGCAAAGAGGGTGGACGCCGACACGTCCGTGGCTTGGCCGGTAAAGGAGCCGGCGGACCCGCCGCCGCCGCCGACCGACTGGGCGAAGATGCCGTGGGACTGTGCGCCCGAGGTCCAGATGCCCGGCGTGATGCCCAGGCTGTTGGCGCCGCTGGTCACGGTGACGCTGACATCTCCGCCATCGCCGCCGCCCGCTCCCGAGCCGCCCATGCCCATGGCGAGCGAAACGGTGCCGAGCATCCCCATGGTGCTGGAACTATGGCCGCCATTGCCGCCGCCGCCGCCGACCGACTGGGCGACGATGGCGCTGGAATTGATGCCGTTGGTGATCAGCGTGCCGAGGGTCGCGACCGACACCGCACCACCATCTCCGGCGCCGCCGCCCGCGCCGCCCACGGAGAAGGAGATGCTGCTCTGGTTGAAGGAGGTGCGGTAGTGAGTCGATCCGCCATTGCCGCCGCCGCCGCCGACGGATTGGGCGAAGATGGCCGGCGAAGTGTCGGGCGCTTCGAGATTGAGTGCCAAGGCGCCGGTGAGCGAGGTGCCGGTGGCGATGACGTCATAGTTCGTCACGCTGACTGCGCCCCCCGTGCCCGCCCCGCCGCCCGTGCCGCCGATGGACATGCCGACGCCGAGGCCGAGGAAGCTGGAGAGGGTCGATGTGCCTTTCTTGCCGTCCGCGGCTACGCCGCTCTCCGATGTGAGGCCGGTCGCACTGCCGAGAAAATTGGTCCCGAAGGCGGTCCAGGCGGAGGATTGTTCGGAGCTAAGCTTCACCTTTACGCCCGAGGCCGTTGAGACATGACTGGCGCCGCCATTACCACCGCCGCCGCCGACCGATTGGGCATAAAGCCCGGGTGAGGACGCGCCGAGAGTGTTGATGTAGCCGCCACCGCCATCCGTTCCGGCTGTCACGGTGACGGCGCCCCCGACGCCCCCGCTTCCGCCGGAGCCGCCGATGCCCAGGGCGACGACGCCGCGGGTGCCGTTCAAGGGGTCTTCTGCGTCCGTGGCCTTGTAGGCCGCAGTTCCGCCCTTGGCCGCGGCGACCACCGAGCCGCCATTGCCGCCACCCCCGCCGATGGACTGGGCGAAGATGCCGTTGGACTGGGTGCCGGTCGTCAAGATGTTGCCGCTGGCGATGATGGTGACGGTGCCGCCGTTTCCGCCGTCGCCGCCCGCTCCTCCGACGCTGATGGCCGCGCCATAGGTCTTGCCGGAAGCCTTGTCGCCCCCGTCGCCGCCGGTGCCGCCGCCGCCGCCGACCGATTGGGCGTAAATGCCGGCAGATGAGGACCCGATGGTTTGGAACTGCGCCGTGGTGTTGACGCTCACGTCACTGCCGCCGCCGCCCGCTCCGGCCTGACCGCCAATCGCCAGGGCGGCACTCATGGAATTCTTGGCCGTGCTATTGCCGAAGGCTGCGAAGCTGCTCTGATAGGCCGCAGCGTACATGGTCATCTCGGCGGTGACTTGGGAGGCGGTGGCGTTGGTTCCGGCCTGGGCGAGGATGTCGGTGGCCGGCGTGCCGGTGAGGATATTGCTGGCGGCGGTCGTCGAGGTGCCGCCATTGCCGCCGCCGCCGCCCACCGACTGGGCGAAAAGCGCCGGCGAGGAATCGCCGAAGGTGAAGAGCAGGCCGCCCGCCGACACATTCACGGTCCCGCCGTCGCCGCCCGCCGCGCCCATGCCCCCGACCGCCAGCATTGCGGTATAGGAGGCGGAATAGGCGACATATTGATCATGGGCCTGCGCCGCGCCGCCATTGCCGCCGCCGCCGCCGATGGACTGGGCCAGAATGGCCGGGGATTGGACGGCATAGGTGGAGACCGAGCGCCCGCTGGTGTCGCTGCTGTCGTTCACAGACACCGACACGCTGTTGCCGTCGCCACCCGCCGCGCCGCCGCCGCCCACAGCGATGGAGAAGGACGTGGTGCTGGCGGTGGACATGGAATTGGCAAGGCCGCCATTGCCTCCGGACCCGCCGATGGACTGGGCCGCGATGGCGGGGGAGAGCGAAGTAAAGGTCGCGGACGTGTCGCCATAGGGCGTGCCGCTCTGCACAGAGCCATAAAGGCTCACGGTGACCGTGCCCGCATCACCGCCGGAGGAGCCGCTCCCGCCCACAGCGATGGAGCCCGTGTAACCTGATGTCTTGTATTCAGGGTCGGAACTCAGGCCCGACGCGGTCACGGACATGCTGGTGCCGCCATTGCCTCCGGACCCGCCGATGGATTGGGCGGTCACGGCCGGCGAAAAAGTCCCATAGGCGAAGACATTCCCCGCGACCACGGTGACGGATCCTGCAGTCTGGCCCGATCCTCCGGATCCTCCGAACGCCGTCGCATCGCCGATGGACACTTCATCCTTTGCGCCCCACGAATAGGATGCGGCCAGCGCATTACCGCCATTGCCGCCATTGCCGCCGATGGACTGCGCGAGGATCCCGGCTGACTGGTCCCGGTAGGTTGTGATCCAGCTCTGCGCCATGACCGTGACGTCTTTCGACCCGCCGCCGCTGCCGCCACTGCCGCCAAGGGCGAAGCTGCTGGTCGCATCCGCCGAACCGGACGCCCCGGCGCTCATGCCGCCATTGCCGCCATTGCCGCCGATGGACTGCGCGACGATGGCGGGGGAGAGCAGGCCGTAGGTCGTGATGACATCCGAAGCCGTGACGGTAACGCCGCCCTGGGCGGTTCCGCCCGACCCCCCGCCGCCGCCAATGGCCGCGCCGATGGTGCCGCCTTTGCCGAACGAACCACCAATATCCCACCCGCCGGCGCC
>JBFMAV010000119.1:0-5654 GCA_040755535.1 Pseudomonadota bacterium | reverse complement strand
TCGGCTATGACGGCCTGCGCCATCCCTGCCAGTGAATGAAACGGCTTCGGGACGCAATCCCGGAGCCTTTTCTGCTTTCAGCGCGCGTCCATCCCCGGTGAGCCGACGCACCTTGCGTCGGCCGGCGGTACCAGTCTTTCCTGTCGGGGGACCTGCGCCAATCAGGCGACATCCGTCGAACGTGCCTGTCCCGCGAGACCCAAGGGGCCGGCATGCTGTCGCTTTATGTTGTCACCGCCTGCGGAGCCATCCTCGCCGGCTTTGTCCAGGGCATTTCCGGCTTCGGGTTCGGCCTCGTCGCCATGTCGCTCTGGGCCTGGCTGCTGGAGCCGCGCCTCGCCGCGACCCTGATCGTCTTTGCTTCGCTTCTCGGGCAAATGCTGACGGTTCGAACCTTGAAGCAGGGGTTCGCGCCGACTTTGCTCGCGCCCTATATCGCAGGGGGCCTGCTTGGCATTCCGCTCGGGGTCCTGGCCCTGCCCCACCTGGACATGACCACGTTTCGCGCCCTGCTGGGCGGCCTGCTGGCGCTCTGGTGCCCCGCCATGTTGCTGGCGCCGCGCCTGCCGCGCGTGACGGCCGGGGGCGCGGCGGCGGATGGAGCGGCCGGGCTGATGGGCGGCATCCTGGGCGGGCTCGGCGGCTTTACCGGCGTCATCCCCGCGCTCTGGTGCACGCTGCGGGCCTATCCCAAGCAGACGCAACGCTCCGTCATCCAGACCTTCAACCTGTCCATGCTGCTGGTCACCATGCTGGCCTATCTGACCGCCGGCATCGTCACGGCGGACATGCTGCCCTTCTTCGCCATCGTCGCCCCGGCGATCCTGGTGCCGACGCTGCTGGGCGCGCGGCTCTATGCGCGGCTCAGCGAGGCGCGGTTCCGGCAGATGATCCTTGGTCTTCTGGCCGCTTCCGGCGTGGCACTGCTGGCCTCTGCGGCCGGCGACGTCTTCGCCCCGCGCGGGCCGGCACCGGCGCAAACCGCCCGGTGACGCACCATCAGGACACGCGCGCGCTTGTCGGCTCCATCAGCGCCGCCTGCCCTTCCGACAAGGCGTGGCCATAGAGAACAAGGCACGGGCCGGACGCGCCCTGCCCCACGGCCTGCTCCACCTCCTCCGCGAGCCGGCTGAGCGGGGCGGAGACCACGACCTGCTCCGGGCGGGTTGCGGAAAACACCGCGAGCGCGGGCACCTGCGCATCGATCCCCGCTTCCACCAATCGCGCCACCAGTTCGGCCAGGGTGCGGCGGGGCATATAGACGATGGTGGTGGCGGCTGGGTCCGACAAGGCGCGGAAATCCAGATCCTTCGGCAGCTTTCCGTCGCGGGCATGGGCGGTCACGAATTGCAGACGCCGGGCATGGTCGCGGTGGGTGAGCGACGTGACGAGGCTGGCCGCGACCCCCTGGGGCGAGGAAATGCCGGGCACCACCTCCACCGGGATGCCGGCGGCGCGGCAGGCGGTGATCTCTTCGCCCGCCCGGCCGAACACCATGGGATCGCCACCCTTCAGGCGCACCACGCGGCGGCCCTCCAGCGCCAATTGCACCATCAGCCCGTTGATGTCGGACTGCTTGCAGGAGGGGCCATAGCCCGTCTTGCCCACCAGCATCTTTTTCGCCTCGCGCCGGGCAAAATCCAACACCTGCGGCGAGACGAGGTCGTCATAGAGCACCACTTCCGCCGACTGGAGCGCGCGCACCGCCTTCAGCGTCAGGAGTTCCGGATCGCCCGGCCCCGCCCCCACCAGCACCACGGAGCCCGTCCCCGCATGCGGCCGCACCGTCTCGATGGACCGGAACAGGGCGGCGCGGTCGCTCTCGTCGGGGGCGCGCTCCGGCGTCGCCATGGCGCGGGCGGCGAAGCCTTCCCAAAAGGCGCGGCGGGACTGGAAGGGAAGGTTCAGCGCCGAGACACCGGCGCGCCAGTCCTGCGCGGCCTGGGCCCACCGCTTGAACCCGCGCGGCAGGATCGCCTCGATCTTGGCGCGGATCGCCTGCCCGAAGACCGGCGCCGCGCCGTCGGTGGAAATGCCGATCACCAGCGGCGAGCGGTTGACGATGGCGCCGAAAGCGAAATCGCAGAAGGCGGGCTTGTCGATCACATTCACCGGCACCCCCGCCGCGCGGGCGGCCTGGGCGAAATGGGCGGCCTGCGTCTCGTCTTCCGCATCCGCAATGGCGAGCGCGACACCCGACAGGTCATCCGCCGTCCAGTTCCGGTGCTCCAGCGTGATGGACCCACCCGGCGCGTCGGAGGCCAGCGCCACCATGTCCGCGCAGGGCTCTTGCGCAAGCACGACCACATGGGCGCCGGCAGCGGAGAGAAGCTCCGCCTTCCACACGGCCGGCTCGCCGCCGCCGGCCACCAGAACCCGCTTGCCCGCAAGGGCGAAGAAGACCGGCAGTCGCGCCAGCGGCTCCATGCGGCCGGCGGTCTTTTCGCGCGGCGCGCGGGGAGGAGTGATCTTGTCGGCCGGAGGGGCCATGCTCTGTTCCGTTACCTGCTCATGACCAATGTGAGCGCGCCACCGCGCTTCGGCAAGGCGCTCCCGCCTCGCCTGCTAGAGCATGCGCCGATCAGCCTGCACCGCAGGCTGATCGGACCACGCATTCTCTATCAATAATTTAGAGACTGATTCACCGATCAGGTTGATTCAACCTGATCGGATCAGGCTCTAGTGCGCCTCGTCCCAGTTCGGCGCGCCCCGGGCATCCACCTTGAGCGGGACGGCGAGCGCGACGGCGGGCAGGCTCGCCTGCTCCATCACCTCGCGCACCACGGGCAGGGTCGCCTCCACCTCGCCCTCGGGCACTTCGAACACCAGTTCGTCATGCACCTGGAGCAGCATCCTGGCCGCGAGCTTCGCCTTGGCGAGCGCGGGCTCCATGCGCACCATGGCGCGGCGGATGATGTCCGCCGCCGTGCCCTGGAGGCGGGCATTGATGGCGGCCCGCTCATTGAAGGCGCGCACCGAGGGGTTGGAGGCCGCGATATCGGGATAATGGCAGCGCCGCCCGAACAGGGTCGTCACATAGCCATGCTCGCGGCAATAGGCCTTGGTCTCGTCCATATAGGCGCGGATGCCGGGGAAGCGTTCGAAATAGCGGCGGATATAGAGCCCCGCCTCCTCGCGCGGAATGCCGAGCTGATTGGCAAGGCCGAAGGCGGAGATGCCGTAGATGATGCCGAAATTGATGGCCTTCGCCCGGCGGCGCACCTCGCTCGGCATGCCCTCCACCGGCACGCCGAACATTTCCGACGCCGTCAGCGCGTGAATGTCGAGCCCGTCGCGGAACGCTTGGCGCAGGCTCGGAATGTCCGCGATCTCGGCCAGCAGCCGCAACTCGATCTGCGAATAGTCGGCCGAAACCAGCAGGTTTCCGGGCTCCGCCACGAAGGCGCGGCGGATGCGCCGGCCTTCCTCGGTGCGGATCGGTATGTTCTGGAGGTTCGGCTCGGAGGAGGAGAGGCGCCCGGTCGTGGTCGCGGCCAGCGCATAGGCGGTGTGAACGCGCTTCGTGCGCGGATTCACATAAGCGGGCAGAGCGTCCGTATAGGTGGAGCGCAGCTTGGAGAGCTGGCGCCATTCCAGGATCTTCTGCGGCAATTGGTGCCCGGCCTCGGCCAGTTCCTCCAGCACGTTCGCCTTGGTGGACCAGGCGCCGGTGGGGGTTTTGGTGGCGCCCGGCAGGCCCATGCGGCCGAACAGGATGTCGCCGATCTGCTTGGGGCTGCCCACATTCAGCCGCTCGCCGGCGAGATCCGCGATCTCGTCCTCGATGCGCGCCGCGCCCTGGGCGAATTCGGTGGAGAGGCGCGAGAGCAGCGCGCGGTCGATGGAGACGCCGCGCGCCTCCATGCGGCCGAGCACCGGGATGAGCGGGCGCTCCAACGTCTCGTAGACGCTGGTCATGCCTTCCGCCGCGAGGCGCGGCTTCAGCACCTGCCACAGGCGCAGCGTCACGTCCGCATCCTCGGCCGCATAGGCGGTCGCGGCGTCGAGGGGGACCTTGTCGAAGGTAATCTGGCCCTTGCCCTTTCCGGCGACCTCCGTGAAGGCGATGGGCTGGTGGCCGAGGTGGCGCACCGACAAATCGTCCATGCCGTGATTGGCCCGCCCGGCATCCAGCGCATAGGACATGCACATGGTGCAGTCGAACGGGCCGACCGTGATGCCGTAGCGGGCGAGGACCGCCGCGTCATATTTCACATTATGGCCGATCTTCAGCGTGCCCTTGTCCTCCAGCACGCCTTTCAGCGCGGACAGCGCCTCGGCGAAGGGGATCTGGCCGGGCACGCGCCCTTCGCTGAACAGGCCATCCCCCGCCCCCACATGGGCGAGCGGGATATAGCAGGCCGCGTTGGGCGCGAGCGCCAGCGAAACGCCCACAAGGTCCGCCTGCTGCGCGTCGATGCCCGTGGTCTCGGTGTCGAAGGCGACGAAACCCTGGTCCACGGCCCGGGCGCACCACGCCTGAAGCTCGGAGAGGTCCATCACGGTCCGATAGAGGCTGCGGTCCACCTTGGTTGACCGCGCCGCGGCCCCCCGGGCGGAGGCGAGATCGGCGGGGGTCGCGACATCCGGCCGGTCAGGAAGGGGCGCGGCCGATGGCGCGGCTGTCTCTCCCGGCTCGGCCAAGGGGGCGAAGAACCCCGCCTCCGGGCCGGGCGCCAGAGCGGGATCGGGCTCGATCTCCGCCGCCTCGACCCCGAAGGCTTCCGCCGCGCGCCGCGTGATGGTGGTGAATTCCATGGCTTTGAGGAACGCCACGAGCCGCCGCCCGTCTGGGTTCTCCAGCACCAGATTTTCCAGCGGAACCTCGACCGCCACATCATCCACGAGCGTCACGAGGGTCTTGGAGATCCGCGCCTTTTCCTGGTTTTCCGGGTCTTCCAGGGATTGGCGGCGCTTGGGCTGCTTGATCTGGGCGGCGTTGGCGAGCAGTCCTTCGAGCGATCCATATTCCTGGATCAGGGTGGCGGCGGTCTTGATGCCGATGCCGGGCACGCCGGGGACATTGTCCGTGGAATCGCCCGCGAGCGCCTGGACGTCCGTTACTTTCTCAGGCGGCACGCCGAAATATTCCAGCACCTCGGGCACGCCGATGCGCCGCTCGGGCCGGGCGCCGCGCCCGCCCGCTTCGCCCGAGGCAGGATCATACATGGAGACCCGCTCGCCGACGATCTGCATCAGATCCTTGTCGGCCGAGACCACCAGAACGTCCGCCCCGGCTTCTGCGGCCTGGCGCGCATAGGTGGCGATAAGATCGTCCGCCTCGTAGCGGGCCATTTCCACCGGGATGAGACCGAACGCCTTCACCGCCTCGCGCATCAGGGGAAACTGGGGAATCAGCTCCTCGGGCGGCTCGGAGCGGTTCGCCTTGTAGGCGGGATACAGCTCCTTTCGGAAGGAATCCTCCGACTTGTCAAAGATGATGGCGAGGTGGGTGGGCCGGATGCCCACGGCGCCGTCGCGGATGAACTGGAACAGTTTGGTGCAGAACAGCCGCACCGCGCCGGTCGGCAGCCGGTCGGAGCGGAAATTATACTTCCGGTCCTGATTGATGGACTGGAAATAGGCGCGAAAGACAAAGGAGGAACCATCCACCAGGAAGACATGGTCTCCCTTCTGGAGGGGGCGGGGGGCTG
>JBFMAV010000118.1:0-5836 GCA_040755535.1 Pseudomonadota bacterium | reverse complement strand
CGACCATGGCGCCGTAGAGCAGGTTCTTGAACGGCATCCGGGTCGCGACGCGCGGGGTCGGCGCGGCGGCCATGAACACGCCGACAACCTCCGTCTTGCGGTCGATGGTGAAGCTGGTGCCGCCTGCGCCCGCCCACATGGCATCGCCCACCGAGCCCGGCGCCACGGCCAGCCCCTCATAGCGGCGCACCGCGAAGCCCAGCCCGAAGCCATAGCCCGGCCCCGTGCTCGCCGCCGTCGAGCCGCCGAGCCCGATCAGATGGTCGGACAGCATGAATTGCACCGTCTTGGGCGAAAGGATGCGCACGTCGTCCAGCACGCCGCCGTTCAGCATCATCTGGGAGAAGCGGAAATAATCCTCCGCCGTGGTGACGGTGCCCGCGCCGCCCAGCCGGTAGCGTTTGCCGGGATCCTGATCCACGCGCACCCATTTCCACCCCGCCGCCTTCTGCGGGTCGCTGTCATAGGCGTCCGCCAGCCGAGGCGCCTGGGCGGGGGTGAGCTGGAAGGAGGTATCCTTCATCTTCAGCGGCTTGAAGAGGTTTTCCTCCAGGAACACGTCGAGCCGCTTGCCGCTGACGCGCTCCACCACGATGCCCAGCACGTCCACCGAAAGCCCGTATTCGAAGCGCGTGCCCGGCTCATAGGCGAGCGGGATCTTGGCGAGTTCCGTCACGAAGGCTTCGGGCGAGAGATCGCCGTTGCGGCTCTCCACGTCCGCCTTTTCATAGCCCTCCTTGATTTCCGGGAAGGGGGCGCTGCCGGAATAGGTGAGGCCCGAGGTGTGGCGCAGCAGGTCATGAATGGTGATGGGGGACTTGGCGGGAACCACCTCGCGCACCGTCTTGCCCGCCTCGTCCTTCTTTTCCGCGACGACGGTCATGGCCTTCATCTCGGGAATATACTGGCCCACGGGGTCTCGCAGGCTGAGCTGGCCGCGCTCCACCAGCATCATGGCGGCCACCGATACGAACGGCTTGGTCATGGAGAAGGCCCGGAACACCGCATCCTTCGGCATCGGCTTGGTCTTGCCTGAATCAAGAAATCCGGTGGCTTCGAAATAGACGATCTTGCCGCCCTGGGCGATCAGCGCCACCGCGCCCGGCAGCGTACCCTTGTCGATCTCGCGCTGGAGGGCGACCGGAATGCGCTTCAGCGCCTCCTGGGAAAAGTGAAGATCATCGTCCGCCCGGGCCGGCTGGACGGCAAAAAGTCCGAGCGCCAGCACAGCCGGCAGCACGGAACGCCTGAGGCTCCCTGTCATGGTTGTCTCTCCCTTTGATTTAATCGTTTCAAATCGCGGCCGCGCCCGACGACGGTTCCAGCCTTGATCTGAGGCCCGCGCAGGATGCCGCTGCGGAATCGGCCTGTCGATAGCGGCGTGAGGCGGCTCGTTTCATTTTCCCGCCCCGCCAATGATCCACGAAGTGGGGGATCGCGGATGAGCGTCGGGAACCGCCGCGCGCGCTTTAGGTGGTTCTTAACCGAGTTTCGCCAATCTGCCTCGACTTCCACCGTGCGAGACGATTGCCGAGCCTGTGCCTGCTTCCCCCGCTCCCCCGACCAGCCGTTCTCCCTTCGTCCGGCTCGCCGACCTCCTGGCGAGCGTGGAGCCCGGCCGCGCGCCCCTGAGCGCGGCGGTGGGCGAGCCGCAGCATGCCATGCCGGATTTCGTGCCGGGGGTGCTGGCGGCGGCGGTGGGCGGCTTTGCCCGCTATCCGCGCGCCGAGGGACTGCCCGCCTTCCGCGCGGCGGCGGCGCAATGGGCCGGGCGCCGCTACGCCTTGCCGCATCCGCTGGATGCCGAGCGCGAAGTGCTGGTGCTGAACGGGTCTCGCGAAGGGCTGGTGAGTGCGGCCGTGATGGCGAGCCGTCGCGTCGGCGCGCGGGCCGGGCGCCCCGCCATGCTGCTGCCCAATCCCTTCTATGCCGCCTATGCGGCAGGCGCGGAACTGGCCGGCTGCGAGGTGGTGGTCATGCCCACAACCCGCGAGACCGGCTGGCTGCCCGACCTTGACGCGCTGGACCCCGCCTTGCTGGCGCGCACCGTCGCGGTGTTCGTCGCTTCCCCGGCCAATCCGCAGGGCGCCATCGCCTCGCGCGCCTATCTGGAGCGCCTGGTCGGCCTGACGCGCGCCAGCGGCGCCTATCTCTTCTCCGACGAATGCTATTCCGAGATCTATCTCGGCGCTGAGAAGCCGGCCGGCATCCTGGAATGCTGCGGCAGTGACTTCGACAAGGTGCTGGCCTTCAATTCGCTCTCCAAGCGCTCCTCGCTGCCCGGTCTGCGCTGCGGCTTCGTGGCAGGGGATGCGGATTTTCTGAAGGAGTATCTGGCGTTTCGCGGCGTGGCCGCGCCCCAGGTGCCCGAGCCGCTCCAGGCCGTGGGCATCGCCGCTTATCAGGACGAGGCCCATGTGGACGCCTCGCGGGCGCTCTATCAGGCCAAGTTCGATCTCGCGGATCGCCTGCTCGCCGGGCGGTTCGGCTATGAGCGGCCGGCGGGCGGCTTCTTCCTGTGGCTGGATGTCAGCGCGCACGGCGGGGGCGAGGCGGCGACGCTGCGCCTGTGGCGCGAACAGGGATTGCGCGTGGTGCCCGGCGGCTATCTCGCCCGCCCCGGGGCGGACGGCGTCAATCCCGGTGATCCCTATATCCGCGTGGCCCTGGTCCAGGATCTGGACACCTGCGGGGAGGTGCTCGCGCGCCTCGTCGCGGGCCTGAGCTGAAGGAGGTCCGATGGCTTCTGTGCGCCGCCGTCCCGCCGCCCCCCTCGCCCTGCGGGCGCACGGGCTCAGCATGGATCTCATTCCGGAGAGCGTGCGCCGCGCGGTGCGCCGCCGCTCGGCGCAGATTTCCGGCATCACCCTGCTGGGAGGCAGCCTGTTCTGCCTCGTCGCGCTGATGACCTGGTCGGCCACCGATCCCAGCCTGTCCAATGCATCAAACGCGGATGTGAAGAATCTGCTGGGGCGGCCCGGCGCCATCGTCGCCGACCTGTTCATGCAACTGCTCGGGCTCGCCTCGCTGGCGATCCTGCTGTCCCTGGCCTTCTGGGGCTGGCGTCTGCTGACCGCGCGGCCCTTGCGGCGCGAGAAGCTGCGCGCCGGGGCCCTCGCCTTCGGCGTGCTGGGCCTGTGCACCTTTCTCGGCGCGGGGCCCGAGCTTCCCTCCTGGCCGATCCCGGTGGGGCTCGGCGGCGCCATCGGAGACATTGCCCCCCGCCTGATCGGCGTGATGCGCGGCGGCGCGGCCACCGCGTTCGATTCCATCCTCGTGGGCGCGGTGGGTCTGCTGGTGGCGCTCGCCGGCTTCTATCTCGCGATCGGCCGGCCCTCTTCGGGCGCGCCGCGCCAGAGCGAGGGCCGCGCCGGCTCCCTCTATGAGCCGGACGAGGTGGAGGACGAGGACGAGGAGCCCGAGGATCGCCGCGCCATTTCGCTCGGCGCGCTGACCCACACGCTGCTCTCGGCCAAGGCGCGCCTGATGCCGCGCCGCCGCGCCAAGGCGGGCACCGCCCCGCTCGCCCTGGTGCGCGAGATGTTCGCCGAAGAGCGTGCCGCCGACCTCAAGGGCCGGGTGGAGCCTGGATTTGCGCCCGCCGCCCGCGCCGCCGCCCCGCGCGGGCGCGACGCGCATGAGGTAGACCACGAGGATGCCGATTTCGACGCGCCGCCCCCGCCGCCCGCCCGCAAGGCGGCGGCGCGCCGCACTGAGGCCCCGCCGCGCGGGCGCCCGGGCGTCTACCAGCATCCCGAATTAAGCTTGCTTGCCGCGCCCCAGGCCAGCAAAGGCCCCTCCATGAGCCCGGAAATGGTCCAGGAGACCGCCAAGCTCCTGGAAGGGACGCTGGAGGATTTCGGCGTGCGCGGTGAAATCCTCCAGGTGCGGCCCGGCCCGGTGGTGACGCTCTACGAACTGGAGCCGGCGCCCGGCATCAAGTCGAGCCGGGTGATCGGCCTTGCCGACGACATCGCCCGCTCCATGAGCGCCATTTCCGCGCGCGTCGCCGTGGTGCCGGGGCGCAACGCCATCGGCATCGAATTGCCCAATCCGCGCCGCGAGAAGGTGCTGCTGCGCGAACTGATCGCCACCAACGACTTCTCCGAGAGCGGGCACAAGCTGGCCATCGCGCTCGGCAAGACCATTGGCGGCGAGCCCGTGATCGTGGACCTCGCCCGCATGCCTCACCTGCTCGTCGCCGGCACCACCGGCTCGGGCAAGTCGGTCGCCATCAACACCATGATCCTCTCGCTGCTCTACCGGCTGAAGCCGGAGCAGTGCCGGCTCATCATGGTGGACCCCAAGATGCTGGAACTCTCTGTCTATGACGGCATCCCGCATTTGCTCGCGCCCGTGGTGACCGATCCCAAGAAGGCGGTGGTCGCGCTCAAATGGGCGGTGCGCGAGATGGAGGACCGCTACAAGAAGATGTCCAAGCTCGGCGTGCGCAACATCGACGGCTTCAACGCCCGCATCGTCGAGGCACAGAAGCGCGGCGAGAGCCTCGCGCGCACCGTGCAGACCGGCTTCGACCACGAGACCGGCGAAGCCGTCTATGAGCGGGAGGAAATGGACCTCTCGCCGCTGCCCTATATCGTCGTGGTGGTGGACGAGATGGCCGACCTCATGCTGGTGGCCGGCAAGGATATCGAGGGCGCGATCCAGCGCCTCGCCCAGATGGCGCGGGCCGCCGGCATCCATCTCATCATGGCCACCCAGCGCCCTTCGGTGGATGTCATCACCGGCACCATCAAGGCGAATTTCCCCACCCGCATCTCGTTCCAGGTGACCTCCAAGATCGACAGCCGCACCATTCTCGGCGAGCAGGGCGCGGAACAGCTGCTGGGTCAGGGCGACATGCTCTACATGGCGGGCGGCGGGCGCATCAGCCGCGTGCACGGGCCGTTCGTCTCCGACGACGAGGTGGAGCGCATCGTGCGCCATCTGAAGGCCCAGGGCGCCCCCGCTTATGTGGAGGCGGTGACGGCCGATCTTGAGGATGTCGGCGCCGAGGACGGCGCGGTGTTCGACAAGGGCGCCTTCGGGGAGGAGGGGCAGGACCTCTATTCCCAGGCGGTGGCGGTGGTGCTGCGGGACCGCAAATGCTCCACCTCCTACATTCAGCGCCGGCTCCAGATCGGCTACAACCGCGCCGCCTCTTTGGTGGAGCGGATGGAGAAGGAAGGCGTGGTGGGCGCGCCCAACCATGCCGGAAAGCGTGAAATCCTGCTTGCCGACGAGGCGGCGGAATAGACGTGACGCTGGGGCGGGGCCATAGGTTCGCCATAGGGGCAGGCTAGAGGCTGGCGTGTGGCCGGATCCTGCGGGAACCGGGCGCGAGCGGGGCCGTTGGTGCGGCACCGGCGCAACCGCACGCGCGGATGTCTGGGTGGCTGTGGCCCCGTGCGGGGCCGGGCGGGGGCTCTGCCCCAGGAAGGGTCGGTATCGTGACGCGTTCGCTCCGACAGTTCGGCATCCCGCCCCGTGGCGGGCGGCGCGCGCGCCGGATCGCGCCTGCGCTGCGGGCTGTGCTTTGGGGCGCGCTGATGTCGAGCCTCGCGGCGGGCGGCGCGCTGGCCCAGGGCCTGCTGCTGCCGCCAGGCGAAATTCCGCGCCAGACCATCGCGGTACCGGGCGCCGCCCATCCCACCCCCTATCAGATGTTTTCGACCCAGCAGGCCATGCCGGCGCCGTTCCAGGGCGCGCCCCAGTCCGCGTCCGCGCCTCTGGCGTCGAGCGCGCCGCAAGTGACTGCGCAGGCGGAGAGCGCGGCCCCGGCCCCGAGCGCGGCGGCGTTGCCGCCCGTGAGCGTTCCGCTGCCGACGCCGCGCCC
>JBFMAV010000117.1:0-6408 GCA_040755535.1 Pseudomonadota bacterium | reverse complement strand
GGTTCAATCGCAGCCCACTGCAGATCACTCAGCCAGAATTCGCCTGCCATGACCAAACTCCTTCGGTTAGGAGTTTGAATCACGGCAGGCGATCCCATTCAACAACTTGATTGGGTTTTGAGCCTAGTCCAGTTTCACGCCGGTGGTCTCGGCCACCTGCTTCCAGCGCGCGACGTCCGCCTCGATCTGCTTGGCGAAGGCCTGGGGCGTGTTGGCCACCGGCTCGGCGCCCACCGTCTCCAATTGCTTGCGCACCTCGGGCTTGGCGACCGCCTCGGCCACGGCCTTCTGCAATTGATCGACGATGGCGGGCGGCGTTCCGGCGGGGGCGAGGATGCCGAACCAGCCCGACACTTCGTAGCCCGGCACGCCGCTCTCGGCGACGGTCGGGATGTTGGGCGCGCCCGGCCAGCGCTTGGCGGTGGTCACGGCGAGCGCGCGCAGCTTGCCGCTCTCGATGAAGGGCATGGCGGAGGGCAGATTGTCGAAGCCGATGGGGATATGGCCGCCCGCGAGATCGGTGAGCATGGGCGCCGCGCCCTTGTAGGGAACGTGGGTGATGTTGATGCCGGTCATCATCTTCAGCAGTTCCGCGCTCATATGGGGCGAGCCGCCGGAACTGGTGGAGCCGTAATTCAGCTTGCCCGGCTCCGCCTTCGCGAGGGCGATCAGTTCCTGGAGGGTCTTGGCCGGAAAGGCGGGGTTCACGACGATTACATTGGGCGTGCTCGCGACCACGGTCACGGGGGCGAAGTCCTTCAGCGCGTCATAGGGCAGGGATTTCTGGAGCGCGGAATTGATGCCGTGGGTATTGGCCGTCCCCATCAGCAGCGTATAGCCGTCCGGCGCCGATTTCGCGACCGCCGAGGCGCCGATGGCGCCGCTCGCGCCGGCCCGGTTGTCCACCACGAAGGGCTGGCCAAATTTCTCGCTGAGCTGGGTCGCGATCAGCCGGGCGATGATGTCCGTGGTGCCGCCCGCCGGATAGGGAACGATCAGCTTCACCGGCTTGGAGGGATAGGTCTCCGCCATCGCCGGCGCGGCGGGAAGGGCGAGGGAGAGCGCGGCGAGGACGAGGAAAGCGCGCCGGTTCGGCCGGGCGCGTCGGGTGTCGGATGTCATGGCGTTTCCTTCCGTGTGCAGGGTCTGCGCCCCGTTGCGTGGGAGATGAAATCAGGCGGCGGGCAGGCCCCGCAGCTTCGGCACGAGGGCGTCCGGCACATCGATGGGAAAGCCGAGGACCGCCGAGGACAAAGCCTTGCCGTAATTGTCGATGGCGAGACTGCGCGACACCCCGCCGCCGAGCGCGCCGTGGCAGACGAAGTTCAGGGCCTCGATATTGTCCACCTCATAGCGCAGCACCTCCCCGGTGATGGCGGCGCCGTAGAAATCCTTGAAGCGCGCGGCGGTGAGCTGCTCCTTCAGCAGCGGATAGAGATCCGCCTCATAGGCGAACACGGCGATGTTGGACGTGTTGCCCTTGTCGCCCGAGCGGGCATGGGCCACGTGCTGAAGCGCGACGGTGCGGCTCATGATGCTCTCCTCAGCTTTCGAAATAACGCACACTTGCCGGCACGGCCGCGCGCGGGGCGAGGGTGGACCACACGCCGATGACTTCGCGCGTGCGCTCCTGATGCGGCACGCGCTTGCCGGTGTGGGCGATGCCGGACACCGCCATGCCGTCCACCTCGCGGCCCACCTTGGCGGCTTCCTCGCGGGTGCGGGTGCGGGCGGCGACGCGCACCGCGATCTCATAGGGCTCGGGCGCATCCGCCGGGGTCGCGGCCCCATGCACCGCGTTGAGGCCCAGGAAATCGATACGCACCTCTTCGGCGTCCAGCTTCACGATCTTGAACCGCTCTTCGAGGATCGTCTTCGCCAGCTGCGCGCGGCGCAGCGCGCCGGGGCCGGCATAAAAGAACATGTCCTCGCCGATGAAGCCCTCGGTGCAGCCCATGGAAACCTTGAGCGTGTCCGTGCGGGGCTTGCCGGTGAGGCCGGTGACGCGCACGCGGTCCGGTCCCTGCTGTTCCAGGCGGGACTTGGTGAAGTCCACCACCACGTCGGGGGTCAGATAATTGGCGGGATCGTGCACCTCGTAGAGCATCTGCTCCTTCACGGTGGCGCAGGTGACCATTCCGCCCGAGCCGGGGGTCTTGGTGATGACCGCGCTGCCGTCCGCCTCCACTTCCGCGATGGGGAAGCCGAAATTCCAAGGCTCGGGCACGTCCTTGAAGCCGGGATCGGTGAAATAGCCGCCGGTGACCTGCGCGCCGCATTCCATGAGATGGCCGATGCCGTTGCCGGCGCCGAGCAATTCATTCTGGTCCGCCCTCCAGCCGAAGCTGTGCATCATGGGCGCCAGGAACAAGGACGGGTCGGCGACGCGCCCGGTGACCACGATCTGCGCGCCGGCATCGAGCGCCTCCACGATGGGCTCGGCGCCGAGATAGGCTTCCGCCGAGATCAGGCTGTTGCCGAGCGTGGCGGTGGGGGCGCCGCTCTCCAGGATCGTGTCGGTGATGTCCAGCACGCGGTCGGTGATGATGGAGCCGTTCACCGCCGCGACCTTCACGCCCTTGATGCCGAGTTCGCGCAGCAGCTCGACAATGCGCTGGGCCGCGCCGTCGGGATTGACCCAGCCCTGGTTCGAGACGATGCGCGTGCCGCGCGCCATGCAGGCGGGCAGCACCGCGCGCATGCGGTCATCCAGATAGGTGTCGTAGCCGGGAAACGTGGGATCGCGCCGCGCGCGCACCTGTGCGGCCGAAATGGTCGCCTCGGCCATGGTCTCGAAGCAGAGGAAGTCAAGGTCGCCGCGCGCGGCATTGAGCCCCGCCGGCTCCACCCGGTCGCCCCACCAGGCGGACCCGGAGCCGATCCGTAACGTCTTGCTCATCAGGCGTTCGTCCCATTCGTTTCTTTTGTGCCTCCATTCTTCATCGGCTGCGCACGCGGGCAATGCACAAACGGGAAAAGCCCCTATGATAAAAATTCACAAGGGGGGCACATGGACCGCTATGGCGAAATGACGGTCTTCCTGCGGGTGGTGGAGGAGGGGAGCTTTTCCGCCGCCGCCCGCAAGCTGAAGCAGGCGCCCTCCACGGTGAGCAAATGCATCGCCCGCCTGGAGCAGCGGCTCGGCGCGCGCCTGTTCGAGCGGATCGACGGCACCATCCGCCTCACCGAGGAGGGCGCCGCGTTCCGCGCCGCGAGCGAAGGCGTGGCGGCGGCGCTGGAGGCGGCCGAGGATGTGGTGCGCCCCAAGGCCGATGCTGTGTCGGGCACGGTGCGCATCCACACGGCGCTCACCACGGCGAAATATCTCATCGCGCCGCAATTGCCGGACCTTCTGGCGCGCCATCCCGACCTGCGCCTGGAATTCGTGCTGAACACGGAGCGCGGAGATTTCGCGCGCCAGGGGATCGACGTGGCGATCCATAGCGGCCGCCCGAGCGAATTGTCCCTCATCGGACGCCCGCTGATGGTGCGTCCCTGGACCATCGCGGCCGCGCCGTCTTATCTTGCGCAGCATGGCGTGCCGCGCCATCCCGAGGACCTGCTGCGCCACCGCTGCCTCAACTTCACCATCCGCACCCAATGGAATTCCTGGACCTTCCATGAGGACGGGATGCTGAAGACCATCGACATTCCGAATTATGTGGGCGCCGACCAGGGCGAGTTGCTGCGGACCCTCGCGCTGGTGGGTCTCGGCGTGGTGCGGCTCGCGACCTTTCACGTGGCGGAGGATCTCTCGGCCGGAACGCTGGTGCCGCTGCTCGCGGACTTTCAGGAGCGCTCGGACGACGACCGCTTCTACCTGCTCTATCTGCGCGGGCGCACCGCCGTGCCCCGCGTGCGGGCGGTGGTGGACTTTCTGGCCGAACGGCTCGGCCCGGCCCGGCGACGGGGCGCGCGGCGGGCGCCGATTCCGGGGCTATATTGAGGGGGCAGCCGGCGTTCCCGGCCCTTGACCACTCCCCTTGCCCCCTCCTCAGCCCTCCCCCGCAAGCGGGAGAGGGGGTCTGTCGTGAAATGGGGGAAGCGCGCTCTTCACGCCACGCGGGGCAAGCCCTCTCCCGCTTGCGGGGGAGGGTCGGGAGGGGGAAATGGACGAAACCTCGCCGCGCCACCGGCGTCCGGCGCCGGAAATCACTCCGCCGCGACGCGGGCGTGGCCGAGGCGATCGGAGAGGGTGACGAGCAAATCGCGCGCCGCGTCCGCGATCACGGTGCCGGGCGGGAAGATGGCCTCGGCGCCGGCGGCTTTCAGCGCGTCATAGTCCTGGGGCGGCACGACGCCGCCAACCACCACCATGATGTCGCCGCGCCCCTCCGCCTCCAGCGCCGTCTTCAGCGCCGGGACAAGCGTGAGATGCCCAGCCGCCAGAGAAGAGATGCCGACCACATGGACGTCGTTCTCCACCGCCTGGCGGGCGGCTTCCTCCGGGGTGGCGAAGAGCGGGCCGATATCCACGTCGAAGCCGAGATCGGCGAAGGCAGAAGCGATCACCTTCTGGCCCCGGTCGTGGCCGTCCTGGCCGACCTTGGCCACCAGGATGCGCGGGCGTCGGCCCTCCGCCTCCTCGAAGGCCTCCACCATCTTCTGCACCTTGCCCACCTTGTCGGTCATGGCGCCCGCCTCCCGCTTATAGACGCCGGAAATGGCGCGGATTTCCGCGCGGTGGCGGCCGAACACCTTTTCCAGCGCCTCGGAAATCTCGCCCACCGTCGCCTTGGCGCGGGCGGCGTTGACCGAGAGTTCCAGCAGGTTCGCGCCCTGGCTCGCGCCATTGGTGAGGGCGGTCAGCGCGGCTTCCACCTCCTGCGGGTTCCGCTCGGCGCGCAGGCGGTTGAGCTTCTCGATCTGGGCGGCGCGCACGGCGGAATTGTCCACCTTCAGTACGTCGATGGGCTTCTCGCTTTCCGGCTTGTACTTGTTGACGCCCACCACCGTCTGCGCCCCGCCATCGATGCGGGCCTGGGTGGTGGCGGCGGCCTCCTCGATGCGCAGCTTGGGAATGCCGGCCTCGATGGCTTTCGCCATGCCGCCCAGCGCCTCGACCTCTTCGATATGGGCCCACGCCTTCGCCGCGAGGTCGGCCGTCAGGCGCTCCACGAAGAAGGAGCCGCCCCAGGGGTCGATCTGGCGGGTGGTGCCGCTCTCCTGCTGGAGCAGGATTTGGGTGTTGCGGGCGATGCGGGCGGAAAAGTCCGTGGGGAGCGCCAGCGCCTCGTCCAGTGCATTGGTGTGGAGCGACTGGGTATGGCCTTGCGTCGCCGCCATGGCCTCGACGGCGGTGCGCATCACATTGTTGAACACGTCCTGCGCCGTGAGGCTCCAGCCCGAGGTCTGGGAATGGGTGCGCAGGGGAAGCGACTTCGGGCTCTTGGCGCCGAGGTCGGTCATGAGCTTGGTCCACAGGAGGCGGGCAGCGCGCAGCTTCGCCACCTCCATGAAGAAGTTCATGCCAATGGCCCAGAAAAAGCTGAGGCGCGGCGCGAACACGTCGATGTCCAGCCCCGCCTTGGCGCCGGCGCGCACATATTCGACGCCGTCCGCCAGCGTATAGGCGAGTTCCAGATCCTGCGTCGCCCCGGCTTCCTGCATGTGATAGCCGGAAATGGAAATGGAGTTGAAGCGCGGCATCTCCTTGGACGTATAGCCGAAGATGTCCGAGATGATGCGCATGCTGGGTGCGGGCGGATAGATATAGGTGTTCCGCACCATGAATTCTTTGAGGATGTCGTTCTGGATCGTGCCCGACAGCTTGGCGTGGGGCACGCCCTGCTCCTCGCCGGCAACGATGAACAGCGCGAGGATCGGCAGCACCGCCCCGTTCATGGTCATGGACACGCTCATCTGGTCCAGCGGGATGCCGGAAAACAGGGTGCGCATGTCATAGATGCTGTCGATGGCGACGCCCGCCATGCCCACGTCGCCGGAGACGCGGGGATGGTCGCTGTCATAGCCGCGATGGGTGGCGAGATCGAAGGCCACCGAAAGGCCCTTCTGCCCCGCCGCGAGGTTGCGGCGATAGAAGGCGTTGGAATCCTCCGCCGTGGAGAAGCCGGCATATTGCCGGATGGTCCAGGGCTGGTTGGCATACATGGTGGGGTAGGGGCCGCGCAGATAGGGCGCGATGCCGGGATAGGTGTCGAGGAAGGGCAGGCCCGCCACGTCGACGGCACCGTAGAGCGGCTTCACCGCGATGCCCTCGGGCGTCATCCAGGGCGCGGCGGCGGGGGCCGGCGGCGCGAGTTCCGGCGCGCGCCAGTCGATCTCGGCGAATGCGGGCAAGCGGCTCATGGCGTCCATCCTAGCTCATTCCAGGCCAAAGGTCATTTCTTTCGACTAGCAATATACGCCGAAGGAGTGAGTATAAATTTCGAGTCCTCGCCTTGAAAT
>JBFMAV010000116.1:0-6802 GCA_040755535.1 Pseudomonadota bacterium | reverse complement strand
GCTTCAAGGAAAGCTCGGGCGACACCCGCCGCTTCATCGACGTGCGCAACAAGGTGGGCGACCGCTTCATCATGTTCGCGGGCCTCGACGACGTGGTGGTGGAGAGCATCGCCATGGGCGCCACGGGCTGGGTGTCGGGCATGTCCAATGCCTTCCCGCGCGAGGGCGAGACGCTGTTCCGCCTCGCCCGCCAGGGCCGCTTCAAGGAAGCCATGTCGCTCTATGAATGGTTCATGCCGCTGCTGCATCTCGATGCGCGCCCGGACCTCGTCCAGTGCATCAAGCTGTGCGAGCACATCATGGGCCGGGGCACGTGGCGCACCCGTCCCCCGCGCCTGGAGCTTCCGGCCGCCGACAAGGCCGAGGTGGAGGCCCTCATGAAGACCGCGCTGGCCACACGCCCCGCGCTGCCGGACGTCGGCCTGAAGGCCGCGGCCTGAGATCGAAACGGAGCGCGCCGACCCGGCGCGCTCCGCTCAAAACCCCTCAACGCTAAGCCGCACGGCTCTCACATGACCTGCCGAAGCAGCACATAGAGCCCGGCGGACAGCGCGATGGCCGCCGGCAGAGTCAGGATCCAGGCCATGGCGAGGTTGCGCACCGTGGACATCTGGAGCCCGGACTTGTTCGCCGCCATGGTGCCGGCGACGCCCGAGGACAGGACATGGGTGGTGGAGACCGGCAGACCGAATTCGTCCGCCGCGAGAATGGTCCCCATGGCGACGAGTTCCGCCGCGCCGCCTTGCGCATAGGTCAAATGGGTCTTGCCGATCTTCTCGCCCACCGTGACCACGATGCGCTTCCAGCCCACCATGGTGCCGAGACCGAGCGCGATGGCCACCGCCACCTTCACCCAGAGCGGGATGAACTTCGTCGCCTCGTCCAGGGACCGCTTGAAGGCGACGAGGTTTTCCCGCGTCTCCGGGTCGAAGGCCGGCTCGCCGGTCTTCAGCATGATGCGGACGGTCTCCGACGCCAGATACATGTCGTTGCGCATGTTCGGGACGGCGGCGGCGGGCACCTGCGCGAGGGTGGAGGTGGTCGCCACCATCGCCCCCATTTCCCGCGCGATCTGGGCGAGGGCCGGAACCGTCTGCGGCGTCACCTGATGATCGCGCACATAGGTGGTCAGCACCGTGCGGGCCATGCTGGAGGCGGCGCCGGCCGCTTCCTCGGAGCCCGGCACCGCGGGCGTCGTGCCCTTGGTGAGGGAGGCGGCGGTCGCGAGGGTCAAGGCGCGGAACTGGGCCACGTCCTCCGGCGCCACGGCGCGGTTCAGCGCATAGGCGGTGGGGACGATGCCGATGAGGATCAGCATGATGAGGCCCATGCCCTTCTGGCCGTCATTGGAGCCATGGGCGAAGGAAACGCCGGTGCAGGTGAGCACCAGGAGCCCGCGAATCCACCAGGGCGGCGCCTTGTTGGCCTTGGGCTCGCGATAAAGCGCGGGGTTCTTCACCAGCACCTTCATGGTGAGCAGCAGCAGCCCGGCCGCGAAGAAGCCGACCACCGGGGAGAGCAGGAGCGAATAGCCCACATTGGCGGCCTGTCCCCAATCCACGCCAGAAGTGCCGCTTTGGCCCTGGATGAGCTGATTGGCGATGCCAACGCCGATGATGGAGCCGATCAGCGTGTGGGACGAGGAGGCGGGAAGGCCGAGATACCAGGTGCCGAGATTCCAGATGATGGCGGCGATCAGCAAGGCGAACACCATGGCCATGCCGGCGCCTGAGCCCACATTCAGGATCAATTCCACCGGCAGCAGCGAGATGATGCCGAAGGCGACCGCGCCCGAGGAGACCAGCACCCCGAAAAAGTTCCAGAATCCCGACCAGACCACCGCGAAATGGGCGGGCAGCGAATTGGTGTAGATGACTGTCGCCACCGCGTTCGCCGTGTCGTGGAAGCCGTTCACGAATTCGAAGGCGAGGGCGATCAGCAGCGCGAGCAGCAGCAACAGAAAGGGCAGCAAAGCGAGGCTGTCGATGCCCGCCGCGCGCATATCGCTCCAGATGGACCAGACCACATAGCCAAGGCCGCTGATGAGGATGGCGAAGAACAGGAAGACTTCCATCGTCCCATTCTTGCGGTCGAGCTGGGCGCTCGCGTCGGATTTCGACTTCTTATGGTGCGCGTGCCCGCCAACCGGACTTGCCGCTTCCGCCATCGCACATCCCCTTGCTGCAATTGCAGGTTTCGGATGCGCCAGATGCGTGACGGGCAAATGACGGGCGCACGCCACGAGGGGGTGCCATTGCCGAAACTGTGAAGAGGCTCCGGGCAGGGCCGCAATTGCGCGGCCGGGCGCGCGATTTCATCCTGTGGCTCTTTCGGGAGGCGCAGGCGATGAGAATGTGGATATCCTGTTTCAGTGCGGCGGTGCTGGCCGTTTCGCTTTCCACCGCACCCATGGCCTTAGCGCAGACGCCGGGTGCCGACCATGGCGCCCATGGCAGCGCGCCCGCAGCCGCGCCGGCCGCGCCGGCCGCGCCCGAGAACGCCTCCACCAAGGCCTTCAAGGCCGCCGCCGACCGCATGCATGCGGACATGGACATTCGCTATACGGGCAATGCGGACGTGGACTTCATGCGCGGCATGATCGCCCATCACCAGGGCGCCATCGACATGGCGAAGGTGGCCCTGGCCTATGGCACGGACCCGCAGGTGCGCAAGCTGGCGCAGGAGGTGATCACCGCGCAGGAAGGTGAGATCACCTTCATGAAGGCGTGGCTGGCCGCCCACGGCCAATAGTCGCCAGCGCCTTTCGCCGCCTCAGTCGAGGCCGAGCCGGCGGCAGAGTTCGTCCAGCTGGTCGAGGTCGCGATAGCGAATGCGAACCTCGCCCGATTCCCCCTTGCCCTGGAGCGAGACCGACAGGCCGAGGCGGTCGCTGAGCCGCTTTTCCAGCGCACGGGTGTCCGCGTCCTTTTCCGGCGCGGCGCTGGCGCGGGTGAGCGCCGCCTTGGTTTTTCCAAGCGCCTCCACGTCGCGCACGGTCAGGCCCTTTTCCAGGATCTGGCGGGCGAGGCGCTCGGGATCGTCATGGGCGAGCAGGGCGCGCGCGGCGCCCGCCGAGATGCGCCCGTCCGCAAGATAGGCCTTCACCGCTTCCGGCAGCTTCAGCAACCGCAAGGTGTTTGCGATATGGGGCCGGCTCTTGCCGATGACGCGGGCAAGATCGGACTGGGAATAGGAGAATTGCGCCATCAGGGCCTCATAGCCCTGGGCCTCCTCCAGGGCGTTGAGGTCGGCGCGCTGGACATTCTCGATGATGGCGACTTCCAGCGCCTCGCGCTCGGACAGTTCCAGTACCACCACCGGAACCTCATGGAGCCCGGCCTTCTGCGCCGCCCGCCAACGCCGCTCGCCGGCGACGATCTCATAGGATTTCGGCCCAGCCGCGCGCACCACGATGGGCTGGATGATGCCCTTCTCGCGGATCGAGGCAGCAAGTTCCTCCAGCCCCTCTTCCTTGAAGCTGCGGCGCGGATTGCGCGGGCTCGGATGCACATGCTCGATGGGCACCGGCGCGCCGGCGCGGCCCTTCTGGTTGGGCGCCGGGCGCGCGTCCTCCGGACCCATGTCGCCCATCAGGGCCGCAAGCCCGCGCCCGAGCCGCGAACGGCCTTCCTCCGCCATGATCAAATGTCCCCTGTCCTGTCGCCCCAGACCGCGCTCACGCCGCCACCGCCCGCGCCGCCCGCTCGCGCTGGATCACCTCGGAGGCGAGCCGCAGATAGGCCTGCGAGCCGGCGCATTTGAGGTCATAGAGCAGCACCGGCTTGCCATAGGACGGCGCCTCCGACACCCGCACGTTGCGCGGAATGACGGTCTCATAGACCTTGTCGCCCATGAAGGCTCGCACGTCGGCCATCACCTGGTCCGAGAGATTGTTGCGGGCATCATACATGGTCAGCACGATGCCATGGATGGTGAGGTCCGGGTTCAGCGCCGCCCGCACCTGCTCTACGGTCTTCAGCAATTGCGAGAGGCCCTCCAAAGCGAAGAACTCGCATTGCAGCGGCACCAGGATGGCGTGCGCCGCCGCCATGGCATTGACCGTGATGAGCGAGAGCGAGGGCGGGCAATCCACCAGCACATAGGAGAACGGCGGCGCGGCGCCGTCCTGCGCGAGCGCCTTCAGGGCATTGCGCAGGCGGAAGGAGCGGTCGCGCTCGCCGGAAATCTCCAGTTCCAGGCCGGACAGATCGAGGCTGGAGGGAGCGACATAGAGGCCGGGAACGCCGCTTTCCTGCACCGCGTCCAGCAGCGTCGCGTCGCCATAGAGCACGTCATAGGTGGTGATCTTGCGCCGGGGCCGGTCGATGCCGAGGCCCGTGGAGGCATTGCCCTGGGGGTCGAGATCCACCACCAGCACCGTCTCGCCGATGGCGGCGAGCGCGGTGCCAAGATTGATGGCGGTGGTGGTCTTGCCCACCCCGCCCTTCTGGTTCGCCAGCGCCAGGATGCGCGGCGCGCCCGCGCCGGCGAGCGGAGCGGTGAAAGCGTGGTCTGTCATGTGCCGCATGTCCGCATTGGCTGCCGCCCCCGTCCCCTCATGGAGTTTCGGGCGCGGGAGTGGATGCCGCAGGGGTCGCCCGCCGCACCACCAGGATCCGGGCTTCGGGATCGCTGCGGCTCGGGCGAAGTTCGGCGTCGAGTGTCCAGCCTTTGCGCGCGGCGGTCAATTCGCCCTGCGCATCCTTTCCTTTGGGAAATATCCCGAGCGCGCCCGCCGCGAGAAACGGCGCGGCGAGATCCAGCAGCTTGGGCAGGGGCGCGAGCGCGCGGGCGGAGACCACGTCGCAGCCGGCGGCAAGCTGGGGCGCCGCCTGCTCAATGCGTTGGGGATGCACGCGGACCGGCAAGTGCGCGCGCCGCGCCGCCTCCCGAAGGAAAGCCGCCTTGCGCGTGTCGCTCTCCACCAGATGCACCTGCGCGCCATCCCGCTCCGCCAGCACCGCCGCCACCACCAATCCCGGAAACCCGGCGCCGGACCCAAGGTCGGTCCAGGTGAGGGGGGTTGGGGGAACATGGTCGAGGAGCTGGAGGGAATCGTCGATGTGGCGGGTCCACAGGTCGGGGAGGGTCGCCGGGGCGACGAGATTTATCGTTTTCTGCCAATGGGTTAGGATGTCCGCCAGAAGGTCCAGGCGGTCCAGGGTTTCACGTGAAACACGCGCCGCGACGGCGGAACGCCCCGCTTGATGTGCCGTTATCACGACTTATTCCCGTTTCACGGCGCAGAACAGGCGCCCTCTTCCCGCTCAAATACCCGATCTTCCCCGCTATTCACACCGCCGCCCGCGCCACCCGTCCGCGCCGGCGGGCATGGGTGACGAGGAGCGCCAGGGCGGCGGGCGTCATGCCTTCCATGCGCCCCGCCTGCCCCACCGTGCGGGGCCGCACGCGGGCGAGGCGCGCCTTCAATTCGTTGGAGAGGCCGGGAAGCTCCGCATAAGCGAGGTCCTCGGGCAGGATCAGATCCTCGTCGCGCCGCAGCGTCGCGATGTCCGCCGCCTGCCGGTCGAGATAGACGGCATATTTGGCGTCGATCTCCAGCTGCTCCGCGATAGCCGGCAAAATATCACCCATGTCCGGCCAGATCCGCGCGATCACGCGCATGTCGATGTCGGGATAGGCGAGCAGGTCGAACGCGCTGCGGCGCTGGCCGTCGCGATTGATCTGGAGCCCGAAGCCGATCGCCTCATTAGGGGTCAGGGTCAGCGCCCGCGCCCGTGCCCGCGCGGCCTCCAGCGCCGCCGATTTCTCGGCAAAGGCCCGCGCCCGCTCCGCGCCCACGAGGCCGAGCGAAAGGCCGAGCGGCGTGAGGCGCTGGTCGGCATTGTCGGCGCGCAGCGTCAGGCGATATTCCGCGCGCGAGGTGAACATGCGGTAGGGCTCGGTGACGCCGCGCGTCACGAGATCGTCCACCATCACGCCGAGATAGGCCGCGGCGCGATCGATCACCGCCCCTTCCCTGCCCCCGGCGCGGCGCGCGGCATTGAGGCCGGCGAGCAGGCCCTGGGCCGCCGCCTCCTCATAGCCCGTGGTGCCGTTGATCTGGCCGGCGAGGAACAGGCCGGGCGCGCGCTTCACCTCCAGCGTCGGGGCCAGCTCGCGCGGATCCACATGGTCATATTCGATGGCATAGCCCGGGCGCATCACCACGACCCGCTCCAGGCCCGGAATGGTGGCAAGAAGCGCCTCCTGCACCTCCTGCGGGAGCGAGGTAGAAATGCCGTTGGGATAGACGGTGGGGTCGTCCAACCCTTCGGGCTCCAGGAAGATCTGGTGGCCCTCGCGGTCCCCGAAGCGCACCACCTTGTCCTCGATGGACGGGCAATAGCGCGGCCCGGTGCTCTCGATGCGCCCGGAATACATGGCCGAGCGATGCAGATTCGCGCGGATCACTTCATGGGTGGCAAGCGTGGTGCGGGTGATGCCGCATTCCACCTGCGGATTGGGCAGGTGCGTGGTGAGCGTCGAGAACGCCTCGGGCTCTTCATCGCCCGGCTGCATCTCCAGGCTTGCCCAATCGATGGTGCGCCCATCGAGGCGCGGCGGGGTTCCGGTCTTCAGCCGCCCGAGCGACAAGCCGAGCCGCGCGAGCGCGCCGGAGAGACCCAGCGAGGGCTTTTCGCCGATGCGGCCTGCGGGGATCTGCACCTCGCCCATATGAATGAGGCCATTGAGGAAGGTGCCGGTGGTGAGCACCACGGCGCCGCAGGAAAAGGCCCGCCCGTCCGAGAGAACCAGGCCCGTCACCCGCCCCTCTTGAATAGTGAGGTCCGCCGCCTCG
>JBFMAV010000115.1:0-6868 GCA_040755535.1 Pseudomonadota bacterium | reverse complement strand
TGTAGAAATCCGATTCCTTTGCTCCGCGAGTGGTTTTTACTTCGATAAAAATATTATTGCCATTTTTATCGAGAGATAAGATGTCATATCCGGCGCCAACGTCAGATAAAAACTTTGCTTGCGGCCTTCCGGTTCGATTAATTCCAAGCTCATTCAGGCGGCGATTTTCGTACTCGAGAACGTATTCCTCCCCCAGGCGACCTATTTCATTTTTTTCTTTGATTAATTTCTGAAGTTGTTCATCTGATAAAGTTCTTTTTTTTATTTCTTCATTATTGTAATCATTTTTAAATAGCGATAATATAAATTGTTGAGATTTATTAATGTGAAGTCGGGCAATTGTATTTTGATGTCTCTCAGTGAGAAGTCCATCTATTTCAATCGGCTCGCGCACGATCCAGTGAACGTTCCTACAGTAGGATGAATCTGAATCGATAAAATCTGGATCGTAGTTTATGTGTTTGTCAACAATCTTGGCTATCATCCATTTGTTTTTTTCTCCTCCATTGCAGGCTATAAAATCTCCCTCTTTAATTTCTAGAGCTAAATATTTAAAATAGGTAAGCCATTTTTCTTTGTACTCTTTTCCATAATGTGATTTTAGGATGGTTTTTATCTGTTCTTCTGATTGATTTGAATTGATGCCTTCTGCATCTGCCCAGCCAAAGAATACCTGATTTCGGCGGAGTGCTTGAGATATGTAACTCTCTCCGTTCGGCGCGAAGCGGTGTTTATTTGGACGGAGAACCATTGTGAAAAAATTCGCCATTTTAAATCCCCACCGCTTTCTGCGCCTTCCGCAGCATCTCCAGCACATCGCCGCCTGCAAAGACGAAGCCCGATACGCCGGCCTCCGTCAGCGCCGCTTCCAGGTCCCCCGGCCGTCCGGCCAGCCACACGGTCGCGCCCGCTGCCGTCAGGGCGGCGGCGGCCGCCGCGCCTTCGGCGGCATAGAGGTCATCGGAACTGCACAGGCAGGCGAGCCGGGCGCCCGAGGCCGCGTAGGCCGCGAGCAGCGCGTCCAGGGTCGCAAAGCCATCCGGCACCGGGGCGGCGAGTCCGCCGGCCTCGAAGACGTTCTTCGCGTAGGTCGCGCGCGCGGTGAAGGCGGCGACGGGGCCGAGGGTCGCGAGGAAGACCTTGGGCGTGCCCGCCGCCTCGGCCGTGTCGCGCAGCGCCTCGAAGGGCTCCGCGAGGCGGTGGGGCGCGAGCGCGCTGTCGGCGGGGGAATGTTCCATCACAGGCGCGGGCGCCAGCACGTCCGGCACCTCCTGGCCCAGCAGCGGGAATTCCGATGTGCCGGTCAGCGGCTCCTTGCGGGTCGCCACATCCTTGGCGCGCCGCTGCGCCACCGCGCGCACTTCGCTCTGCCACCAGCCGTCGTCTAGTGCCTGCGCCATGCCGCCCTTGCGCTCGATGGCGCGGAACAGGTCCCAGGCGGCGGCGGCGAGGCCCTGGGTCTGGGCTTCCACGGCCCCGGCCCCGGCGGAGGGGTCGGCCACGCGGTGGAGATTGGCCTCCTCCAGCAGGATCAATTGCGTGTTGCGGGCGAGGCGCCGCGCGAACGGATCGGGCAGGCCGAGCGCCTGGGTGAAGGGCAGGATGGTGAGGCTGTCCGCGCCCCCGACGCCGGCCGCAAAGTCGGCGACGGTGGCCCGCAGCAGGTTCACATAGGGGTCGCGCCGGGTCAGCGAGCGCCAGGCGGTGGTGGCATGCAGAGTGGCGGGACGCGCCGCAATGCCCGCCTCGCGCAGCACCGCGCCCCAGAGCAGGCGCATGGCGCGGAATTTCGCGAGGGTGGCGATCTGGTTCACATCGGCGGTGAGCGCCAGTTCGATCCCTGCCGCCGCATCTTCCAGCGCGATTCCGGCCTCGTCCATGGCCCGCAGATAGGAGACGGCGGCGGCGAGAACCGCCGCAAGCTCCTGCGCATCCGATGCACCGGCCGCGTGATGCACGGCGCCGTCCGCCCGCAGGATGGGCGAGGTGAAGCCGCGCGCGCGCAGCACGCCGAAGCTCTCGGCAAGGCGCCGGGCAAGGCCGTTTTCCCAGGGAAGCGGCGCGGAACCCGCCTGCGCCATGTCGGAGAGCGGATCGAGTCCGAACGAGACGGATAGCGTCGCCGGATCGAGGTCGCGGACGGCCACCAGATCGGCAAAGCCCAAAGCGTGTTCGCGTCCCTGGAAGCCGCCGCTCTCCAGCCGCGTCTCGATCAGGTCCAGCATCACCCCGTCGAGGAGCGTCGCAAGCCGGTCGGCGCCGGACAGGCCGAAGCCGTGGGCGTGGGGCGAGGCGGCAAAGACGAGGGTGAGGCCGGAGGCGCCGTTCGTCAGGTCGTCCAGCGCCTGCGCATTGGCCGCGCCGGCCTCGTCCTGGTCCACGCGGGCGGAGATGATCCAGGGCGCGCCCGCCGCCCGGCCCGCCACCGGCGCGGCGTCCGGCGCGCGCGGGGGCAGGGGATCGAGCACGAGGCCGTCGGCGGTGCGGGTGACGAGCTTCTTGTCGTAGGGCGCGCCTTTCAGCACACCGTCCACCAGCTTCAGCCAGTCCTCGCGGGTCGCGGGCCGGATATCCGCCGCGAAGGGGAGATCGCTCATGGGTGGGTCTCCATGGCCGGGGCCGTGCGCTCCTGCGCGGCCAGCCTCATTTCATCCTGGAACATGTAATCGCGCCGCACCGGCACGTCGTCGCGCTTTTCGCTGAGCAGGAGCTGGAACACCATGTTGGAGCCGTGCAGGAATCCCAGCTCCACGGCGGACAGATAAAAGTCCCACATGCGGGCGAAGCGCGCGCCCATCATGGCTTCCACCTCGCCATAGCGGGCCATGAAGCGGTGCCGCCAGGCGCGGATGGTCCAGTAATAATGGAGCCGCAGCACCTCCATGTCGGCCACCCACAGATGGGTGCGCTCGGTGGAGGCGAAGACTTCCGACAAGGCCGGCACATAGCCGCCGGGGAAGATGTATTTGCGGATGAAGGGGGCCGTGGTGCCGGGCGGCGACATGCGGCCGATGGCATGCACCAAAGCGAAGCCGCCGGGCGCCAGCAACTCGCGGATGGTGGTGAAATAATCGTCGAAATGGGCGACGCCCACATGTTCCATCATGCCGATGGAGACGAGGCGGTCATATTTGCCCGAGAGGTTGCGGTAATCCACCTCGCGAAAGTCGATGAGATGGGCAACGCCCGCCGCCTCTGCGAGCCGGCGCGATTCCGCGAGCTGTTCGGGCGAGACATTGATGGCGGTGACCTTGGCGCCGCATTCCTTGGCGAGATAGATGGAAAGCCCACCCCAGCCCGAGCCGATCTCCGCCACGCTCATGCCCGGCTCGATCTTCAGCTTCGCCGCCACGTGGCGGAATTTGGCGCGCTGGGCGTCGGCCAGCGGCTGGTCCGGGAAGTCAAAATAGGCGCAGCTATAGGCCATGGTCTCGTCCAGCCACAGCCGGTAGAAGGCGGCCGGATGATCGTAATGGCTGGAGACATTCTCCTTGGCCTTGGCGATGGGATTGGCCTGGTGAAAGCGCCGCAGCGCGCGCCAGCCCTTGCGCAGCGCCTGCTGGACAGGATGGCTGCCGAGGCCCTTGCGGTTCACCGAGAACAGCAGCAGCAGGTCGAACACGCCCGAGCCGTCCTCGAACACGAGGCGCCCGTCCATATAGGCTTCGGCGGCGGTCAGCTCGGGATTGAAGAAGAGGTCGCGCTCCAGCTTCTCGTCCATGAGGCGGACCGTGACCTTCGGCCCGTCCACGCCCGATCCAAACACCACCCGCTGGCCCTTCGCCGTAATCACGGTGAGAGAGCCCTTTTCGACGAAGCGCGAGAGGAGATGGGAGAGAAGTTTCATGTCCGTCCTGCCCTGTGGGACCCGCATTGCAGGCGACTGTAGTCCATTTGCTCCCGTTGGGGCGCCGAGCCGGCCCCCGGACGCAGGCCCAGGTGAATATTCCTATACTGTCGCGAACTCTGCCATGTTCGCATGCGGTTGCCGGCGGATGCTCGGGTCAAGCCTGGGCATGACAGATCGGTGGGCCGCATCTCCCCTGAAGCGTGCCATGCCCCACGCGCGTCACCGTCATGGCCGGGCTTGACCCGGCCATCCACGGGAACCCGCTTGGTGGTTCGTTTCACATTAAGCTCTCGTAAAGGTCGAGCCATTCGGGATTCTGGCTCATAATAAGCTGGACCTTCCACGCTCTCGACCAGTGCTTCAGCGTCTTCTCGCGCTGGATGGCAAGCGCGATTGTCTGGTGCTGTTCGAAATAGGCGAGCGTCTTCAGCCCGTACCGCTTGGTGAAGCCGTCCGCCAACCCTTCCCGATGTTGCCAGATACGGCGCACCAGGTCGCTCGTGACGCCCACATAGAGCGTGCCATTTGGGCGGTTGGTGAGGATATAGACGCACCCGCCTTTTTCCATGGAAGCTCTGACCTCCGGCGCGCACCCCCGGGCTATCGACTTGGCGGTCGATCATTCCCGCGCGGACAGATCGCACGGTCGTTTCAAATGAGCGTACTCGCGGATGGCCGTGGATGCCCGGGTCAAGCCCGGGCATGACGGACAGGGGGAGGCCCTCCGGAAAAATGTGCCGGTCTCGCCATGCCACGCGCGCGTCATGGCCGGGCTTGACCCAGCCATCCACGGGGCGGCGCAGGGTGCCATCTGCGCATGCGCGGCTGGTCGAGGGCCGCGCCGGCAGAGGATACATGCCCGCCCCCGCCATCAGGCGAACTCCAGGATCACCGCATCCACCGCAAGGCTGTCGCCGGGCTTGGCCAGGACCGCCTTGATGGTTCCGTCGCGCTCGGCGCGCAGCACGTTCTCCATCTTCATGGCTTCCACCACCGCCAGCGCCTCGCCAGCCTTCACCTCCTGGCCGGGCACCACCGCGATGGAGACGACGAGGCCCGGCATGGGGCAGAGCAATTCCTTGCCGCCGGCGGTCGCCTCCTTCACCGGCATGAGGGCGGCAAGCTCGGCCTCGCGGGTGGTGAAGACGCGCGCCTCGGTGGCGACGCCCCGGAAGGCGAGCGCGACCCCGTTCGGCACCGGGCGAACCTGGAGCGCGGAAGGATCGCCATCGATCGTGCCGCGCCACACCGGGTCGCCGGGCGTCCAGGGCGAGGACAGCACATGAACGTGTGAGGGATTGCCCTGCTCGTCGAACATCTGCACCCGGTAGGCGCCGTCCGCATCGAGAATCTCGCAGGCCACCACCATGAGCGGGTGCGATCCGCCCAGATGCACCACGCGGTGGCGGTCGAAGGTGACGGGCTTGCCCATCATCTGGCCCGAGATGCGCCGCTTGCGGGCGTTCTGGATGTGGTCGATGACCGCCGCCACCGCCGCCAATTGATGGGTCAGTTCCCCTTCCGGCGCCCGGGCATGGAATCCGTCAGGATATTCCTCCGCGATGAAGCCGGTGGAAAGGCGGCCGGATTTCCACCGCTCATGGGCCATGAGGGCGGAGAGGAACGGGATATTGTGCCCGATGCCGTCAATGGCGAAGGCGTCCAGCGCGTCCGCCTGCGCCTCGATCGCCTCGGCGCGGGTGGGGGCGTGGGTGACGAGCTTGGCGATCATGGGATCGTAGAAGAGCGAGATTTCCCCGCCCTCATAGACGCCCGTGTCGTTGCGCACGGTGATTGCGCCGGTCTTGCCTTCCGCCGGCGGACGGTAGCGCACGAGGCGGCCGATCGAGGGCAGGAAGTTGCGATAGGGGTCTTCCGCATAGATGCGGCTTTCCACCGCCCAGCCATTGAGCTTGATGTCGTCCTGCGTGAACGCGAGCTTCTCGCCCGCCGCGACGCGGATCATCTGCTCGACGAGGTCGATGCCGGTGATGAGTTCGGTGACCGGATGCTCCACCTGGAGGCGGGTGTTCATCTCCAGGAAGTAGAAGCTCTTGTCCTGCCCGGCGACGAACTCCACCGTGCCCGCGCTGTCATAGCCCACCGCCTTTGCGAGGGCGACGGCCTGCTCGCCCATCTTCTTGCGGGTTTCGGCGTCCAGCAGCGGGGAGGGCGCTTCCTCGACTACTTTCTGGTTGCGGCGCTGGATGGAGCATTCGCGCTCGCCCAGATAGAGCACGTTGCCGTGCTTGTCGCCCAGCACCTGGATCTCGATGTGCCGGGGATCGACGATGAATTTTTCCACGAACACGCGGTCATCGCCGAACGAGGACTTCGCCTCGGAGCGCGCGCGGTCGAAGCCGTCCTGCACCTCAGACCGGGAATAGGCGATGCGCATGCCCTTGCCGCCGCCGCCGGCGGAGGCCTTGATCATGACCGGATAGCCGATCTCGTCGGCGATCTTCGCGGCCTCTTCCCCACTCTCAATGACGCCAAGATAGCCCGGCACAGTCGAGACCTTGGCCGCCGCCGCCGCCTTCTTGGATTCGATCTTGTCGCCCATGGCTTCGATGGCATGGGGATTGGGGCCGATGAAGACGATGCCATGCTCGGCGAGCGCCTGCGGGAAGGAGGCGCGCTCCGAGAGAAAGCCGTAGCCGGGATGCACCGCCTCGGCCCCGGTCTGCTTGCACGCCTCGATGATCTTCTCGGCGATCAGGTAGGACTGGGCGGCGGGCGCGGGGCCGATATGCACCGCCTCGTCCGCCATCTCCACATGGAGGGCGTCCTTGTCGGCGTCCGAATAGACGGCCACGGTCTTAATGCCCATCTTGCGCGCCGTCTTGATGACGCGACAGGCGATCTCGCCTCGGTTTGCGATCAGGATTTTCGAGAACATGGTCGTTTGTCCCCTCGGCGCTTGGCGCCCGTATTCGTTCCGTTGCACCTCCCGCCTTCCCCCTCCTTAACCCTCCCCCGCAAGCGGGAGAGGGAGACACGAACGGGGCGCGGAAAAAG
>JBFMAV010000114.1:0-6873 GCA_040755535.1 Pseudomonadota bacterium | reverse complement strand
AAACCCGGCGGCCGGCCCGGCGGCGGGGGATCCCGACCCGGCGCCCCGCCACGCGGGCGCAAATAAGCGATGCGCATCGTCGGCGGCAGCTTGCGGGGGCGGGTCCTGAAAGGCCCCTCCTCCCAGGCCATCCGCCCCACCACGGATCGGTTGCGCCAGGCACTGTTCAATGTGCTGGCGCATGCCTATGACGACGTCGCCGACGGGGCGCGTGTGCTTGACCTGTTCGCCGGAACCGGCGCGCTTGGGCTGGAGGCGGTGTCGCGCGGCGCCAGCTTCGCCTTGTTCGTGGAAGAGGCGGTGGAAGCGCGCGCGCTGATCCGAGAGAATGTGGAGGCGCTGGGCCTGACGGGCACGACCCGCATTTTCCGGCGTGACGCCACGCGCCTGGGAGACTGCCCGCCGGGCGAAGCCCATTCGCTCGTGTTCTGCGATCCGCCCTACGGCAAGGCGCTGGGCGAAGCCGCCCTTCATTCCGCCCGCGCCGGCGGCTGGCTTGCCCCCGGTGCGCTGATCGTGGTGGAGGAAAAAGCGGGGGCCTTCGCCCCGCCCGAGGGCTTCACCGTCCACGAACAGCGCCGCTATGACGAGACGGAATTCACCTTCCTGTCCCTGTGAGCCGCCTGCCCGCCTCACTCAGCCTTCAGAAAGGCACCGATGCGCGCCACCGCCTCGGCCATGTCCGCCGCCGAACCGGCATAAGAGAAACGCAGGAACTGCTTGCCTCGGAACGGGTCGAAATCGACGCCCGGCGTCGTCGCCACCAAGGCCGCGTCCAGCAGGCGCGTGGCGAAGGCGGCCGAGTCGCCCGTGAAGTGGGAGACGTCCGCATAGAGATAGAAGGCGCCGTCCACCGGCAGGAAGCGGTCGATCCCCACCTTGGGCAGACCCTCCACCAGAATGCGGCGGTTCTCCTCATAGCCGTGCTTGATGGCGTCCATTTCCTCCCGCCCGTCGAACGCCGCCTCGGCGGCAATCTGGGACAAGGTGGGCACGGAGATGGAGAGATTCTGCTGAAGCCGCTCCATGGTGCGCGCGACCGCAGGAGGCACCACCATCCAGCCCACGCGCCAGCCGGTCATGCAGAAATATTTCGAGAAGGAATTGATGACCACCGCATCCTCGGCGATCTCCACCGCGCTCACCGCCGGAAAGGCATAATCGAGCCCGTGATAGATTTCGTCCGACACAAAGGCGATGCCGAGATCGCGGGCGCAGGCATGGAGCGCCGCAAGCGCCGGGCGGTCCATCATGGTGCCCGTGGGATTGGCCGGGCTTGCCACCAGAACGCCCGCGAGCGGCTTTTCCCGATGGGCGGCGATCAGGCTCTCCGGCGTCAGCGCGAAGCGGTGCTCGGCCCGGGTTTCGATCAGCACGGGCTCGCAGCCGAGTGCGGACAGGACATGCCGGTAGGGCGGATATCCGGGCGCTGCGATCGCCACCCGGTCGCCGGCTTCGAACAAGGCGAGAAACGCCAGGATGAAGCCGCCCGAGGAGCCGTTGGTCACCACGATCCGCTCGGGGTCCATGGCAAGACCGTGCACCTCGCCATAATGGCGCGCGATGCGTGCCCGCAAAGACGGGATGCCCAAGGCCGCCGTATAGCCCACCTGCCCGCGCGCCAAGGCGGCGGCAGCCGCCTCGCGTGCGGTGCGCGGCGCGGGCGCCGCCGGCTGGCCCACCTCCATGTGGATCACCCGCTTCCCCTCCCGCTCCAGCCGCGCCGCATGCTCCATCACGTCCATGACGATGAAGGGAGCCACGGCGCTGCGGGCGGAGACAAGGTTGCGCAGGGAGGATAGGGCACGCATGAAAGCATCTCTTCATTGAGGCCGCCGCGCTGCCGCCGCATTCTGGCGGTGGGTACGAGGTCGCCCCAACGTGATGGGGCGACACATTGACCCGTTGGGCCGGCCGTGGTCCTTCGTGTCGTACCCTGCGCATTCTTCCGCGCCAAGGTCCGATTCCCGCGACCGGATTCGGCGCCGGCGCACCGGAAAGGACCAATTCGGCGAAGCGAGCGATGATGAAGCGGACCACCATCTTACAGCGGGCGGCGCGGATACTGGCGCTTGTCGCGGCCTGTGCGCTGCCTGTGCAAGGCGCGCTCGCCCAGGGCGCCGGTGGCCCACGCCCGAAGATCATCCGCGACGCCGAAATCGAAAATCTGCTGCGCGATTATGCGCGTCCCATCCTGAAAGTGGCGGGCCTCGCCAAGCAGAATGTGGAAGTCACCATCATCGGCGATCGCTCCTTCAATGCCTTCGTCGCCGACGGCAAGCGCATCTTCATCAATGCCGGCGCGCTGATGGACGCCGAGACGCCCAACCAGATCATCGGCGTGCTCGCCCATGAGACCGGGCATATTGCCGGCGGCCATCTGGCGCGCATGCGCGAGCAGATCGCGGGGGCGCAGACCATGGCCGTCGTCGCCATGCTGCTGGCCGGCGCGGGCGTGGCGGCAGGCGCGGCCGCGGGGGCAAGCGGCAGCAATATCGGCAGCGCGGCGGCGGGCGCCATCACGGCACCGCAAGAAATGATCCGCCGCTCGCTGCTGTCCTACCAGCGCGGCGAGGAATCGGCGGCCGATCGCTCGGCGGTGAAATATCTCACGGAGACCCAACAATCGGCCAAGGGAATGATCGAAACCTTCGAGCGTTTCGAGAACGAGAAATTGTTCCTCTCCCAGCGGGTCGATCCCTATTTGCTGAACCATCCCATGGCGCGCGAGCGCATTGCTGCGCTGGAGCAACTCGCGAAGGCGAGCCCCTATTACAACACCAAGGACCCTCCCGCCCTCCAGGCGCGCCATGACCTGATGCGGGCCAAGCTTGTGGGCTTCATGGAGCGTCCCGACGCTGTGCATCGCAAGTACCCGATCTCGGACAAGTCGCTCCCCGCCCAATATGCGCGCGCCATCTCCGCCTATCGGTTCGGCAATGTGAACGAGGCTGTGCAGCGGATCGACGCGCTCATCGCCGCCCAACCCGCAAATCCCTATTTCCAGGAATTGAAAGGCCAGGCCCTGCTGGAGGCCGGCCGTGCGGGCCAGGCCATCGAACCGCTGCGCAAGGCAGTGTCGATGACTGGCGGAAACGTTCTCATCCGCGCCATGCTCGGGCAGGCCCTGGTTCAGTCCGGAAACCCCGCCTATACGGACGAAGCCATCCGTGAGCTGGTCTTCACCACACAGCGCGATCCAGATTCGCCCGAGGCCTGGCGCTCCCTCGCTCTGGCCTATGGTCGCAAGGGCGATCTCGCCAATGCGGACCTCGCCTCGGCGCAGGGCCTCATGGCCCAAGGAGAATTTCGCACCGGCCAGGAACTCGCCGCGCGCGCCAAGATGCGCTTTCCGCCCAATTCACCGGGCTGGTTGAAGGCCGACGACATCCTCGCCTTCAAGCCGCCCAAGCCCACCGGCCCGCAATCCCAGAACGGCCGCTGACCCGTGTTTCACAAGGAGACGTCCATGTTTCGCCCCGGCCGTATCGCCGCCCTCGCTCTTGCCGCAACGCTCGGCGCGTCGGCCCTCAGCATCGCCCCAGCCTTCGCCTTCACCGATGCGGAGAAGACGGAGATCGGGACCATTGTCCGCGACTATCTCCTGAAGAATCCGGAAGTTCTTCAGGAGGTGATCACCGAGCTTGAAAAGAAGCAGGCTCAGCAGGACGCCGCGGGGCGCGAAACCGCGCTCAAGGACATGAAGGGCCTGATCTATGACAGCCCGCGCGGCGTCGTGGCCGGAAACCCGAAGGGCGACGTCACCCTGGTTGAATTCTTCGACTACAATTGCGGCTACTGCAAGCACGCGCTCGAGGACATCAACAAGCTGATGAAGGCCGATCCGAACCTCAAGGTCATCTTCAAAGAATTCCCGGTGCTCGGAAAGCCGTCCGTGGAGGCGGCCCAGGTGGCGGTCGCGGTGCGCATGGTCGCGCCCGACAAATATCTCGCGTTCCATAACGCGCTGCTCGCCTCGCGCGGCACGGCCGATCGGGCCAAGGCGCTTCAGGCGGCGAAGGACGTAGGCATTGATCCCGCCGCCATCCAGAAAGTGGCGAGTTCGCCCGAGCTGAATGCCACACTCGACGAGAGCATGAAGATCGCTCAGGCGCTTTCGCTCAACGGCACGCCGAGCTTCATCATCGGCGACGACGTGGTGATCGGAGCCGTGGGCTATGACAAGCTCAAGGCCGCCATCGACGACCAGCGCAAGGCGGCCAAGGCCGGAAAATCCAACTAATTCAGTGTTTTGCCGGGTGCGGCGGCGGGCTTCGGCTACGCCGCCCACAGGCCCGGAACGGACCGCTTTCCTTGCGGCGCCTGTGCTCCTATAAACGCTCGCCCGGCAACGCCGGCTCCGGCGGCTTTCCGCCGGCTGGATTTCAAGCCGTTGCCGCACGAGCGGGCCGGCTTCAGCGTGTCACTCGGGAATGTCGCAAGCGGTCGTCCATATCCTCAACGGTCCGAACCTCAACCTGCTGGGAACCCGCGAACCGGGCATCTACGGCACGACGACGCTCGCCGATATCGAGGACCTGTGCCGCAGGGAGGCGGGGCGCCACGCCCTGGAGATCGTTTTCCGGCAGACCAATCACGAGGGCGAACTGGTTGAGATGATTCACGCGGCGCGTGACGCGTTCGGAATCGTCCTCAATGCGGGAGCCTATACCCATACTTCGGTGGCCCTGCGGGATGCCATCTCGGCGGCCGGCGTCCCAACCGTCGAGGTACATTTGTCCAATGTCTTCGCGCGCGAGGATTTTCGCCACCATTCCTATCTTTCGCCCGTCGCGCGGGGCGTCATCTGCGGCTTCGGCGCCATGAGCTACGTGCTCGCCATCGCCGCCCTCGCCGCACGCGCGCAGACCGCATGATCCGCACCCCTTTCAGGAGCCTTCGCGCGACCTCGGTCACGCATTAGCAAAACCATGATGAAGACAGCCAAATCCCCCATCGATTCCGCCCTGGTGCGCGAGATCGCCCAGCTTCTTTCCGACAGCGATCTGACCGAGATCGAGGTCGAGCACGAAGGCCTGCGCATTCGCGTCGCGCGCACCCCGGCGCCGATCACCGTCGCCGCTCCCATGGCCCATGCGCCGGCACCGGTTGCGCCGGCGATAGCCGCGGCGGCGCCCGCCCCGGCCGGGGAGAGTGCGACGGACTTTTCCAAGCACCCCGGCGCCCTCACCTCGCCCATGGTCGGCACCGCCTATCGCGCGCCCGAACCCAACGCCCCGGCTTTCGTCGAAGTGGGCCAGGCGGTGAAGGAAGGCCAGACGGTGCTGATCGTGGAAGCCATGAAGACCATGAACGCAATCCTCGCGCCGCGCAGCGGCACGGTCACGCATATCCTGGTGGGCAATGCCCAGCCCGTGGAATATGGCGAGCCGCTGCTCGTCATCGAATGAAGACCGAATGACCCGCGCCGGCTGTTCCGGCGCGGCGTCCGATCTATTCCAAGGCAGGCGCCGTCCATGTTTCAGAAAATCCTGATCGCCAACCGCGGCGAGATCGCCCTGCGAATCCTGAGGGCCTGCAAGGAGTTGGGCATCGCGACCGTCGCGGTCCACTCGACTGCGGACGCCGATGCCATGCATGTGCGGCTGGCAGACGAGAGCGTCTGCATCGGCCCGCCCCAGGCGCGCGACAGCTATCTCAACATCCCGTCCCTGCTCGCGGCCTGCGAGATCACGGGCGCGGATGCGGTCCATCCGGGCTATGGCTTCCTGGCCGAGAATGCCCGGTTCGCCGAGATCCTGAACGACCACAACATCCACTTCATCGGCCCCAAAGCGGAACATATCCGCATCATGGGCGACAAGATCGAAGCCAAGAAGACCGCTCAAGCCCTTGGCATTCCTGTGGTTCCAGGATCAGAGGGCGGGATTACCTCCGACGAGGAGGCACAGCGGGTCGCGGCGGAGATCGGGTTTCCCGTGCTCGTGAAGGCGGCGGCCGGCGGCGGCGGGCGGGGCATGAAGGTGGCGCTCTCGGCCGAGGGGCTGTCGCAGGCTCTCTCCACCGCGCGGTCGGAAGCCAAGGCGGCATTCGGGGATGACGCGGTCTATCTGGAGAAATACCTCGCTAAACCCCGCCATATCGAGGTCCAGGTGCTCGGCGACGGGCGAGGCAACGCGATCCATCTGGGCGAGCGCGACTGTTCGCTTCAGCGCCGCCACCAGAAGGTCTGGGAGGAGGCGCCCTCGCCGGTGATCACTCCCGCACAGCGGGCGCAGATCGGGGAAACAGTTGCGAACGCGATGCGTAAGCTGGGTTATCTCGGTGTTGGTACCGTCGAATTCCTGTATGAGAACGGAGAATTCTACTTCATCGAGATGAATACGCGCATCCAGGTGGAGCATCCGGTGACCGAGATGGTCACCGGTATCGATCTCATCAACGAACAGATCCGGGTCGCCGCGGGTGAGCCCCTCACCTTGCGTCAGGAGGACGTGGTGCTCGAAGGCTTCGCCATCGAGTGCCGGGTCAATGCGGAGCATCCGACCACCTTCCGTCCCTCCCCGGGCAAGATCACCCACTATCATGTCCCCGGCGGCCTCGGCATCCGGGTGGACAGCAATGCCTATCAGGGCTACGCGATCCCCCCGTATTACGACTCGCTGGTCGGCAAGCTGATCGTCCATGGCAAGACGCGGGACGAGTGCCTGATGCGGCTGCGCCGGGCGCTGGACGAGTTCGTGGTGGACGGCATCGACACCACCCTGCCCCTGTTCCGCACCCTGGTCCGCACCAAGGATATCGCTCTGGGCGAATATGACATCCACTGGCTGGAGCATTTCCTCGCCGAGACCGTGAAGTCCTGACCGGTCACTCGACGCACAAAAAGGCCCGCCGGATCCTCGATCCGGC
>JBFMAV010000113.1:0-6995 GCA_040755535.1 Pseudomonadota bacterium | reverse complement strand
TGCCCTCCCCCGCAAGCGGGAGAGGGTCGCCCGTGGCGGCGTCTGTGCCCGTACTTGGAAGGGTTTCCACCGGTGCAGCCAAAGCCCCCTCTCCCGCGTGCGGGAGTGGGTTGGGGAGGGGGCTGGCCGGGGATGCCTCCTCCGGCAGCAGATCGCGCAGGGAAATCCCAGGACGGGGCGTCGCGCGCATGAGCTTGCGGGTATAGGGGTGCTGGGGATTGCGGAAGATCTGCTCGGCGGGCGCGGTCTCCACCACCAGACCCTTCTCCATCACCATGACCGTGTCGCAATAGGCCGCCGCGAGCCCGAGATCGTGGGTGATGAGGATGGTGCTCATGCCGCGCTCACGCGTCAGCTCGGTCACGAGGTCCATGACCGCCTTCTGGGTGGTCACGTCGAGGCCCGTGGTGGGCTCGTCCGCGATCATGAGCTGGGGGCGGCAGGCGAGCGCGAGGGCGATGACGATGCGCTGGCACATGCCGCCGGAGAGTTCGAAGGGATAGGCGTGATAGCGTTCTTCCGGCCGGGCGATGCGCACCTGGTTCAGGATGTCGATCACCTTCTCCTTCACATTGCGCGGGTCCGCCTGGAGATGGTGCAGCAGCACGTCGCCGATCTGCCGGCCCACGGTGCGGATCGGGTTCAGGGCCGCGCGCGGATTTTGGAAGATCATCGACATTTCGCGCCCGCGCAGGTCGCGCATCTGCTTCTCGCCCGCATGGGCGATGTCGATGCCGGAAAAGGCGATGGAGCCCTCCGCGATCCGCCCGGCGCGGTCGAGGATGCGCATCACCGTGTAGGAGGTGACCGACTTGCCCGAGCCGCTCTCGCCCACGATGCCGAGGGTCTCGCCCTTGGCGACGCTGAGATTGACCTGCTTGACCGCCGTCACGACGCCGTTGCGGGTGGCGAATTCGACGGTCAGGTTCCTCACCTCAAGAAGGGTGCCATGGGCCTCTTCCTTGGGCTGGAGGGCGGCCGTGGTCGGGTCGATGACGCCGTGCATTCTCGCCTCCAGGGATCAGGTGCGGCGCTGGGGATCGACGATGTCGCGCAGACCGTCGCCCAGCAGATTGAAGCAGAACACCGCGAACATGAGCGCGAGGCCGGGGAACAGGGCGATCCACCATTCGCCGGAAATGATGTAGGTGGCGCCCTCCGCCACCATGATCCCCCACTCCGCCGTCGGCGGACGCACGCCGAGGCCGATGAAGGACAGGCCCGCCGCATTGAGGATGGCGTAGCCCATGGTCAGCGACATCTGCACCATCATGATGGGCAGGATGTTGGGGAGGATCTGGGTCAGCAGGATGCGCCATTCCGAATTGCCGGTGAGGCGCGCGGCCTGGACAAAGCCCGCCTGCCGCCGGATCGCCGCCTCGGCGCGGGCGACGCGCACATAGAGCGGGAAATTGATGATGGCGGTGGCGATGACGATGTTGGTCACCGTATTGCCCAGCGCCGCCACGATGCCCATGGCCAGAACGAACAGCGGGAAGGCCATGATGGTGTCGGAGATGCGGCCGATGATGCGGTCGGTCCATCCCCCGAAAAAGCCGGAGGCGATGCCCGCAATGCCGCCTGCGGCGAACACCAGCGCCACCGAGCAGACCGCGATGCCGAGATCCAGGCGGGCCGCCACGACGACGCGGGAAAAGATGTCCCGGCCCAACTGGTCGGTGCCGAACCAATAGGTGGCCGAGGGCGGCTTCAGCGCCATGGCGGTGTTGGAGACATAAGGGTCATGGGGGACGATGAACGGCCCCACCAGGGCGCAGACCACCAGCACCAGGAACATGCCGAAGGCGAGGCCCGTGACCGGATTGTCCGAGATCACATAGCGCGCATGCTTGAGCGTCGCGACGAGGGCGCTGGGGCGGCGGGCGGTGTCGGTCGATGCAAGGGTCATTGCCGCCTCCTTCAGGCTTCGCTGCGGGCGCGCGGATCGATGATGCCGTAGGCGATATCGATCACGAGGTTGAGCAGCACATAGAGGATCGCCATGGCCAGCACGAAGCCCTGGACCGGGGCATAGTCGGAGGTGATGAGCGCCTCGACGGCGTAGGAGCCGATGCCCGGCCAGGCGAACACCTTCTCCACCAGCACATTGGCGCCGAGCAGGAAGGAGAAGACCATGCCGAGCGTGGTGATGACGGGCAGCATGGCGTTTCGGAACGCATAGACGATGATCACCGTATAGGGCGTCAGGCCCGCCGCGCGCGCCGTGCGCACGAATTCCGAGGAGAGCACCGCCAGCATGGAGGCGCGCGTCATGCGCGCGATGGGCGCCAGCGCAAAAATGGCGAGCGTGAGCGCGGGAATGACCAATTGCGCGGCAGCGGCGCGAAAGGTCTCCAAGTCGCCGGCGATCAGGCTGTCGATGAGATAGAAGCCGGTGACATCCGGCGGCGCGCTGGCGAAGGCGTCGAGCCGCCCGAGCGGCGCGGGCGCCCAGCCGAGCTTGAAATAGAACACATAGACCAGCAGCAGGCCGGTGAAGAAGACCGGCAGCGAGACCCCGGCCGTGGTGATGATGCGGCAGGCATGGTCCACCCACGACCCTTGCTTCACCGCCGCCGCGATGCCGAAGGGAATGGCGATGACCAGTGCGAGGATCAGGCCGGCCAGCGTGAGTTCCGCGGAGGCCGGGAGGCGGTTGGCGATTTCCGTCATCACCGGCTGGCCGGTGGAGAGCGAGGTGCCGAGGTCGCCCTTCACCAGCGCACCCACATAGTCCGCGAACTGCTCAGGCAAGGATTTGTCCAGGCCGAGCTTGGTCTTGATCTCGGCGATGGCCTGGGGCGTGGCGGCCGGCCCGGCGAAATAGGCGGCCGTGTCGCCCGGCAGGACACGCGTCAGCAGGAAGGTGACGATGACGACGCCGATCAGGCTCGGCACGGCGGTCATAAGACGACTGGTGATCAGCTTCAGCATGACGGCCTTCCCGCTCTGCGAGGTCCTGGACCATTTTGGATGCAAGGACGGCGCCACCCGCGCCGGCCGTTTCAGTGAGGAGCGCCCCGTGCACGGCGGCCCCGCTCCCCTTTGCGCGACTTTTCAAACTCGTCATGCCCGGACTTGATCCGAAGTCCGATGTTTCGGACTTCGGAAACCGAAATCGGCAACAGCCGACTTCGGTGGCATCCAAGGCCATCCACTCTCACGCCCGGAGGAGCCCCCGTGGATGGCCGGGTCAAGCTCGGCCATGACGCGCGCATGAAACGGGACGCGCGCACGAAAGAGAGCCCATCAGCTCTTCTGGAAGGTCGCGTAGTTCAGCCGGCGGTGGAACCAGTATTCGTAGCCGGTGATATTCTTCTGCATCGCGACATTTACATAAGGCTGGAACAGCGGGATGCGGGGCACGTCCGCGAAGGCGAGATCCACCATGCCCTTGATGTCCGTGTCATAGGCCGCCTTGTCGCCGTTCGCCGCGGCCGCGCGGGCGCCGTCGATGAAGGTGTCCATGGCCTTGGACTGGTAGCTCATGGTGTTGAACACGGAATTTGCGCCGTGATAGCACCAGAAGAAGAAGTATTCGGGGTAATCCAGCCAGCCCGAGAACACGTTCGTGAACATGGGCATGACCTTCTTGTTCAACTCGGTCCGCCAGTTCGCGCCGGGGATCTTGTTGATGGTGGTCTTGATGCCGATTTGGGCAAGGCTTTCCTGGACGAGCACGCAAAGCGGCTCGTTGACGCCGGCGAAGCCGAGGTCGAAGGAGATGTCGGTCTCAAAGCCGTTGGGGTAGCCCGCTTCCGCCAGCAGCGCCTTCGCCTTGGTCAGGTCGGTCACGTATTTGGTGGGCTGGGGCCAGGCGACTTCGGTCTTGGCGTCGGCCGGGGCACCGAACATGGACTTGGACAGGCCGAACAGGACCGCGTCCATGATCTTCTGGTAGGGCATGGCATAGGCCATGGCGAGGCGCACCTTCGGATTGTCGAAGGGCGGCTTCGTGACATTCATGCCCATGTATTGAAGGCCGTTGGAATAGGGCGTGGAAATGATGGTGAGCTTGCCGCTCTCCTTCAGCTCCACGAAGTCCTTGTTGGGCAGGTCGTAGGAAATGTCCGCATCGCCGCGCTCCAGCAGCGCGCGCCGATTGCCCGAGGAGGGCACCATGCGCCAGATGATGCGCTTCATCTTGGGCACGCCGCCGACCCAGTTCTCATTGCGCTCGTAGACGACTTCGGTGCCGGGTGTCCATTTGACCACCTTGTAGGGCCCCGAGCCCACCGTGTTCTGCTTGGTATATTCCAGGCCCCAGGGGTCCTGGGCGGTGGCGTTCTTCTTCACCAGTTCGGAATTGTAGATGGAGGGCACGATCACCGCGAGATCGGGAATGGTGAGGCGATCCTTGCGGATGAAGTCCACGCGCACAGTGCGGTCATCGACCACCACGAACTGCTCCGCCTTCTCCAGCGAGCCGGCCTTCATCTGGAAGGTGGGGAAGCCGCCCACGGTGACAGCGCGGTCCAAGGACCATTTGACGTCCTTGGCGGTGACCGGCGTCCCATCCTGGAACTTGGCATTGCTCTTCAGCTTGAAGGTGACGGACATGTCACCGACATTCATGTCGTCGGCCAGTTGCCCCTCGAACTTGTCCTTGTCGTAATAGGGCGTGCCGTTCACGGTCTTCATGGGGTGGGTGATCAGGCGATCGTAGCAATTCCAGCTGGCCTCGTAGCCGGGAACATTCGTCCCCACCCCTTGGATGTCGAGGTTGTTCGGCCCGCTCTCGGAGACGATCAGAAGCGTTTCGTTTCGCGCCTGTGCCTTGGCCGGAGAAAACACGGCGGGCGCCGCAACGGCCGTCCCGGAAGCGACAGCGGTTGCAGACGCGGATTGAAGGAATTCACGGCGATTCATCAAATCCCCCTCATGGAGCGAATAGCTGGAGCGGACACCTCCCCCTCGTCATTCAAATGTCGTGCCAATTGCATGCGATTTTTAATTTATATTTTTAAATCAATGGTTTATTGCATTTTTCACACGCCACAAAAAAACGACCAAATGGCATAAATGACCGTTTTTTAATCAGAAACTCCAAATTTGCATGCAAATGCATGCATTGCTGCTTCAATCGGGGCACGCGCATTTTTTCAGCGTATAAAATGCGCGATGCAACCCTCGCACAGGCCTCATGCCCCTGTGTCATATTCCGTTCCTGTGCCCCCTCTTAGAGTTGGCACTCCAACGGAGGAAAGATGATGCGAATGGCCTACCCCACCGGTCTGCGACTGACCGGGACGCTCACCGCAATCGGCATGGGCATTGCAGCCACCTTTGCCATGGCGGGCAGCGCAATGGCGCAGGACTATCCGACTAAGACGATCCGCATGGTCGTCCCCTTCTCCGCCGGCGGCACCACCGATATTTTCGCACGTTTGATGGCCGACCAGCTCACCAAGTCGCTCGGGCAGACCGTGATTGTCGAGAACAAGGCAGGCGCGGGCGGCAATTCCGGCGCGGATACCGTGGCCAAGGCCGATCCGGATGGCTACACGCTGGTCATGGGCACGGTGGGCACGCACGCCATCAACGGCGCGCTCTATGCCAAGATGCCCTTCGACATGACCAAGGATTTCGTGCCGGTGGCCTTCGTGGCCGGCGTGCCGAACGTGCTTGAGGTCAATCCGCAGAAGGTGAAGGCGAAGACCGTTCAGGAATTCATCGCCGAGGCGAAGGCCGCGAAGCCCCCGCTCACCATGGCGTCCTCCGGCAATGGCACCTCGATCCACCTGTCGGGCGAGATGTTCAAACAGGCCACGGGCGTCGACATGACTCACGTGCCCTATCGCGGCTCCGGCCCGGCGGTGAATGACCTCGTGGGCGGCCAGGTGGATGTCATGTTCGACAACCTGCCCTCCTCCATCGGCCAGATCCGCGCCGGCAACCTGCGGGCGATCGCCGTCACTTCCGCCCAGCGCTCGCCGGCCCTGCCCGACGTGCCGACCATCGCGGAATCCGGCCTTCCCGGCTTCGAGGCGTCCTCCTGGTTCGCCCTGTTCGCACCCGCCGGCACGCCCAAGGCGATCGTCGACAAGATCAATGCGGCGGTGAACAAGGCGTTGGAAGACCCGGCGGTGAAGCAGCGCTATGCGGAAGTCGGCGCCGACTCCAAGATCATGAACCCCGCCGACTTCGCGGCCTTCCAGAAGGCTGAGATCACGAAGTGGGAAAAGGTGGTCAAGATCTCCGGCGCCAAGGTCGAGTGAGGACCAGCGGAGCCTTCGGTTCATTTCGAAGTGGACAGGAGGCCCGGCCCGGCTCACACTAAAGTCTATAAGGCTGGCGGTCCTGGATTGGCCGCCAGCCTGCGGACGTTACACGCTCGTCCGCAATGAAGCCCGAACGGCCGACGGCGCGATGGAACGCATCGCCTTGCCTCGCCCGGGCGCCAGGCCCACGCCCGCCTCTCGGACAGCGCCAAATGTCCGGATCAGGCGGGTGGCGGCCCCCACCGGACGGGACCGCCGCCCGGAACGAGAAGGATGTCGGAACCGGACGCGGATTTCGGCGTTCCTGCCAGCATCGGGTTTCCGTTCTCCGCACGGAGGACGGCCCCGCGCCTCCCGTGCCTGAGAGCAAGACCAGCCCGAAGGCCAAGCAACCAAGCGCCGCTTCGGCGGGCATAGAAAAATGAATGGAGGGTGGACCGATGGACTACCAATCACATCCCAATCTGCAGCCGCTCAAGGTGAAGGTCTGCGGCTCCAGCATCGTGCTTCGTTCTCTCGAAGATGCAGCCGCCTTCATGCGCGGCCATCCCGTGGGCGAGCATGCCGAAATGCTCCTGGATCAGATGGAATCGGCGTCCCAGCCGGACCTGAAGCGCCGCGCCTGGCGCGCCTTCGAAACCTTCGCCGAAGCGATGAAACTCACGCCGGAGAACAACCGCGCCATGTGAGGCGTTCATCTGACGCCGTCGGCTTCGACGCGCGAAAAAGAAACGGCCCCACGCAATGCGAGGGGCCGGGTTGGTTTGTGGCCGT
>JBFMAV010000112.1:0-7039 GCA_040755535.1 Pseudomonadota bacterium | reverse complement strand
CGACGCCGGCCCCCGCGAAATCCGAGCCGCCTCCGCCGCAGATGGACGAGGCGCTGAAGGCCGAGCCGAAGAAGGAAGAGTCGAAGCCCCAGCAGCAGGCGCAGCCGACCCCGCTTCCGCCCAAGAAGCCGGCGCCGCCCGTGCAGACCAGCGAGCCGAAGCCGCCCACCGACCAGAAGTTCGACGCGGACAAGATCGCCGCGCTTCTCGACAAGCGCGCGCCCCAGCGTCAGGCGGCGGCCGCCCCGCAGACCTCGCAAGTCTCCTCTCAGGGCGCCCCCAAGGGCCAGTCCTTGACGCTGAGCCTCTCCGAGCAGGACGCCTTCCGCGAGAAGGTGAAGCAATGCTGGAAGATGCCGCACATCAATGATGAAAAGATCTACGCCTATATCCTGTTGAAGCTGAACAAGGACGGGACGCTCGCCCAGCCGCCCGTCATTACGGATGGGATGATGAACCCGGATCAGCGCGCGGTGTTCGACGCCTTTGCCTCCAGCGCGATCCGCGCGCTCATCCAGTGCCAGCCCTATACGATGTTCAAGCCGGAGAAATACGACCTCTGGAAGGAACTTGAGCCCCGCTTCTTCCCCAATATGTTCGGGGGAGCCTGACGAATTTGCTGCGCGAGGCGCCCGCGCCGGACGCGACGCCGATGCGTGTCGGTCCGGTTCCGCGGGGTCCGGTCCGCAGAGACAAGAAGAGGACACCGTGACCAACGCCTCCGATCTCGCTCCGCCCCTTTTGAGCCGCCGCCGGCTCCTCCTGACCGGCGCCGCCGGCCTTGCGGCTGGGGGGCTCGCCGCCGGACCGGCCAGGGCCGCCCTGCGCATCGACATCCAATCGGGCGCGCCGCAGCCCATTCCCATCGCCATTACCGACTTTGTCGGAGAGGTGGAGCAGGGCCGCGCCATCGCCGGTGTGATCGCCAACGACCTCAAGCGGTCCGGCCTGTTTGCCCCCCTCGACGCCAAATCGTTTCCCGAGACCATCCAGAACCCGGACCTCGCGCCGCGTTTCCAGGACTGGCGCGGCGTCAATGCGCAGGGCCTCGTCACCGGCCGCGTGCTGCGCCAGGGCGACGGGCGGCTGAAGGTGGAATTCCGCCTGTGGGACGTGTTCGCCGGCCAGCAGCTCATCGGCCAGCAATATTTCACCCAGCCCCAGAACTGGCGGCGGGTCGCCCATATCGTGGCGGACGCCATCTATGAGCGGCTGACCGGCGAGAAGGGCTATTTCGATACCCGCATCGTGTTCGTGGACGAAACCGGCGCCGCCAATCGTCGCGTGAAGCGGCTCGCCATCATGGACCAGGACGGCGCCGAGGTGAGCTATCTCACGCGCGGCGACGAACTCGTCCTGACGCCGCGCTTCTCGCCCACGAGCCAGGAAATCACGTACATGTCCTACGGACGCGGCGAGCCCCGCGTCTTCCTGCTCAATATCGAGACCGGGCAGCGGGAAGTGGTGGGGAATTTCCCCGGCATGAGCTTTGCCCCGCGCTTCTCGCCCGATGGGCAGAAGGTGATCATGAGCCTTCAGCAGGGCGGCAACGCCAACATCTTCGTGATGGACCTGCGCTCCAAGGCCACGACCCGGCTGACCGACACCTCGGCCATCGACACCTCGCCCTGCTATTCGCCGGACGGACGCCAGATCTGCTTTGAAAGCGACCGGGGCGGCTCGTCCCAGATCTATGTGATGAATGCCGACGGCTCCGGCGCGAAGCGCGTTTCCTTCGGCAATGCCCGTTACAATACGCCGGTCTGGTCGCCGCGCGGCGACCTCATCGCCTTCACCCGACAGGCGGAAGGCAAGTTCGCCATCGGCGTCATGAAACCGGACGGCACGGGCGAGCGGGTGCTCACCGAGGGCTATCACAATGAAGGGCCGACCTTCGCCCCCAACGGCCGGGTGATCATGTTCTTCCGCGATCCCCCCGGCGCGGGCGGCCCGAGCCTCTTCACCGTGGACATCACCGGCTACAACGAATTGCGCGAGCCCACGCCGGGCTATGCCTCCGACCCCGCTTGGTCGCCGCTGCGGTCGTAGACGGGCGCGCCGGCCGCACTGTGGCCGGCGCGCAACATATGGGCGCGGTTTTCCGCGCCGCCCCCGCCCTCGCCTTGATCCTGCCATGGGGCATCTCCAGTAAGGGCAGGTCGGCCCGAGGGCCGTTTACCCATTGGAAACCATAAGCAGGGCTTCCGTCTCCGCTTCGGTCGCGCCGCGTCGCGCCGCCTGCGGCGGAACCATCATTTAACCAAGTCCCTGCTAGATGGAGACCTCCGGTTCGCGCTGAGAAGGGAATTGCCGGATGCGTGATTTTGGTTTTGCCCGCGGCTTCCGGTTCGCGGCCCTGTTCGGCGTCATGCTCGCCCTGGCGGCGTGTGCCAACACCCCCGACCCCAATGCCCAGAGCGGCGCGGCAGGCCCGCCCGGTTCGCCACAGGAATTCGTGGTGGCGGTGGGTGATCGTGTGTTCTTCGAAACCGACCAGACCGACCTTTCGCCCCAGGCGCAGGCGACTTTGGAACGTCAGGCCCAGTGGCTGCAACAGTACAATCGCTACACCTTCACCATCGAAGGCCATGCGGACGAACGCGGCACCCGCGAATACAACATCGCGCTCGGCGCCAAGCGCGCACAGAATGTGCGCGACTATCTGGTCTCCAGAGGCATCGATCCGGCGCGCATGCGCACCATCTCCTACGGCAAGGAACGGCCGGTGGCGGTGTGCAACGACATCTCCTGCTGGTCGCAGAACCGGCGCGCGGTGACAGTGCTGAACACCGGCGGCGCCTGAGTTTTCCGCGAACGCCAAAGATGAAGGCCGGTGCCCGTGGCGCCGGCCTTTTTCGTTGCGGCAGGCGGGGGACGGGGGTCACACTTTGGACGTGATCCCCACCCTAATTTGCAGCCCCCGCTTCGGCACGCGCCGGGCGGATCCACACCCGATCGAATGCGGAATATGCCGAGCCTTTCTCAGCGCCTCGTTGCCCTGGTGATCGTCCTCAGCGCGGCGGCAGGCCCGCCCGCTCTCGCCCAGTCCAGCGGCAATATTTTCACGGATATCTTCAAGCCCCCAGGCTCCGTGCCACAACAGCAGCAGCAGGATCCCCTCGCGAGCGCACAGGCGGATATGCTGCTGCGCATGGATCGCCTTGAGAACACCATCCGCCAGTTGACGGGGCAGGTGGAGCAACTCCAGTTTCGGGTGCAGCAATTGGAAGCGGGCACGGCGCGCCCGGCTGGCGCTGCGCCCGGCGCGGCCGCCCCGCAAACGCAGCCCATGGCCAATCGCGCGCCGGTCTCGGTTCCCCAGAGCGCGCCGCTCGCGCCCCCGCCGGGCACCGCTCCTTCCGGGGCGGGCAAGCGGTCGGACGCCTTCGATCCGTCCAATGCGCCGGAAGCGCCAGGCGCGCCCCAGCCGCTGGGCTCGCCGACCTCGTCGTCCGCAGGGCTTGGCGCGCCTGCGGAGATCACCCCTCCTGGGGCACCGCGCGCAGGTGCGCCTGTCGCCGCCCAGGCGCCGGGAAATGCGGCGAAAGACATGTTCGACCTCGGCGCGGGCTATATGCAGCGCCAGGATTATGCGGCCGCCGACCAGACCTTCCGCCAGTTCCTCCAGACCTATCCCTCTGACCGTCTGGTGCCCGAGGCCACCTATTTCCTGGGTGAAAGCCTGTTCCAGCGGCAGAATTACAAGGACGCTGCGGAGCAGTTTCTTCAGGTCTCGACCAAATTCCCCAATGCGCCGCGCGCGGCGGAGGCGCTGCTGCGGCTCGGACAATCGCTCTCGGGCCTGAATGAGCGGGAGGCGGCTTGCGCCACTTTCGCGGAAGTGGATCGCAAATATCCGCGGGCGAGCTCCGGCGTCCGTCAGGCGGTGGAACGCGAGCAGAAGCGTGCGGGCTGCTGACGCCCGAACGGATTTTTCTCCGGCGCAACTGGACAGCCTGTTCGCGCCGTTGCGTGCCTATTCCCACGTGCTCCTGGCGCTCTCGGGCGGGCCGGATTCCACGGCCCTGACGGTTCTGACCCATCGCTGGCGGGGGGCTCTCCCCCAGCCGGGCTTGAGCGTCGCGACCGTGGACCATGGATTGCGCGCGGACGCCCGGCGCGAGGCGGCGGCGGCGGCGGGCCTCAGCCGGAGCCTCGGCCTCGATCATGCGATCCTGGCCTGGGAGGGGGCAAAGCCGGACACCGGCCTTCAGGACGCCGCGCGGGACGCGCGCTATGACCTGCTCGTGCGCCATGCCCGAGCCATCGGGGCGGACGCCATCGCCTTGGCCCACACCCAGGACGATCAGGCGGAAACCGTGCTGTTTCGCTTAAGTCGGGGGTCCGGCGTGTCCGGCCTCGGCGGCATGCAGCCCGTTTCCGAACGCAGCGGCCTTGCGCTGGTGCGGCCGTTCCTCGACGTGCCGAAGGCGCGACTCTTAGGATTTCTCGAGGCCGAAGGCATCGCCTATGCGAGCGACCCCTCGAACCTGGACCTGCGCCATGCCCGGCCACGGTGGCGCGCGCTGGCGCCCGCGCTGGCGGCCGAGGGACTGACGGCTGCGCGGCTCGCCATGACCGCGCGCCGTCTCGCCCGCGCGGACATGGCGCTGAAGGCGCTCGCCGGGGACCTCGCCCTCCGCTGCCGGCTGCCGACCCCCATGGCCGAGCATCGCTATGACGCCGGCCTTCTGTTCGCGGCGCCGCAGGAATTGTCATTGCGCGTGCTGCGCGATGCGCTCGGGACTTTCGCGAGCGAAGGAGAGGTGGAACTTGGCAAGGCGGAGCGGCTTCACGCCCATCTGGTCGAGGCTTTCGCGGCCCAGGGCGCCTTCACGGGAACCCTCGCCGGCGCCCTGGCGCGGCTCGAATCGGGGACGTTACATGTCAGCGCGGCTCCGAAACGGAACAAAAAGTCTCGCCTGATCGCGCCAAATTCAACCCGATAGAGGCCGCTCTCCTTGGCAAGGCAGGGCGCTCCACCTAGATTAGCGATGGACGCAACGGGAGCGCGCAGGTCCGGAGCACGGGGTCATTTGGCCTTCGACGCCGGAAAGAGCGGGTCCGATGTGGTCCCCGTGAGGGATCAATGAACGCCAATTTACGTAATTTCGCCCTTTGGGTGATCATCGTTCTGCTGCTGCTGGCGCTGTTCTCGCTCTTCCAGAGCCCGGGGCAGCGGACGAGCGCGAACGAAATCTCTTTCTCGCAGCTCCTGTCCGACGTGGACCAGGGCCGTGTGCGCGACGTCGTGATCGAAGGACCGAATATTTCGGGCGCCTTCACCGATGGCCGCCAGTTCCAGACCTATGCGCCCAACGACCCGTCGCTGGTGCAGCGGCTCTATGGAAAGGGCGTGTCCATCACAGCCCGCGCGCCGTCCGACAACGTTCCGTGGTTCGTGAGCCTGCTGGTCTCCTGGCTGCCGTTCATCGCGCTGATCGGCGTGTGGATCTTCCTGTCGCGCCAGATGCAGGGCGCCGGCGGCAAGGCCATGGGCTTCGGCAAGAGCCGCGCCAAGCTTCTGACCGAGGCGCATGGCCGCGTGACCTTCGAGGACGTGGCGGGCATCGACGAAGCCAAGAGCGATCTGACCGAGATCGTGGAATTCCTGCGCGACCCGCAGAAGTTCCAGCGCCTCGGCGGCCGGATCCCGCGTGGCGTGCTCCTTGTCGGCCCGCCCGGCACCGGTAAGACGCTGCTCGCCCGCGCCATCGCCGGCGAGGCGAACGTGCCCTTCTTCACCATCTCCGGCTCGGACTTCGTGGAAATGTTCGTGGGCGTCGGCGCCAGCCGCGTGCGGGACATGTTCGAGCAGGCGAAGAAGAATGCGCCCTGCATCATCTTCATCGACGAAATCGATGCCGTGGGCCGTCATCGCGGCGCCGGCCTCGGCGGCGGCAATGACGAGCGCGAGCAGACCTTGAACCAGTTGCTCGTGGAGATGGACGGCTTCGAAGCGAACGAGGGCATCATCCTCATCGCCGCGACCAATCGCCCCGACGTGCTGGATCCCGCTCTGCTGCGCCCCGGCCGCTTTGACCGCCAGGTCATCGTCCCCAACCCGGACGTGGTCGGCCGCGAGCAGATCCTCAAGGTGCATGCCCGCAAGATCCCGGTGGCGCCCGACGTGAACCTGAAGGTCATCGCGCGCGGCACCCCCGGCTTCTCCGGCGCGGATCTTGCGAATCTGTGCAACGAAGCCGCTCTCATGGCCGCCCGCCGCAATAAGCGCATGGTGACCATGCAGGAGTTCGAGGACGCCAAGGACAAGGTGATGATGGGGGCGGAGCGCCGCTCGCTCGTCATGACCGAGGACGAGAAGATGCTGACTGCCTATCACGAAGGCGGGCATGCCATCGTCGCCCTCAATGTTCCGGCCACCGACCCTGTCCACAAGGCCACCATCATCCCGCGCGGCCGCGCGCTCGGCATGGTCATGCAGCTTCCCGAGCGGGACAAGCTCTCCATGTCCTACGAGCAGATGACCTCGCGTCTCGCCATCATGATGGGCGGGCGCGTGGCGGAAGAGCTGGTGTTCGGCCACGACAAGGTGACCTCCGGCGCGGCCTCCGACATCGAGCAGGCCACGCGCCTTGCAAAAATGATGGTGACGCGCTGGGGCTTCTCCTCCGAGCTCGGCCAGGTGGCCTATGGCGAGAACCAGGACGAAGTGTTCCTGGGCATGTCCATGCAGCGCCACCAGAACATCTCGGAAGCCACCGCCCAGCTCATCGACAAGGAGGTGCGCCGCCTTGTGGACGAGGGCTATGCGGAGGCCACCCGGATCCTGACCGAGAAGCGCGAGGAACTTGAAGCCCTTGCTCGGGGACTGCTGGAATACGAAACCCTCTCGGGCGACGAAATCGTGGACCTGCTGGACGGCAAGCCGCCGGTGCGCGACACCGTGATCGAGCCCGCCAATCCGCGTGGCTCGGCGGTTCCCACCGCCGGCAAGAATCGCCCCCGCCCGGGCGGCACCCCCGGCAGCATCGAGCCGCAACCGCAGGCGTGAGCGATCGATCCGTGTGAAGCAAAC
>JBFMAV010000111.1:0-7072 GCA_040755535.1 Pseudomonadota bacterium | reverse complement strand
GAGGCACCGATCCGGGGCTGGCTCGCCCGGACGTGATGGGAGACCAGAAGAAACCCACGCGGCCCTGCCGACACGCCATAAATCCCCGCGCGGGAGCGGACGGACTGCTGGTCCCGACGTCACCCACTTTCTTAAGGCATGCCTGCCGGCATGCCGACCGCTCCCGCATCCCTCCCCCTCGCCCCAAAAGGCGGGGCTGGGGGCGCTGGAGCCATTCATGCCGCATCCCTTGCGAAATTCCCTTGCGAACATGCGGGCTTTTCGACCCGCGCTCCGCCTCCTCTCCGCCGCCCCTCTGACCTCGATCAAGGCGCCCTCGAAGCCTGCCGCAAAAATCATCACGGGCTGAAGGTCCGCCCCTTCCGCTCGCGCTGGGGGCTCCCCACATGAGCCGCAGCGGTCACACCACTCGTGTGCCGTCGCGGCGGCCGGGATAGCGGCGCCGCATCCGACCGCTCTCCATGTGCTCGATCGAGGCGTGGAAGCGCCGAGGAGGAGAGACATGAATTTCGAGATCTATACCGAACGCGCGCGCGGCTTCGTCCAGTCCGCCCAATCCCTGGCGGTGCGCGAAGGCAACCAGCAATTCGTCCCCGAGCACCTGCTGAAGGTGCTGCTGGACGACCCCGAGGGCCTGTGCTCCGGCCTGATCCAGCGCGCGGGCGGCAACCCGACCCAGGTGCGCGCGGACGTGGAGGCGGCCCTCGCCAAGCTGCCCAAGGTCCAGGGCGGCTCGGGCCAGATTTATCTCGGCCAGCAGATGGCCCGCGTGTTCGAGGCCGCCGAGCAGGCCGCCAAAAAGGCGGGCGACGGCTATGTGACCGTCGAGCGCCTGCTGCTCGCCTTGACCATCGAGAAGGACAGCGAGGCCGGCAAGATCCTGGCCCGCGCCGGCGTCACCCCGCAAAATCTCAACACCGCCATCGAGGCGCTCCGCAAGGGCCGCACCGCCGACACGGCGACGGCCGAGAACGCCTATGACGCTCTGAAGAAATATGCCCGCGACCTGACCCAGGCGGCGCGCGACGGCAAGCTCGACCCGGTGATCGGCCGCGACGAGGAAATCCGCCGCACCATCCAGGTGCTGGCGCGCCGCACCAAGAACAATCCCGTGCTCATCGGCGAGCCCGGCGTCGGCAAGACCGCCATCGTGGAGGGCCTTGCCCGCCGCATCGTGGACGGCGACGTGCCCGAGAGCCTCAAGAACAAGAGCCTGCTGGCCTTGGACATGGGCTCGCTCATCGCCGGCGCGAAATATCGCGGCGAGTTCGAGGAGCGGCTGAAGTCCATCCTCTCCGAGGTCACGGCGGCCGAGGGCGGCATCATCCTGTTCATCGACGAGATGCACACCCTGGTCGGCGCCGGCAAGACCGACGGCGCGATGGATGCGTCCAACCTGCTGAAGCCCGCGCTGGCGCGCGGCGAACTGCATTGCGTCGGCGCCACCACGCTCGATGAATATCGCAAGCATGTGGAGAAGGACGCGGCGCTCGCCCGCAGATTCCAGCCGGTCTTCGTCTCCGAGCCCACGGTGGAGGACACCGTCTCCATCCTGCGCGGCCTGAAGGAGAAGTATGAACTGCACCACGGCGTGCGCATCACCGACAGCGCGCTCGTGGCGGCGGCCACCCTCTCCAACCGCTACATCACCGACCGCTTCCTGCCCGACAAGGCCATCGACCTTGTGGACGAGGCCTCCTCGCGCCTGCGCATGCAGGTGGATTCCAAGCCCGAGGAACTGGACGGGCTCGATCGCGACATCATGCGCCGCAAGATCGAGCAGGAGGCGCTGAAGAAGGAGACCGACGCGGCCTCCAAGGACCGGCTCGCCCGCCTCGACAAGGAGCTGGCGGAGCTGGAGGAGCGCGCCGCCGTGCTGACCACCAAGTGGAAGGCGGAGAAGGAGAAGCTCGGCGAGGCGACGACCCTCAAGGCCAAGCTGGATCAGGCGCGCGCGGATCTCGCCAGCGCCCAGCGCCAGGGCGAATACCAGAAGGCCGGCGAACTCACCTATTCGGTGATCCCGGACCTGGAGAAGCGCCTTGCTGAAGTGGAAGCGGCCGGCGCCACCGGCATGGTGGAAGAGGCGGTGACGCCGGACCACATTGCCGGCGTCGTCTCGCGCTGGACCGGCGTGCCCGTGGACAAGATGCTGGAAGGCGAACGCGAGAAGCTGCTCAAGATGGAGCTTGAGCTGGCCAAGCGCGTGGTCGGCCAGAGTGAGGCGGTGGCGGCGGTCTCGACCGCCGTGCGGCGCGCCCGCGCCGGCCTGCAGGATCCGAACCGGCCCATCGGCTCGTTCCTGTTCCTCGGCCCCACCGGCGTCGGCAAGACCGAACTGACCAAGGCGCTCGCGAGCTTCCTGTTCGACGACGACACCGCCATGGTGCGCATCGACATGTCGGAATTCATGGAGAAGCATTCCGTGAGCCGCCTGATCGGCGCGCCTCCCGGCTATGTGGGCTATGACGAGGGCGGGGCGCTGACCGAAGCCGTGCGGCGCCGGCCCTATCAGGTGGTGCTGTTCGACGAGGTGGAGAAAGCCCATCCGGATGTCTTCAACGTCCTGCTCCAGGTGCTCGACGACGGGCGCCTGACGGACGGGCAGGGACGCACGGTGGACTTCCGCAATACCTTGATCGTCATGACCTCCAATCTCGGCGCGGAATATCTCGCCGACCCGCGCCAGCCGGTGGGCTTCGGCATTCCCGGTCAGGAGGGCGAGAAGGTGGTCTCCGACGAGGAGGCCTATGATCTGGTGATGGGCGCGGTGCGGCGTCACTTCCGGCCCGAATTCGTCAACCGGATCGACGAGATCGTCATGTTCCACCGGCTCAAGCGCGAGCAGATGGGCGCCATCGTGGACATCCAGATGGGGCGGCTCGCCAAGCTGCTGGAGGATCGCAAGATCACCCTGGACCTCTCGCCCGAGGCGCGCGAATTCCTCGCCGACAAGGGCTATGATCCCGCCTATGGCGCGCGCCCGCTGAAGCGCACCATCCAGAAGCTGGTGCAGGACCCCATGGCCGAGAAGATCCTCGCCGGGGACATCCTGGACGGGTCGAAGGTCCATGTGGGTGTGGAGGGCGGTCGCCTGGTCTTCACCTCGGCCGCCGCCCCGGTCGATCAGGCCGCCTGAGCCTGCCCCAAAACCAGACGGGCGCCCCATGGGGCGCCCGTTTTGCTTTTGCGCCCGCCGCGTTCAGCCACCCGACATGCGCTTCAGGAGCGCCGTCGCGCGCTTCGTGAGGGCGGCGAAATAGGGCTGCTTGGGCAGTTCCTGGGCAAAGCACGCGCGGAACGCCTCGTGCCCCTCGGACCACACGCCCATGGCCTCGTGCCAGCGCGGATCGTCCGCCCCCTTGCCCTTCTGCGCCGCCGTCTCCAATTGCTTGGCCTTGGCCGCATAGCGTTTCCACACCTGGCTGCACGCGGCGATGGGCTTGCGCGCCTCCGGCGCCGCCTCGGCCCCCACCAGGATGCGGTCGTTGGCAATGCGGGCGACCACGAGGTCGTTCGGGGGAAAGTCGTTGGAATCGTCCTGGGTGAAGAGGCCGACCGCCGCATAGACCGTCTCGCCGGCGGCTGCCGGCAGGGGCACCACCGCATAGCTGCTGAATGCCGCGTCCTGGCCCACCGTGAAGGTGTAGAGCGTGCTCTCGGTCAGCGCCGCCGCAAGACCCTTGCCCAGCTCCGGCGACCCGTCCTTGGCCCGATGCGCCATCCAATTTTCGAAGATCGGCACCGTCGAGACGAAGATGCGGACATTGTCCTTGCTGTCGCGGAAGAGCAGGCCGTCGGGCGCCCCGGAGCCGAGGTCGCCCTCATAGAGGGCTTCGGGCGAGAAGCTCGGCTTGGGCTCAAGCCCCTTGAAGGAGAGGGGCCCAAGCAAAGCGGAAAGCTGCTGCTCCAGCGCGGAGCGGGCCTTGTCGTCGGCCGCGAACATGGCCTCCTGCTTGGCCGGATCGCCGTCCAGCTTGGTGACCTCCGCCACGGCGCGGTCGCGCGCGGCGATATAGGCGTCGTCGCCCGGGCCGGCGGCGGCGGGCGCGGTCAGCATGGCCAACATCAGCGCGGCGCCAGCGCCACGCCGCAGCCCGGCCCCGCGCTTCGCCGCACAGTCCTGGCGCTGGCTCAAGTCCTGCAACGTCATAACAGTCCCCTGGAGAGAGATGCGCAGCCCGCCGGCTCGCGGCAGGTTCGTCGGCGGGCGGGACCCTATCGCTCCACCCCGCCTCCCGCCAAGGGCGACGGGGCGCCGCGCCCCGCTGAAGGGGGACCCCTTATCGCTGGCGGGTGGTGGCGCTGGCAGGCGTCGGCGTCGGGCCGGCGGACGCGACCTTGGGCGCGGCGGCGCCGTGGTTCAGCAGCCCCTCGATGCGCTCGCGCTCCTTGCGGTATTCCGCCAGGAACTTGCCGTCGAGCGCCCGTCCGCGCGGCAGCTTGATGCGCATGGGGTCCACGAAGGAGCCGTTGATCTTCACCTCGTAATGCAGATGCGGCCCGGTGGAGAGGCCGGAGGAGCCGAGATAGCCGATCAACTGGCCCTGGCGGACCTGTTGTCCCACCCGCAATCCCTTGGCATAGCCGGACATGTGGGAATAGGTGGTCTCATAGCCGTTGGCATGCCTGATCTCCGCATGCCGGCCATAGCCCGACTTCCAGTCCAGATAGACGACGGTGCCGTTGCCCGCCGCATAGATCGGGGATCCCACCGAGTCCGACCAGTCGACGCCGGTATGAAGCTTGGAATAACCGAGGATGGGATGGCGCCTGTAGCCGAAGGGCGAGCGCATGATGCCGCCCGCCATGGGCTTGCGGACCAGGAACTTCTTCGCGCTCTTGCCGTCCTCGTCATAATAATCGACCAGGCCGTCATCATTGGTCTGGAAGCGGAAGTAGCGGCGGTTCTCGCCATTCACGGTGAGGGCCGCATACAGCACTTCGGGGTCGCCATTGTCCTCGGTGTAGAGCACCTCGAAATTGTCGCCGGCCCGCACGCGGCGCTGGAAGTCGACATCGAAGGAATAGATGCGCACGAGGTCGGAGATCACGCTGCGCGGGATTTCGTTGCGCAGCGCGGTCTCATAGATGCTCTCATAGAGGCGGATGCCGGGACCGTCCTCGTCCTCGCTGTCCTCGGAGACGCCCGCCACCTCGGTCTCGTTGGGCTCGGCCACCGAGACGAAGCGATTGGTGGAATCCGACATGGCGATGGTGCCCTCATGGCCGGCATCGCTGAACAGCGACAGGCGCAGCACATGGGAGACGTCGCCTGCCGGCTGGAGCAGGAAGCGCACGCGCCACCCATCCTTGACCTGACCGTCGCGGAACCGCCCGAACGCGGCCGCCGCCGCCTTGGCCTCGGCATCGGGAACGCCATTGTCCTTGAGGATGGAAACAATGGTGTCGCCCTTTTTCACCACCACGGTCTGGTCGGTGAAGTCGTTGCCCCCCGAGGTGGCGGTCGAGGTCTTGCCGAGGAAGGAGAGATTGTCGGGCACCTCCACCTTCGGCGCCTGGAGCGCGGCGGCGGTCGGCGGCGCATAGCCCGGCGTGTCGGCGGCATAGGCGAGATAGGGCGCGGTGGGGTTGGACTTCAGCCCGATGCCGGTGGTGATCGCGGAGGGCAGCGGCACGGGCGCGGGCTGGGTGCGGGCGAGCTCGGCCACTTCGCGCACCTTCACCAGCACATTGTCCATGGGGACCGTCGCGCCGAATTTGGTGGCGGGCGCGAGGGCGGACAGGTCGCGCGTCACCACCGTGACTTCGCCGGTCGGCTCGGCCTGGGGCGCGGCCTCCTCCTTGTCCATGGACTGGGCGACGATCTGCGCCGGGTTGAAGCGCGGAATGTTGGACGACACCGAGGTCGTCGACATGGCGAGGTTTGCGGCGACGCGGGTATAGGGCCGCACCTTGATGATCTCGCGGTCGCCGACCTTGGTGGTGGTCGAGATGCGGAAGGTCTGGCGCGCGGTGGAGGCGTCCGACAACAGGGACATGCGATCGCCCTTGCGGGCGGTGTTGGAGGGACGTTCGCCCCGGGCCAGGGCACCGCGCAGCGCGTTGCGCACGGTCTCGGGCATGGAGGCGAAGCGGTGATCGCCGTCGAGCGCGGCATAGACGGCACCGCCCATGAGGAAGGAGCCGCACAGCCCGGTCAAAAGGGTGGCCGCGAGCCAGCGCACGGAGATCCGGCGCCGGTCGATCTTTTCCTCTGCGCCGCCGACGCCCAGCGGCGGTTCATCGCCGAGGCCGGCCGCGCTTGCCGCGTCACGCCAGGCCCCTGCCGATCGTCTGTGCTGCAACCCTCAGACCCTCTTATCCGCGCCTGGACATCCCGCCCGAGATCACCGCCGTTCGGCGAGGATCCGGCGGGACATGCCGGCCGACGCGCCCCATCTCCGCGAATGGGATCGCGGACGATCCGGCCGGCGACGCATGCGCATCCACCGATCGAGGGGCCGGATGTGAGGGTGCGGACAAGGCGAAAGGATGGCAAGGGCCGCATAAGTGCATCACATCGCGCGCGAAAGGGCGGTCTGGCTCATCGCCCTCACGTGCGAGCGGGCGTGATCGGCTCTTATCTCGCCGACGCCGTCTGGCGGCGATGTCGAGGCGCTCTCCCAGAGCCGTGGCCCGATCCGTGGCCTGTGTCCGGCGCGAGGGGTGCGCGTCTTCAAGAGCTTGAGCGGGGCGCCGGGCGCGAGGCGGCGGCTCTTCGTCCGGCCGGAGCGCGAAAAAAAGTTCCCCAAAAATCGGCGCCGACCCCACCCGAAGCGGCCCGTGAGCGAATTTCAGCCGAACCGCCGCACACGAAGCATCCGCCGCAAAGCCCTGAATCCATGCCATTTTGGAGTTGTTTGCCGACCCACTTATCCACAGATTGCGGACCCGGCTCACTTTTCTGGAACAAGGGTGTTGACGGGAGAACCGGCTCCCCCTTATAAACCGCTCATCAACGACGCGCTGTCGCCGCCGACGAAACGAGCGGCGGATGGCGCGTCTCCGACGCTCTCTCACGACTTTGATGTTGTGACAAGCCGGCTCAGGCGCCGGGAGGGTTGTCGTT
>JBFMAV010000110.1:0-7819 GCA_040755535.1 Pseudomonadota bacterium | reverse complement strand
ACCCACCGCCGCCCCTTCCGGGCGGCTTTTTTTTTTGGAGAAACACCCATGGCTTCCATGAAGGATGTCGTGCGCCGCGTCGCGCCCAAAGCTCTCCCGGCCTATGTGGCCGCGATCGAGGCCTATGCCGAGGCGCAGTTTGCGCAGTTCGATGTGACGACGCCTCTGCGCCGGGCGCACTTTCTTGCGCAGATCCTCCATGAGAGCGGCGGCCTCACCATCGTCCGCGAAAGCATGAAGTACACCGCCCCGCGCATCATGGCGATTTTCGGCGTCGGCAAGCACACCGCCCGCGTCACGCAGGCCGAGGCGGCGAAGCTCGCCGGGGATGAATACGCCCTCGCCGAGCGCGTCTATGGCCTGGGCAATCCCTCCAAGGCCAAGGAATTGGGCAACCTTCGCCCCGGCGACGGATTCCTATTCCGGGGCAATGGGCCGCTCCAGACGACGGGCGGTGCCGCGCATAAGGATATCGGCCGCAAATGCGGGGTCGGCACGCTGTTCTTCGATGAGCCGTCGACGATCATGGCGCCCGAGCTTGTCCTGCTGCCCGCCCTGATCGAGTGGCAGGAGGGCGGGTGCAACGCGCTCGCGGACAAGAACGACATTCGCTCCATCACCAGGAAGATCAACGGAGGCTATAACGGCCTCGCTGATCGTGAGGCCTGGTTCGACAAGGTGTGGCCTCTCGTGCGCGCCGCGAACGACAACGATGCGTGGCAGGTCGCGGACATCGACGATGACATGCTGGCGATCCAGAAGGCGCTGAACGCGCTCGGGCTGGGGCCGATCGCCGAGGATGGCCGATTCGGCCCGAAAACGAAGGAGGCTGTGCAGCGATACCAGAAGTTCAACGCGCTCATCGCGGACGGCATCCCCGGCCCGGTCACCTGCGCCAGCATCGAACTGCGCCTCGCCGCCGCCAAGGCGCCGCGCGCCGCCTGACCCCGCGCCCGGCCGGGTTCGCCGGGCCCCCTGCCATAGCGAGATCCATCATGACCAGCCTGCTGACCGACGCCTTGAAGGGCGCTGCAGAGGCCGTCGCGCGCCGCGCCGACGTGCCTCTCTCTCCTGCCGACGCCGCGACCGTCGCGGACGCGATCTCTGGGCAGATGCCCGCGCCACGCGCGCTTGAGCCCCTGTGGCCGCAACTCGTGCGCTATGGCGTGTCGATGCTCGGCACCGCGCTCGCGGCCCATGGCATCGGGGACGACGCCACCTGGCAGGCGGTTGCCGGCGGCATCATCGCGCTCGCGCCGCCGGTCTACCGGATCGTGACCACCTGGCTCGCGCGCCGCCGCGCCTGATTATTTCGAGGCCGAGCGTCCGTAGCGGGCGCGGTCGCCTTTGAGCGCGGCCTGAGAGGCGCGCGCTCCACATTTTCTCTCACATGATGGAGGCCGCATTGGCCGATCTCCCGCCCGAGCCTGCGCTGCTCGGGATCAAGCTCGCGCATGTCCTCGCCGGCGCGGCTGGCGGCATCGTGCGGTCGCTCACGCGGCCGGGCACATCTTGGCGGCTGACCGTCGCAACCTCAGTCGTCGGGGCCATTGTCGCCGGATATGGCACGCCTATCGGGGCGCGCTATGCCGGCCACTATCTCGCCTCGCCCGACCTGTCGCTCGCCAGCGTGGAGGGGCTGACCGGGTTCCTCCTGGGCTTGATCGGCATGAGCCTCTGCGAGGCGCTGATACGCCGCGCGCGCTCTTGGAAAGACGGCCTCCCGCCGCTCCCGCCTGGGGCGCCGAAATGAGCGCGACGGGACGGCATCTCTCGCCAGACGAGGTCGCGCGCCTCCAGGCGATGCTGAGCGCGGGCATGACGCCATCGGCAGCGGCGCGGGAGATGGGCTGCAATCGCAAGACGGCCGCGCGCCACGCCCGCGCGATGGCATCCGGCGATGCCCCGGCCGCCCAGCCCGCCGCCGCGGCAGGGGCCTTCAAAATCGGCGGCTCGCCAGCCGATCGGCGCATCGTGGCCCTTGAGGACGAGGTGCGGCGCCTAACCCGCGAACTGCGCGCCGCGCATCGCGACGGCCTGGACGAAGAAGCCGTGCGGGCCATCCTCGGCCGGATATCGACCGCGCCCGAGGATCCGCCCGACTGGCTCATTTCGCCGCCGAGAGGTCGCGGCAAGGGCGCGCCAGAGGTGCCCATGACCATCTGGTCGGACTGGCATCTGGCGGAGAACGTGTCGCGCGAAGAGACGTTCGGATTCGGCGGCTACGATCTGGAGACCGGAGAGGCGCGCGTGCGGCGCCTCGTGGAATCCACCATCAATATCTGCCGCAACCACGGCCCGGGACGGTATCCGGGCATTATCATCAATGCGCTGGGGGATTTCGTCTCGGGTGGGCTCCATCCCGAACTCGCGAAAACAGACCTTGAGGAATCCATCCCCGCGGCCCTGCGCTGTCGCGATATTCTCGTCTGGGCGCTGGAGCGGATGATTTCGGAGTTCGGGCGCGTCTTCGTTCCGTGCGCGGCTGGCAATCACGGGCGGGCGACGCTCAAGCCCGAATTCAAACGCTACGTATTTAAGAATTACGATTGGCTTATCTATCAGCTTCTGGCGCGCCACTTCGAGGGGCGCAAGGAAATCGTATTTTCAATCCCGTCCGCCAATGAAGTTCGCTATCAGGTCTATGCCCTGAGATTCCTCGCCTTGCACGGCGACATGCTGGGCGTGAAAGGCGGCGACGGCATCATCGGCGCCATCGGGCCGATCATGCGCGGCGAGATCAAGACGCGCGGCCAGGCAGCGGCGAGCGGCCGGGAATTCGACATGCTCCTGATGGGCCATTGGCATCAGGAGCTTTGGCTCCCCCGCGCCATCGTCGCGAACTCCCTCAAAGGGTTTGACGAATACGCGAAAAATGCCTTGCGCGCCGCGCCGTCCGAACCCTCGCAACCGCTCTGGTTCGTTCATCCCCGGCGCGGGATCACCTCGCGCTGGTCGGTCAAGGTCGATCCGGCGCCGGCGGCGGCGGGGCAGGAATGGGTGTCATGGGAGAAGGCGGCGTGACATATCCTCCGGTCATTGCCCTCGCGGGCCCGGCGGGCGCCGGCAAATCCTCGGCTGCGTTCGGCACCGAATGGGGACCCCTGCCTTGAGCGAGGTCTATCCATCGATCATCGAAACGCCCGAGGGCGTGTTTCTCCATATTGCCCGGCCAGGTCAGGCGGTGGAAGACATCCCGCTTACGGTAGAGCAGCTAGCGGCCCTGGCAAGCGATGCGGCGGCTGCGATAAGGGGCAAAGTGCAGGCCGCAAAGGGTGCCAGTGTGGTCCGCGCGCGCTCTTGGAAAGACGGCCTCCCGCCGCTCCCGCCCGGGGCGCCGAAATGAGCGCGACCGGACGGCAATTCAGCGAGGCGGGTTTTTGGTTATCCCGTCGATCGCCATCCGCAGTGTCTCGATGGCCGCTGCATCGAACGCGGGGCTTTTACTTGCGTTCAGGTGACCTCTGGCGCAGATCGGCTCTCAAGCTCGTCTGCCAGTGCCCTCGCCGTCTCGGATTTTTGGCGCAGCAGCGCCATGGCGTCGGCATAGACGCCGGCCGGTATCGGGCGCGCGCCACTCAAAAACTGCCGAATGCGTGCGCTGTCGCCAAACCCAAGGGCCGCAGCCATCTCCGTTTGCCAGCGCGGGCCGTAGAGCGTCTCGCCGATCCGGCGTAGATCCTCGACCGACAGGCGCGCGGCTGCAGCGGCAGCGGCGCGTTGGTGATAGTACCCGAGCCAAAAAGGCCCCTGCGCCTCCGCATTGATAGGGCCGGCAATATCAGGGTCGAGCGCGCCCATAATCGCATCGACATCCGCTGTCTCTGGCAGGTGGGGGCGCAGCAATGCAATCGCCGCCAGTGGCCGACCGAAGATCGCGGACATGGTGGCGTCTGGAATGTCGCTGATGCTTTTGGGGTAGGCGATGGCACTGAGGCGGCCTATGAGATAGGCTGGTCGGGTTGACTTGGTGTCGAGGGGCACGGGGTGCTCCTTGTGGGTTGAAATATCTCGGGCCGAGCGAAGCAGGCGCGGGCGGTCTTGGGGCCGCCCGGTCAGTGATCATTTGAACGTATAGCGGGCGTTGAGCGAGTCGGAGAATCCGAAGGTCTTGGTGCCGATCTGCTCGATTTTAGAGATGAAGCTGTCATAGGCTGCCGACATAGTCGGGGACATGTAACCCTTGCCGGACTCGATCACGAGGTCATTCCCTGACAAGAAAATCTTGAGCGTGCGGTCTCCCGCGAAGCTGCTGCTGCGGCCGGTAAGTTCGACGTAGTACCGGTCTTTCCACGCGGAAACCTTTGCGACACAGTCAAAGGACTGGATCATTTCGGCGCGGATTTCGATCATCTTGATCATGACGGCTGTCCCTTCAGACTTGCCCGGCGGCCCCAATGGCCCTCCGATGTATCTAAATATAGGATCATATCGGCGCAGCGTCAAGCGAAAAGCAAGTCCAGCACTAATTTTGGAATAGCGACACTTCGCGGGTTGGGAGTGCCGGGCTTCCAGCCCCAATATGTAGTGGCTTGTTCTATTTTTGTTCTTGTGGAATCGATAGGCGCCAACCAGACAGGAGAGCGCCATGGCGAGCGAGCCGAAGCCAGTCCCCACCAGCCCTTTTGATGTCAGCGAAGCGGATATCGACCAGGTTCTGGCTGCATGCGATGGAGATCCGCGCGAGACCATCCGGGCGCTGCTGGTGGGGCAGGCCTACCTGGAGCACGAGATGTCGCGTCGCACCTCAGCCGGCTACGCACGGCGCCTGCCATTGGCCCGCCTCTCGGAGGTCCAAGGATGACACGCCGCCCGCGCCGGCAGTGGTCGGACTAATGATCAGCCCCGCTCGCGAATGATAGAGCGGGCGGGTGAAGCGCAAATTATAGGCAGCCCTGGAAACCTTATCCCCGCTATCAACAGAGCGTGTCTGCGGGAAAGGGAATCCCGAAATAAGTCCCGAAGCGCAGGATGGTGGCGCTCGGTTTATTCAATGTGTTCAGTTGGTTACCAGAATCGGGAACTCTGCTCCCAAAGCAGATGCGCTACCAGGCTGCGCTATGCTCCGATGGCCGAAAAACGCTTGCCGTTGCTTACGTTCTTGTGCTGCGTCCTGCAAGGGGAAACGCGCCGCATGTGGACGGAGACGGCTCGATTATCGCGGCTCTGGACCCCTAGGTCCCGAAAAAGCCCCGCGTCCTGTTCACTTGGTCATCGGGCGAGGAGCGTGTTCGACACACGATCGCCGGGCGCGATGCCCAGGCGGCGGGCGGCGCCGCCATTCAGTTCCAGGACGGCGCGGACGGGCTCACCGGAGGAAATCGTGCGCTCAGACAGGGGGGTGGTCATTGCCTCGATCCGGGCGATGGTGCCATCCGACCGGATGAACAACATATCGAGCGGAATATAGGTGTTCTTCATCCACATATAGACTGGCTGGTCCTGCTTGAAATCGAACAGCATGCCCTGTCGCTCGGGCATTTCCTTTCGGAACATAAGCCCCACTTCGCGCTGCTTGTCGGTGCGCGCCACCTCCACCTCCAGCACGACGACGCCGGATTTCGTGGCGATCTCCACCGCATCGAGGGGGCCGACCGGTTGCGCGGCCTGTGGCGCTTGCGCGTTGGCCTGTAACGCGAAGGGTGGCGCCAGCAGCAGACCCGCCAAGACCCAGAGACATAGGGCCAAAGCCACGCCGCAGCCGTTCGCCGCGCCGCGCGCGCTCCGCTTCGTCCGATCCGTCATTCTGTCCTCAATGGGTGGAGGGGGCGGCGTCTTCCGCCTTCACGTCGGTCGCCATCAGGCCCTTGGGGCCATTTCCGAACCGGACCAGGACCCGCTGGCCGGGACGCAATTCGGTCAGCCCCTGGCGTCGCAAGGTTTCCATATGCACGAAAATGTCGGGTGCATTCTCACCCTGCGTCAGGAAGCCGAACCCCCGCAGCCGGTTGAACCATTTGACCGTGGCCGGCTCATAGCTGCCCGTGGGCTCAATGGCTGCGCGCGCGCGCGTCGCCGGCGCCACCGGAGTTGCGATCCCGGTGGACAGATCCAATGAAATGACACGGAACGCCTGCAGCCCCTTGGCGCGGCGCGTGGCTTCGCACACCACCCGCGCGCCTTCCAATGCCGTTTGAAATCCGTCCCGCCGCAAGCAGGTGACATGCAGAAGCACGTCGGGTCCCCCGCCATCCGGGACGATGAAGCCATATCCCTTGGCGGCATCGAACCATTTGATGGTGCCGGCCACCTCGATCAGGCCGACCGGCGTATCCCCCGTCTCTTCCGAGGGGGGAAGAAGCTGCGAATCCAAACCTGATCCGTGAGACCCCATACCGCCCGACCCCACTCTCCCGACCGCCACGCACGGGCTCCCGTTTCCGGGAAGATGTCAGGATAGCAAGTCCGGTGTGCGTCGCACACCCTTTCCTTCGGGGGGAGGGGGCTTCGATTGCGCGATTTTTGAGCAAGGCGTTATTTAGGGTTGCCTCGGCGCGTCTATCGATGTGCTGCGCGCGGACGTCAGACGTGCGGCACCGCCGCGTCGGCATGCGCAAAGGGCGCGAGTACGTCTCCAATGTCCGCGCGCACCACCAGGTCCGCCATTTCGTCGAAGTCGGTTTCCTGACGATTGAGGATAACCAGGCGGGCGCCGCCGCGCTTGGCGATGAGCGGAAAGCTCGCTGCGGGATAAACCACCAAGGACGAACCGATGACGATGAACAGATCGGCGTCGCGGGTCAGGCGGTCAGCCCGCTGCATCTGCACCTCGGGCATGGGCTGGCCGAAAGAGATGGTCGCGGTCTTGATGGGGCCTTCGCATCCCTCGCATGACGGGGCTCGTCCGCCCCGGGCCTCGAACCGCTCCCGAACCCAGTCGAGTTCGTACCGTCGCCCGCAATCGAGGCAAGTCGCATAGGTGGTATTGCCGTGGAGTTCCACCAAGGCGGCGTCCGGCACGCCGGCAGCCTGGTGCAGACCGTCAATGTTCTGCGTGATGATGCCGCTCAGGCGGCCATAGGCAAGAAGCGTCGCGAGGGCCTTGTGGCCTCGGCCGGGCACCGCCTGCCCGAAGGCCGCGTCCATCGCGAACTTGCGCCGCCAAGCCTCGTCGCGCGCAGCTTGATGGGCAAGGAAGATATCGAAGGGAATCGGCTTGTTCTGGCTCCACAGACCTCCGGGCGAGCGAAAATCGGGAATGCCGCATTCGGTCGAGATCCCCGCCCCGGTGAAGGCCACGGTCCGCTTCGCGCGCGCCAGAAATTCGCCGAGCTTTTCCTGGGCCGTCTTGAGATCCTGTTCCGACATCATACCTACCCCAGGCCGGTTCCCGGCATTGGCCATCGCAATCCAGGAATTCCCATGCGCTTTCTCCACACCATGGTCCGCGTGACCGATATCGACCAGTCCCTGGATTTCTTCTGCAATAAGCTGGGGTTGAAGGAGGTGCGCCGCAAGGAGGTGCCACAGGGCCGCTACACGCTCGTCTTCCTTGCCGCGCCCGGGCAGGAAGGCGTGGCCGAGGTGGAGCTGACTTACAATTGGGATCCCGAACCCTATGGCGAAGGCCGCAATTTCGGCCATCTCGCGTTCGAGGTGGAGGATATCTATGCGACCTGCGAGCGTCTGATGGCCGCAGGCGTCACCATCAACCGTCCGCCCCGCGACGGCTTCATGGCCTTCGTGCGTTCCCCGGACAATATCTCGGTGGAATTGCTGCAGAAGGGCGGGGCGAAGGCGCCGGCGGAGCCCTGGTCGTCCATGCCGAACACCGGCAAGTGGTGAGACGTCGTCCACAGGCCTGTCACTTTGCGTCGGC
>JBFMAV010000109.1:0-8481 GCA_040755535.1 Pseudomonadota bacterium | reverse complement strand
GTGCCCGGCCGGGACGCGGCGTCAGTGCCAGTCTTCCAGGTTGCGGTCCTTGGTCTCCGGCAGCAGGAAGAAGCCGATGATCAAGGTCATCACCGCGACGACGACGGGGTACCAGAGGCCAGCGAAGATATTTCCGGTGGCTGCCACGATGGCGAAGGCGGTGGGGGGCAGGAAGCCGCCGAACCAGCCGTTGCCAATATGGTAGGGCAGCGACATGCCGGTGTAGCGGATGCGGGTGGGGAAGAGTTCCACCAGCATGGCGGCGATGGGGCCGTAGACCATGGTGACATAGAGCACCAGGACGAACAGCAGACCGATCACCGTCAGCGAACGCGCGTCAGTGAGCACGCCGCCCACCGAGGGCTGCTTCAGGATGCTCGGGTCGCCCGCCTTGGGATAACCCGCCGTCTGCGCCGCCGCGACGATGGCCGCGCCGGTCTTGTCGGTGTCCGGAATGGCCACCGGCGCGCCGTTGACCGTGGCGGTGACGGGCGAGCCCGCCGCGCCGTTGACCAGCTCATAATGCATGGAGTTGGTCGCGAGCGTGCGGCGATAGACGTCGCAGGGCCGGGTGAAGACGCGCACGCCCACCGGGTCGAACAGCGTGCCGCACTGGGCCGGGTCGGCGGTCAGAACGATCTTCACGTTTTCCGTGGCCGCGATCAGCTTCGGATTGACCGTCTTCGCGATCATGCCGAACAGCGGGAAGTAGGTCGCGGCGGCGATCAGGCAGCCCAGCAGCAGGATGGGCTTGCGGCCCACCTTGTCCGAGAGCCAGCCGAAGAAGACGAAGAAGGGCGTGCCGATGAGGAGGGAGAAGGCGATCAGCAGGTTCGCCGTCGTCCCGTCCACTTTCATGGCCTGGGTGAGGAAGAACAGGGCATAGAACTGGCCCGTGTACCACACCACGGCCTGGCCGGCGGTGCCGCCGAGCAGCGCGATGAGCGCGATCTTCGCGTTTTCCCAGCGGCCGAAGGCTTCCTTCAGCGGCGCCTTGGAGCGGGTGCCTTCTTCCTTCATCTTCTGGAAGGCAGGCGATTCCTGGAGCTGGAGCCGGATCCAGATCGAGAAGCCCAGCAGGATGATGGAGAGCAGGAAGGGCACGCGCCAGCCCCAGGCCGCGAAGGCTTCCGGCGACATGGACAAGCGCAGCGTCAGGATCACCAGCAGCGACAGGAACAGGCCCACGGTCGCGGTGGTCTGGATCCAGGAGGTGTAGAAGCCGCGCCGGCCGTGCGGGGCATGCTCGGCCACATAGGTCGCCGCGCCGCCATATTCGCCGCCGAGCGCGAGGCCCTGGAGCAATCGGCAGATGATGAAGGCGACGGGCGCGAGATAGCCGATCGTGTCGAAGCCCGGCAGCACGCCGACCACGAAGGTCGCGATGCCCATGATCACCATGGTGATGAGGAAGGTGTATTTGCGCCCGATCAGGTCGCCGAGGCGGCCGAAGAAAATGGCGCCGAACGGACGGACCGCAAAGCCCGCCGCGAAGCCGAACAGAACGAAGATGAACTTCGCCGTGTCATTGGTGCCGGGCACGAAGGTGGCGGCGATATTGGCCGCGAGCGAACCGGCCAGATAGAAGTCGTACCATTCGAACACGGTACCGGCGGACGAGGCGACGATGACCTTCCGCTCTTCCCGCGTCATGGGCGCCGGCGCGGCGGCCGGTGCGGTCGTTACAGCCATGGGTTTCTCCTCCCAGATCGATGGCCGTCCCACAGGGGGCGGCAAGCGCGGTCCCGGGTCCGGATCGAAGGCAGGAGAAAGGAGAGCGGCCCGCACGCGCTTCAGCGGGGCGGGTTTGGCGTTTCCTCCGGCGATCATCTTATCCGCGTCGTTAGTCGCGCGGATTTTCCGAAACGGGCGCTAGGCGCCATGGCGAGAACATGACCGAACTGAGGCCGTCGCACGATTGGTCAATGGTCTAATAAGCAAACGTGAGGCGATTACTTGGCCCGTTTCAGCGCGCGGCGGGCAATGCCGAGCGAGAGCGCGGCGGCATTGGAGACGTTGAGGCTCTTGATGACGCCGGGCAGATCGATGCGGGCGAGCGTGTCGCAGGTCTCCCGCGTCAACTGGCGCAGGCCCTTGCCTTCGGCGCCCAGCACCAAAGCCAGCGGCGCTCGCAAGGCCGTGTCCTCGATGTCGGCGGGACCCTCGCTGTCGAGGCCGACCACCAGCATGCCGCCATCCTTCAATTCCGTGAGGGCGCGGGCGAGATTCTGGACGAGGCAGATGGGCACATGCTCCAGCCCGCCCGAGGCGCTTTTCGCCAGCACGCCGGTCGCGACGGGGCTGTGGCGCGCGGTGGTCACGATCGCACCGACGCCGAAAGCCGCCGCCGAGCGCACGATGGCGCCCACATTGTGGGGATCGGTGATCTGGTCCAGCACCAGGACCAAGTCCGCCCCGGCCACCTTCTTGAGGGGCGGGGAGGGCAGGTGGTCGCATTCCGCCAGCAGGCCCTGATGCACCGCGTCGGCGCCCAGCAGCCTGTCGATTTCCGAGGGGCGCACCACCTCGGGGGCGATCGGCAGCTCCAGCCCTTCTTCCGCGAGGCGCTTCACCGCATTCTCGGTGGCAAGGATCCGGCGGAAGCGCCGCTTGGGATTCTTCAGCGCCTCGCCCACCGTGTGCCAGCCATAAAGCAAAGCGGTGTCGTTCTCACCCTCCCAGGCCGGCGGGCGCCCGGGTCGCTGCGGCGTGCGCGCGCCGCCCTGCGGGCGCCCTCCCTTGAACGGGGGGCGGGGGCGGCTGCGCGCGGGGCGGTGGGGAGGCTCAGACATGGCCAAGGCTTTGTCAGACCGCGCGGATGGGTGCAAGAGCCTTGGCGGGCGGGCGGACAAATGGTGCCGGCAAAGTCACCGTGGACAGGTTTGGAAAAGCTGCGGATTTGCGGTTGACTTCCCGGATCGGCTTTTCCATAACGGCGCTCCTCAAGGCGACCGGGTGTCCGGGCTGCACAGTGTGCGGTGCCTTTTGGATGACGGGCCGTCGTTGGAGGGGTGCCCGAGTGGTTAAAGGGGACGGACTGTAAATCCGTTGGCTCTGCCTACGTTGGTTCGAATCCAACCCCCTCCACCACCCGTCATCCATGTGCTACCTATGGGGTCGCGGTCGGCGGTCACGCCGGCGGCACGCGGGTGTAGCTCAATGGTAGAGCAGCAGCCTTCCAAGCTGAATACGAGGGTTCGATTCCCTTCACCCGCTCCAATTCCTCGCGGCTTGGGTCCGCGCAGTCCTGAATGGTGAGCAATGCCGGCCAAGGCGGGCGCCGAAGCGCCCGCGCCGCCTTCGTTCTTCAGTTCGGGACGAACACCGCCTTCACCTGATCCGCCCATTGGTCGGCCTGGCTCGTGAGGCCGGAGACCGCGTCGCGGGTCAGGGTGACCGTCTGTTCCATGAGGCCGGGGCCCGCCGCCGCCGCGCCGGTCTCGCCGACCGCGCGCGGGGGGATCGGAACGCCAGCGCGCGCCGGAACCGGCACAGCGGCGGGCGGCAGGTTCGCGGGCTGGAGAGGCGTGACGCTGCGCGCCGGGTCACGGCTGTCGCAGGCCGGGCGGCAACTGTCGAAGCGTTCCACTCCTGCGGGGATGGCCGGGGCGCGCTGGGGAGCCGGCACGCGCGCGGCCGGCAGGGGCGTGGGAGGAATGACGGCCGGAAGCGGCGCGGTGCCTGCCTCGGCGGGCGAAAGCGGCACGTGCTGGCGCGTGGACGGAAAATCGAACAGGCCCGGCTCGGCCGGAGCCGCGGGGCGGGCGGGAAGCTGCGAGACATCGTCCGTCAACCGCCCCACCAGGGCGCCGCCGATCGCCGCCAGGGCGGTGGCCGCCAGCAACGGCAGGAGCAGCCGGCGCAATGCCGGGCGTGCCAGTGGGCGGGCCGCCGGCGCGTGCCCGGCGAAGCGGGAAAGGGAGAAGGCCATCGGCTTGCGGGCGTCCATCATGTGCCTCGTCGGTTTCCGCCTCGGATCGGTCCTGGTGCGATCCGGCGGATTGAAACATCCAATCCGTCAACCGACCCCTAACCGCGTGCCCCGCGGGCCCCCGTTCGCGCCGGTTTTCTTCACGGCGGCGGGGAAGCGTTGCCGGGGCAGTGTGCACGGGCGAGGGCGGCGAAAATTGGTCCGCCCCATGGCCGAGGTTTGCCAAAGCGTGTCCATTCATGGCCAATCCCGCCCGCGCCTCTTTTCGGCCGAATTGCAGGTGCCTTTGCCGCGCGCAAGGCGGGGCCACTTGCGGACGGCACGGAAACCCCCTATCCCACGGCGTCTTTTTCGCCCGCTCGGGCGCGCCGTTGACTGATCAGAGCACACCGAGAGAGAACGATGGCCAAAGCAAAATTTGAGCGCAACAAGCCGCACTGCAACATCGGCACGATTGGTCACGTTGACCATGGCAAGACGTCGCTGACGGCGGCGATCACGAAGGTTCTCGCGGAGACCTCGGGCGGCGCGACGTTCACGGCGTACGACCAGATCGACAAGGCGCCGGAAGAGAAGGCGCGCGGCATCACGATTTCCACGGCGCACGTGGAATACGAGACCGCGAACCGCCACTATGCGCACGTGGACTGCCCCGGGCACGCCGACTATGTGAAGAACATGATCACCGGCGCGGCGCAGATGGACGGCGCGATCCTGGTGGTGTCTGCGGCCGACGGCCCGATGCCGCAGACCCGCGAGCACATCCTGCTGGCCCGCCAGGTGGGCGTGCCTGCCCTGGTGGTGTTCCTGAACAAGTGCGACATGGTCGACGATCCGGAGCTGCTGGAGCTCGTGGAGATGGAAGTGCGCGAGCTGCTTTCGTCCTACGACTTCCCGGGCGACGACATCCCGATCGTGAAGGGCTCTGCGCTGATGGCGCTGGAGAACAAGTCCCCCGAGCTCGGCACCCAGGCGATCCTGGAGCTGATGGCGCAGGTGGACAAGTATATCCCGCAGCCCGAGCGTCCGATTGACCAGCCCTTCCTGATGCCGATCGAAGACGTGTTCTCGATCTCGGGCCGCGGCACGGTGGTGACGGGCCGCGTGGAGCGCGGCATCGTGAAGGTGGGCGAGGAAGTCGAGATCGTCGGCATCCGCGCCACCCAGAAGACCACGGTGACGGGCGTCGAAATGTTCCGCAAGCTGCTGGACCAGGGCCAGGCCGGCGATAACGTCGGCGTGCTGCTGCGCGGCACGAAGCGCGAGGACGTGGAGCGTGGCCAGGTGGTGTGCAAGCCGGGTTCGGTGAAGCCGCACACCAAGTTCAAGGCCGAAGCCTACATCCTGACGAAGGAAGAAGGCGGCCGTCATACGCCGTTCTTCACCAACTATCGTCCGCAGTTCTACTTCCGCACCACGGACGTGACCGGCGTGTGCACGCTGCCCGAAGGCACCGAAATGGTGATGCCGGGCGACAACGTGTCCATGGAAGTGACGCTGATCGTTCCGATCGCCATGGAGGAGAAGCTGCGCTTCGCCATCCGTGAAGGTGGCCGCACCGTCGGCGCCGGCGTCGTCGCCTCGATCATCGAGTGAATGAAATAATGAAACGGGGCGCGTGGGTCGCCTACGCGCCTCTTTTTGTTGGAGCCACAGAGCCATGAACGGCCAGAACATCCGGATCCGCCTTAAGGCGTTCGATCATCGTATTCTCGACGCGTCGACGCGCGAGATCGTCGCCACGGCCAAGCGCACGGGCGCGCAGGTGCGCGGCCCGATTCCGCTGCCGACGCGGATCGAGAAGTTCACCGTCAATCGCTCTCCGCACATCGATAAGAAGTCGCGCGAGCAGTTTGAGATGCGTACTCACAAGCGGTTGCTCGATATCGTCGATCCGACGCCCCAGACGGTGGACGCGCTGATGAAGCTCGACCTCGCCGCCGGCGTTGACGTCGAAATCAAGCTCTGACGTGAGGCGAGGAGACACGACCATGCGGTCAGGCGTCATCGCCCAGAAGGTCGGCATGACCCGCATCTTCACGGATGCCGGTGAACATGTTCCGGTCACTGTGCTGAAAGTTGAGAGCTGCCAGGTGGTTGCCCACCGTACGCTCGACAAGAATGGTTATGTGGCGGTTCAGCTCGGAGCTGGTCGTCGCAAGCCGAAGAATGTGACGCGCGCCGATCGCGGCAATTTTGCGCGGGCCGAAGTCGAGCCCAAGCGCAAGATGGCCGAGTTCCGGGTCGCCGAGGCGGACCTCATCCCCGTGGGAGCCGAGATCACTGCTGACCACTTCGTTGTGGGCCAGTATGTGGACGTGACCGGCACCACGATCGGTAAGGGCTTCGCCGGCGGCATGAAGCGCCACAATTTCGGTGGTCTGCGCGCCTCTCACGGCGTGTCGATCTCCCACCGCTCCATCGGTTCGACCGGTGGGCGCCAGGATCCCGGCAAGACCTTCAAGAACAAGAAGATGCCGGGCCACATGGGCGACGTGACCGTCACCACGCAAAACCTGAAGGTCGTGATGACCGACGTGGAGCGTGGCCTGATCGCGGTCGAAGGTGCGGTCCCCGGACATGCCGGCGGCTGGATCATGGTGCGCGACGCCGTCAAGAAGGCGCTGCCGACCGATGCTCCCAAGCCGGGCGCGTTCAAGCTGCGCGAGTCCAATGGCGCTGCGGTCGACGTCGCGGTTGAAGCTTCGAACGAGGAGGGCGCGTGATGGAACTCACCGTCAAGACGCTCGATGGCGCGGAGGCCGGTTCGGTCACGCTCTCGGACGAGATCTTCGGCCTTGAGCCGCGCGCGGACATTCTGCACCGCTGCGTGACTTGGCAGCTGTCGCGCCGCCAGGCCGGCACGCACCGCACCAAGGGACGGTCCGAGATCAATCGGACCTCCAAGAAAATGTATAAGCAGAAGGGCACAGGCAATGCCCGCCACGGTGCGGCGTCTGCGCCGCAGTTCCGTGGCGGCGGTCGCGCCTTCGGCCCGGTGGTGCGTTCGCATGCCATCGAAATGCCGAAGAAGGTGCGCGCGCTGGCCCTGAAGCATGCCCTTTCGTCCAAGGCGAAGGCCGAGCAGATCATTGTCCTCGACAAGGTGACGCTCGACGATCCCAAGACGAAGGCGCTGAAGGATCGGTTCGAGAAGCTGGGGATCGCCTCCGTGCTCGTCATCGACGGGTCTGAGGTCGAGGCCAACGTGGCGCTCGCCGCGCGCAACCTGCCCTATGTCGACGTTCTGCCGATCCAGGGCATCAACGTGTATGACATTCTTCGGCGCGACACCCTGGTCCTGACCAAGGCCGCCGTCGACGCGCTGGAGGCGCGCTTCAAATGAGCCCGCAGCCGAACATCGAGGCACGTCATTACGACGTGATCCTCTCGCCCGTCATCACCGAGAAGGCGACGGCGGCCAGCGAGTATAACAAGGTCGTTTTCAACGTCGCCGGTACGGCCACGAAGCCCCAGATCAAGGAGGCCGTGGAGCGTCTGTTCGACGTGAAGGTGAAGAGCGTCAACACCCTGGTCCGCAAGGGCAAGGTGAAGTTCTTCAAGGGACGCAAGGGCGTCCAGTCCGACGTGAAGAAGGCGGTTGTGACCCTGGAAGCGGGTCAGACCATCGACATCACGACCGGTCTTTGAGCGAGAGACGGGAGCCAAGACCATGGCGCTGAAGCATTTCAAGCCGGTCACGCCGAGCCTCCGCCAGCTCGTGATCGTGGACCGCTCCGGCCTCTACAAAGGGAAGCCGGTCAAGACCCTGACCGAGGGCAAGAGCGCCTCGGGCGGCCGCAATAATAACGGCCGCATCACCGTCCGCTTCCGTGGCGGCGGACACAAGCAGGCGTATCGCCTGGTCGACTTCAAGCGCGCCAAGCGCGGCGTGTCGGCCGTGGTCGAGCGGATCGAATATGATCCGAACCGCTCCGCCTTCATTGCCCTGATCAAGTATCAGGACGGTGATCTTGCCTATATCCTGGCGCCCCAGCGTCTCGCCGTCGGCGATTCGGTGATTGCCGGTGATCAGGTCGATGTGAAGCCCGGCAATGCCGGTCCGCTCTCCAGCCTCCCCGTTGGCACCATCGTGCACAATGTGGAACTGAAGATCGGCAAGGGCGGCCAGATCGCTCGCTCCGCCGGCGCCTATGCGCAGATCGTCGGTCGCGATCAGGGCTATGTCATCGTTCGCCTGAATTCGGGCGAGCAGCGTCTGGTCCATGGCGCCTGCTATGCGACGGTGGGTGCGGTGTCGAACCCGGACCACATGAACATCTCGCTCGGCAAGGCGGGTCGTTCGCGTTGGCTTGGGCGTAAGCCGCACAACCGCGGCGTCACCATGAACCCGGTGGATCACCCGCACGGCGGCGGCGAAGGCCGCACCTCCGGTGGTCGTCACCCTGTCACTCCGTGGGGTTTCCCCACGAAGGGCAAGAAGACCCGCAACAACAAGGCGACGGACAAGTTCATCGTCACCAGCCGCCACAAGCGGAAGAAGTGAGGGCCTGACTGATGTCAAGAGCGATTTGGAAAGGCCCGTTCGT
>JBFMAV010000108.1:0-8551 GCA_040755535.1 Pseudomonadota bacterium | reverse complement strand
GGCGCCGCGCGGCGCTCCATCCGATAGCCCAGCGATTTCAGGATGGAGGCGAAATCCTCGCCCGAGCAGCCGGCGAGCGAGGTCATGCCGACCGTCACCACGAAGCCGCGCCCGTCCACCGCGCCGGGCGGCTTGGGACCCGGCGATTGGGGGCGCCAGGCCAGCGCCGGCCGGATCAGGTCCGCGAGGCGCTCCAATATGTCCACGCGCACGGCCCGCTCGCCGCAGACCCGGAAGCCGGCGGCGCGATACAGGCCCTTCTGGATCTCATGATCCACTGGAATGGAGGTGCGCCCCGAGGCGGCGAGGCTCGGCAGCTCGTCGATGCCCTTCTGGGCCAGGCCGCCGTGCTTCAGCGCATAAAGTTCGAGCGCCAGCGCGCGGGGCGCCGGCTTCAGCAGCGCCGGCAGATAGATGTGATGGGCGCCGAACCGCACGCCATAGCCGCGCAGCGTCGCGCGGGAGGGCTGGTCGAGGGTCTTCATCTCCTCGGCCACCTTGGCGCGCTCCAGCACGCCGAGGCTTTCGACGATCTGGAAGGCGATGCCGCGCGCGATGCCGGTGAGGTCCGGGGCATCCGAAAGCTTGGTCAAAGCGCCGAGCAGCTTCTCCACATGCGCCTTGATCCAGAGCGCGATGCGCGCATCCACCTGGTCACGCGAGGCGCCGGTGAGATGCTCGTCCGCGATGATCTTGAAGCGCGGCGCCAGAACCGTGTCGCCGGGAATGAGCTTCGCCACCGGGTCGCCGATCCAGCGGATCGTACCGTCCACGGCCAGGACGAAGGCTTCGTCCACCGCGGCGGCGAGCCGGGTGGCGCGGGCCTCGATCTCACCTGCGAGGGCCTTCTGGGCCGCGGCGCGCAGCGCCTTGGCCTCCTCGCCGCCGGCGGAGGGGTCGGGGGCGAACTGAAAGCCGAGGAGATGGCCGATCTTGTGGCCTTCCACGGTGACATCGCCGGTCTTGCTGATCTCAGTTTCGAGCATCTTGTTCTCTCGCAGGCGCCGCATGAGCACGCTGGTCCGTCGATCCACGAAGCGTTGTGCCAACCGCTCGTGCAGCGCATCGGACAGCTTGTCCTCGACCCCTCTCGTGACGCCTTGCCAGTGGTCCGGATCCTTGAGCCAGTCGGGCCGGTTGGCAACGTAGGTGAGTGTCCGCACCTGCGCTATCCGTCTCGACAGCGTGTCGATGTCCCCTTCCGGGCGATCGGTCAAGGCGATTTGACGCGCGAACCACTCATCGGGGATGCGACCGCCTGTCCCCACATGCTCAAAAAGCGTGCGAATGAGCTCGGCGTGCGCGCCGGGAGAGATCTTACGATAGTCCGGCACCTGGCACACATCCCACAGCCGCTCGACCACCGATGGAGAGGTGGCGCGCCCCGCGATATCCGGCTCGCGGCCAAGAATCTCCAGCACTTGAACGTCGTCGGCCGTCGGCGCTCGGGTCAGTCCCTCCTCCCGCGGGGGAAGGGCGAGGCTCGCCTGCAAGGCCGTGACGGACGCGTAATCGGGCACCGCGTTGCGCCATTGCAACACCTTGGCGGTGTCGAACACATGGCCTTCCAATCGCTCCACCAATTCCGGCTCGAAGGCGGGGCAGCGGCCCGTGGTGCCGAAGGTGCCGTCGCGCGTTGCGCGCCCGGCGCGGCCCGCGATCTGCGCCATCTCGGAGGGGTTGAGGCGGCGGAACTGCCAGCCGTCGAACTTGCGGTCCGAGGCGAAGGCCACATGGTCCACGTCGAGATTGAGGCCCATGCCGATGGCGTCGGTCGCCACCAGATAGTCCACGTCGCCGCTCTGATAGAGGTCCACCTGGGCGTTGCGGGTGCGCGGCGAGAGCGCGCCCATCACCACCGCTGCCCCGCCCCGCTGGCGGCGGATCAGCTCGGCGATGGCATAGACCTCCTCGGCCGAGAAGGCGACGATGGCCGAGCGCGGCGGCAGGCGCGTGATCTTCTTCTCGCCCGCGAAGGACAAGGTGGAGAGGCGCGGGCGCACCTGCACGGTCAGCCCCGGCATCAGCCGCTCCAGCAGCGGGCGCATGGTGGCGGCGCCGAGAATCAGCGTCTCGTAGCGACCGCGCCGGTTGAGCAGGCGGTTGGTGAAGACATGGCCGCGATCGAAGTCGCAGGCGAGCTGGATCTCGTCGATGGCGACGAAGGCGACGTCCAGATCGCGCGGCATGGCCTCGACGGTGGCCACCCAATAGCGCGCATTGGGCGGCTTGATCTTCTCCTCGCCGGTGATGAGCGCCACCTGTTTCGGCCCCACCCGCTCGACGATGCGCTGATAGACCTCGCGCGCCAGAAGGCGCAGCGGCAGGCCGATCAGCCCGCTCTCATGGCCGAGCATGCGCTCGATGGCCAGATGGGTCTTGCCGGTATTGGTCGGCCCCAGCACCGCCGTGACGCTGCGCGCGCGGATGGAACGCGGCAGCACCGCAAGTTTCGTGACATCGTCCATGGGCGAGGCGGGCGTCCGGGCTGGTCGTTCAAGGGCGGAGCGGGCTGAAAAAGGCGCCGTCGTCCGAAAGCGTGGGGCGATCCGCTGTCTTGTGGCTCCCGCCCCTGCGGATCTGGTGGCGAACTGCTGTACCATATCGGCACAGTCCCCTCATTGTTCCAGACCAAGCGCAACGGGCCGAGAACAAAAAGCGCGCGAATCGCTGTTTTTCCCGTGTTCTCCTTTTTGCCGCCCCGTCCCGATCCGGCACGCCCCCGCCCCCGCCCGCGAACGCACGGCGTACGAAACGGGAGCGAATCGCCCGCAGGCCGGCGATCGCGCCCTGTTCTCCCGGAACCTTTGAGGCGGCGCGCGGTTGCTCGAACGAGACGCCGAAGAGGAATGTCCCCATGCGCTCCGTGCCCCTCGCCGCCCTGTCCCTCGCCGCGCTCGTGGCCGCAGGATGGGCCGCTCCTGTCCTCGCGCAGGCCACGGTGCAGGACGCCCCGCCCGCCGCGGGCGCGCCGCGCCAGCCCACCGGCGCGCTGGTGCCGGACCCCAATGCGGTCCCCGCGCGCACCGCGCCCGTCGACGGCGAGACCACGAGCACGATCCGCTCGCGCGACACGATCGGACTGCCGCAGTCGCCTGAAAACCTGAACGTTTTCGGCTGCAAGCAGATCGATCCCCTGTGCCAGGGCGAGCCGCGCAACTGAGCGCATCCGCTTGACACAGGCCCGCCAAGCCCGCTTGGTGATGGGATGGAGCCTTTGGTCGAAGCGAGTGCGCCGGATGCGGCGGAGGATGCGCGGGCGCGGCGGGAAGCGGACACGCCCCACTCGCCGGTGGCGCGGTTCGGGCGCGACGCGCCGCTCAAACTCGATTCCGGCGCATCGCTCACAGACCTTCAGATCGCCTACCAGACCTATGGCGAGCCCAATGCCGCCCGGTCCAACGCGATCCTGGTCTGCCACGCCCTGACCGGAGACCAGCATGTGGCCAATGCCAATCCCGTCACCGGCAAGCCCGGCTGGTGGGAGACCTTGGTCGGCCCCGGCAAGCCCATCGACACGGATCGCTTCTACGTCATCTGTTCCAATGTGCTGGGCGGCTGCATGGGCACGACCGGCCCGGCCTCGCTCAATCCGGCGACCGGGCGCCCCTATGGCCTCGACATGCCGCTCGTGACCATCCGCGACATGGTCAATGCCCAGGCCAAGCTGCTGGACCATCTCGGCATCGACGAATTGCTGTGCGTCGCCGGCGGCTCCATGGGCGGCATGCAAGTGCTGCAATGGGCGGCAAGCTATCCCGAGCGGGTGCGCACCGCGCTGCCCATCGCGACGGCGGCTCGCCATTCGGCGCAGAACATCGCCTTCCACGAAGTCGGACGCCAGGCCGTGATGGCCGATCCCGAATGGCGCGGCGGACACTATCTCCAGGACGGCGTCACGCCCCAGCGCGGCCTCGCGGTGGCCCGCATGGCGGCGCACATCACCTATATGTCGGATCAGGCCCTGCACCGCAAATTCGGCCGGCGCCTGCAGAACCGCGTCCTGCCGACGTTCGGCTTCGATGCCGATTTCCAGGTGGAAAGCTATCTGCGCTACCAGGGCGAGAGCTTCGTCCAGCGGTTCGATCCCAATTCCTATCTCTATGTCACGCGGGCCATGGATTATTTCGACCTCGCGGCCGATTATGACGGCGTGCTGGCCAATGCCTTCAGGGGCAGCAAGACGCGCTTCTGCCTCGTCTCCTTCACCAGTGACTGGCTGTTTCCGACCCAGGATTCGCGCGCCGTCGTGCATGCGCTCAACGCCTCGGGCGCGAGCGTCTCCTTCACGGAGATCGAAAGCGACAAGGGCCACGACGCCTTCCTGCTGGATGAGCCGGAATTGTTCGCGATCGCGCGCGGTTTCCTCGACAGCGCCGCCAAGGCGGCCGGCCTGCCTCCGGCCAACGCCCGATGAGCCCCTCTCCCGCTCCCGCCCCCGTTCAGATGAACGGGACCTCCTCCGTGCGCGTCGACCTCGCGGTCATCGCGGACATGGTGGCGCCGGGCTCGCGCGTGCTCGACGTGGGCTCGGGCGCGGGTGAATTGCTGGATTTGCTCGTGAACGGGCGCGGATGCGACGCGCGCGGCATCGAATTGTCGCGCGAAGGGGTGAATGCGGGCGTGACGCGGGGCCTGGCAGTTGTCCAGGGCGACGCGGACGTGGACCTCGCCCATTATCCCGATGACGCCTTCGACTATGTGATCCTGTCGCAGACGCTGCAGGCCACGCGACGCCCGCGCTGGGTCTTGGAGCAGATGCTGCGCATCGGCCGGCGGGCCATCGTCTCCTTCCCGAATTTCGGCCATTGGCGCTCGCGCATGGATCTCGTGATGCACGGGCGCATGCCCGTGACCGAGAATATGCCCCTGCCCTGGTACGAGACGCCCAACATCCATTTCTGCACCATCCGCGACTTCGTGGAACTGGTGGAGGTGATGGGCGCGCGCATGGAGAAGGCGGTGGCGCTGGATTCGTCCGGCTATCCCGTGCGCTTCAACCTGCCCTGGTGGGTCTGGAACCTGCTGGGCGAGCAGGCGGTGTTCCTGCTGACCCGCAAGACCACGCCCGATCAGCCGGCCGGCACGCCCTGACCGAACACCGGCTCCAGCGCCGGCACGAAGGAGGCGCGTTTCACCGGCGCCGGGCGATAGAGCTGCTTGGTCGCCTCGACGATATGGACCCCCGCGAACGGCAGGGAGAGACCGCCGCCGAGCCGCTCCCAGGCAACCGCGGTGCGCAGCAGCCAGCGGGACGAGACGGGCGGAAAATACAGCGCCTCGTCCCAGCCGACCGGCGTGAACAGGGCTTCGCGCAGCAGGCGGACTACCTGGCCACGCGAGAAGGGACGGCCATTTCCGAACGGCGTCGCGTCCATGCGCGCCCAGACGCCGCGCCGGCTCGGCACCACCGCCAGCAGGCGGCCGCCGGGCGCGAGCACGCGCCAGACCTCGCGCAGGGTCGCCGCCGCGTCGGGCGTCATTTCCAGAAGGTGGACCGCCACCACGCGGTCGATGCAGCTATTGGGCAGAGGCAGCGCCCCCTCGTCGGCCAGGGCGGCGAGGGTTGGCGCGGCGGAGGGCCAGCGCACCACGCCCTGCGCCGCCGGCATGAGCGCCACGCAACGCTCCGCCTCCTCGCGGAACACGCCGAGATAGGGGGTCGCATATCCCACCCCCAGAACGCTCATCCCTCGCACATCGGGCAGGCGCGCACGGATGGCGCGGCCCAGCAGCCGCCGCGTCACCACGCCAAGGGGCTGGGCATAGAAGCTGCGCAGGTCAACGACATCGAGGAACATGGGGCGCCTTTCACGCTTGCTTTATAGCATGTCGACAGGAACCGATGAGGGTTGCCCCGGCTCCGTGTCGTGCTACTCAGGGGCGCATCTTCGAGCCTGAGGAGCCGCTTATGGCCGCCGAGATCCGGATTGTTCCCTGCCTCGCCGACAATTACGCCGTGATCATCCACGATCCGGTGTCCCAGGCCACGGCGGTCGTGGACGTGCCAGAGGTGGCGCCGGTCATCGCGGTGCTGGAGCGGGAGGGCTGGACGCCGAACCAGATTCTCGTCACCCACCACCATGCCGACCATGTGGACGGCGTGCCGGCCCTCAAAGCGCGCTACAACGCCACCGTCGTCGGCCCGAAGGCGGAGGCCGCCTCCATTCCCGGCATCGATGTGGAGGTGGTGGACGGGGACCCGGTGGCCGTGGGGTCGCTGGTGGGCCGCGTCATGGAGACCCCCGGCCATACCGCCGGCCATGTGGTCTATCTATTCGAGGAAGAGCGCCTTCTGTTCGCCGGCGACACCCTGTTCGTCATGGGCTGCGGACGGCCCATCGAATGCGAGCCGCCGGTCCTGTGGAAGTCTCTCCAGCGCCTGCGCACCCTCCCCGACGACCTCGCCATCTATGTGGGGCACGAATACACCGTGGCGAATGCGAAGTTCGCGGTGAGCGTGGACCCGGACAACGGAGCCTTGCGGGCCCGCTTCGGCGAAGCCGAGGCCGCGCGGGCGGCCGGGCGGCCCACCATCCCGACGCGGCTCGGCGACGAGAAGCTCACCAACCCCTTCCTGCGGGCGGATGATCCCGACATGGCCGCGCGGCTCGATCTCGGGGAAGCGGACAGCGCGGCGGTGTTCACCGAATTGCGCGCCCGCAAGAACAGCTTCAAGGGCTGAGGCGCGAGATGAGCATGCGGGCCGAGGAGGTCATCGCCCTGCTCGGCCTCGCGCCGCATCCCGAAGGCGGACATTTTCGCGAAACCTATCGCGAGAGCGGCGCGGACGGCGCGCGCGGCGCCTCCACGGCCATCTATTTCCTGCTGGCGGCGGGCGAACGCTCCCACTGGCACAAGGTGGACGCCTCGGAAACCTGGCACTTCTATGCCGGCGCGCCGCTGCGCCTTGCCATAGCCTCCCCCTGCGGGGCGCGCTCGGCGCATATTCTCGGCGGCGATCTTTTGGCCGGTCACCGGCCCCAGGCGGTGGTGCCGCCGGATGCCTGGCAATCGGCCGAAACGCTCGGGGCCTGGACCCTGGTGGGCTGCACCGTCGCCCCGGCCTTCCAGTTCGAGGGCTTCGTCCTCGCCCCGCCCGGCTGGGAGCCGGGATAAAGCCTTTCCGCCCCTCAGCGGCCCCGGTGTGCGCGGGCGCGTCAAACACAGAGAGGGGTCAGCGCGAGTCCATGTCGCGCTGGGAGGAGCGGGAGACGAGGCTCGCCGGCGGATTGTGGCGCACGAAATGGCCGGGACGGAAGGTCCAGACGGTGAGACCGGACAGGGTCACGCTGGGCATTCTCCAACGCGGCTCGAGTGCGGCGCCCGCCGCCGTGCGCCCGCCGACGGGCACGGCCCCGCCGACGCCCTCGGCGCGCGTCTCCGTTCCTGCAAGAGCCACGATAAGACCTGCCGCAAGCCAGGCGACCGCCACGTGTTTCACTGACCGCTCCTCCGCTCTTTACGCCCCACGAGCATGCCACGCCGCCCTCCTTTTGGGGAGGCGCGCCCTCTGTCCGCTGCCGGATCCCACCACACCTGAGATAGGTCGTCCGTTTGCGCGGGATTTAGGCAGAACGGCCAGAAGATTACGAACTTCTCATGTTTGGAGGACCGTTTTTACCGCATCGACGATGGCGCGTTACTTCGGCCACATGATACCGTCCTGACGTTCGGGGACTGAACAGGGGACGGGGAATGGTCAGCCTGAGCCGAAAGGCGCATCGGGCTTTCACCTTAATGCGGTGGAAGCGCGCGAGCCTGACCGCGCATGACACGCCCGGCGAGGGGTTCGTCGGCCCCGTCGGAGGCCAGGGCTATAGCTTGCATCGCGCCGTCATCGTGCAGTCCCATCGGCGCTCGGGGACGCACTTTCTCATCGACACGCTGCGCAGCCGCTTTCCCGTGGCGCGCGACTGGTTTCACCTGGAGGAAGATTTCTACGCCCGGCTCGTTTCGGCGCCCGTGGTGCTCAAGAGCCATGACTTCGTCTGGCGCGAGAAGCTGGCGAGCGAACTGCCCTGGCACTCCTTCCTCCATTGGGTGGCGGCCAGCGCCTGCCATGACGGGGCCGCCCATATCCACATCATGCGCAATCCGCGCGACGTGCTGCGTTCGCTCTATTACTTCGACCTTAAGGGGCACGAGCCGCGCTATCACATCGCGTCGGACACGCCCTTCTCCGCCTATCTCGCACGGCCGGCGGTGAGGGCAATGGACGGTCGGATGACGCCCATCGAGATGTGGTGCGCCCACATGGCGGCATGGCTGTCCCGCCCGGACGTGCTCCAGGTGCGCTACGAGGATCTGCTTCAGAGCCTGGACACGGAACTTCTCCGGATCGGCGTCTTCCTCGGCATGGCGGATCATGGCCCGCGCTGGCGCGAATCCTCGGCCATCGGCCGAAGCACCAGCGCGCGCCTCGCAAAGCGCATGCCCGCCCCCTGGACCGGGCGGGAAGAACGGGCGCTGCTGCGGGCGGCGCGCCATTATGGCCTGCCGGACCTCGGCTATGGGCTCGATCCGGCGGTCTTTGATGATCGTCCGCCCC
>JBFMAV010000107.1:0-8640 GCA_040755535.1 Pseudomonadota bacterium | reverse complement strand
ACCTCCGCCACCATTGACCCCACTGCCGCTGCGCCAAACCAACGCTCCGCGGCAGTGGGGTCAATGCCCCAGACAGGGGTCAACATTCGGCGCCGATAGGGGGTCAGGTTTCCACGCCGATTGACACCAGTTCGCGGCGCAGCGCGCGGCGATGCTGCTCTGATGCGTCTCCTCGTCCGAGGCGATGGGCGGCTTGATCGCTGGGAGGCGGGTTTTTCCCGGCTGAGTGCCGGGCAGGCCCGCCTTGTGCTGATCCGGGCTCTCAACCGCGCTGGCGACAGCGCGGATAGCCGCGTGCGCACGGCCCTGTCGCGCCAGATGGGCGTGAAGCGGCTCAATGTCCGCAAGGCGCTCCGGCATCGGCGGGCGGGTGGCGGGGTGCTCGAATACAACATTACCGGCACCGGCAAGTATTTCTCGCTCATCGACGCGAAGGGCGTGAAGCGCGGCTGGATCCGAAAGACCATAGGCGATCGTTCGGTGCGGCTGCAGCGGGTCGCTGCCGCGGCCTGGAACGCGCCGAAGGCCTATCCGGGTGCCTTCATGGCAAGCGGTGCCGCTGGTGCGGTTGCTGGTGCCGGCGCCACCCACATTTTTGCGCGTACCAGTGACCAGCGCTTCCCGCTGAAGAAGCTGTGGGGTCCCTCGGTCCCGCGTGAGATGGAGCGCGACGAGGTGCCCAAAACGTTTGACCGCACGGTGGAGGAGGTTCTCCCCCGCCGCATCGACCACGAACTTGGCCGCATGCTGGAGATCTGATCCATGGCGTTCGAGAAGTTCGAAGGCTTCACGCCGCCGGTGGATGCCTCGGAGGCTGGAGCCCGGATCGTCGATCAGGTGTCGCCAGCCGTGGAGGTGGAGGCTGAGCCCGACGATACCGAGGAGCGTGTGTCTCTCCGTCGGCGCCTGAAGGTTGGAGGTAAGCCGAAGACCGAGATTTCCGTGTCGCGCGCCAGCGCCGGCCTCGTCATCGATATCGATCTGGGACGCCTTGAGACCTCGTTCGAGGTGGCGGTGGCCCTTACCGGCGAGCCGCCTGAAGTGCTGCGCATGCTCCGCCACGACGATCTCGACCGGGTCGTTGCCGCCGTGCGGCGTGCCCTTCCGCAGCGCCTGAGGGGGCTCATCTGATGGCTGTGCGCTCCTCCACCTATGTTGTGAAGATCCAGGACGACACGCGCCGAGGCGCCGGTGGCGTCGTGCGCTCGTTCCGCTCGGTTGCTCGTGAGGCGAAGATGCTCAACGGCACGGCCTTGGGCGGCGTCGTGAAACCTTTCAGCCGGATGGGAAACGCCCTGCAGGGCGCAGGCATTGCGGCACTCGGCTTCGCGGGTGGCGCGGTGGCGGCGGGGCTGGCGGCCCGCGCGGCGGTCACCGACTTCGCACAGCTCGACCGGCACCTCCGCCGCATCGCCATCACGGGCGACGCCACGGAGGAGGACGCCGCCGCGGCGGGCAAGGCTATCCGCGCCTTGGCCCAGATGCCCGGATCGCCCGGGCTCGAAACGATTGTGGAAGGGCTCGATGCGTTGGTGGCGTCCGGCCGGAGTCTGCCGGAGGCCATGCGGTTCCTGCCCTCGGTGGTGGTGACCGCGCAGGCGGCAGGTGCGGCAACTGCTGAGATCGCTACGACAGCGGATGCCATCGGCGCCAATTTCGGGATCGCCGCCGACAAGATGCAGCGTGCCTTCGATATCCTGGTGGCGGGCGGCAAGCTCGGCAAATTCGAGCTGAAGGACATGGCTCGCTACCTGCCTTCGCTGGCGAATGCCGCCGCGCCCGTGGTGGGTAAGGGTGAAGAGGGTTTGCGTAAGCTTGTTGCGTTGGCCCAGGCTGTGCGAGCGGGCACCGGCTCGGCTGAGGAGGCCAACGCCTCGCTCATGAACATCTTCTCCAAGATGGAGACGGATCAGACGGTCAAGAATTTCAAGGAGTTTGGGATTAATCTCCCCAAAGCGTTGGCCAAGGCGCGCAAGGAAGGTAGGGATCTCTTGGAGGTCTTTATCGATCTCTCCGGACAAGCGTTGAAAGGTGACCTCTCCAAGATCCCTCAACTCTTCTCCGACCAGGAGTTCGCGCGCGGTATGCGCGCGCTTTTGGCCGCGCCGGATGCGCTCCGCCGGTTTCAAGGAGCGCTCGCCAATGTGGACGGCACGGCGCTTCGGGATTTCGGCCGCATCGCCAATGATACGCAGGACAAGATCGAGCAGTTCACCAATGCCTGGCGGGAGATGACGCTTCTGGTCGGCGGCGGGGCGGCCCCGTTCGCCACCGACCTGTTGGAGCGCATCAGGCTGCAGTTTCGCGATCTCCAGACGGATTTCGTGGCTTTCGATGATTGGGTCAAGGCACGCACCGGCATGAGCGTCTCGGAGATTGCAAGTGCCACAAACAAGGCGCTTGGCGGCGAAACGAACGAGGAAATGCGAGCGCGTGTCGAGCGCAAAGAGGCTGAGCAGCGTGATCCTGCGCTCGCCAAGCGCAATGCTGCAGCGCGGGCAGAGGAAGAATCCCGTGCGAAGGCGCAGCGTGCCCGGAGTGAGCTGGACAAAGCCAAGGCTGCGGGCACCTCCAAGCTGGCGGAGACGGTACTGACACAGCGCCTCGCTGAGGCTGAGGCGGAGTATGAGAAGAACCGCAAGGCGCGTGAGAACGCCGACAAAGCGCTGCCCTACCTGCAGCAAGGCTTGGACGCCGTCTCCGTTCTGCCTCAGCCGGGCCCGCCCCGTCCAATGCGGGACCCGCGCCGAGGATGGGAGAATACCTGGCGTGCGGATGCTGCAACGCCCATGGCGCCCTCGCCCGTAGCGCCTATCGAAATCTACGAGGCGAGGGCGAAGCAGGAGGCGCAGGCGAGTGTCCCGGAACAACCGGGCATGCCGGCCGGCACGGGTGGGACCCCAGCTGCTCAGCCCAAACTCGGTCCGCCCCCGCCACCTCCAAAGCCCGCATGGACACCGTCCCCGGCGCAGGCGGCTTTCGCGGCCGAGAATGTAAGTGGCTTTCGGCAGAAGCCGCCTTCCGCGCCTCCCCCGCCGTCCGCCGGCGATATTTCCAGCCCCGAGGCCGTGGGCCGGCAAATGAGCGAATATCTCGCTGTTCCCGGCCTCGACCTTTCCCAGGTCAAAGCCGCCGAGGAGGAGGCGCAGCGGGCAGGGCAGGGCATCTCCGAGGCTCTGTCCGTCACAGCGGCGCCGCAGGTGGACATGAGTTCCATGGCTGCCGCCCTCGACCTCGCACGTGAGCTCAACCGCGAGCTCGCGAAGGCGGGCACGCTGGCGGCACAGGCTGAGGCCGCGGGGCGGAGCCGCTCGCCGGGCGGGTGGGACGCGCGGGGCACCTTCACCGATGGAGTTTACTGATGGCCGGCCCCGGACCCGTCACTCTCGGCCTCGGCGGCTTCGTCTTCACGGCCATGGGTTTCGGCTATCAGGACATCGAGCGGCGCCATTCCGCGCCATGGGCGAGCCTGGAAGTGGTGGGCCGGCCCGAAGCGCTTCAATGGCTCGGCCCGAAAAGCGATGAGATCACCATTTCCGGCGTGCTCTTCCCTGCCGAGTTCGGCGGCTTGGGCACGCTTGAGGGGTTGCACCGCGCCATGGATGGCGGCTTGCCGCTGATGTTCGTCTCCCGCGCCGGGCGCATCTATGGCCGCCACGTGCTCGAGGAGATCTCCGAGAACCGCACGTACCACCTGGTAGACGGCCTCCCGATGCGCCTCGGCTATTCGCTTTCCCTGCGGCGCCACGATGCCGGCGTCGGCGTCGGCGCCATCCGACTCTTCTGACTGGACACCGTCCATGCCCGCAGAACATCACACCGTCCAGGGCGACATGCTCGACCTCATCTGCCGCCGATATTATGGCCGCCACACCGGAACGGTGGAGATGGTGCTCGCCGCCAATCCCAACCTCTCGGAGCTGCCGGCCCTGCTGCCGGAGGGGATCGTGATCATCCTGCCGGATGATCCGGAACCCAAGACCATCCGCACGCAGAAGCTCTGGTGATCCATGGGTCCGAGCGCACAGATCACCGTCAACGGCCAGCCCGTGGCGGCGGCCTTCTGGTCCGCCCTCATCCGCCTGGAAATCACCGACAATGCGGGGGAAGAGGCCGACAAGATCGTCGTTGAGCTGAAGGACGGCGACCCCTTCTTCGAGATCCCGCAGAAGGGTGCCATCATCTCAGTGTCTCTGGGCTCCGAGGAAAAGGGCTTCGTGAACAAGGGCCTCTTCACCGTCGACGATGTGGAGGTGGCCTGCCTGCCCTACAAGCTCATCATCTCCGGCTCGTCCGCGGATCTGCGTAAGGAGATGAAGCAGCCCCGGGAGCGGCATTGGGACGGCAAGACCCTCGGCGATGTGGTGAAGGAGATCGGCGGCGCCTACGGGCTCAGCCCTTCGATCGCCGGCCGGCTCGCGTCCATCAAGTTCCCGGGCAACTGGCTCGGCCAGCAGGATGAAAGCGACCTCAACCTGCTGCGTCGCCTCGCGGAGCGCCATGGGGCGATCTTCGCGGTGAAGGACGGGCGGCTGGTGTTCGCGGACAAGGGCACCGGCATGTCGGCCGCCGGCGCCGCCATGAGGCGCCTGGTGGTACGGCCGAACATGATCCTGCCGGGTTCCTGCCGGGTCCGCTTCACCGATCGCGGGCGCCACAAGAAGGTGGTGGCCTATACCGACGATCGGGGAAAGCAGACCCGGAAGGAGGTGGAGGTGGAGAGCGACGGCAGCGCCGAGGCCATCTATCGCCTGCCCATCCCCTTCGGAGACGAAGACGAGGCAAAGGCCGCCGCCGAGGCCAAGGCGAAGGACCTGGAGACAGGCGCCGACACGGCGGAGGTGACCATTGAGGGCGACGCCACCATCGAGGCCGGCGGCGTCATGGTGTTTCAGGGGATCCGTCCCGGTGTGGACGGGATCGAATGGACCCTCAACCCGGTGGTGAACATGCTCACCAAGCAGGGCTGGACCACGCGGCTCTCCGGCCTCCGCAAGGCGGGGTAGAGGCCGATATCGGCCGCCCTTAGGGGCGGCATTTTCATTTTCAGCAGGGATGACGAACATGGCTTCCGTGATCGACGTGGTGCGCCGCGTCGCGCCGAAGGCGCGCGCCGATTACATTCAAGCTCTTGAGCAGTTCGGCGAGGCTCAATTCGCAAAGTATGGGCTGACGACGCCGCTTCGCCGGGCCCACTTCCTGGCGCAGATCCTGCACGAATCCGGCGGCCTCACCATCGTGCGAGAAAGCATGAACTATTCCGCCGATCGGATCATGGTGATCTTTGGCGTCGGCAAGCATTCAGCGAAGGTGACCGCGACCGAGGCCAGGAAGCTCGCCGGCGATGAATATGCGCTCGCGGAGCGGGTCTATGGCCTCGGTAACCCGAAGATGGCCAAGGATCTGGGCAACCTCCGAAAGGGTGACGGCTTCCTTTTCCGCGGCAATGGGCCCCTCCAGACGACAGGGGGCGGCGCTCACAAGGATCTCGGCCGGAAATGCGGCGTCGGGACCCTGTTCTTCGATGATCCCGCCAAGATCATGGCGCCGGAGCTTGTCTTCCTGCCGGCGCTGATCGAGTGGCAGCAGGGCGGCTGCAATGAGATGGCGGACAGGAACGACATCCGCTCCATCACCAAGAAGATCAACGGCGGCTATAACGGCCTCGATGATCGCGAAGAGTGGTTCGACAAGGTTTGGCCTCTGGTGCGCGCCGCCAATGACAACGAGGCTTGGCAGGCGGCGGACCTCGACGGCGATATCCGCGCTATTCAAGAGGCGCTCAATGATCTCGGCTTCGGCCCCCTGGTCGAAGATGGGCGTTTCGGGCCGAAGACCAAGGCCGCCGTCCTGGCTTTCCAGAAGGTGAACGAGCTGAAGGCCGACGGCATTCCCGGCCCGGTCACCTGCTCCTGCCTCGAGCTGCGCGTCGCTTCCTACAAGGCGCCCCGCGCGGCCTGATCCCGCGCCCGGCCGGGAGCCGCCGGGTAATCGCAGCATCGTTGAGGTTCGACCATGACCACCAATGTTGTCGTGAAGGCCAATCACGGCTGGCCTGTCGACGTGACGCCGAAGGACCCGAAGACCGGCGCGCCGCTTCAGCACTACCCCACTGTGCGCGTGGAGAGCGGCGAGGAGCAGACCTTCTATGTCCACAGCGGCATGGATCTGCATGTCCACGAGGTGCAACCGGACGAGACCCCCGCCGCTTCCTGACGGGTCTCGACCGTAGGTCCCGCGCCTGGCCGGCCCCGGCCGGGCGTCTTCTCCATCATCATGATCAAGAGGATGGCCATGCCTCCCGCTGATATCCCGCGCCCCTCCTGGAAGATCCGGCGGCGGTGGATTGCCGCCACCCTCATCTTCTGCGCCGGCGAGCTCATCTATCTGACCGGCTGGGGCCACGATGGCAGCCTCCATGAGGCCATTGCCAGCGGCGTGCTCCTTCTCGCCGGCTCCATCCTGGGCGCCTACATCTTCGGCGCGGCCTGGGATGACCGGAACTTCATGCACGCGCTGCTGCGCGCGCTCGGCCGCGACCCGGGCGGCGAGGGTTGATCATGAACCCCATCGCCTGGGCGCTCTCCTTCCTCCCCGCCGCTGCCGTGTACGGGCTGGCGGGCCTCCTTCTTCTCGCGGGCGTGGCCTCGGTCATCTACGCGCTCTTCCCGCTTCCATATCGCCGCACAGCCACCATTGCGGGCCCGGTCATCATCGGCCTGTCGTGCTGGTTCGGCGGCATAGCCGCCGGGCAGGCGGTATCCGAAGCGGCCGCGCTCCAGGCCAAGCTTGCCGCGGCGCAGGCAGTGGTCGCGCAGCAGCAGGCCGTTCTGTCCGCATTGCACATGGATTCGCTGTCAGCCGCCGCGAATGCCTCCGACCTCCAGAAGCTCCAGGACCGCATCCATGAACTGGAATCTCGCACGCCTGCCGGCGCTTGCCTCGATCTGCCTACTTCTGACGGCGTGCGATCCCTCTGGGACTAAGGTCCGGCTCGCCGACCTGCCGCAGGACCTGCGCGAGTGCTTCTCCACCATGACGCCTCCGCCGCCCGCGGGTGCGCTCTCGCAGAAGGAGGTGGTGGCGCTCATCGGCAGGCTTCGGGCTTCCGAGCTCGCAAAGACCGCCTGTGGCCAGCGCCTGCTGGCCCTCTACGACGCCCAGGCCGCCGCTTTCCTGAAGCGTTGACCTCCTCCGTTCTCCAGCGGGTTCGGTGATGTAATGCGTATCTGGTTTCTGTTTCTGTGTGCGGCCTCGGCCGTGATGACCGTGCTCGGCGCCATCGGCACCGCGCGGGTGGGGGGCTGAAGCATGCCGGATTTCCAGCCCGAACCGACGCTGTTCGGCATCAAGCTCGCCCACATGGCGGCCGGAGCCATGGGCGGCATCGTCCGCTCCCTGACCAAGCCTGGGGGCTCGATCACGCGGCACATCACCACCGCCGTGGTCGGAACCGTCGTGGCCGGCTATGGCACGCCCATCGGCGCGCACTTCGCCGTTCGCTATCTGGCGTCGGCGGACATCTCCCAGGCCTCCGTCGAGGGGATGACCGGCTTCGTGCTCGGCTTGACCGGCATGTCGCTCTGCGAGGCATTGCTGGCCTGGATCAAGAAATGGCGCGACGGCCCGCCGCCGAGCTTCCCACCTTTCCCGCCCGCGGCGCAGTGAGAGCCTATGGACGGCGCCCCTGCCGTGGCGGTTGCTTACATCTCGGTCATCGAAAGCCCGGAAGGTACGTTTCTCCGCGTGGCCAAGCCCAACCGGGAGCCGGAGGATTTCCCGCTCTCTTTCGAACGTAGGGCGGCGCTGGTGGCGGTGCTGGCGTCATCTCTACAGCACGATGTTCAGGCGCAGAGGCGCGACATTGTTAATGGTTGCACATCTGCCCATCACCTTCCTTAGGTAATCTTCCCCTGGACGCTCATGCCCTCGGGGGCCTATTCATGCCTGAGACCGCATTGACCGCCTACATCGCCGCAATCGCCCGTGAGTTGGCCACGCTGGCGCGCCAGAGCCAGCTTCCGGTGCTCGCCTATCTTCTCGCCCTGGCGGCGGAAGAGGCGGAAAGCTCGGGCCGCTGAGGCACTTCGCCCCGGTCTCAGGCCGGGGCAATCCTGCCTTGGGCTGCCACCCCGCCCGCCCCTCTTGTTCTATTTTTGTTCTCATGGAATCATCGGTCGATCTAGCCGATGGAGAGTGCCATGCCGAGCGAACCCTTGCGCGCGGGCGAGAGCTTTTTTGATGTCAGCGACGCCGATATCGCCAAGGTTCTCGATGCCCATGGAGGGAATGGAAAGGCCGCGGTCCGGGCGCTGCTGATCCGAGAAGCCGACCTTGAGCGGCGGATATCCGGCCTGATGGAAAAGGTCTCAAATGGCTTCATCCGCCTGCCGAGGGCGCGGCTGAAGGACGTGCAGGGATGACCAGCCGCCGCCATCGCCGCATCTGGCGGGAAGAAAACTCCGAGGAGGCGCGCCAGATCCTGCACGATGTCCGTTCCGGTCTTTCGCGACTAAGAGCACCTAACAAAACCTACTGATGGCTCTGAAGCAGATGATTGCGGCGGCGAGGACGAGGAAGGCACGGTAGAGGTCGGCGTGGCGCTCGTAGCGAATGGCGAGGCGGCGGAACTGGTTGATC
>JBFMAV010000106.1:0-8701 GCA_040755535.1 Pseudomonadota bacterium | reverse complement strand
GCCGCCCGGCCCGCGCCCGGGCTGGAATGGTGGTCCTCCACCTGGGCCGCGCCCCGGCTGGAATGGCGGCCCGCCTCCTGGCCCTCGCCCGGGCTGGAACGGCGGCCCGCCGCCTGGTCCACGACCGGGGGGAAACGGCGGCCCCCCACCCGGCCCCCGTCCGGGCTGGAACGGTGGTCCGCCGCCGGGCCAGCCTCCCGGTGGTCCCCCGCCGGGCCGCCCGGCCGCCGCTCCGCCAACCGGCGCGCCGGCGCAAGCCGGACCGCCGCGCCAACTCGGCCCACAGCAGCACCGGCTTCCTGCCGGCTACCAGCGCCCTGCGAGCGGTCAGCCGTCCTGTCAGCCCGGCCAACCTTGCCCGCCGGGACGCTGAGCGAGGGTCACCCGCGAGGGAAGCACACGCAGATGCTTCCCTCGGCCCGCCGGGCGGTCTAATGGCTTTGTCATGTCACATCCGGTCTTCCGCTTCGCTCCCTCGCCCACCGGGCTGATCCATGTGGGCAATGCCCGCACCGCCCTCATCAACGCGCTGCTGGCCCGGCGCGGCGGCGGCACCTTCATCCTGCGGTTCGACGACACGGACGCCGCGCGATCCCGGACCGAATTCGCCGAGGGCATCGTCGAAGATTTGGAATGGCTGGGCATTCCGCCGAACCGCACCGAGCGCCAATCCGCCCGGCTCGGGCTCTATGCGGCCGGGGCGGAGAAGCTCAAGGCGCTCGGCCGGCTTTATCCGGCCTATGAGACGGAAGAGGAACTGGACCTCAAGCGCGGCCTCCAGCGCGCGCGCGGGCTTCCGCCCGTCTATGACCGCGCGGCGCTCGCTTTGACCGAGGCCGACCGCGCGCGGCTCGAGGGAGAGGGGCGCCGGCCCCATTGGCGCTTCAAGCTCGATCATCGCTTGGTGGCGTGGGACGATGGCGTGCGCGGACCCCAGCAGGTGGACACGTCCAGCCTGTCCGACCCGGTCCTGGTGCGCGCCGACGGCACCTTTCTCTACACGCTGCCCTCGGTGCTGGACGACATCGAATTCGGCGTGACCGATGTGGTGCGTGGCGAGGACCACGTGACCAATACGGCGGTGCAGATCGAGATTTTCGAAGCGTTCGGCACAGCGCCGCCGCGCTTTGCCCACCATAATCTGCTCACCTTGCCGAGCGGCGAGGGCCTGTCCAAGCGCCTCGGTCACCTCTCGCTGCGCGCGCTGCGCGAGGCCGGGCAGGAGGCGCTGGCGGTGGCGGCGGCGGCGGTACTGGTCGGCACGTCCGAGGCGCTCGCGCCCGTGCAGAGCCTGGGTCATCTTGCCGAGCGGGTGGATCTGTCGCGCATCTCCCGCGCACCCGCCCGCTTCGACCCCGAGGAACTGGGCGGGCTGACCGCCAGGACCTTGCATCAACTGCCCTATGACGCCGTCGCCCACCGGCTGGAAAATGCCGGGATTGGCGGGGGAGAGGCCTTCTGGCTGGCCGTGCGGGGAAACCTCACGCGCTTCACCGATGCGATGGAATGGTGGGAGATTGTCGGCCTGCCAGGCCCGGGAATTCTGGAGCCGGCGGATCGCGAATTTCTGGCACTGGCGGCGACACATCTGCCGCCGGAGCCCTGGGATGCCCAGACCTATGGGGCCTGGATCGCCCTCGTCAAAGGCGCGAGCGGGCGGGGAGGCAAGGTGCTGTTTCGGCCTCTGCGTCTGGCGCTCACGGGGCGGGAGACCGGGCCGGAACTCGCGGCACTTTTGCCGCTCATGGGACGCGAGCGGGTTCAGGCCCGCCTCCACGGGGAGAGCCGCTGAACGCGCTCCCCCGCGCCATTTCGATCATGAGGACATTGCCATCATGAAAAGTATTTCACTTCTTCTTTCCGCGATCATGTTCATCACCTCCCTCGCGCCCGCGTTCGCCGCCTCGGCGGAAGAGCCGACGGAGGCCGTCGGCTGGTATGGCAAGGAATACATCGCCTGCGGGGATAAGATGTCGACGGGGCAGATCACCGACTGCATTCTCGCGGCGGCCGAACGCTGGGACAAGCGCCTGAACGCTGCCTATCAGAAGCTGATGGCGCAGCAGCCGAAAGAACAGCAGGACCGCATGCGCGCGGCGGAGCGCGCATGGGTACAGTTTCGCGACGCGAATTGCGATTATTACATCAATATTCCCGGTACCCGCGCCAATTACATATATGCGGAATGCCGGCGCGTTCTGACGGCGCAGCGCGCCATCGAGCTTGAAGCGGCCGCGCGGCCGGTCGAGTGATGAACCGGGGGGGATGCACCAATGACCACGCCCTCGGACGTGCGCATCGCGGCGCTGGAAGCGCAGGACCGGGGGCCATGGGAGCCGCTGTGGCGGGGCTACCAGTCCTTTTATGAGGTGGAGCTTCCGCCGGCCGTGACCGAAACGGCCTTCGCGCGCATGCTCGATCCGGCCGAGCCGACCCACGGCGCCTTGGCGTGGCAGGGAGAGCGGGCGGTGGGGCTCGTACACTTCATCGAGCATCGCACCAATTGGAGCATCGCCGACACCTGTTATCTCCAGGATCTGTTCGTGGCGCCGCACGTGCGCGCGGCGGGCATCGGGCGGCGGCTGATCTCCCATGTCTATGATTTCGCGGCGGCACGTGGCTGTGCGCGGGTCTATTGGCTGACGCAAGAGACCAATGCCGGCGCCCGACGCCTGTATGACGCGGTGGCGGAGCGTTCGGGTTTCATTCAATACCGCTGGACGCCGCCAAGGACATGAGGCCATGACCGAAATCGTCATTCGTCCGCTCGCATCCGAAGACAAGGTCGCTTGGGCGCCGCTGTGGAGTGCTTACCAGCACTTCTATGGTGTCGATCTTGCCCCGGTGAGCGAGCGTGTCTTCGCTCGCCTCACAGACCCAGCGGAAGCCATGTTCGGCGCCCTGGCCTGGCGGGGCGAAACCGCCGTGGGCCTCGTCCATTTCCTCGCCCACCGCTCCACCTGGAGCGCGGCGGATGTCTGCTATTTGCAGGATCTCTATGTGGCGCCGGACGGCCGGGGCGCCGGCGTTGGCGGTGCGCTCATCGATTTCGTCTATGCCGCAGCGGATCGGCAGGGCTGGGCGGAGGTCTATTGGCTTACCCACGAAACCAACACCGCGGCCCGCAGCCTCTATGACAGGATCGCCGAGCGCACCGGCTTCCTGCATTATATGCGCCCCGCCAAATGACCTTTGGGGCCGGCGCCGACCCTTCCCCCGGCGCCGCTTCGCCCCCATATTGGCGCCATGGCCAAAGCATCCCGTCCCGGCAAGCTCGGTGAGCGTTCGCAGCGTCATTTCGAGCCGGCGCCCGTCCAGACCCTCGATCCCCAGCTTGCCGCTTCCCTCGGCCTGGAGGCCGGCGAAGTCGGCGGCTTTGCCTCCGCCGGCGCCTCCGCGACCGTGGCGGCGCTCTCCCGCCTGATCGAGGAAGGCCGGCCCGAAGTGACGGGCCAGACCTGGACGCCCCACCGCCCGCCGCGCCCGGAAAAGAGCGAAGGCGGCATCCGCTTCGAGATGAAGAGCGAGTTCAAGCCCTCCGGCGACCAGCCGCAGGCGATCGCGGAACTCTCGGCCCAGGCGCGGGCGAACGAGAAGGACCAGGTGCTTCTGGGCGTGACCGGCTCGGGCAAGACCTTCACCATGGCCAAGGTGATCGAGGAATTGCAGCGCCCGGCCATCGTGCTCGCGCCCAACAAGACGCTGGCGGCGCAGCTTTACGGGGAGTTCAAGAGCTTCTTCCCCGACAATGCGGTGGAATATTTCGTTTCCTATTACGATTATTACCAGCCGGAAGCCTATGTCCCGCGCACGGACACCTATATCGAGAAGGAATCCTCGGTCAACGAGCAGATCGACCGCATGCGCCATGCGGCCACCCGGTCCTTGCTGGAGCGGGACGACGTCATCATCGTCGCCTCGGTCTCCTGCATCTATGGTATCGGCTCGGTGGAGACCTATTCCTCCATGACCTTCAAGCTGGAGGTGGGCGAGCGCATCGACCAGCGCCAGCTCATCGCCGACCTCGTGGCGCTCCAATACAAGCGCATCCAGTCGGATTTCGCGCGCGGCACCTTCCGGGTGCGCGGCGACAGCGTGGAGATCTTCCCGGCCCACTATGAGGACCGGGCCTGGCGCGTCTCGCTGTTCGGCGACGAGGTGGAGAGCATCGTCGAATTCGACCCGCTTACCGGCCACAAGACCGGCGACATGAAAAGCGTGAAGGTCTACGCCTCCTCGCATTATGTGACACCGCGCCCGACCCTCATCCAGGCCATGGCCGGCATCAAGAACGAGTTGCGCCTGCGGCTCGATGAATTGAACAAGATGGGCCGGCTTCTGGAGGCCCAGCGGCTGGAGCAGCGCACGCGCTACGACATCGAGATGATGGAGGCGACGGGAAGCTGCGCGGGCATCGAGAATTATTCGCGCTGGCTCACGGGCCGCAAGCCGGGCGAGCCGCCGCCGACCCTGTTCGAATATGTGCCTGACAATGCCCTCGTCTTCATCGACGAGAGCCATGTGACCGTGCCGCAGATCGGCGCCATGTATCGCGGCGACTTCCGCCGCAAGGCGACGCTCGCGGAATACGGCTTCCGCCTGCCTTCCTGCATGGACAATCGCCCGCTGCGCTTCGAGGAATGGGACGCCATGCGGCCCCAGACCATCCATGTCTCGGCCACCCCCGGCCCCTGGGAGATGAACCGCACCGGCGGGGTGTTCGTGGAGCAGGTGATCCGCCCCACCGGCCTCATCGACCCGGAAGTGGACGTGCGCCCGGCCCGGACCCAGGTGGACGACCTTTTGGGCGAGGCGCGGGCGGTGGCCGCCAAGGGCTATCGCAGCCTCGTCACCGTGCTCACCAAGCGCATGGCCGAGGACCTCACCGAATATCTGCACGAGAACGGCATCCGCGTGCGCTACATGCATTCGGACATCGACACGATCGAGCGCATCGAGATCATCCGCGACCTGCGGCTCGGCGCCTTCGACGTGCTGATCGGCATCAACCTGCTGCGCGAGGGCCTGGATATTCCCGAGTGCGGGCTTGTCGCCATCCTCGATGCCGACAAGGAAGGGTTTCTGCGCTCGGAGACCTCGCTCATCCAGACCATCGGCCGCGCGGCCCGAAACGTGGACGGGCGCGTGATCCTTTATGCCGATCACGAGACCGGCTCCATGCAGCGCGCCATGGCGGAGACCGCCCGGCGCCGCGAGAAGCAGGTGGCCTATAATCTGGAGCACGGCATCACGCCCGAGAGCGTGAAGAAGGCCATCGGCGACATTCTCGGCTCGGTCTATGAGCGCGACCATGTGCAGGTGGATACCGGCCTTGCGGAGGAGGGCGCGGCCTTCGGCCATAATCTCAAGGCCGTCATGGCGGACCTGGAAAAGCGCATGCGCGCGGCCGCCGCAGACCTCGACTTCGAGACCGCCGCGCGCCTGCGCGACGAGATCAAGCGCCTCCAGGCCACCGAGCTGGCGGTGTCCGACGATCCCATGGCGCGCCAGGAGGCGGTGGACGACAGGACCGGGGGCTATCGCGGCCCGAAGAAATACGGCCGCGCGGCCAACCTGCCGCCGGCACCGGCCGCGCCCTTGCCCAAGGGCCGGCGCGCGGCGCCGGAGCCGCAGGACGACAGCTTCATCCCCTCGCGCCGGCGCGGCCCGGACGAGACCCCGCTGGCGGCCCGCCCCTCCGCCAAGGTGGCCAAGCCCTCCCTGGACGATATGGGGCCGGGCACCGACCGCGCCGAACCCCTCTCCGCCGCCGACTTCCGCCCCGGCCCGCGGCCGGAGCCGGGCACAAAGGGCTATCGCAAGGGTGGGCGACGGAAGGGGTGAGGGCGCCCACCGGGCGCGGAGCGCTGGTGAGAGAAGAAGCGTGTGCAGCCAGATTTGAAGCTGCCTTACGCGTTCCGCGTCGTGAATGCGCAGGGGGGCTGCGCCGCCCGCTGAGTGCGCTGGGCCACCCCACAATTCAGCCGGAATCCTGCGATCTTGTGGCCTCGTTTGCGCTTGGGGCGGCTTGCGCGGCATTCTTTTGTCGATCCACAGATTCGAGATCTCAAATGCCGGCACCTTTGCGGGTCAGCGGGGTGTTTAGCCTCGCGATCGCTCCTTTCTTCATGGCCGGTTGCGCAACGGCACCGCTCGAATCGGCAGGGTCGCTGTCGTCCTACAATGATCTTGATCAGGCTGACGGCCTGCTCGCCAAATCCAAGCTGCGGGCCAACAAGGACGCTCTGCTTGAGGCAAAATCGGTGCGTCTCGTGCCGACCACCTTCGCTTCGGCCGCCCATCGCGAGACCGTCAGCGAGGAGCAGCGCAAGCTCATCGCCAATGCCGTGGACCGGTCTCTGTGCGCGGGGCTCAGCGAGCGTCTTCGGGTTGTCGCCTTGAATGAGCATGCGGACCTCACGGTCCACGCGGTCATTACCGACATGGCCGTGACCGATCCGAACGCCGTGGCGGCCACCAAATTGGCGTCTGTCGCAAAATCCGTGTTCTTGCCAGGCGTCCCGGTGCCGACGCCCCGCCTGCCCATCGGGCTCGGAACGCTGTCCATCGAGGCGGAGGCGAAGGGACCGGGCGGGCGGCAGGATGCAGCCATGCTGTGGGGCCGGGGCGCCACCGCTTTGTCCGGCTCCGCGCGCGTTTCGAACGTGGGCGACGCTTATGAACTGGCAAGCGCCTTCGGCGATGATTTCAGCAAGCTCGTCGTGACGGGAGAGAGCCCGTTTCAGAAATTGCCCGGCCTGCCGTCGGCCGAGCGTGTCGGGTCTTGGGCGGGCGGCGCGCCCAAATATGCTGCGTGCGAGGCCTTCGGCCGAGAGCAAGGGGTTGCCGGCCTGGTGAGCGGCGCGGTCGGCCTGCCGCCCGAATGGACCGACAAGGGGGGCGTTGCATCCGAGAGCGCCGTCGCGACGGCCGGGCAGTAACCTGCGGCAGTCCTGGGGTCGCCCCTCACGGCACCAGGTAATGCGCGTCCCATTCATCGCGCGGCACCACGCCGCCCAGATTGTACTGGAAGGTGAGGATGTCCTTGCCGTCATCCTTGGTGGTGCAGGCATAGGACAGACGATACCATTTGCCGTGCGAGCGCACCGCCGCGCCCGGCGCGCGGACGCTGGGGCCGGTGATGATGGTTTCCGCGAAGGCATAGGCCACCAGTTCGTCGGGCTGCAGATCGCGATGCTCGCGGCCGATCACCCCCATGGCCCGCGCATTGCAGCGCTGCTCCACCCGCGCTGCGGGGGCGAGAGACAGGATGGCGGCATCGGTGCGCGGGGTCGCGGCGGCCGCGCCCGGCAGAAGGGTGGCGAGCACAGCGGCGGGCAGGAAGCAGGCTGGGATCTTCACGCGGTGGGTCCACTCCATGGGGCGGGCAGCAGGGGCCGGCGCGGTGCGCTCTAGAGTCTGATCCGATCAGGTTGAATCAATCTGATGGGTGAAACGCCCTCTATCGTATTGAAAAGAGAATGCGTGATCCGAAGAGCCTGCGGAGCAGGCTCATCGGCGCATGCTCTAACCTGTTGGATGTGGCGAGACTGGGGCTTGCCCAGCGGCAGCCATGCGGCGATGGTGGCATCCCTTGGGATGCGCGCGTCCCTTCAGCGCGCCGACCGGCGCGCACCCCGTCCGTCTGCCTCCGTCCCTCCTCCCTCTCCTGATTCTGCGCGGCGCCGGCCGCCCCCTCACCGAAGCCCATGGATCTCCTCACCCTTTTCAGCCTGTTTCTGGTCGCGGTCGTGGCCGGATGTTTTGATGCCATCGCCGGCGGCGGGGGGCTTTTGACCGTGCCCGCGATGCTGCTGGCGGGGCTCGATCCCGTCAGCGCGGTGGCCACAAACAAGCTGCAGGGCTCGGCCGGAACGGTCTCGGCGACGCTCGCCTTCGCCCGGCGCGGCCTGATCGATTGGCGGCGCGGCTGGCCCATCGCCGTGATCGCGGCCATCGCCTCGGTGGCCGGGGCGCTGTGCGCGAGCCTCCTCTCCAAGGAGGTGCTGGCGGCCATCGTGCCGGTCGTCCTGGTGGGCGTCGCGCTCTATTTCGGCTTCGCCCCGAAGATGAGCGATCAGGACGCGCGGGCGCGCATCTCCCCGCTCGTCTTCCTCGCGTTCGTCGTTCCGGTGGTGGGCTTCTATGACGGGGTGTTCGGCCCCGGCGCGGGCTCTTTCTATATGGTCGGCTTCGTCGCCTTGCTGGGCTTCGGCGTGGTGCGGGCGACCGCCCATACCAAGCTTGCCAATGCGGCGAGCAATCTCGGCGGCCTCGCCTTGTTCGCGCTCGCCGGCGTGGTACGCTGGGAGATCGGCTTGGCCATGGCGGCCGGGGCCTTTATCGGCGCGCAGATCGGCTCGCGGCTCGCGCTGCGTCTCGGCGCCAAGCTCATCCGGCCGCTGCTGGTGGTGATCTCCTGCCTCATGGCGGCGCGGCTCATGCTGGACCCGCAAAACCCCATCCGCCTGCTGATCAGCGCCGGCTTCGCCCGCCTCGCCGGCTAGAGCATGCGCCGATCAGCCTGCACGGCAGGCTGATCGGATCACGCATTCTCTATCAATAGTTTAGAGGCTGATTCACCGATCAGGTTGATTCAACCTGATCGGATCAGGCTCTAGGCTCCAGACTCAATCAGGTCCACCAGGTGACGATAGCGGCGAGCGAGACGGCGGCAGCGAAGTTCACGGCGAGCTTGTCG
>JBFMAV010000105.1:0-8801 GCA_040755535.1 Pseudomonadota bacterium | reverse complement strand
GGCGGCGGCTTCTTCACCGCGCGCGGCACCGCAAACGTTCTCACGCGGGCGACGGCGATTCTCGCGGGGATCTTCTTCGTCACCAGCCTGGCCCTGACGATTCTCGCCGGCTGGGGCCGCACCCCGCCCGCGCTGCTGAATCAGCCTGCCGGCCAGACCGGTCCGGCCGTGCCCAATGCCGGCGGCACCATTCTCGACCAGATTCGCCCGCAGGCGCCCGCCTCCAGCGTTCCGGTTCCCCAGGTGCCGGCCGCCCAGGTGCCGGCTGGATCTGCGCCCGCGCCGGCCGCTCAGACGCCCGTGCCGCAGCCTGCACCCTCCGGCTCCACGGCGCCCGCGCCGGCGGCCCCGGCCGCGCCGGCTCAAGGCGGCGCGCAGGCTCCGCAGTCCCAGTGACGGTAACGCGGCGGTTCTCCGCCGCGTGAGGTTTCCACAGGCGAAAGTGAAGCGCAGGTGCGCTTCGCTCTCGCCAAATTGCGTTCGTCCCGAATAGAGTGAAGGCCCATGGCGCGCTATATCTTCATCACCGGCGGCGTCGTGTCCTCCTTGGGCAAGGGCCTCGCTTCAGCCGCTTTGGGTGCGCTTCTCCAAGCGCGCGGCTACACCGTCCGGCTTCGCAAGCTGGACCCTTATCTCAACGTCGATCCGGGCACCATGAGCCCGTATCAGCATGGCGAAGTGTTCGTGACCGATGACGGGGCCGAGACCGACCTCGATCTCGGCCATTACGAGCGCTTCACCGGTCGCCCCGCCACGCGGCGCGACAATGTCACCACCGGCCAGATCTACCAGGACATCCTGAACAAGGAGCGGCGCGGCGACTATCTCGGCGCCACCGTCCAGGTCATCCCCCACGTCACCAATGCCATCAAGGACTTCGTCCTGGAGGGCAACGAGGCCTTCGACTTCGTGCTGGTCGAGGTGGGCGGAACGGTGGGCGACATCGAGGGCCTGCCCTTCTTCGAGGCCATCCGGCAGCTGAAGAACGACCTGCCGCGCAATCACTCCATCTTCATCCACCTCACCCTGCTGCCCTATATCCCCTCGGCGGGCGAGCTGAAGACCAAGCCGACCCAGCATTCGGTGAAGGAGCTGCGCTCCATCGGCATTCAGCCCGACATCCTGCTGTGCCGCACCGACCGGCCGGTGCCGCGCGAGGAGCGGCGCAAGCTGGCGCTGTTCTGCAATGTGCGCGAGACTGCGGTGATCGAGGCGCGGGACGTGGACAATATCTATGCCGTGCCGTCCGCCTATCATGCGGAAGGGCTCGACACGGAAGTGCTCGCGGCCTTCGGCATCGAGCCGGCGCCGCTGCCCAAGCTCTCGCGCTGGACCACCATCGAGGATCGCGTGCGCAATCCCGAGGGCGAGGTCACCATCGCCATCGTGGGCAAATATACCGGCCTCAAGGACGCTTATAAGTCGCTCATCGAGGCACTCGCCCATGGCGGCATCGCGCACAAGGTGAGGGTGAAGCTCGACTGGATCGAGAGCGAGACCTTCGAGCGCGAGGATCCGACGCCCTTCCTGGAGCATGTGCAGGGCATTCTGGTGCCGGGCGGCTTCGGCCAGCGGGGCGCGGAAGGCAAGATCCGCGCGGCGCAGTTCGCGCGCGAACGGGCGGTGCCCTATTTCGGCATTTGCTTCGGCATGCAGATGGCCGTCATCGAGGCGGCGCGCAATCTCGCCGGCATCAGCGCCGCCAATTCCACCGAGTTCGGCGAGACGCCGGAACCGGTGGTGGGCCTTCTCACCGAATGGCTGCGCGGCAACGAACTGGAGAAGCGCCGCGCCAATGGCGATCTCGGCGGCACCATGCGCCTCGGCGCCTATGCCGCGCGCCTGCAGAGCGGCAGCCGGGTTGCCGGCGTCTATGGCTCTGAGGACATCCAGGAGCGCCACCGCCACCGCTATGAGGTGAACACCGCCTATCGCGACCGCCTGGAGCAGCATGGGCTGCGCTTCTCGGGCATGTCGCCGGATGGTCTGCTGCCGGAAATCGTCGAATATCCCGACCATCCCTGGTTCATCGGCGTCCAGTTCCACCCTGAACTGAAGTCGCGCCCCTTCGAGCCCCATCCCCTGTTTGCGTCCTTCATCGGTGCGGCCAAGGAGCAGAGCCGGCTGGTGTGACAAGGCCGCGCTTTCGAGCGCGGCAAGGTGGCGCGGCGGGTCCGCGCCGCGCTTGCCCGCGCCCTTGAGCGCGTGCCACATAGCGGCCCGGGAATCAGGAGTTGCCCATGCCGCGCGGTCTCGATCACCTCGTCCATCTGGTGCGCGACCTTGATGCGGCCGGCGAGGTTTACGACCTCATCGGCTTCACGGTGGGGCCCCGCAACCATCATCCCTGGGGCACCCATAACCGCATCGTCCAGATGCCCGGCTTCTTCATCGAATTGCTGGAAGTGTCGGAGCCCGATCGCATTCCCGAATCCTCCGGCAGCCATTTTTCCTTTGGCGCCTATAATCGCGACTTTCTCGCCCGCAACGGCGAGGGGCTGTCGATGGTCGCGCTGGAGGGGAGCGATCCCGCGGCCGAAAAGGCAGCCTTCGATGCGGCGGGGTTCGGAGGTTTTGACGTCTTTGACTTCTCCCGCATGGCGCGGCGGCCGGACGGGCAGGATGTGGAGGTGGGCTTTTCCCTGGCCTTCGCCCAGGATCCGGCGGCCCCCAATGCCGCCTTGTTCACCTGCACCCACCGCAAGCCCGACAATTTCTGGTCGCCCGACCTTCAGCGCCACGCCAATGGCGCGACCGGCGTGGCTGGCGTGATCCTCGTCGCCGAGCACCCCATGGACCATGTCAGCTTCATCGACACGGTGGCGGGCGTTACCGCCCGGCGGGCCACGGACGACTGGTACATCGCCAAGACGCCGCGCGGCGACATCGACATCATGACGCGCGCCACCTTCTCGGAACGCTTCGGCGTTCCCGCGCCGGCGGGGAATGACCTGCGCATCGCCGGATTGCGCGCAGTTTCGCCCGGCGCGGTGGATATGCGGCGCGGGCTTGTGACGCGCGGCATGGTGGATGAGAAGCTTGAGGGCCTGGTTGTGATCGCGCCCCGCAGCGCCATGGGCGCGACCCTTATTCTTGATCGGCCGGACTGAAAGAGAACCTGGCCGGCCCCTTCTGCGTCTCGTCCAAAGCGGCGGGAAACTGATCCGCTCCCGCCGACTCCATCCGCAGAACTGAACATTGTGGCATCTGTTCTGAACGGGTGCCTCCGTCGGCGAGGACTCCGCGCTGGTGCAAGCGGGCTGGATCTTTCCCTCTCGTGCGCCGTCATATTCTCCCTCTTCAATGCCGGCCAGTCGGCGAGCGAGGCGCTGCGGCCCCTTCATCGGGCGGCTCCAACCGTTTTGAGGGCTCCGCCCCCGGCCGCGACGGGTGGCGGGTTCTCTTAGCCGTCCGGAGCGACCCGTCCGGAGAATTCCCGCCAACCCACTGTTCCGACATCACTACGGGTGGAGAAGTGCGACAAGCCTTGCTACCTTGCGGCGCATCAGAGCTTTCGGGGGAAGCGATGGCGGTTGGTCGTTTGTATTGCGTACGCCGGATTGTGCTTGTTCCGTCGCTCATGTCGTCTGCCGCCGCGCTTGTTTTCGGATCCGGCCTGGCTGGCGTTTCGCTGTCTGCTGCCCTGGCGGGTGACGGCTGGACCATGTACGACAGCTACGGCACCAATTCTTATTCTGTCTCTTATCAGAACGATTTGCAGAAAGTTCTGTCCGGTGAAACCAAGAGCAGTACGCTGAAATTCAATACATCGGTCGATAGCGCCGGTCGCTTCGTCTTCGAAATGGATACGGGCTCCACCGGCATCGTGCTGGGCGTGGGAAATGCCAACGCCAAGGACATTGCGTACAATCCGAATAAACCGGGCTGGGTCTATTACAACAGCAAGGGGCTGTTGCTGACGGGCTATTTCACGGACCAGTCCAGCGTCACCTTCGTGGACACGCAAGGAGGCACGAGCGCGGTGTCGCAGGTGCCGATCCTGATCGCCACGAAGGGCACCTGTATCGATCCCCACGCCGGCAATGCCAAGAATTGTCAGGCCACCGACAACCCCGAAACCGCGATGATGGGAGTCGGTTTCGATCGCAACACCATGGGCACGGGCGTGCCCACCGCTCCCGCGGGCACCAGCCTGCCGAAGTGGCTGGACAATGCCGCCGCCACCCAAGCTTCGCTCAACCCGTTCCTGAACATCGTGGGCATGGGCGATATCATGCGGCGTGGCTACATCGTGACGCCCACCGGCGTGCAACTGGGCCTCACCGCTTCCAATACCGCCACCGTCAATGGCAACGCCTTTGCCTATGGTCAGCTCGCTTCCCTGGGGCCGGGCCAGCCCAACAACTGGCAGGCTCAGCCCATGGTGGTGACGGTGACCGCCCCCAACGGACAGACCACGGGTCCCCAGACCGGCACCGTGCTCATGGACACGGGCGTCACCGATGGATTCCTGGAATTCCCGAGCCTCAGCTCGGCGGGGTTTGTGACCGAAAAAGTCCTGTCCAATGGCGTGACGGTTTCCCTTGATCTCCTCGGCGCCCAGGGGCTCGTCGGCTATACCTTTACGGTCGGAACCAACAATCCGCAGGTCCCCGACGGCGTGCATTGGGGTCAATCCGGCGACACGAATTTTTTCAACACGTCGCTCTATACCTATTCGGGCATCAATGTGCTGTACGACGCCGACGGCGGCTTCGTCGGCATCAGGCTGAATGGGGACACGAGCGGCACGGGCTACTTGCCCGGAACCAATGCCTATGTGACGCCAGTCCTGGTGGCGAATGGGCTATTGGAGCCGGAGAGCGCCCTTTCGGTGAGCCTGCCGGTGCTCCTGGCCGGTGCCGCGACCGTCTCGACCAGCAAGGCGGATTCCACCTTTACCGGGGATATGACCGGCCCGGGCAGCCTGACCGTCACCGGGCCGGGCACGGTGACGCTGGCGGGCAGCAACAGCTTTACGGGGGGCGCCGTTGTACGTGCGGGCACCCTTGCGCTCACCGGAACGCTCACGGGTTCGCTCACCGTTCATAACGGCGCGACCTTCACCACGAAGGGCGGGTATGCGGTCGCGCGGGGCTCAACCCTGACCAATTACGGGACCATCACGTCGTCCGCTGGCACGGCGCTCTATAATTTCGGCAGCCTGACCAATGCAAAATCGGGCACCCTCAACGCCGACGTCAACAATGCGGGGATCCTGCATAATCACGGATCCATCGCCGGCGATGTCGCCAGCACCGGCACCTTTCACAATGACGGCTTGGTGAGCGGAACCATCACCACCACGGGCACCGTGTCCGGCTCGGGCCGGACGGCCAATCTGACCCTGTTGCCGGGCAGCGCCGTTTCACCGGGCGGCACGGTGGACAATCCCGGTGCGGGCATCGGCACCCATGTCGTTCACGGCGCGCTGCATGTGACGCCCGGCGCGGTCTATCAGGCCCATCTCGCTTCGCAGGGGCAGAGCGACCAGGTCCAGGTCGGCGGCGCCGCCACCCTGGACGGCGGCGTGGTTCTCGCCCAGCTCGCGACCGGCGCCAATATTGGAGCCGCCTACACCATTCTCTCGGCGGGAAGTGTCTCTGGCGTCTTCGACGGTGTCGTCACCACCAATCCGTTGATCTCCGGCGCCCTCATGCACGGTTCGGACAGTGTGACGCTGACCCTCCAGCGCAGCAGCCTGCCCCTGGTCGTCTTCGCCCAGACCGCCAATCAGGCCGCCGTCGCCAATGCGGCGGATACGCTGGCCTATTCCTCGACCCTTTCCCAGGCTCTGGTCCAACTGTCCGGCCCGGTCGCGGCCGCCGCCTTCGACAGCCTGTCCGGCGAAGCCTATGCCACCACGAGCGGCGTGCTCGCCACGCAAAGCATCCTGGTGCGCAACGCGGTGATGGACCGGGCGCGCCAGCCGGTGCCACCGGCGGCTCCCGCTGCCGCCCCGCTTGCCTATGCAGCGCCAGCAGGCGCCGGGCCGTTTTCGCTTGAGAGCGTGCCGGACGACGCGCCGCTGCCCAGCAACGCCTTCTGGACGCAGGCCTTTGGCGCTTGGGGCCATTCGCAGGGCAGCAGCACCGCCGCGTCCGCCTCCAGCGATGTGGGCGGTTTCCTGGTGGGCGTGGATGGTGTTTTCGCCAATGCCTGGCGGTTGGGGTTCGCCGCCGGTTACAGCGGCTCCAGCATTCAGGTGAGCAGCCTCAATTCGGCGACCTCCGCCGACACGGTTCAACTCGCCCTCTATGGCGGCGGCACGGTGGGCGCGGTGGCGCTGCGCTTCGGCGCCGCCTATGGCTGGAGCGAGATGTCTACCTCGCGCACCGTCGCCGTGCCCGGCGCCGTGAGTTCGCTTTCGGCGGATTACAACGGCCATATCGGGCAGGTGTTCGGCGAGATCGCTTATCCGGTGGCTCTGACGACCGCTTCCGTGGAGCCTTTCGCCGGTCTTGCTTATGTCAATGTGAACACGGATGGCTTCAGCGAGATCGGCGGGCCGGCGGCATTGACGACGGCGGGCGGCAATGAGGCGATCACCTATACCAGCCTGGGAGCACGGGCGGCGCTGCCGGTGATGTTCGGCGCCATGCGCGCCGTTGTGCGCGGAAGCCTCGCCTGGCAGCACGCGTTCGGGGACACGACCCCTGAGACCACTTTCGCCTTCAGTGGGTCCCAAGCCTTCACGGTCGCCGGCGCCCCCATCGCGACGGATGCGGCGCTGGTGGAAGCGGGCCTTGAGATCGCCTTCGCGCCGGGCATGACCTTGTCCGCCTTCTATTCCGGCCAGTTGGCCGAGACCGCGCAGGAGAACATGGTGAAGGGTGGCTTCACCTTGAGATTCTGAGCTACCGTGGTCCCGGAGAGAGCGTGGACGATTCGGATAGCAAGGTGGCGGGACGCGGCGCGATCATTCGGGTGAAGCCTTCGACGAAAGCGGGAGCGGGGCTCGGCTTTACCCGCGAGCGGGCGGCCTACAAGGCCGGCATCGCGCCCGTCGCCGGCGCCGACGAGGCTGGACGCGGGCCGCTCGCCGGCCCCGTCGTGGCGGCCGCCGTGATCCTTGATCCGAAGCGGGTGCCGCGCGGGCTCGACGATTCCAAGAAGCTCACGCGCGAGAAGCGCGAAGTGCTGTTCGCGGAAATCTGTGCCACCGCCGAAGTGTCCGTGAGCCTTGCGCCGCCCGCGCGCATCGATCGCGACAATATCCGCCAGGCTTCGCTCTGGGCGCTGGCGAGCGCCGTGCGGGGCCTGCCGCGCCGGCCCGGCCTCGTCTTCGTGGATGGCAACGATCCCCCGCCTTTGCCGTGCCCACTGGAAATGGTGATCGGGGGCGATGCCCTCATCGCCTCCATCGCCGCCGCGTCCATCGTCGCCAAGGTGACGCGCGACCGGCTGATGGCGGGGCTCGGCGCCGCCTTCCCGGCCTATGGGTTCGAACGGCACATGGGCTATGGCACAGCAGAGCATTCCCTCGCTCTGCGCACCCACGGCCCGTGCCCGCACCACCGCCGCTCCTTCGCCCCTGTGCGCGAACAGCAGCTCGCTCTGTTCGCGGAGGCGGGGGAGTAGGGCAGGGCGCTCAGGTCCGAGCGATGCGAGCGCAGCTCAGCCTTTTCCTCGGGCCTTCATCACCGCCTCCACATTCATGCGGTGCACCGCCTCGTAGGGCGGGAAATAGCGCAGCGTGCCGGCCGCAAATCCCTCGGCGGCGAACGTGCGCAGGTCTTGCGCGCGGGCGTCGGCGTCCGTTGGGGCGGTAAGGAGCTTGCGCACATAGGCCTGCGTGGCGGCGATCAGGCTCGGGGCATAGCCACCCGCGGCGATGATGTCCTGCGCGCCGTGATTGGGCAGGATGCGGTGGATGTCCCAGCCTGCCATGCGCTCAAGATCGCGCAGATGGATGGCGAGGCGATCCGGCTCGTCCACATAGGTCACCGGATCTTCCAGCGTATCGCCCGCGAGCAGCAGGCCGCCGGGCAGTCGCGCGACCGTTCCGTCGCACGAATGAATATCCATCTGGACCAATTGCACGGCGATGGTGCCGATCTGAAGATGAAGTTCGCCCTCGAACGTGCGCGTGGGCAGGATGAGGGGGCGGATCGGCGGATCGGCGGCTTCGAGCACGGGGCGCTTTTCGGTGAGAATCTCCGCCGTGAGTCGGTTCGCGATGATCTCGCAATCCGCGAACGCTTCATTGCCGGCCACGTGGTCGTCGTGCCAGTGGCTGAGCACCACTGTGAAGCGCCGCACGCCCCGCGCGGCCAAGGTGTCGCGGATGATGCGGGCATGGGTCAGCGAGATGTGCGTGTCGTAGACCAGCGCCTCGGTCCCGTCCCACACCGCGTAAGAGGCGATGCCGGCCTCGTATGCGCCGTCGTCCAGCCAATTGGGTTGCAGCGAATGGAGCCGCACCCCGGGTACCCGCCCATCATAGAAGGCGAGCACATGGGGTGCGGGCTCCAATATGCGCAGGGTGTCCCCGAAGGCGGGTGGCATGTCAGGGCGCTCCATCCGACCAAAAACCGACGGAAGGTCCCGCATTCCGGTTCCCTGCGCAATCTTCACCGTTAGAGCACGTTCCGATCTGATTGCATCGCAATCAAATCGGTAAAGCGTTCTCCATCAATAGATTAGACACTGATTCACCGATCAGGTTGATTCGACCTGATCGGATCAGGCTCTAGGCTCCAGACTCAATCAGGTCCACCAGGTGACGATAGCGGCGAGCGAGACGGCGGCAGCGAAGTTCACGGCGAGCTTGTCGTAGCGGGTGGCGATGCGCCGAAAAT
>JBFMAV010000104.1:0-9113 GCA_040755535.1 Pseudomonadota bacterium | reverse complement strand
GGCGGTCTTTGATGATCGTCCGCCCCCGAAGGGGCGCGGGCCGGATCGCTCGGCGTCCGACCCGTCGGGCGCCGTCAGGCCCGGGCGAGGTCGGCGAGCAGGCTCGCCGCCAGGGTGAGCTTGGAGAGGGTCAGGCCGGAGGCGACGATGTCCTGCACCGTCGCGCGCGACCGCTCGACCTCCTTGCGCCGGCTGTCCACCCACGCCTCGACCGCCTCGGGGCCGCTCTTGCCGGTGGCGAGCATGGCGACGCTCACATCCCGCACGAAGGTCTCGATCTGGCCCATGGCGCGATCGAGCGCGAGCTGGTCGTAATAGTCCGGGGCGAGAATGCCGGCGGCGGCGGCGATCACCTCGTCCACGGCGAAATAGCGGCCCGCCGCGAAGAAGGTCGCCGCGGCTTCCGCGACGGCGCGGCCGGTATTCTGCGAGAGCAGGACGATGTCCGTGCCCGCCGCCAGCGGCCGCAGGCCGGCGACGGTGCGGGCCAGATCCTCCGGCACATTGGCGTCCATCAATTCCTGGGCGCGGCGATTGCGCAGGGCGACCCAGTGCTCCGGAAGCGCCTGATCGAGCACCGCGCCCAGCGCGAGGATGCCATCGCGATACTGCGCCACCACCGCGCCGAGGCCGGCGGCGAAGTTCGCGTTGCGCAGGAACCAGATGATCCGGGCAAGCACCAGATACTGGACATCCGCATAGAGGCGCAGCTGCACCTCGCCGGAGATCTTGTTGTCCAGCGCATCGATGGCGGCATTGATGTCCGCGAGGCCGAAGCTGTCGCGCACGGCGACGAAGGCGCGCACGATGCCCGCCGCGTCCGCGCCCGTCTGGTCCGCGATCCGCGCGACCGTGGCCGGCCCGCCCTGGTTGATGAGGGCATTGGCGAGGGCCGTGGCGATGATTTCCCGGCGCAGGCGATGCCCCTCGATGGCAGCCGGGAAGCGGCTTTGCAGGGCGTGCGGGAAATAATGGACGAGTTCGTCCGCCACATAGCGGTCGTCGGGCACGTCGGTGGTCAGCAGTTCCGCATAAAGCGAGAGCTTGGCATAGGCGAGGAGCACGGCGAGTTCGGGCCGCGTCAGGGCCTCGCCGCGCGTGCGACGCTCCTGGATCTCGCCGTCGCTCGGCAGATTCTCCACCGTGCGGTCGAGTTCGCCGCGCAGTTCCAGCATCTGCATCAGGCGCTGCTGGAACGAGGTATCGGCCGTGCCCGCGCGCTGGGCGAGGGAGAGGGCGAGCGTCTGGAGATAATTGTTGCGCAGGACGAGGTGGCCCACCTCCTGCGTCATCTCACCCAGCAGGGCGGCGCGGTCGGGCGCGGTGAGCACGCCCTCCGCCACGGGCGCGGCCAGCGCGATCTTGATGTTCACCTCGACGTCCGAAGTGTTCACGCCGGCCGAATTGTCGATGGCGTCGGTGTTGAGCCGCACGCCCCGGCGCGCCGCCTCGATGCGCCCGCGCTGGGTCATGCCGAGATTGGCGCCCTCGCCCACCGCCTTCACCCGCAGGTCGGCGGCGGCGATGCGGATCGCGTCATTGGCGCGGTCGCCCACTTGGGCGTCGGTCTCGACGGAGGCGCGCACATAGGTGCCGATGCCGCCGAACCACAGCAGATCGGCCTCCGCCTTGAGGATGGCGGTCATGACCTCGCTCGGCGTCGCCTCGGCCTTCTGGAGGCCGAGCATGGCGCGCACTTCGGGGGAGAGCGGGATGCTCTTGGCCGAGCGCGGGAACACGCCGCCGCCCTGCGAGATCAGGCGCGCGTCATAATCCTCCCAGGAGGAGCGCGGCAGGTTGAACATCCGCTGGCGCTCGGCATGGGAGGCCGCCGGATCGGGATTGGGATCGAGGAAGATGTGGCGATGGTCGAACGCCGCCACCAGCTTCAGCGCGGTGGAGAGCAGCATGCCGTTGCCGAACACGTCGCCCGACATGTCGCCCACGCCCACGACGCGGATCGGCGTGGTCTGGATGTCGATGTCGATCTCGCGGAAATGCCGCTTCACCGCCTCCCACGCGCCGCGCGCCGTGATGCCCATGGCCTTGTGGTCGTAGCCCACCGAGCCGCCCGAGGCGAAGGCATCGTCCAGCCAGAAGCCGTGATCCTGGGAAATGCCGTTGGCGATGTCGGAGAAGGTGGCCGTGCCCTTGTCGGCCGCCACCACCAGATAGGGATCGTCCGCGTCGAGGCGCACCACATGGTCGGGATGGACCACCTCGCCGCCCTTCAGATTGTCGGTGACGTCGAGCAGGCTGGAGACGAACACCTTGTAGGCGGCGATGCCCTCGGCCTGGATGGCGTCGCGGGTGCCGCCGACCGGCAGGCGCTTGGGCACGAAGCCGCCCTTCGCGCCCACCGGCACGATCACGGCATTCTTCACCTGCTGCGCCTTCACGAGGCCGAGGACTTCCGTGCGGAAATCCTGCGGGCGGTCGGACCAGCGCAGGCCGCCGCGCGCCACATGGCCGAAGCGCAGATGCACGCCTTCCACGCGGGGCGAATAGACGAACACCTCGAATTGCGGGCGCGGCAGCGGCAGGCCCTCCACCTTGGCGCTCGCATATTTGATGGCGATCGGCCCCTTGGGTCGGCCGTCCGCGTCGAGCTGGTAGAAGGTGGTGCGCAGCGCCGCGTCCACGAGATTGAGGAAGCGCCGCAGGATGGTGTCCTCGTCCAGGGATGAGACCTCCGCCAGCGCAGCCTCGATGGCTTCGCGCAGCGGCGCCTCGCGGGCGGTCCGGGCCTCTTCGGCCCCTTCCAGGCTGGGATCGAAGCGGGCATGGAACAGGTCCACGATCCGCGCGGCGATGTCCGCGTGATGGACCAGGGTGGTCCACAGATAATCCTGGCTGTAGGGAATGCCGGCCTGGCGCAGATAGCGCGCCAGCGCCCGCACGAGCGCGACGTCGCGCCAGGTCAGGGCGGTGTCCAGCAGCAGCGCGTTGAAGCCGTCGCTCTCCGCCTCGCCGCGCAGAACCACGGTGAGCAGGTCTTCCAGCCGCTCCGCCGAGCCGGACACCTCGAGGGTGCCGCCATTGCTGCGCTCCAGCGACATGTCGTGGACCCAGGAGGGCGTGACTTCGCCTTCAGGGCCCATCGGCCGCAGGCGATAGGTGCGTTCGTTGATGGGCTTCAGGCCCATATTCTCCAGCATGGGCACGCGCTCGGACAGCGGCAGCGGCCGGCCGTAGGAGATCAGGCGAAGCGAGATGCGGGTCGCGGGATCATCGTCGCGGCGATAGAAATCGAGGGCGACGGGCCGCTCGGCCGAGAGGCGCTCCAGGCGCTCGATGTCGGCCACCGCCGTTTCCACGCCGAAGGCCGCGCTGTAGCCGGCGCCGAACGCGGCGCCATAGCGCTCCATGAGAGCGCCGGTCTGGGCGCCGGCGCTCTCGCGCAGCGCGTCGCGCAGCTTGTCGCTCCAGGAGAGCGCATCCTGCGCCACCGCCGCTTCCAGCGCCGCGCGATCCACCTGCGGCACGGGGCTGCCGTCGCGGGTGATCATGAAATGGACGCGGGTGAGGGGAACGTCGGCGAGGAAGGTCGGAATGAAGCCCGCGACCTCGCCGCCGAACGTCTCCGCGAGGCGCGCGCCGATGCGGCCGCGCAGCGGGCCGTCATAGCGGTCGCGCGGCACGAAGACGAGCACCGAGACGAAGCGGCCGAACGGGTCGGGACGCGGCAGCACGCGCACCCGGGGACGGTCATAGAGCGAGAGGATGTCCAGCGCGTAGGGCAGCAAGGTGTCCGCGTCGATCTGGAACAGATCATCGCGCGGATAGGTCTCCAGCACGGTGGCGAGCGCCTTGCCGGAATGGCTGTCCTCCTCGAAGCCGGCGCGCTGCACCACCACGGCCGACTTCTGGCGCAGATAGGGGATCTGGCGCACCGAGTGGGTGTAGACGTTGGACGTGAACAGGCCGACGATGCGCAATTCGCCGGTCTGGCGGCCATCGGCGCCATGCAGGCGCAGGCCGACGAAATCGAGATAGGCGCGCCGATGCACCCGGCACCACAGGCTCGACTTGGTGATGAGGAGCGGCCTCGCGGGATCGATGAGGCCGCCCTGCGACCCGGCATCGCCCAATTCGGTCACGCTCGCATCCCGCAGGATGCCGAGCCCGGACTCCGCCACCAGGGCGCCGTCCGCGCCGAGGGCATATTTGCGCACGCCGATGAAGATAAAATTGTTGAGCGTCAGCCACTCGACGAAATCCGAGGCCTCGGCGCGATCCGCCGTGGCATAGGGCACGCTCGCGCCGCGCATGGCGCGGGCCACCCCTTCCACTTCGCCGCGCATGGCGAGGAAGTCGGCGTTCGCCACCCGCACGTCGTCCAGCGTGTGATCCAGCCCGGCCTTCAGCGCGGCACGCGCCTCTTCGGAATCGATCTGCTGCACATGGATGTGGATGAAGCTCTCATGCGGCAGGTCGCGGTGATCGGCGGCATGAAGATCAGCCTCGACGCGCTGAAGCGTGCCGTCGGCGGTGCGGGCGACCGCGAGAATGGGATGGCTGGTCAGCTTCAGATCCAGGCCGCGGTCCGCAAGCTCGCCAGCGACCGAATCGAACAGGAACGACATGTCGTCATTGACCGCCTCGATCACGGTGATCGCGGGCGCGCCGGGCCAGTCCGGATTGTAGACGCGCACATCATGGCGGCCCGCCGCGCGGCGCGAGAGGTGGCTGAACGCCTCCTGCGTCAGCCGGACCAGGGTGTCGCTGGAAAGCGCCGAGACGTCCTCGGGCGCGGCGCCGTGAAGCAAGGCGGCCGAGAAGCTCTGCGGAACCCCCTGAGCCGCAAGCGTCTGGATCGCGGCATCGATGCGCGCCCGCAGGGCGGCATCCGCTTTGGCGGCTTCGATCGTGTGAATGTTCATGGCCGGCTCCCCCGCTTGGCCCTGCATGAATGACATGCGGGACGACCTCAGAGACACTATTCTCGCTACAGTCGATCTCGCACGTCGGCGCGATGAAACGATGACAAAACTTCAATAGGGACAACACCATGACGGGCCAGAAGAAGACAGGCAAGTCGAAGAGCGCGGGGAAAAAATCTGCCTCCAAGATGGGCGCGCCCGCGAAACAGGCAAAGGTCAAGGCGGCAGCGCCGGCCCCTTTGCCGGATGACGCCCCCGCCATCGCGCTGGACCTCGCGCCCGCGCCGCTTGACGCCGACACCACGGCCTATTTCGACAAATGCCGCGAGAAGATCGGCTTCGTTCCGAACGTGCTTCAGGCGTATGCGTTCGACCTCCCCAAGCTCAAGGCATTCGCGGGGATGTACAACGACTTGATGCTGGCCCCCTCCGGCCTTTCCAAGCTGGAGCGGGAAATGATCGCGGTGGCGGTCTCCAGCGTGAACCGGTGCTATTATTGCCTCACCGCCCATGGGGCGGCGGTGCGCCAATTGTCCGGCGACCCGGTGCTCGGCGAGCAGATGGTCATGAACTACCGGGCGGCGCGCCTTGATGGGCGCCAGCGCGCCATCCTGGATTTCGCGGTCAAGCTCACCGAACGGCCGCACGAAGTGGAGGAGGCTGACCGCACCGCCTTGCGCAAGGCCGGGCTTTCGGAGCGCGATATCTGGGATGTCGCCGCCGTCACGGGCTTCTTCAACATGTCGAACCGCATTGCCAGCGCCACCGACATGCGCCCGAACCTGCCCTATCACGGCCAGGCGCGCGGTCCCGCCGCATAGCGGGATTGATCTCCATATCCTACCGTTGTGTAGTCCAACTATATGACGGAGTCGGAGATGAAGATCAGTGCGCGCAATATCCTGGAGGGCAAGATCCTCGACGTGGTGCGGGGGGCGACCACCGCCCATGTCCGCCTTGAGGTCTCGCCGGGGACGGTGCTGACCGCGTCCATCACCAATGAGGCGGTGGACCAGCTCGGCCTCGTGGCGGGACAGGAGGCCTTCGCGGTCATCAAGGCCACCGACGTCATGATCGCGGTGAACGACTGATGCACCGGCCAGAGGGAATCAGCCTGAGCGGTGAATCCGTCTGGTAGATTTGAGATAGAGCACGTGCCGGCCCAAGATTGCCGGCGCTTGCGCAAGAGCATGGGCTTCGCCCTGGAAACCGGTCCCTTCCTCCCGTGCATCGCACGCGGGGAAGGCCCGCGCAGCACGTTTCTGTGTCAGAAACGAACCCGGCGCGCGCGGCGACGTGCACGATCCCGTTTGTGACAATCCCCAGGAATCAATCGGTCGTTCAAATTCCCCTTTCGACCATATTGACGCCGCACGTTCTTCTCGTGATACCGTGCCGCAAAATAAAGAAGCGCCAACCAAGGCGTTTGGAGGGAACCAGCCCCGGCGATACGCCTGCGGCCAAGCGAGGGGATTTGACCGCGATATGGACACAGTCTCGGACGTGCCCTACATCGTTGAAGCATCCGGTCTGACCAAGGAATTCAAGGGTTTCGCGGCGGTCAAGAACGTCGACCTAAGGATCCGCCGGCACACGATTCACGCCCTGATCGGGCCGAACGGTGCGGGAAAGACCACCTGTTTCAATCTCATCACAAAATTCCTGGAGCCCACGCGCGGGACCATCCGGTTGAACGGGCGCGATATTACGCGCACCAAGCCGGCGGATGTGGCGCGGCTCGGCATGGTGCGGTCTTTCCAGATCTCCGCCACCTTCGGTCACATGTCCGTGCTTGAAAATGTGCGCGTCGCCCTTCAGCGTCCGCTCGGCACCTCGTTCCATTTCTGGGCGTCGGAAACCTCGCTCGGGGCGCTGAACGACCGGGCCATGGAACTGATCGCGGACGTGGATCTGACGTCCTACGCGAACCACCTCGCGGTGGAACTGCCCTATGGCCGAAAGCGCGCGCTGGAGATCGCCACCACGCTGGCGCTCGAACCGGAAATGCTGCTGCTGGACGAGCCCACGTCGGGCATGGGGCGCGAGGACATCGCGCGCACCGCCGACCTCATCAAGCGCGTGTCCCACAACCGGACCGTCCTGATGGTGGAGCACAATCTCTCGGTCGTCGCCAATCTCTCCGACCAGATCACCGTGCTCGCGCGCGGCGAGATCCTCACCGAGGGTCCCTATTCGGAGGTCTCCAAGAATCCTCAGGTGATCGAGGCCTATATGGGCACGGGGCACGGACATGGCTGACGCGCTGCTCGAAGTCCGCGATCTCCATGGCTATTACGGGGAAAGTCACGTCCTGCACGGCATGACGTTCGACATCCAGCCGGGCGAGGTGGTGACACTGCTGGGGCGCAACGGCGCCGGCAAGACCACCACCATGCGCGCCATCATGGGCCTGCTGCGCAAGCGCGCCGGCTCGATCCGCTACGAAGGCAAGGAGACGGTCTCCCTTGCCTCCAACCACATCGCCCGCCTCGGCATCGCTTATTGCCCCGAGGAACGCGGCATCTTCTCCAGCCTCAATGTGCGGGAAAACCTGCTCCTGCCCCCCGTGGTGAAGCCCGGCGGCCTCAGCGTGGACGAGGTGCACGAGCTGTTCCCCCGCCTGGAGGAACGCCGCTACAGCCAGGGCACCAAGCTCTCCGGCGGCGAACAGCAGATGCTGGCCATCGCCCGCATCCTGCGCACCGGCGCCAAGCTGCTGCTGCTCGACGAACCGACCGAAGGTCTTGCCCCGGTCATCGTCCAGCATATCGGCGAGATCATCCGAACCCTCAAGAAGAGAGGGTTCACCGTTCTGCTCGTGGAGCAGAACTTCCACTTCGCGTCCACCGTCGCCGACCGCCACTATGTGGTGGAGCACGGGCGCGTGGTGGACATGGTTCCCAACGACAAGATCGCGGAAAACGCGGCGCGTCTGGAAACTCTCCTCGGCGTCTGACCGAGGATTTTCGTGACAACGCGACCGGCCACCGCCGGCAGGAGGAAACATATGCGTTTCGCAGCCATGCTCATGGCCGCCGCCAGCGTGCTCGCTGTTTCGGCCACCGCCAATGCCCAGACCCCGGTCAAGGTGAAGATCGGCGTCCTGAACGACCAGTCCAGCCTGTATGCCGACCTTGGCGGACAGGGTTCCGTGTGGGCCGCCAAGAAGGCGGTCGAGGACTTCAACGCCGCCTCCAAGGGCCTGCAGGTGGAGGTGATCTTCGCCGACCACCAGAACAAGGCGGACGTCGGCACCTCCATCGCCCGCCAGTGGTATGACGTGGACGGCGTGGACGTGATCGTCGACACCCCCAATTCCGGCGTGGCGCTGGCGGTGAACACCGTCACCCGCGAAAAGAACAAGGTCTTCATCAATTCCGGCGCGGCCACCTCGGACCTGACCGGCAAGGCCTGCTCGCCCAATACGGTCCACTGGACCTATGACACCTGGGCGCTCGCCAACGGCACCGGCAAGGCCATCACCAAGAATGGCGGCGACACCTGGTTCTTCCTGACCGCCGACTATGCCTTCGGCCATGCGCTGGAGCGCGACACGTCCGAAGTCGTGAAGGCGAACGGCGGCAAGGTGGTGGGCACCGTGCGCACCCCGCTGAACACCGCCGACTTCTCCTCCTTCCTGCTCCAGGCGCAGGGCTCCAAGGCGAAGATCATCGGCCTCGCCAATGCCGGCGGCGACACCATCAACTCCATCAAGCAGGCGGCCGAATACGGCATCGTCTCCGGCGGCCAGAAGCTCGCCGGCCTGCTGATCTTCCTGACCGATGTTCACTCCCTCGGCCTCAAGACCGCGCAGGGCCTCAACCTGACCTCCGCCTGGTACTGGGACATGACGGACGCCAACCGCGCCTTCACCAAGGAATTCGCGGCCGGCAATGGCGGCAAGTATCCCACCATGGTCCAGGCCGGCGTCTATTCCGGCGTGACCCACTATCTGAAGGCCGTGGAGGCGCTGAAGAACGCCAAGGACGGCGCCGCCGTGGTCACGGAAATGAAGAAGATCCCCACCGACGACAAGCTCTTCGGCAAGGGTGAAGTGCGCGCCGACGGCCGCCAGATCCACCCCATGTATCTGTTCGAGGTGAAGAAGCCGTCGGAGTCCAAGGGCCCCTACGACTACTACACGCTGAAGGGCACCATCCCGGCGAACGAGGCCTTCCGCCCGCTCGACCAGGGCGACTGCCCGCTCGTCAAGAAGACCTGACGTGACGC
>JBFMAV010000103.1:0-9251 GCA_040755535.1 Pseudomonadota bacterium | reverse complement strand
AGCCTGAACCCGATCCCATCCCGAACTCGGCCGTTAAACTCCACAGCGCCAATGGTACTTCGTCTCAAGACGCGGGAGAGTAGGTCGCTGCCAGGCCTGCAAAGGACAGGAATAAGGGAAACAAACCCTCATCACGAAACACACAAAAACCCCCGATGCCCAAAACGCACCGGGGGTTTTTGCGTCGGAAAACACGCCAAAAAAGCCAGGGCGCGACGCGCGGGACGCTGCCGTATCTTTCTGGTCCTCGCCTCTTAAGCCGCAGCCCCCGCCTGCTCGCGCCGCGCGCGCCGGGCCTTTCGCGCGGCCTTGCGGCCAAACGCCCGGGGCTTCACCCGGAACAGATCGGCATGCAGCCGCTTGGCCTTGCGCATCAAGGCGTCCTGCTGCGCCTGCGCGGCTTCGGCGATCCGCGCCACCAGGTCCCCCGGCAGGGTCTCGCCAACGCCGTCCATGCGGTGATGGAGGGTCTCGATATCCTGGAACCGGCCCAGCACATCGCGCAGCTTCTGGGCGCGCGCGGCGCGCTCGGCACCCCGCCCCGCTGCGAGATCCGCGAAGAAGGACATCTGGTACCGGTGCGTCACCACGCGCTTGCGCAGATCGTGCAAGGCCTCGGGATCGGACACGTCCAGTGCATCGCGCGCCTTCGCATAGGCCTTGCGCAGGCCCTCCACCACATCCGACCGCGCGGCCTGGGCATCCAGGGCGTCGGCATGGCGGCGGCGCGCGTCGCCGAGCCAGCGCCGAAGGACGCGCTCATGGGCGGCGGGGCTGCCATGGTCCGTATCGGCCGAAGCCAAGGCATCCATAGCGTGCCCCGCATCCTCCCTTGAGAGGCCGGCCGAAATCAAATCGTCCAGCGCATCCCGACAGGCCTGCGTGTCGCGGGCGCCGGACAATTCCCGCGCCGCCGCAGCCGCGGCGCGCCGGGCGGCCTGAGCATCCTCACCCGGAATCAGGCGCAGCAAGGCGCGATATTCCTTCAGCGCCTTGCGCGCCTCATGCACCATTACGACCGTGTCAGTTTCGGCGAGCGCCCGCTCAACCTTGTCGAGGGCGGCGTCCAGCCGCGCGGCGAGGGGGGGACCGAGGCTGTCAACTGCAGGGGAGGTCGGGGATGCCTTCAGGGCACCAGTCTCAGCCCCGTGCGGAGCGCCGAAAGAAGGGTCCGTCATGTCTCTCCTGGGGTGTCCGTTACGAAATCGTCACCTGTGTCATTCCGGCAACTATCTCACATTCCCGTCTGTCTGTCGCCCCGCGGCCTGCGACGCAGCTTCCCCTGCGCCAACATTCAGCTTGGCCCACGCCCGCCGGATCTGCGCGGAACGGCCAGCAAACCGAATGATGGCGGGCCCTCGCGCGCGTCGGGCCGGTGTCTCCAGATCGCTCGCGTATCCCGTTTTCAGTTCCGCCTTTTCCCCTGTCTTGAAATGGAAGCATTCAAATGAGGATTGGTGAGGCTGATTGATTAAAGTCAGTCTAATTTAGATGTTGCTCTCGCTCTCTTGCAGTATCCAATTCCAGCGCCCTAGAACTCGCGCCCTGATCAAATCATCGATCTTTCATCGGGCGGGGATATTAAAGGAGTTCTGATATGGGGCGGTCTGGGATTTCAGCGGGCATCCGATCCGCAAAGCACGCTGACGTCCGCGCGGCGTTCAAAGGACCGCTGCAACTGGGCATGGGCGTCGCATCGGCCATGGTGGGCGTACCGGCGCTCGCGCAGCAGGCGGCGACGTCGTCCGAGCTCGAATTGCCCACCGTCCAGGTGCAGGACAATACCGGCGGTTTCGTCGCCACCACAACGGGCGTCGCGCGCCTGCCGGTGCCCATCTTCGACATGCCGCAGCAGGTCAATGTGGTGACCGAAAAGGTTCTGCAGCAGCAGAACGACACCACGCTGGAACAGGCGCTGCGCAACATTTCGGGCATCACCTTCAGCGCGGGCGAGGGCGGCACCCAGGGCGATGCGCCCATCATTCGCGGCTTCTCGGCGCGCGGCGACATCTTCCGCGACGGCATCCGCGACACCGGCTGGTACACCCGTGACATGTTCAACATCGAGGCGGTGGAGGTCTTCATGGGACCGTCCTCCTTCGCCTTCGGCCGCGGCTCCACGGGCGGCGTGATCAACATGGTGTCGAAATTGCCGAAGGACGCGACCTTCGTGGAAGGCGACGTGACCGGCTATTCGCAGGGCGGCTGGCGCGCCACGCTCGATGCCAACGGCAAGGTGAACGACAATCTGTTCGGCCGCATCAATCTGATGGGGCAGAATGTCGACACCGCCGACCGCAACAATGTGAATTCCGAACGCTGGGGCATCGCGCCCTCGGTCACGTTCAATCTGAACGACAAGACCTCGGTCACGGCGTCTTATTATTACCAGCACGAAAGCGGCGTGCCGGACTATGGCGTGCCTTATCTGCCCTCGCCCTCGCTCAGCACGTCGGCGTCCAATTTCGGCCAGCCCACCGGCGGCTATTATGGCAACGGCCAGGCCACAGCTCCCGTGCCGGTGCCGCGCAGCAATTGGTATGGCGTGACCAACGGCCCGTTCGCGGACCAGCTCACCACCGACACCAATATGGCGACGCTCTATATCGAGCATGAGCTGAATGATTTCGTCACGCTGAGCAACGGCACGCGCTACACGTCCAACGATCGCAACGTGATCGTCACCGCGCCGCGCAGCCTCGGCACCGCGACCAACAACACGACGGTGCCGAGCCTTTACCCCGTGCAGAGCATGACCATCGGCATGCAGCGGTTCAACACCATCACGGACAATACCCAGCTCACCAACATCACCGACATGGTGGCGAAGTTCGAGACCGGCATCTTCAAGCACACGCTGAATGCCGGGATGGAGCTGACCAAGGAAACCCGCGACCAGCAGCGCACGAACCTGTGCAGCCCGACCGCCGCAGCCTGTCGCACGAGCCTCTGGGCACCCAACAATTACTCGCCCACGCTCGGCATCGGCGGCTTTGCCAATTATGCACCCACGTCCAACAACACCGACATGACCGACATCGCCTTCTATGGCGGTGACCAGATCGCCATCGGCGATCACTGGCAGGTCATGGGCGGCTTCCGCTGGGATATCGCCGACACCACCTACCAGTCGGTGGCTTCGAACGGTGCCATCTCTACCCTCCAGAACAGCGAGAACCTGTTCAATTACCGCTTCGGTGTCGTCTATTCGCCGATCCAGACGGTGAATCTCTATGTCACCTACGGCACCTCCTCGAACCCCTCGTCGGAATATGGCGTGCTCGACACCGGCACGGTCACTCTCGCGCCGGAAAGCAACGACACCTGGGAAGCCGGCGTGAAGGCCGAGGTGCTGGACGGCCGCGTCATCCTCACCGGTGCCGTGTTCCAGACCATGAAGACCAATACCCGCGTGCCCACCGATCCGGTGGCGGGCCTGCCGCCCACCGTGCTGGGCGGCGAGCAGCGGGTGCGGGGCATCTCGCTCGGTGCCGGCGGCGCGCTGACCGAGCAGTGGGATCTGACGCTGAGCTACACCTATATGCAGACGGAAGTGCTGAGCGTGGGCCCGGCCCCGACCCTGGCGAACCTCGCCACCGTCGGCAATGAATTGCCCAACGCCCCGCCCAACTCCTTCTCCCTGTGGACCAGCTACGACATCACCCCGCAGCTGACCGTGGCCGGCGGCGCGACCTATAACGACGACACGTTCGCCAACGTACAGAACACGGTCTATGTGCCGTCCTACTGGAACTTCGATGCCATGGTGAGCTACCAGTTCACCAAGAACTTCCAGCTCCAGCTCAACGTCTACAATCTGACCAACGAGCTCTACTACGCCCAATATTATGGCGGCCACGCCGTGCCCGCCGCCGGGCGCTACGCCACCCTTACGGCCCGCGCGACCTTCTGATCTCGCCCGGACCCGACCCGCGCCGCCCGACCTCCGGCGGCGCGGGTTCTTTTCCTGTGAAGGCGCCGCGCCATGATGCTGCATATCCCCAATGTCCTCTCGCCCGACCAGGTGGAGCGCTGTCGGCGCATGTTCGTGCGCGCCCAATGGGTGGACGGGCGCACCACGGCGGGCGTCCAGGCCAGCGCCATCAAGCGCAATCTCCAGATTCCGGAGGACGATCCCGAGGCGCTGGAGTGCGGACAGATGATCATGGCGGCGCTGCACCGCAACGCGCTGTTCATGTCGTCGGTCCTGCCCCACCGCATCCTGCCGCCCATGTTCAACCGCTATGATGAGGGCATGACGTTCGGCTCACACGTGGACAATGCCATCCGCCGCGTGCGGGCCACGGGCGAGACGCTGCGCACGGACGTCTCGACCACCCTGTTCCTGTCCGAGCCGGACGAGTATGACGGCGGCGATCTTGTGGTGGAGGACACCTACGGCTCCCACGCGGTGAAGCTGCCGGCCGGGGACGCCATCGTCTATCCCGCCACTTCGCTGCACCATGTGACGCCGGTGACGCGCGGGGCGCGCATCTCGTCTTTCTTCTGGACCCAGAGCCTGATCCGCAACGACGGCCGGCGCGGCCTGCTGTTCGACATGGACATGGCCATCATGCGCCTCAACCAGGACCATCCCGGCCACGCCTCGGCGGTGCAATTGACCGGCGTCTACCACAATCTCCTGCGGGAATGGTCGGAGGTGTGAGGCGGCGTACGCGCGTCATTGGAATTGATTTCATGTGAGGCGCGGCGCATAAATCTCCCGGATCAAATCGATTAGATATCCGCGTGCAGCGGAACAGGGAGACAGCCATGGCGGGTGCCGACAACAACAAGAAGACGGGCGCCGGCGAACGGCGGTTGCGCTCCCAATTGTGGTTCGACAATCCCGACAATCCGGGCATGACCGCGCTCTATCTGGAGCGGTATCTGAATTTCGGCCTGACCCGCGCAGAGCTGCAATCGGGCAAGCCCATCATCGGCATCGCCCAGACCGGCTCCGATCTCTCGCCCTGCAACCGCCATCACCTGGACCTCGCCAAGCGGGTGCGCGAGGGCATCGCGGCGGCGGGCGGCATTCCGTTTGAATTCCCGGTTCATCCCATCCAGGAAACCGGCAAGCGCCCCACGGCTGCGCTGGACCGGAACTTGGCCTATCTCGGCCTCGTGGAAGTTCTCTACGGCTATCCGCTGGACGGCGTCGTTCTCACCACCGGCTGCGACAAGACCACTCCCGCCTGCATCATGGCGGCGGCCACCGTGAACATCCCCGCCATCGTGCTTTCGGGCGGGCCGATGCTGAACGGCTGGTGGAAGGGCGAGCGCACGGGGTCGGGAACCGTGGTGTGGAACGCCCGCGCTCAGCATGCGGCGGGCGAGATCGACTACGACACCTTCATGGATGTGGTGGCCTCCTCCGCCCCCTCGGTCGGCCATTGCAACACCATGGGGACCGCCTCCACCATGAACGGGCTGGCCGAGGCGCTCGGCATGTCGCTGCCGGGCTGCGCAGCCATTCCCGCGCCCTATCGCGAGCGCGGCCAGATCGCCTATGAGACCGGCCAGCGCATCGTGGACATGGTGTGGGAGGATCTGAAGCCCTCCGACATCCTGACCCGCAAGGCGTTCGAGAATGCCATTCGGGTCAATTCCGCCATCGGCGGCTCCACCAATGCGCCCATTCACCTCAATGCCATCGCCCGCCATGTGGGCGTGCCCCTGAGCGTGGACGACTGGCAGAGCGTCGGCCACAAGATCCCGCTCCTGGTGAACATGCAGCCGGCGGGAGAATTCCTGGGCGAGGAATTCCATCGCGCGGGCGGCATTCCGGCCGTGGTCGCGGAACTGATCGCCGCCGGCAAGATCCATGAGGACGCGCTCACCGTGAACGGGCGCACCATGGGCGAGAATTGCGCGGGCAAATTCTCCTGGGACCGCTCGGTGATCCGCGCCTATGACGCACCGCTGAAAGTGGATGCGGGCTTCATCGTGCTGCGGGGCAATCTGTTCGCCAACGCCATCATGAAGACCAGCGTCATCTCCGAGGATTTCCGCGCCCGCTTCCTCTCCAATCCGAGCGATCCGGACGCCTTCGAAGGGCGCGCCGTGGTGTTCGAGGGACCGGAGGATTATCACCACCGCATCGATGACCCGGACCTCGGCATCGATGCGCACACCCTGCTCTTCATCCGGGGCACCGGGCCGATCGGCTATCCCGGCGGGGCGGAAGTGGTGAATATGCAGCCGCCCGCCGCGCTCATCAAGCAAGGCATCACGGCGCTGCCCTGCATCGGCGACGGGCGCCAGTCGGGCACGTCGGGCTCGCCCTCCATCCTCAATGCCTCGCCGGAGGCCGCCGCCGGGGGCGGTCTTGCGCTGCTGCGCACCGGCGACCGGGTGCGCATTGATCTTGCCAAGGGCACGGCGGACATTCTCGCCTCCGACGCCGAACTGGCCCAGCGCCGCGCGGATCTCGATGCCAAGGGCGGCTTCCCCATTCCCGCCAGCCAGACCCCCTGGCAGGAAATCCAGCGCGGCATGGTGGAGCAGTTTGACGAGGGCATGGTGCTGAAGCCCGCCATCAAATACCAGCGGGTGGCCCAGACCATGGGCGTTCCCCGCGACAACCATTAGAGTGCGATCCCATCAGATTGAAACGATCTGATGGGTGAATCGCCCTCTAACTCATTGATAGAGGATGCATGATCCGATCTTCGGTGCAGGCCGGTCGGCGCATGCTCCAGGCTGAAACCACTGGGCCGCTCATGGAGCCTTTGTCTTCCCCGCTCGGCGCGATCGTCGCCGGAGCGCCCGCGCGCCGGCCCGAGCCGACACGCCTTGAGGGGCGTCACATCGCCGTCGTGCCGTTCGACGTGGCACGGCACGGCCCCGCGCTTTATGCCGCAAGCCATGGCGCGGAGCGCGACGCGCTCTGGGCCTATCTCTCGGTCGGGCCGTTCGCGGACGAGGCGAGCTTCATGGCCACCTATCGCGGCCTTGCGGAAAAAGCCGATCCGCTCCTGTTCGCGCTGGTGGACCCGGCGAGTGGAACGGCGGTCGGGCACGCCACTTACATGCGCATCGAACCGGCCCAGCGCGTGGTGGAGGTGGGCAATATCCTGTTCACCCCGGCGCTGGCGCGGACCCCGGCCGCCACCGAGGCCATGTATCTTATGGCGCGCCACGCCTTCGAGGATCTCGGCTATCGCCGCTATGAGTGGAAATGCAACGCGCTGAACGCGCCCTCGCGCCGCGCGGCGCAAAGGCTCGGCTTCACCTTCGAGGGCGAGTTCCGCCAGCACATGATCGTCAAGGGCCGCAACCGCGACACCAGCTGGTTCTCGCTGCTGGACAGCGAATGGCCGCGTGCCAAGGCGGCGTTCGAGGCCTGGCTGGCGCCGGAGAATTTCGACGCCCATGGGCGTCAGAAGCGCCGTCTGGAGGCGATCCGGGACGAGTTGTAGCCCGCTCCGAGCAGAGCGAAACGAAACCAAGGCTGAAACAAGCCGCACAACAGGGACGAACGACCATGGGTGGACGCTTGCAAGGAAAGACGTGCCTTGTCACGGCGGCGGGGCAGGGGATCGGGCGGGCCATCGCCGACGCCTTCGCCCGGGAAGGCGCGCGGGTGATCGCGACCGACCTCGACATCGCCAAGCTGGACGGTTTCGCGGGCGAAGCGCGGCGGCTCGACGTGCGCAGCACGGCCGATGTGCAGGCGCTGGCGAACGAGATCGGCGCGGTGGACGTGCTCGCCAACTGCGCGGGCTATGTGCACCAGGGCTCGCTTCTGGATTGCTCGGAGGAGGATTGGGACTTCTCCTTCGACCTCAACGTGAAGTCCATGCACCGGACCCTGAAGGCCTTCGTCCCCCTGATGCTGGCGAAGGGCGGCGGGTCGATTATCAATATCGCCTCCGCGGCCTCGTCCGTGCGCGGCGTTCCGAACCGCTATGTGTACGGCACCACCAAGGCGGCCATTATCGGCCTCACCAAGTCCATCGCGGCAGATTTCATCACCAAGGGCATCCGGGCCAATGCCATCTGCCCGGGTACGGTTCAGTCGCCCTCGTTGGACGAGCGCATCGCCGCCGTGGCGGCGCAGACCGGCCGCACGCTGGACGCGGTGCGCGCGGATTTCGTCGGGCGCCAGCCCATGGGGCGGCTCGGCACGGCGGAGGAGATCGGCGCTCTCGCCCTGTATCTCGCGAGCGACGAAAGCGCCTTCACCACCGGCCAGATCCATCTCATCGACGGCGGCTGGTCGCTCTGACAGCCGAGCCATCGCCAAGGGCTACATCATGCATATTCTCGTCATCGGCGGCGCCGGAATGGTCGGCCGCAAGCTCATCGAACGCCTGGCCCGCGACGGGCGGCTCGGCGGCACGCCCATCACCGCGCTGACCGCCCATGACGTGGTGGCCCCGGCGCGCATGGAGGCGCCGTTCCCCATCACCACCCGCGTCTCGGATATTTCTGTGCCGGGCGAAGCCGCCGCATTGGTGGCCGACAAGCCGGACGTGATCTTCCACCTCGCCGCCATCGTCTCCGGCGAGGCGGAGGCGGATTTCGACAAGGGCTACCGCATCAATCTGGACGGAACGCGCTTCCTGCTGGATGCGGTGCGGGTGATCGAGGGCTATGTGCCCCGCCTGGTCTTCACCTCGTCCATCGCAGTGTTCGGCGCGCCCTTCCCGGAGGCCATCGGGGATGAATTCTTCTCCACCCCGCTCACCTCCTACGGCACCCAGAAGGCGATCGGCGAACTGTTGCTGGCGGATTATTCGCGGCGCGGCCTCATGGACGGCATCGGCATCCGCCTGCCCACCATCTGCGTGCGGCCGGGCAAGCCCAACAAGGCGGCCTCCGGCTTCTTCTCCTCCATCATCCGCGAGCCGCTCGCCGGCCAGGAGGCGGTGCTGCCGGTCTCCGACGCGGTGATGCATTGGCATGCCTCGCCCCGCGCGGCGGTCGGATTCCTGATTCATGCCGCGACGCTGGACACGGCGCCGCTCGGCGCCCGCCGCAGCCTCACCATGCCCGGCCTCGCCGCCACCGTGGGCGAGCAGATCGAGGCGCTGCGACGGGTGGCGGGCGACAAGGCGGTGGCGCTCATCCGCAAAGAGCCGGACCCGGTGATCGAGAAGATCGTCTCGGGCTGGCCGCGCCGGTTCGACGCGGCGCGGGCGCTGGCCCTCGGCTTCACAGCGGAGACCTCTTTCGACGAGATCATCCGCATCCATATCGAGGACGAACTGGGCGGCTAGAGCATGCGCCGATCAGCCTGCATC
>JBFMAV010000102.1:0-9258 GCA_040755535.1 Pseudomonadota bacterium | reverse complement strand
CGGCGCATGCTCTAGAGCCTGATCCGATCAGGTTGAATCAACCTGATCGGTGAATCAGTCTCTAAACTATTGAAAGAGAATGCGTGATCCGATCTGCCTGCGGTGCAGGCTGATCGGCGCATGCTCTCAGCGGGCCTCTTGGTCCGCCAAAAAATAGAGGGGAAGGACCTATGATGCGCTTCGTCCATGCGGTCCGTGCGCGGTTTGTCACCTGCCTTCTCGCGGCGACGATAGCCGTGGGCTTTGTTGGTCCATCCTTCGCCCAGGAGTGGCCCACGCGCCAGGCGGTGAAGATCATCGTGCCGTTCGGCCCGGGCTCGACGCCCGATCTCGTCGCCCGCCTCATGGCGGATCATTTCCAGAAGACGTTCGGCCAGACCTTCGTGGTGGAGAACAAGCCGGGCGCGGGCGGCAATCGCGGAACCGACGCTGTCGCCAAGGCGGAGCCGGACGGCTACACGATCGGCGTGTCCATCGGCGGCCCGCTCGGCATCAATGCCATTCTGTTCGGAAACCTGCCCTATGACCCGGCCAAGGACTTCGCCTTCATCAGCCTGCTGGTGACCCAGCCGAGCGCGCTGGCCGTCAATACCGCGCTTGGCGTGTCCAGCGTGTCCGAACTGATCGCGCTCCTGAAGCAGAATCCCGGCAAATACAATTACGCCTCCGTCGGCAACGGCTCGCTGTCGCAATTGGCCATGGAGGCGATCCGCCTCGCGAGCGGCACCGAGATCACCCACATTCCCTATCAATCCTCGCCGGCGGCGGTGACCGCGCTGATCCAGAATGACGCGCAGATGGCCTGTCTGCCCGCCATTTCCATCACCCCTCTGGTGGCGACCAAGCCGGTGCGCATCCTCGCCGTCTCCACGGCCAAACGGTCGCCGTTCCTGCCGGACGTTCCCACCCTTATGGAGCAGGGGATCGACGTGGAGGCGGAAGCCTGGAGCGGGTTGATCGCACCGGCCGCCACGCCCGATCCCATTGTCCAGAAGCTGCGCGCGGCCACCGCAGAGGCGCTGGCCGTGCCGGCGGTGCGCGAGAAGCTGGCGACCCAGCTCATGGACCCCATTCCGAGCGATGCGGCGCAGTTCCGCGCCCGCATCGAGGCGGACCTCGCCCGCTGGGCGCCGGTGATCCGCGAGGCGAAGATCCAGGTGAACTGAGCGGCGAGCGCCCAAAGCGGCGCGGTGTACTTGAACCGCGCCGCCTCAGCCTTTAGGCAGGCCGAGGCGAAGGCGGAGGGAACGGCCATGCAGTTCATAGAGAGCTTCGACCTCCTGTCGCTCCTCGACAGCTTCATGAGCCTTGCCGTGGCCTTCGTGCTCGGCACGCTGATTGGCGCGGAGCGTCAGCTTCGCCAGCGCAGCGCCGGGCTGCGCACCGTGGTTCTGGTGTGCGTCGGCGCGGCCGCCTTCGTGGATATCGGCATGCGCCTGTGGGAGCATGAGGGCGCGGTGCGCATCATCTCCTATGTGGTGTCGGGCATCGGCTTTCTCGGTGCCGGCGTCATCATGAAGGAAGGCGCCAATGTGCGCGGCCTCAACACGGCGGCGACTTTGTGGTCCTCGGCCGCCGTCGGGGCCTGCGCGGGCGTGGACCGGGTGGCGGAGGCCGCCATGCTGGCCGCCTTCATCCTCGCCGCCAACACGCTGCTGCGGCCGCTGGTGAATTTCATCAACCGCATTCCCATCGACGAGGGGGTCGCCGAAGCCGAGTTTCAGGTGCGGGTCGGGGTCGAGGTGGACCATGTGGACATGGTGCGCGATGCGCTGGGTTCCCGCCTCAAGGCGGCCAAGTATCCGGTGGCGAAAATCGCCGTGGTGGATCGCTCCGAGGATGTCTCCGATGTGGTCGCGACCCTGGTGAGCACCACTGCCAAGGGGCGTGATCTCGACCTCGTCACACAGGAATTGCGCCGCATGCCCGGCGTGCGCCATGCTCAGTGGTCGGCCAGCACCACATTTTGAGGCCAGATGGTTCAGCTGTTTCTTCTTTTGCTTGGCGCGGACCTCATTCGCCGGCGCTGGTGGATCATCGGCGCCGCCGGCCTGTTCTGGATGACGCTGGGCGCCTTGTTCTTCGCGGACGCCTTCATCGAGGAAATCCGCATCACCGTTCCTTATTTCGCCGCGCCGCTTCTGTTGGACGGCACGCTCTCTCTCGCCACCGGCATCCTGACGCCACACGCCCGCATGAGGCGCATCGGCAAGGCGCTGGTCTTCTTCGCGGTGGCCATCCTCCTCATCACCGTCCCCCGGCACAGCGCCTTCGCCGTTGCGATGCTGGTCGGCACCTTTCTCACCCTGGATGGATTTTGGCGCGCGGGCAGCGCGCTCGTGGTGCGCTTTCCCGGCTGGCGGCCCTCTTGCGTCAAAGGGATCGTCGAACTCCTGCTGGGCCTTTGGTCGCTGTCACCCTGGCCGAGCAATTATCGCGCGGAAGTGGGGTCCGATGTCGGCCTGCTGCTGATGGTCTCGGCGGCCGGGCTGCTGGGGCTTGCCTTGCGGGTGCGCTACATGGCACCCGACACGAGGCTCTCGTCCATCCTCTCCACCGGCTGGCCGCAGATGCCCACGGCGGCGGAGATCCTGGAGGGGCCGGAAGCGGCCGGCGCGCCCGCGCGGCACCAGCGCGTCAGCGCGCGGGTGCATGTCTGGACGCCCACGGGCGCCTTGCCGCGCCTCCATCACGGGATCGAACGTTATATCGCCGCGACCGATGCGCAAGGCCACGTTTCCACGGGGCATTCCGCCCTGGAATTGGCCCCAGACCTCTATATCAGCCACTACCCGGCCAAGGAGATCGAGCAATCCACCTCCGATTTCGCCCGCCTCCTGCGGGCCACGCCGGACAATGACGTCGCGGGCACCTTCCAGCCGACCTATGCCTATGAAAGCAAGGACTGGTGCCCCTCCAGCTTCCAGATCGACGTGACGGGCATCGACGCCGCGGCCCTGCGCGCCTTCTGGGCGGAATATCGGCGCGACACCACCTACAATCTCACCAACCGCAATTGCTCCAGCGCGGTGGTCAAAGCTCTGGATGCGGGGCTGGAGGGCGTGTTCGCCCCGGTGGCGACGCCCGGCTTTCTCCTGCAACTGATCGTGAGCCCCGAATTCTGGGCCGCCGGCATGCTGCGCCATCGCGCCACCACCATGGCCTGGACGCCCGGCCTGGTGCTCGACTATGTGCGCGCTCTCACCGCCGTCCTTGCCCTTGCGCCCAGCCCCAGGCCCCCGGCCGCGCGCTGATGGGTGCCCATATTCCGCGCCGGGCGGGGTTTGACGGGGCAAGGCCATGCCCGCGCCGCATTTGCACCGCAGCGAAGAGGCTTCCGTCGCGGCGCGCCTGCCGCTACATAGAAGCGCCGACCCTGGAGCGGGACATGCGGGTCACCCCGCGCCTTTCGTCCCGGTCGGGGTGAGGTCGCCGCCGACCTCCAGGCCCGCCCGCCCGCAGGAGTTGCCCGTTGAACTGGATCTCCAACGTCGTCCGCCCGAAAATCCGCGACTTCCTCGCCCGCCGCGAGGTGCCGGAAAATCTCTGGGTGAAATGCCCCGAGACGGGCCAGATGGTCTTTCACAAGGACCTGGAGGCCAATCTCTTCGTCATTCCGGGCTCGGGCTACCATATGCGCATGGGCGCCATCGCGCGCCTGAAGGCGACCTTCGACGATGCGGCCTATGAAGAGATCGCCCTGCCCGACGTGGCGGTGGACCCGCTGAAATTCCGCGACGAGCGCCGCTATGCCGACCGCCTGAAGGATGCCCGCTCCAAGACCGGCATGCAGGACGCCGTGAAGGTCGCGACCGGCCTTTTGGAAGGGCTCCCCGTCACCATCGCGGTGCAGGACTTCTCCTTCATGGGCGGCTCGCTCGGCATGGCCGCCGGCGAGGCGGTGGTGACCGGTCTTGAGACCGCCGCCGCCAAGGGCACGCCCTTCATCATCTTCGCCGCCTCGGGCGGCGCGCGCATGCAGGAGGGCATCCTCTCCCTCATGCAGATGCCGCGCACCACGGTCGCCATCCAGGAACTGCGCGAGGCGCGCAAGCCCTATATCGTGGTGCTGACCAATCCCACGACCGGCGGCGTCACCGCCTCCTACGCCATGCTGGGCGACGTGCAGATCTCCGAGCCCGGCGCGCTGATCGGCTTCGCCGGGCCGCGCGTCATCGAGCAGACGATCCGCGAGAAGCTGCCGGACGGCTTCCAGCGCGCGGAATATCTGCGCGAGCACGGCATGATCGACATGGTGGTCCACCGCCATGAGATGCGCGACACGCTGGCGCGCCTGTGCCGCATGCTGGTGAAGGCGCCGGGCATCCCGCCGAAGGCGCGCCTGCCGCGCCCCGCCTCCGCCTGAGCCGCTCGGCTCGCCCCTTCATGGCCACCGCGCCAGATCCGGCCGGCCCCGACGCCATACTGGAGCGGCTGTCGGCGCTCCATCCCAAGCGCATCGACCTGTCGCTGGATCGCGTCCACCGCCTTCTTGAGGCGCTGGACCATCCCGAGCGGCGCCTGCCGCCCGTCATCCATGTGGCGGGCACAAACGGCAAGGGCTCCACGCTCGCCTTCCTGCGCGCCATGCTGGAGGCGGCGGGGCTGCGCGTTCATGTCTACACCTCGCCCCATCTGGTGCGCTTCAACGAGCGCATCCGCCTTGCCGGGGCCCTGGTGAGCGATGCGGCGCTGTCGCAGGCGCTGGAGCGGGCCTCAGCGGCCAATGACGGCACGCCCATCACCTTGTTCGAGATCACCACCGCCGCCGCCTTCCTGCTGTTCGCGGACGTTCCCGCCGACGTGCTGCTGCTGGAAGTCGGCCTTGGCGGGCGGCTCGACGCGACCAATGTGATCGACGCGCCCGTGGCGAGCGTCATCACGCCCATCTCCATCGACCATGTGGAATTCCTCGGGCCGACCCTTTCCGCCATCGCGGGGGAGAAGGCCGGCATCATCAAGCGCAATGTGCCCGTGGTGGTGGCCGAGCAGACGCCCGAGGCGCTCACCGTGATCGAGCGCGCGGCGGCCCGCCAGCGCGCGCCGCTGTTTGCCTGCGGCCAGCAATGGACCGTCCATGAGGAAGGCGGCCGGCTCGTCTATGCGGACGAGGACGGGCTGCTCGACCTTCCCCGCCCCCGTCTGGTCGGCGCGCATCAGATCGCCAATGCCGGGCTCGCGGTGGCCGCCATCCGGGCGGCCCGGCGCTTCCCGGTGCGCGCGCCTGCCTTGGAAGCGGGCATTCGCGGCGCCGACTGGCCCGCCCGCATGCAGCGCCTGCCGACGGGCACCCTGATCGACCATGCGCCGGAGGGCGCCGAACTGTGGCTGGATGGCGGGCATAATCCCGGCGGCGGCGCGGTGGTCGCGGGCGCCTTGGCGGAACTGGAAGACCGCTATCCCCGCCCGCTGGTCCTGGTGATGGGCATGCTGGCCGCCAAGGACGTCTCGGGCTTCCTCACCCATTTCGTCGGCCTCGCCCGCGAGGTGATCGCGGTGCCGGTGCCCGGCAGCGAAGCGGGACTGCCGCCCGAGGATCTGGCGGCGGTGGCGGCCCAGCTCGGCTTTTCCGCCTCGGTGGCGCGCGATGTGGAGGGCGCCCTCGACGGGCTCACCGCCTATCCCCTGTCCCCGCCGCCGCGCGTGCTCATCTGCGGGTCGCTCTATCTCGCCGGCGCGGTCCTGGGGCGCAACGGCACGCCGCCCCTCTAGAGCCTGATCCGGTCAGGTTGAAGCAACCTGATCGGTGAATCAGTCTCTAAACTATTGATAGAGCATGCTCTAAGACCGGCCCGTCAGGCGTCGGCGCTCTCCGGCCGCAGGGCGTGCTTCTCCCGGCGGCGCTGCACCGAGGAGGCGATATTCATGCTCTCGCGATATTTGGCGACGGTGCGCCGGGCGATGTCGATGCCCTCGGCCTTGAGCTTCTGAACCAGCGTGTCGTCGGAGAGAATATCGTCCGAGCCTTCCGCATCGATCAGCGCCTTGATGCGGTGGCGCACGGCCTCGGCCGAATGCGCTTCGCCCCCGCCCGAGGCGGCGATGGCGGACGAGAAGAAGAACTTCAGCTCCAGCACGCCGCGCGGCGTGGAAATGTATTTGTTGGAGGTGACCCGCGAGACGGTGGATTCATGCATGCCGATGGCGTCGGCCACGGTGCGCAGGTTCAGCGGGCGCAGATGGCGCACCCCGTGATCGAGAAAGCCCTCCTGCTGGCGCACGATCTCGCTTGCCACCTTCAGGATGGTGCGCGCGCGCTGGTCCAGCGAGCGGGTCAGCCAGCTGGCGCTCTGCAGGCAGTCGGCGAGGAAGGTCTTGTCGGCGCTGGAGCGGGCGGCGCGGGCGATGGTGGCGTGATAGGTCTGGTTCACCAGGACGCGGGGCAGGGTGTCGGAATTCAGTTCCACCAGCCAGCCACCTTCGGGACTGGGGCGCACGAACACGTCCGGCACCACGGGGTGAACCACGGTCGAGCCGAACACGAGCCCCGGCTTGGGATCGAGCCGCCGGATCTCGGCGATCATGTCGGCGAGGTCTTCCGCATCCACGCCGCAGACCCGCTTCAGGGCATTGCGGTCATGGCGCGCGAGCAGGTCGAGATGGGCGAGCAGGGCCTGCATGGCGGGGTCGCACCGGTCCCGCTCCCGCAATTGGATGGCGAGGCATTCCGACAGGCTGCGCGCCCCGACGCCCGAGGGCTCGAAGGTCTGGATCAAGGCAAGCACCCGCTCCACTTCGGCAAGGTCCGCTTGAAGCAGGTCCGCCACCTGGGCGAGGTCCCCGGTAAAATAGCCGGTCTCGTCGATCAGGCCGATCAGGTTGAGGCCAATCAGGCGCCGCCCCGGATCGGTCTCCGCAACGGCGAGCTGGGCTTCCAGATGGTCGGCGAGGGTCGTCTGGGTGGCCAGGAAGGCTTCCGGGTTATAGTCCTCGCCGCGCTCGCCGCCGCTCCAGTCCGACAGCGATCCCGTCGTTGACGAGGCGCCGGCGCCGGGGGAGGGGGCATCGTCGGGAAACACATTGCCAAGGTCGGTGTCGAGCCGCGCTTCCATGGTCGCCCGGCTCGGATCCTCGCCCGCCTCCATCCAGTCGCCGGCCCGCGCATCCTCGCTGGGCGGCGGAGCCGGGGGCTCCTCGCGCACACCGGGGATCTCGATCTCCGGCTCCTCCGCGGCGCGTTCCAGCAGCGGATTGCGCTCCAGTTCGGCCTCCACATAGGCCGCCAGTTCCAGGTTGGAGAATTGCAGCAGCTTGATGGCCTGCATCAGCTGCGGCGTCATCACCAAAGACTGGGTCTGGCGGAACTCCATGCGGGGGCCGAGCGCCATCAGCCGGTCTCCCCCTTGGTGGTGGGATGGGCGGGCGTCATAGGCGGAATTCCTCGCCGAGATAGAGGCGCCGCACATCGGCGCTGTTCACCACCGAGTCCCGGTCGCCTTCCATCAGCACCGCGCCGGAATGGATGATATAGGCCCGGTCGATCAGGCCCAGTGTCTCGCGCACATTGTGGTCGGTGATGAGCACGCCGATGCCGCGCGTGGTCAGGTGGCGCACCAGCGCCTGGATGTCGCCAACCGCGATGGGATCGATGCCCGCGAAAGGCTCGTCCAGCAGCATGAAGGAGGGGCGGCTTGCCAGCGCGCGGGCGATTTCCACGCGCCGCCGCTCGCCGCCCGACAGGGCGATGGAGGGCGACTTGCGCACATGGGTGATCTTGAACTCTTCCAGCAGCGCGTCCACCTCCTCGCGCCGCTTCTTGCGGCTTTTCTCGGAGACTTCGAGCACGGCGAGGATATTGTCCTCCACCGAGAGGCCGCGAAAGATGGAGGCTTCCTGCGGCAGATAGCCGATGCCAAGCCGCGCGCGCTGATACATGGGCATGGGGGTCACGTCGTGCCCCTCCAGCATGATCCGCCCGGCCTCCGCCTTCACCAGGCCGGTGATCATGTAGAAGACCGTGGTCTTGCCCGCGCCATTGGGTCCGAGCAGGCCCACCGCCTCGCCGCGCCGCACATTGACGCTGACGCCGCGCACCACCTGGCGGCCGCCATAGCTCTTCTTCAGGTCATAGGCGGCGAGCGATATTTCTTCCTGCACCGCATGGGGCACGCCATAGCCGAGGTCCGCGCCGCCATCTCCTTCATAGAGCGTTTCGTCGTCGGCCATCTCTTCCTCCTCCCATGCCGCCTGATCGGCCGGCGCGGGGGATTTGGATCGGGAACCGAACATGCCTAGGACGTTCAAGCCAACGCCTCCGGTCGCGCGGGTGGGGCAAGGCGCGTCGAGCGCCGCCACCCCAATCCGCCAATGGGTCGAGGGCCGGGCCAGCGGTTATCTAAGCCGCCGGGACCTGAGCCTTCATTCGGGGCAAAGAACGCTTTACCGACCTAGGTGCAGTGCAATAAGTTCGACGGCGTCCTTCGGAAGCGGGCACCCTGCCGCATTTTACGGCACAGGCCCAGCCTCGATCGGGGTCAGTTTTTCCCGAGTGGGCGATCAATGCAACATGCAAAATTCGGGCCGATCGCAAAAGTAGCGAAACGCGACACTACGCCTCGCTCCGCGGCCCCCCGCCGGTGCGTCAGCGGCGGGGCGGCGGCGCCGCGCCCTCCGGCGGCTTCACGCTGCCCGGCACGATCAGGCTTTCCACGCGCCCGCCCTCGATGCGCGAAACTCCGGTGATGAGGTCCACGGTCAGCTTCTGGCCGCGCACCACGTTCGGCCCCTGGGTCAGCACCACCGGCTTGCCGGTGAGGGTCACCGTGTTGCTCTTCATCTCAAAGATGCCGGTATCCCCTGTCGCCGTCTGCTCCTTGGTCTGCACCACGACGCCGCCCTTCGCCTCCAGGCGCTTGATGGAACTTGTGCTCTGCGGCTGGTTGTCCATGGGGGCCGCATTGCCCTCGTAGAACACCCACAATTCGGGGCTGCGCATGGTCGTGTCGCCCTGCACCACCACGACGTTTCCGGCGAACACGGCGATCTTGTCCTTGTCGCGCACCTCCAGCGTATTGGACGTGATGCGCACCGGCTGGTCGCGGTTGGCGGCAAAGCCCTGGAGCGCATTCGGCACATTGCCTTGCCCCGCTGCCTGCGCCAGTGCCGCGCTTGTCGGAACAATGAGGCACAGACACAGGGCCAGCGCCGGGGCGAGGGCGGATTTCATCACGATCATCGGGTCGCTCCGGTGGGCTTGCTGGGGGCGGTGGCGGGCGGCGTGCGCGGGGCGCCTTGGCCGGGCGCGCTTTGGGCCGGCGC
>JBFMAV010000101.1:0-9700 GCA_040755535.1 Pseudomonadota bacterium | reverse complement strand
AGCACATGCCGGCCGCCGGTCTGAAGCGCCCCCAGGGTCACCAAGCCGCATCCGGCGGTGTGAAACATGGGCATGGGATTGACCCAAACATCGTCGGGTCCCGCACGCAGCGCGCGGGCGAAGAAGCGACCATTGTTGGCGAGCCCGCGATGGGTGAGCTGGGCGCCCTTGGGAAAGCCCGTGGTGCCAGACGTGTATTGGATCTGGGCGATATCGGTCGGCGCAACCGAAGGTAGCAGGTTGGCCGGGGCGACCGTAAGAAGCGCCTGCCAGGTATCCAGCGCGAGCGTCTCGCGCAACTCGGGCAGCTCGCCACGGATGTCGGCGATCAGCGCGCAGAGATCGCGGCCGCGAAACCGGTTCTGGACGATGATGCCCGACGCCCTCGACTGGCGCAGCACATAGGCGACTTCCTTGGGGAGGAAGGCCGGATTGACGGTCACGAGGGTCAGGCCGGCCAGGGCCGCGCCGAATTCAACCTGCACCCATTCCGGGCAGTTGGCGGCGAGGATCGCCACCCGTTCGCCCGGCGCGAAGCGGCTCGACAAGGCCTGCGCCGCGCGAAGGGAGTCCCGCAGTAGGGCGGCATAGGTCCAGCGCCGGCCGCCCGCCTCGGTGCCCTCCACCAGCGCGATGTGCTCGCCCCATTGGGCCGCGGCGGCATGCAGCGCGTCCCCGAGCGTGACTTCCAGGACGGGCTCGGACGTGTCGGGGACCCAATGGGCACGCGATAATTGCGGGATGCGTTTCGCGCCGAACATGGCATACCTCCCCACGTCGGCCTAAACGGCCGATCTCCTTTGGATGGTTTTTATAGTACGGTATGAATCGGACTATGTCAAAGCAACCGCATTCCATCGCCGCGGAACCCGCCGTGCGACTGAGCGCCGTCTCCTATCTGGTGATGGGCCTCATCGGCCTGCGCGGACCATCCACGCCCTATCAGCTGAAGCGCGCGGCGGGGCGATCCGTGAACTATTTCTGGCCCTTCCCCCATTCCCAGCTGTATGGCGAGCCCGAGCGGCTGACCGCCGCCGGCCTGCTGGAGGAAGAGCGCGAGGAGGGGGGGCGCCACCGCAAGGTGTATTCGCTCACCAAGGCCGGGCGCGCGGCCCTCGATGCGTGGTTGGTAAGCCCGCCGGGCGAGGTCTTCGAGATGCGGGACATGGCGGTCCTGCAACTCTTTTTCTCAGAATTCATGAGCCGCGAGGCCCTGGTGGCCCTGGCGGAGGATCAGGTGCGGCTCTATCGCGAGCGGATCGCGATCCTGGAGGCCATCGCGCTCCACTATAGCGAGCGCCAGGGACGCCGTAGGATGGCGCCCCTGGATCTTGGTCTGCGCATGGCCCGCACCTGCCTCGACTTCTGGCAGGAGGTGGCCAGGGATCCGCCCGAGGCCTGAGCACATGCCATATGCGCAGGCGCGCCTTGGGCCGGTCAGCCCGCCGATGGCGTGTACTGGAAGATGCAGGTGACCTGGGTGGCCGGATTCTTGATGCTGATATTCTGTCCCCCGTCATACCGCGCATCCAGCACCTGCCCGTCAGGGAAAGGCCAAATCCCAACACGAGCATAGTGCAGGCCGTGATAGGCCACCCGCGCGACGCCGACGGTGACCACGGCAGACTGGCCCCCCTGGACCACGCCCGACGTGCCGTTGTCCAAGGTGAAAGTCATCGGATCCGCCTGCCGATTGGTGATGGTCCAAGACATGTCCGTCTCCCTGTGAGAATGGCGCCGGACAGCGCCGAAGTAGATCACTTGATATTTGTTGAGGTCGGTGAGGGCTCTTGCCCGGAACAAGCATGCGGACCGTAGAGTTTGCAATTAATGGTTGTCAACTCTTGACGTATATATTTTTAAGTGTAGAGTGCCATTGCTCGCCTGTCGCGGGTGCTGTTCCCGTAGATATGTCAGTCCGGCCTTGCATTTCCTCGCCTTCCGTGGGGGAGGGGCCGGTTCTCTGTCGCCGACCTTATGGTCCGGTTGCCGGGGCTTGGCTGGGGGGTCTGTCTGTCTTCCGCACCCGTGCGAGAGGAGCGAATTCCCGGTTTTCGCCTTCGCCGCCGGTCATGCTCTTGATTGCGCGCCATCGGTCCGACTTCGGGCTGGCGGAGCGCAACCGCTTCAAAGGCATGGAACTCTGGTGCCGGCCGGATCGACGGATCCCGGCCGCTTCAGCTTCCGTGAGGCCGGCCACCTCCCGTTCATCCTTATCCTCTTTCGCGCAACCGGCGTTTGCCGGGGGCGTGCGAACAGGCGCGGGACGGGATGCGGGTCTGTATCCGAGGCGAGCCAATCCTGGCGGCCCCTGTCGGTCAAGCCGTCGTTTCTCTCAGGAGAAGACCATGACTCAGTATACGCTGCGCTTCGTCAACAACAGTTCGGCCACGCGATCTTTCCTCTGCTATCAGCAGGATCCGAACATCGGCGTGCCCAACGTCGTCTCGCTCGCCTGGTTCGCCAAGCAGGCCCGGCCGGGAACGGTGGTCGATTTCACCTGGACCATCGACTATTCCTTTGTCTGGTCCGAAACCGGCACCTTGACCCCCGGGGTCACCTTCATTGCGAGCCAGGTCGTCCCCGCCGATCCCAAGGGCGTCAACAAGATCCTGTTCGACTATGTCGCCGGGGCCTATGGCTTCGAAGCACCCACCACAGGCGGTAACCCTGGCTCGCTGACCATCAATACGTCCTCGGGTTTTCCCCCAAACCAGGCGTCCATCGGCATCGGCATGTCGGGGTCCGGCACCTTCGCGGTGCAGGCCTATCCCAATGACAACGCCATCTTCACCCCGCACCCGCAATATTGGGTGGCTTTCGGGAATTACCTGCCGGGTCAGGTGCTCGACATCACCAACATCAACAACCCGGCCAATGTGGCTTTCCCGATCAACGTCTATTCGATGGTGGCGACGCTCAGTTCCGACTTCTCCTGGGATATCCAGCCCCTGCAGGCCGCTAACGCGACCACCCTGCGCAATCCACGTCGGACGGCACAATACGCCTATCTCGGCGCCGAATGACATCTCCCCTCCGGGCGGGCGTTCGTCCGCCCGGAGGGCCTTGGCGCGGGGCTGTCGGATCCGGTCGCATCGCCGGATCGCAGCAAATCTCCAGCAGATGAATCAGGCGCGGCTTTCGATCCGAAGAGGCTGAGCGCGTGGCGCTACCGCCAGGCGCATGCGACATCGGATGCGCCCAGGCTTGTGCCGCGGGAAGCATTGAACAGCGAGGTCACCACGGCGATATCCTTGGGGTCCGGATACCGACCCACAACCATGTCGCTGTCGGGGCCGAACAGATCGTCCGCGATGGCCTGGAGCACGGGAGCGGGGCAACCGGGCAGTGTCTCGCGCAGCAAGGCGTCGCGGCATCCCTGGTGGGCTGCGGCCCGCGCCCACGCAAGCGTCTGGGTCAGGCACAGCGCCACGGCGTCGGCCTGCGCCATGTGGGCATCGAGCCAGGACCGACGCCCGCACAGAACGATGGCCTGATAGCCGCCGAGCGCATCGACAACCCTGCCAAGCGCATTGAAGCCGCGCGCCTGCGCAAGTCGCGAGAAAGGCGTGCCGAGCAGCGTTGCATCGAAGCCGCCCGCCACGAGCTTTTGGAAGCGGACATTGGTCGCTCCCGCATAGACGACCTCATAATCCCGCCCGCGCGCGAGCCCCTCGCGCCGCAGGATCTCGAACAGCGCCGCGGCATAGCCGGTATCGGTGTCCACGGCGATCCGACGTCCCCGAAGGTCCGCGATGCGGGTGAGGCCGGGCGCGGACATGAGGCGGAGGAAGCCCCGATGCACCGCGCAGAAGGCGACCAGTTCGCTTGCCGCGGGGTGGGACATTCGCCGACAGACGAGCAGGTCATCCAGCGACATGCCCACGATGGGATCCGGCCCCTCCAGAGCGATGCGGTGTGCTTCATCCGCGTCCCGAACGAAATGGCGCTGCGGGACGAGAGGCGCGTCGGGCTCGTTTGCCCGTCGCCCCTCGGCCAGGGCGAAGAGGGTTTCGGTGGCATCGCGGAACAGCGCCACCGTCGGCAGGTCAGGGGAGAGGTCCACCATGTGTATCTCGATTGCTGCGAAGGCGCAGCCCTGCGCCAGCGTCGAGAAAGTGTGCGCAGGCGGGGCGGAGCGGGGCAACCCCTGCCTGAAACCACGGCGCCCCCTGTCCCTGGTGTGCCGGGCGCAAGGGGCGCTCGGACGGGCACGCCCCGCCTGTGTGTCCCCAATCGCTCTATCGCCTTCAGGCGCGCAATGGCCCCGTCGCGCGCCAGACCAGTTGCACGAGTTCCAGCGAGATCACGACCACCAGCAACCGGACCGCGATCGTGCGGGAATTCGGCACATTGGACAGGACCACGCCCAGATAGCCGCCGATCACGCTTCCGATGGCCAGGACGCCACCCTCCATCCAGAGGATCTTGCCGTCATTTGCGAACATGAGCACCGGGAGCAGGGAGGTCACCGCGATCAGAAGGCTCTTAAGTGCGTTTGCCTCCGGCAGGTCGTAATAGAAGAACAGCATCAGGACCATCATCAGATAGGTCGCGCCGTCCAGGACGATGAAACCGAGCCAGAAGCCGACGAAGAAGACCACGACCATGCCGCGCCAGTGAATGGTCGGCAGATGATTGTGATTCTTGACCATAATGGCCTTGAGCTTGGTCATCACCAGAATAAGAGCGACAAAAACCGCTCCATCGATGATGAAGGACAAGGTCTGGTCGGACAGCGCCTCCGCCGCCAGAACACCCAGGACGCTGCCAGCCGCCGCCGGGGGGGTGAGGCGGATGGCGGCGGACCAATCCATCTGACCGCGCTTCGCGAAGCTGTATGTCGCCATCACCGCCCCGACGAGAACAGGGAGACGGTTGGTGGCATTGGCCATGCCTTCACTGATGCCGAGAATGCCTATCAGCAGGGGAAGGCTGACCGCGGATCCAGAGGAGGCCAGTGTGTTGAGCAGTCCGCAAAAGACTCCTGCAACTCCTAGTATAGACCAATATAATGGGTCGCCGAAATCCAAGGCCCGCCTCCATTAGCAATTCGGGCGTCAGTATATTTGAGTGTAATCGTCAAAGAAGGGGGCGCCGCCGCTGTAGGCATGCATTCTTTTTAGAATTATTCGCCGGCGAATGAAGTGTCAGCGCAGCGGCAGGAAAGTGCCGCCGATGGACGCGATATGGCCGCAAAAGGGCGGGCCTCCGGCGCCGTCGCCACCCTTCGGAGGAAGAAGCTCCGCCCTCAGCGCCACGCCGGAGCGCGTCAGGCGGACCGTCCACCCGTCATTCTCCTTGAGGTCGGCCGGAGATCCGCCGACGATCAGGCCGCCGTCCGTGGGGACTGTCGCCGCTTGGAGCAAGCAGGTGGGATGGCTTTGGGTGAGCGCGACCGTGTCAATCGCTGCCGTGCGCCCCCCATTGGAGAGCGTGACCTCCCCCATCACGCTGCCCCATGTCCCGTCCCACCCCTTGACGGCGTCGGGGTCGACGCGATCCAGCCATGCCGCTCGGTCGGCCAGGTCCGATTTCAGATCATAGTCCGGGGTGCCGAAGAAACTGTCGCGCGCATCGAGAAAAAGCCGCTGGTCGGCTCGCAGCGCCGCCTGTGCCGCGCCGTCGAGACGGGCCATGGCCTTGGCATAGGCTGTGGCCACCCGCTGGTCGAGCGCGGAAAGGGCAACGCTGCCGCAGATTGCCTTTTCAACTTTGGAGCGGGCTTTCGCGCAATCGAAAGAGGGGCCCGCGCCGGCAAGGCAGGGGAGGGCGATCGCCATGGCGCCGGCCATGGCGCAGAGCGCCAGCGTGCGTCGCGGGCTCACCGTGGGCTCCCGGTGCGTCCTCAGCCGCCCGCCATCGGCAGGGCGATCGCCTTTGCGCCGACAGCAGCGCGCAGCGGCGCTTGGTGGCCCGCCACGCGCGGCAGGTCCAGCCGCGCCCACACATCGCTCAGCGATTCGGCGAGATGCGCGATCATCTTGTCGGTATGGAAAGGGGTGGGCGTGATGCGCAGGCGCTCGGTGCCGCGCGGCACGGTCGGATAATTGATGGGCTGGATATAGATGCTGTGCTCCGCCAGCAGCACGTCGCTCGCCGCTTTGCAAGCCTTCGCGTCGCCCACCATGACAGGGATGATGTGGGTGGGCGTTTCCATCTGCGGCAGGCCGGCGGCGGCAAGCGCCGCCTTGGTCTTGGCCACCTGGGCGCGCTGGCCCTGGCGCTCCGCCTGGGAGGACTTGAGGTGGCGGATGGAGGCGGTGGCCGCCGCCGCCACAGCGGGGGGCAGGGCGGTGGTGAAGATGAAGCCGGGTGCGTAGGAGCGCACCGCGTCCATGACAACGCGCTTGCCGGTGAGATAACCGCCCACCACGCCGAAGGCCTTGCCCAGCGTTCCTTCGATCACGTCGATGCGGTGCATGACGCCGTCGCGCTCGGCAACGCCAGCGCCGCGCGGGCCGTACATGCCAACCGCATGCACTTCGTCGAGATAGGTCATGGCGCCATAGCGTTCCGCGAGATCGCAGATCTCCGCCATGGGGGCGATGTCGCCGTCCATGGAATAGACGCTTTCAAACACCACCAGCTTGGGACGATTGCCCGCCGCCTGGAGCAATTCTTCGAGATGGGCGACGTCGTTATGCCGGAAGATGGCCTTCTGCCGGCCACCCTGGCGTACGCCTTCGATCATGGAATTGTGGTTCAGCTCGTCGGAGATGACCACGCAGTCGGGAACCAGTTTGACGATGGTGGAGATGCCGGTGGCATTGGAGACATAGCCCGACGTGAAGATCAGGCCGCGCTCCTTGCCGTGCAGGTCCGCCAACTCGTGTTCCAGAGTGACGATCTCGTGGCTGTTGCCGGAGATGTTGCGCGTGCCGCCTGCTCCGGCGCCCCGCAGCGAGGCGGTCTCGCGCATGGCCTCGATCACGGCCGGATGGCGGCCCATGCCGAGATAGTCGTTTGAGCACCACACCACGATCTCGCGCGGGCCGCCGGCCGAATGCCAGAGCGCGCGGGGGAAGCGGCTCGCGTCGCGCTCGATTTCGGCGAAGGTGCGATAGCGGCGTTCCCGGCGCAGGGCGTCGACGGCATCGGCGAAGAAGGAATCGTAGTTCATAATCGTCCCGGGGCGCGGGGTGGGCCGAAAGCGCGAAGGCTGATCGCGAATTCTTCCAATCTTAGAGTGGCAATCTGCCTTGGCGCTTGACGTCGATCAAGGATAAACGCCGCCGCGCGGCGATGGAGCGCGGACATATGGGGGACAGACGCATCCACTTATATGATCCAAAACGACCAAGGTTTAGCGCCGCCGGCCCCGCTTTGCCGGACCTCAGGTGCCGCGGTGGCGAGCGCAGAGCCGTCTCGGCGCGCTTTATCCGCATCGCGCGGTCATCGCGGCGATGTGAACACCGCCCCCGGCGCGGGGGTCAAAGCCTATAAAAGGTTGCGCTGCTGTGCGTTGCGGCGGCAGCCTAGCAATCAGGCGATGCTGCGGTGCAAATTTTTGCAAGTTGCCACTTGCATGGGCGGGCGAATTCTCCTACATCGCGGTTGCCCAAATTCGCACGTGCCTGTGGTCGCGTGTCGGTCGGTGGAACTCCGGACAAGAGGCCGGACAGCTGCCAGGACGACCGATAGCCGGAGGGAACCGGCCCACCCCGCTCCTCACGCGGGGGACGTGACTTGAAGCAACGACGTAAGGGCTTTTTTGGTCTCGGTCGGCCCTCCAAAGGTCGGCGTTACTGAAGAGGCACTACTTCTTGCCGGCCGTGCGGAGCGGGATTCCCCTCTCCAAGCGCGCGCGTCCCTATCGATGCTTCGCATCGGCTTTCCGCCGATCCGAGGCAGGGATGCTTTCGGCGCGAAGATGCGGCCGGTTTGCGACCGGCGAAGCGGGCACGGCCCGTCGGGACGAAGGCGCTTCCACACCGCCTTTCTCCCACGAGTGCGTGCCCCGGACAGGCCCGAAAGGCCGGTCCGTCCTGTCGTCGCGCGGCTGTCCGCGCTTCACGAGGCTTCAGGTCACGGGGAGGTTTCCATGACCGATCGCATCCGCGAGTTTCTCAAGACCCGACGCGAGGATGGTCCCTGCGTTGTCGTCGATCTGGACGTGGTCCGCGCCAATTACGCTGCCTTCTCGCGCGCGTTGCCGGACACCCGCGTCTTCTATGCCGTGAAGGCCAATCCCGACGCCGCCATCCTGAAGGCCCTGGCGGACATGGGCTCGTGCTTCGACACCGCCTCGGTGGTGGAGATCGAGCTTGCCCTCGCGGCCGGGGCCGGTGCCGAGCGCATCTCGTTTGGCAACACCATCAAGAAGGAGCGCGACATTGAGCGCGCCTACAAGATGGGCGTGCGCCTGTTCGCGGTGGATTGCTACGAGGAGGTCGAGAAGATCGCCCGCGTGGCGCCGCAGGCCAAGGTGTTCTGCCGCATCCTGTGCGACGGCGCCGGCGCTGAATGGCCGCTGTCCCGCAAGTTCGGCTGCGAGCCGGAACTGGCGGTGGACGTGCTGGAGCATGCGCACCGGCTCGGCCTTCAGGCCTATGGCGTGTCCTTCCACGTGGGCTCGCAGCAGAAGAATGTGAACGCCTGGGACCAGGCGCTCGCCTCTGCGGCCGGCATCTTCGCGGAATGCGCCGAGCGCGGCATCGTGCTCTCCATGGTCAATCTCGGCGGGGGCTTCCCCACCAAGTATCTCCAGGACGTGCCGTCCGCGAAGGCTTATGGCGACGCGATCTTCGCCGCCCTGCGCCGGCATTTCGGCAATGCGCTTCCCGAGACCATCGTGGAGCCGGGCCGCGGCATGGTGGGCAATGCGGGCCTGATCGAGACCGAAGTGGTCCTGATCTCCCGCAAGTCCGAGGGCGAGGCGGTGCGCTGGGTCTATCTCGACATCGGCAAGTTCGGCGGTCTCGCCGAGACCATGGACGAGGCGATCCGCTATCCGCTGCGCACCCCGCGCGACGGTGACGATACGGCGCCCTGCGTGCTGGCCGGCCCGACCTGCGATTCGGCGGACGTGCTCTATGAGAAGACCCCGGTGGACCTGCCGGTGTCCCTCGCCATTGGCGACAAGATCCTCATCGAGGCTTGCGGCGCCTATACCACGACCTATTCGGCCGTGGCCTTCAACGGCTTCCCGCCGCTGAAGTCCTACGTGATCTGAAGGCCGTTCCAGCGAAGGCGCCCCGCGCTTTCGCCTCCGGATCTGCTTCAACAAGGATCACGGCTTCCGTTCCGACCCTGCCGGGTGCGGCCTGATTGCGACCCTGCCATGCAGCAGGCGCAAGCACTTGCCGCGCTTGGGACATGATGGCCGCGCTTCTGCGCGGCCGGGTCGGCGTCTTTCGGCCGTCGGTTGTGGCACAGGAGGTGCCGATGACTGAGATTGTCGCTGAGAAATGGGAAGAGGCTGCCGCGCGCGAGGCCCTGCTGGACCTCTGCATGCCGGAGCGCCATCTGAAATCGTCCGAGCGCATCCGCGAGGGGCGCCTGCCCGCGGACGGGCTGTCCCTGGCCGCCCATGGCCCCGACGGGCGTCTGGTTGCCACCGTGCGCCTGTGGCATGTCACCGCCGGCCCCGGCAAACCCGCACTGTTGCTGGGTCCGCTGGCGGTCCACCCCTGGTTCCGCTCGGCGGGGCTTGGGGGGGCGATGATGGGGGCGGCGCTTCAGGCGGCGCGGGGGCGGG
>JBFMAV010000100.1:0-9929 GCA_040755535.1 Pseudomonadota bacterium | reverse complement strand
TGAGGGTCAGGCGCGGATGAAACGGTTTGAGCACGCTCCCTGATCAGCCAACCACATCCCGTCGCACGAGGCGCCCGCAGGTGATGGCCGGGGGCGCCGTTGCGCGCCGCCGCAACCTAAACCCAACAAATCCAGAGGGGTGGAATGCACTGCAGGCTTAAGCACGGCGCTCACGCTTCCTGCCGCGCCCTCGCCTCGGCGGGCGATTCCATCAGATTTCGGCTGCGCGAGGTGCGGTCCGCCCGTCAAGTCTGCGCCCTACCGGAGCCCCATTGCGGGCCCGCTTATCCCCGTCAGGCAGCGCGCAGGAAAAAGCGTGACTGGGAAAGAGGTTACCAGCAAAGGCAAAAAATGGTTCCAGACGGACATAAATTGGAGGTATTATATTAGCTGTAGACAGACGTCCCATGAGACTCGCGATGCCGCGCGATGCGTTTGATTCTCACTGTTTGATCAGTGGTTTGCCGGCTGAAATAAAAGCGAAATGAGAGCCGCAGCACAATGTGCTTTCCCCCACAATCCTGTCCGCCGGGGGAAAGGCGTTGCGTGCCCCCCGGGGCCTGTGTATGTTCGAACTCGCTTCCGGGGGCTGACCCGGAATTCATCAACAGACAGCAAGTTTCACGACTCTTCGTGGGCGAGGGAGGGTATCGCATGTGTGCTTTATGTGCTCACCCCCCTTCTATAAAGACCCCGGAAGACGCCACTGACCTGTACTCAGTTGATGATGTTCTATCCTTGAACCTGTAGCTGTTCAGGATCGCGCGTTTTAATCACAATAAAACTTTACAACGACGGTCCGATGGACAGTGGGTCCACGGCAGATGGGGCGGCTATGACCTGTTGCAGCAGCGCATTTTTTGGCGCCATTCACGGCTATTCTCCGCCCGTTCGGGGAGAGGAAGCCGGAGACAGCGGGGATGATCGAAGTCCTCGGGCCTGCCGGCACCTGAGGGGCTGATCGACAGGCCTGCTGCTTAAAGGGGCAAGAGACCTGAGCCAGGGTTCGGCGTAGCGCGCCGGCGGCGCCGTGCTCTCTTCGGGCCTACAGCCCGCCCAATCTCCATTCATTCTGTCACGCGGCGCGCCGCTTAAGGCGCAGACGCCCGTGCTTTCCAATCAGGGAGCCGCTCCGCGCGGTCGAAACCCTCATGCTGAAACCTGAAACCGTGGACGTCGCGAAATTCGGCCCGGCCATTGCCGGCGTGGCCTCGGCGGACGAGTCTGCCCAGCATTGGGACCTTATTCGCGCTCGCCTGCGTCAGGAAATCGGAGAGGACGTCTATTCCTCCTGGTTCGCGCGCCTTGAACTCGACAAGGCTAATGCCGAGACGGTGTACCTCTCGGTGCCAACCCGATTCCTCAAGTCCTGGATTCAGGGCCACTATCTGGAGCGTCTTGCTGAGCTTTGGCGCGAAGAGACCGGCCTGTCGCGCAAGGTCGACGTGACTGTGCGATCCGCAGCCATTCGTAGCCAGCCGCTCAAGGCGCGCGATCCGCGCGCGACCTTGGCCGCGCCAGCCGTCGAGCCGCGCCGCAGCCCGGCAGCCCCCGCGCCGGCTCCCGTCAGTGCCCCTCAAGCCGCTCCCGCCCCGCTTCCCGCGGATGTGTCTGCCGGATCCCCGCTCGACCCCCGCTTGACCTTCGAGACGTTCGTGCTTGGCAAGTCCAATACGCTTGCCCATGCCGCAGCGCGCCAGGTGGCAGATGCCGCATCCGGGGCCGCGCCTATCTTCAACCCGCTTTATCTCCACGCCCCAGTGGGGTTGGGAAAGACCCATCTGCTCCAGGCCGTGGCCTGGGCCGGGGTCGCGCGCGGTCGTCGCGTGGTCTATCTGACCGCAGAGCGGTTCATGTACGGGTTCGTGGCGGCCTTGAAGAGCCATGCGGCGATCGCGTTCAAGGACGCCCTGCGCACCATTGACACGCTGTTGATTGACGATCTGCAATTCCTGACCGGCAAAAATATGCAGCAGGAATTCTGCCACACGCTCAACGCGCTGATCGATTCCGGCCGTCAGGTGATGGTGGCGGCGGACCGGCCGCCGTCCGAGCTCGACGGGCTCGACGACCGGGTGCGCTCGCGCCTCGCCGGTGGCCTCGTGGTCGAGGTTGGCCCGCTGGAAGAAGAGCTGCGCCACGAAATCCTGAAGGCGCGCGCCCAGGCCCTGGCGGAGCAGCACAAGGGCTTCGAGGTGCCTGCCGCCGTTCTGGAACTCCTGGCCCGCAACGTGGGGCAAAGCGGACGCGACCTGGACGGGGCGCTCAACAAGCTGTTTGCCTGCAACCGCCTCACCGGCGAGCCGGTCACGCTGGACATGGCCGAGACGGCGATCCGGGACCTCGTGCGCCCGAGTGACCCGAAGCGCGTCCGGGTGGAAGACATCCTGCGGGTGGTGGCCAAGCACTACAATGTCTCGCGGGCCGATCTGCTGTCCCAGCGTCGCACCGCCAATGTGGTGAAGCCGCGCCAGATCGCCATGTATCTCGCCAAGACCCTGACCCTTCGCTCGCTCCCCGAGATCGGTCGGCGGTTTGGCGGCCGAGACCATACGACGGTGCTTCACGCGGTCCGCAAGATTGATGGCTTGATCGCGACCGACCGCGCCCTCGCCGAGGAAATCGAGACGCTGAAGCGGCTTGTGAACGAATAGTGCCGAGATTCCCTGCACGAGGGCGGGGAGAAATCCCTCCGTGCACTTGCTTTGCAGACGCGGCGGCGGCAATGTCGGCGCCCCCGTGGTTCGTGTTTCGCGACCGCAGGGGGCCGGGGCGGCGCCCGCCGTGCCGATCGATTTTTCCCTGAGCCAAGGGTTACGGGTCCGGCCATGAAGGTCACCGTCGAACGCGCCGAGCTTCTTAAGTCGCTCAGCCATGTTCACCGCGTCGTCGAGCGCCGCAATACCATTCCGATCCTCGCCAACGTGCTGATGCGCGCCGGCCATGAGGGTCTTGAGCTGAAGGCCACGGACCTCGACCTTGAGGTGGTGGAAAATGTGCCGGCCGAGATTGGCCAGCCCGGCGCGACCACAGTGCCCGCCCACGTCCTCTACGACATCGTCCGCAAGCTGCCCGAGGGCGCGCAGGTGGTGCTTGAGACGAGCGGGGAGCGCGGGTCGCTCCAGGTGCGGGCCGGCCGTGCCCGCTTCACGCTTCAGACCCTGCCGGAGACGGATTTTCCAGATCTCGCCGCCGGCGAATTCGGGCATTCCTTCACCCTCACAGGGGCGCAGGTCCGCCGGCTTGTGGACAAGACCCAGTTCGCCATCTCCACCGAGGAGACGCGCTATTATCTGAACGGCATCTATCTGCATGTCGCCACGGCCAACAGCCAGGGCGCTCAGGTGCTGCGCGCCGTCGCCACCGACGGCCATCGGCTTGCCCAGGCGCAATTGCCGGCCCCCGAGGGATCAGCCGGCATGCCGGGCGTGATCGTGCCGCGCAAGACCGTGGCGGAAATGCAGAAGCTGCTGGAGGACAAGGACGCGAGCGTCACCGTGTCCCTTTCCCCCACCAAGATTCGCATCCATGTGGGCTCGGTGGTCCTGACCTCCAAGCTAATCGACGGCACCTTCCCGGACTATGGCCGCGTCATTCCCCAGGGCAATGACAAGACGCTGCTCGTGGACAAGGCCGATTTCGCGGCCGCCGTGGACCGCGTCTCCACGGTCTCCAGCGAGCGCGGGCGTGCGGTCAAGCTCTCGCTGACCGAGGGCAAGCTGCTATTGTCGGTCACCAACCCCGATTCCGGCAGCGCCACCGAAGAGCTCGAAGTGGATTACGAGGCCGAGGCGCTCGATATCGGCTTCAACAGTCGCTACCTGCTGGACATTGCCGCCCAGATCGAGGGCGAGGTGGCCGAGCTGAAGCTCGCTGATCCGGGCTCTCCGACCCTCGTGCGGGACAAGGGACAGGCCGACGCACTCTACGTGCTCATGCCCATGCGGGTGTGAGCGCCCGCGCCCATGAGCCCTGCGGCCGCGCCCGCCGCCCGGGTGCGGCGCCTGACCCTGACCCGGTTTCGGTCCTATCCCTCCGCCCAGGTCTCCTTTGGCACCGGACCGGTTGTGATCACCGGCCCGAACGGCGCCGGGAAGACCAACCTTCTCGAAGCCATCTCCTTTCTTTCGCCGGGCCGGGGCCTGCGCCGCGCGCGCGCGGAGGACGTGGCCCAGTCCGGCGCGGACGGGTCGTGGGCGGTCGCGGCACAAATCGAAGGCGCACTTGGCGCATCGCTGCTTGGAACCGGCGTTGATCCGCGCACGGGGACGCCCGCCCGCAAATGCCGGATCGACCAGCAGGCGGTGTCCTCCCCGGCCGCCTTTCTCGATCATCTGAAGGTGATCTGGCTCACCCCCGAAATGGACGGGCTCTTTCTAGGCCCACCCTCAGAGCGCCGCCGCTTCCTGGACCGCCTTGTCCTCGCCGTGGATGGGGATCATGGCGCCCGCGTAAATGCCCTTGAGCGCGCGCTGCGCGGACGCAACCGCATCCTGGAGGAGCAGGGAGACCCCCGCCTGCTGGATGCGCTTGAGCACGAGGTGGCGGAGCTGGCCGTCGCGGTTGCGGCGGCGCGGCTTGAGACCGTGGCGCGCCTTGCCACTCAGATCGCCGCCACGCGGGATGATGCCTCCCCCTTCCCCTTCGCGGAGATGGGCTTGGATGGGACCATCGAAAGATGGCTCGCCGACCGGCCGGCCCTGGAAGTGGAGGACCGCTACCGCGTGTTGCTGAGGGAGAACCGGGGCCGGGACCGGGCCGCCGGCCGCACCCTCGAAGGCCCCCATGTGTGCGACCTTCTGGTCGTGCACGGACCCAAGCAGCTTTCCGCCGCCCGCTGCTCCACCGGCGAGCAGAAATCGCTGTTGATCGGCCTCACCCTGTCCCATGCCCGGCTGGTGACCGCGATGCACGCCTTCGCCCCGGTCGTTCTGCTGGACGATGTCGCGGCCTATCTTGATTCCGATCGGCGCGCCGGCCTGTTCCAGGCTCTCGACCATCTGGGATCCCAAGTGTTCCTCACCGGAGCGGACCCTGCGGCCTTCGTCAGCATCGACGCGAGCGACCGCGTGGCGGTTCGACCGGGAGAGGTATCCACGCAGGCCGCCTGACGGATCTGACTCACGTTCACGCGAGAAATTTGGGATGCCCGCCCGGTTTTCAGTGGGTGTGGCCGCTCGGCCACCCCTGCCCCGACGGCCCATGCTAGGCATGATTTCACTGATTCGATTTTTGCACATCGGGGACCCATGGCCAGCGACAGACAGAAGCCTGCCGAGATCAGCCGTCGTCTCCTGGTATTCGGTGCCCCCCTCTTCCTGGCGGCCTGCCAGACCACCGGGACAGCGCCAATCAACCCCGCCGCGTCCATGTATGGGCCGATCCCGGGGGAGCCCTTCCCGGTCGATGCGGTGGATCTCAGCGAGATCGATCCGAAATATCTGCGCCAGGAAGTGAGCTTCTCGGGTAATTATCCGCCGGGCACCATCGTGGTGGATGTGGACCAGAAGTTCCTCTATCTGGTCCAGCCGGGCGGACGCGCGATCCGATACGGCGTCGGCGTTGGCAAGCAGGGCTATTCCTTCCAGGGATGGGCGACCATCAAGCGGAAGGAAAAATGGCCGAGCTGGACCCCCACCGCGAACATGATCCGCCTCCAGCCCCAGCGGTACGGTCCTTATGCCGGGGGCTTGCCCGGCGGGGAGACCAATCCGCTCGGCCCGCGCGCGCTCTATCTGTATGACGGCGACCGCGACACCATGTTCCGCCTGCATGGCACCATCGAGCCCTGGAGCATCGGCGAGCAGGTATCCTCGGGCTGCATCCGCCTATTGAATCAGGACATCATCGATCTGTATGAGCGCGTTCCGCTTGGGACGCGGGTCTATGTGAAGTGAGCGGGCGCGGGTCTCGCGATCCGATCGTCGCCTAAGATGCTCGGACGGAGCTCGTCACATCCTCGTCATGTTTCGCATGGGATTTGTCCCCCCGGGCCGGTGAAAGCCGAAGCGTGGTGGAGGGCAAATGACCGAGCAGCAGGATATCGATCCGTACAACGTGCTGTTTCTGAGCACCGGCAATGCGGGCCGTTCGGTGATGGCCGCGGCCATACTGAACCGACAGGCCGGAGACCGCTTCCGTGCCTATGCCGCGGGTACCGATCCCAACGGGACCGTCGCCCCCATGGCGCTCGAAGTCCTTTCCGCTGAAGGCTTCGAGACGGAAGGCCTTCGGTTCGAGCCCCTTTCGGATTTCACCGGGCCGGATGCGCCGGAGATGGACTTCATCTTCACCTTGTGTGACGACGCGGCCGGCGAGGACTTGCCCGATTGGCCGGGCGATCCGGTGACGGCGCACTGGGGGATAGAAGACCCCTCGAAGGTGGACGGCTCGCCCATTGAAAAGGAGCGCGCGTTCGAGACCGCGTTCCATTACCTGCGCAACCGCGTCCTTGCCTTCGCGGCGCTGCCGCTGAAGACGCTCGATCATCTCTCCCTGCACAGTCACCTGCAGGCGATCGGCCGCCAGGAAGGCGCAAGCGCCGCATCCGCCGCCCGCTGATCGATCCTCGCCTTTCCGAACGCGGCGCGGCCCGGGGACTTGACCTCGGGCACGCGCGCGCGCACAGGAGAGCCATGGATTTCGGCACTCTCGCCTTGTTCGCGGGCATCCTCACCTTGGCTGCCGTTTCGCCAGGACCGGCGGTGGTCGCGATCGTGGCCAGGACCCTGGCCCGGGGCCGCAGCGGATCCGTCGCCTTTATCGCGGCGCTCGCGCTCGGCGACATGCTCTGGCTCGCGGCCGCCTGTCTCGGCCTTGCCGCGCTGGCAGCGGCCCTCGGCAGCCTGTTCATCCTGGTGCGGCTCGCCGGGGCCGCTTATCTGCTCTATCTCGCCTATCGGCTCTGGACCGCGCCCGCAGCGCCGGCCGCCTTGGCCCCCCACGCGTCAGACGAGCGCGGGACCTTCGAACTGTTCGGTGCGGGGCTCGCCCTCTCCATGGGCAACCCCAAGACCATGGCCTTCTATCTCGCGCTGCTGCCCACTTTGGTGGATCTCAGCCATCTGAGCCTGCTCGGCTTCGCCGAAATGGCGGTCATCATCGCCTTGGTCCTGTCGCTGGTTTTTACCGCCTATGTGGTGGTGGCGGATCGCGCACGGCGCCTCATCGCCTCTTCCCGCGCCATGCGCTGGCTGAACCGCAGCTGCGGAATCGCCATGGCAGGCGCGGCGGTGACGCTCGCCACCAAATAACCGCGGGTTTGCGGTATTAAGACTTCAACGCTTTCAACGATTCGAGACACCATCATGGCCGAGCCAGCGCCCGCGGCGTCCCCCAATGACTATGGCGCCCAGTCCATCCAGGTCCTCAAGGGCCTCGATGCGGTGCGCAAGCGGCCGGGCATGTATATCGGCGACACCGATGACGGCTCCGGCCTGCATCACATGGTCTACGAGGTGGTGGACAATGCCATCGACGAAGCCCTCGCCGGCTATGCGCAGGAAGTCACGGTGACGCTGAACGCCGACGGCTCCGTCACGGTGACCGACGACGGACGCGGCATTCCCACCGACATCCATCAGGAGGAAGGGGTTTCCGCCGCCGAGGTCATCATGACCCAGCTGCATGCGGGCGGGAAGTTCAACCAAAATTCCTACAAGGTCTCCGGCGGCCTGCACGGCGTCGGCGTTTCGGTGGTGAATGCCCTCTCCACCCATCTCGACCTGACCGTCTGGCGGGACGGGAAAGAGCATTACATGCGCTTCCGGCACGGCGATGCCGAAGCACCGCTGAAGGTCGTGGGCGAGGCGCCGGCGGGAAAGCGCGGCACCCGTGTCACCTTCCTGCCGAGCCCCGAGACCTTCACCAAGATCGTCTTCGACTACGGCACGCTGGAGCACCGGCTGCGCGAACTTGCCTTCCTGAATTCCGGCGTGCGGATCGTTCTCACTGACGCCAGAGGCCCGGAGCCGAAGGTCGAGGAGCTGATGTACGAGGGCGGCGTCGAGGCCTTCGTGCGCTATCTGGACCGCTCCAAGCAGGGCCTCATCGCCAAGCCCGTCGTGATCCGCGCAGAGCGCGACGGCATCACCGTGGAAGCCGCGCTGTCCTGGAACGACGGCTACCACGAGAATGTCCTCTGCTTCACGAACAACATTCCCCAGCGCGACCGTGGCACCCATTTCACGGGCTTCGCCGCCGCCCTCACCCGGCAGGTGATGGGCTATGCCGAGACTTCGGGCGTGACCAAGAAGGAAAAGGTCTCGCTCTCCGGCGAGGATTGCCGCGAGGGGCTGACCGCGGTTCTCTCCGTGAAGGTGCCCGATCCGAAATTCTCCTCTCAGACCAAGGACAAGCTGGTCTCCTCCGAGGTCCGGCCCGTGGTGGAGAGCCTGGTCGGCGAGGCGCTGAACACCTGGCTTGAGGAAAACCCCACCGAGGCCAAGGCGGTGGTGGGCAAGGTGGCGGAAGCCGCCGCCGCCCGCGAGGCCGCGCGCCGCGCCCGCGAACTGACCCGGCGCAAGAACCCCCTCGACGTTGCCTCCCTCCCCGGGAAGCTCGCCGACTGCCAGGAGCGCGACCCCGCCAAGTCCGAACTCTTCATCGTCGAGGGTGACTCGGCCGGTGGCTCCGCCAAGCAGGGCCGGGATCGCGCCTTCCAGGCCGTCCTGCCCCTGCGGGGCAAGATCCTGAACGTGGAGCGCGCGCGGTTCGACAAGATGCTGTCGTCCGAGCAGATCGGCACGCTCATCACCGCGCTCGGCACCGGCATCGGGCGCGATGACTTCGACATCGCCAAGCTGCGCTACCACAAGATCATCATCATGACCGACGCGGACGTGGACGGCTCCCACATCCGCACGCTGCTGCTCACCTTCTTCTTCCGGCAGATGCCGGAAATCGTGGAGCACGGCCACCTCTACATCGCCCAGCCGCCGCTCTACAAAGTCATGCGCGGCAAGTCCGAGAGCTACATCAAGGACGAACGGGCACTGGAGGATTATCTCATCACCGCCGGGCTCGACGATGCGGGCCTTTATCTCGCGTCCGGCGAAGTGCGCACGGGTGCGGACCTCGCCTCCGTCGTCGAAGCCAGCCGGCAATTGCGGTCCGCGCTGAATGCGCTGCATCCGCGTTACAACAAGGCGGTGGTCGAACAGGCGGCGCTTGCCGGAGCGTTGCGCCCCGGTCTCATCCAGGACGAAGCTGGCGCCGCCGAAGCCGGCGCGCGGGTCGCCGCGAGGCTCGACCGGCTGGCGGAAGAAACCGAGCGCGGCTGGGTGGCCGAGGTGGACGAGACCGGCATGCGCTTTGCGCGCACCGTGCGCGGGGTCAAGGAAGTGGCCGCGCTGGATGTGGCGTTCCTGTCCTCGCCCGACGCGCGTCGCCTCGATACGCTCGCGGGCGAGATGGACGGCGTGTTCGATGGCGGGGCGACGCTGAAGCGCAAGAGCGAGGAAACCGCGCTGTTCGGCGCGGTGGACCTGTTCGACGCCGTCACCGATGCCGGCCGCAAGGGTCTGTCGCTGCAGCGCTACAAAGGTCTCGGCGAGATGAACCCAGACCAGCTCTGGGAAACCACGCTGGACGTGACCGCCCGCTCTCTGCTTCAGGTGCGCGTGAAGGAACTGGACGCTGCGGACGATCTGTTCAATCGCCTCATGGGCGATGTGGTGGAGCCGCGTCGCGAATTCATCCAAGAGAATGCGCTGAAGGCCAGCGTGGACGTCTGAACCGAGGCGCCACGCTGGCCCTTGGAGACTGATTCACCGATCAGGTTGATTCAACCTGATCGGATCAGGCTCTAGGCTCAAAACCCAATCAAGTTGTTGAATGGGATCGCCTGCCGTGATTCAAACTCCTAACCGAAGGAGTTTGGTCATGGCAGGCGAATTCTGGCTGAGTGATCTGCAGTGGGCTGCGATTGA
>JBFMAV010000099.1:0-10231 GCA_040755535.1 Pseudomonadota bacterium | reverse complement strand
CCGCCGCGCTCAGGTGAGCGCGACGTTCACGGAGCTTTCCGCCAGTTCCTGGCCGAAGCAGCGCTGGTAGAACTCGGCCACCAGGCTGCGTTCCAGCTCGTCGCACTTGTTGAGGAAGGTCACGCGCAGCGCGAAGCCGAGATCCTTGAAGATGTCGGCATTCTCCGCCCAGGTGATCACGGTGCGCGGGCTCATGACGGTAGAGAGGTCGCCGTTGATGAAGGCATTGCGGGTGAGATCCGCGAGCCGCACCATGCGGTTGACGATGTCCTTGCCCTCGGGCGTGCGATAATGCTTCGCCTTGGACAGGATGATGTCTACTTCCTTGTCGTGGGCGAGATAATTCAAGGTGGTGACGATGGACCAGCGGTCCATCTGGCCCTGATTGATCTGCTGCGTGCCGTGATAAAGGCCGGTCGTGTCGCCGAGGCCCACCGTGTTTGCCGTGGCGAACAGGCGGAAGGCGGGGTGGGGGCGGATCACCCGGTTCTGGTCCAGCAGGGTCAGGCGGCCGGAGACTTCGAGCACGCGCTGGATCACGAACATCACGTCCGGGCGGCCGGCATCATATTCGTCGAACACCAGCGCCACATTGTGCTGCAGCGCCCAGGGCAGGATGCCGTCACGAAATTCCGTGACCTGCACGCCGTCCCTCACCACGATGGCGTCCTTGCCGATCAGGTCGATGCGGCTGATATGGCTGTCGAGATTGATGCGGATGCACGGCCAGTTGAGGCGCGCGGCCACCTGCTCCACATGGGTCGACTTGCCGGTGCCGTGATAGCCGGTGACCATCACGCGGCGATTATGGGCAAAGCCGGCGAGAATGGCGAGGGTGGTCGGCCGGTCGAACAGATAGTCCGGGTCGAGTTCCGGCACATGGGGATCGCGCTCCGAAAAAGCCGGGACCTCCATGTCGATGTCGATGCCGAACACCTGGCGCACCGACACCTTCATGTCCGGGGTCGGGGCAATGGTCTCCGTGCCGCTCATAAATCCTCCGTTGCGCGCGTTGCGCGCGCGTCTCACGTCACATGTGGGGCGGCACCTTAAAGGTTTTCCGCTTGGGCAAAAACAGAGGCGGGCGCGCCAGATGTCGCGCCCGTCCGGTCAACAGAACCCGGCCTGTTTCAAAGCGTTGTAGGCTTGGATCACGTTTCGCAGCCGCTCCTCGGAGGTGCGGTCGCCGCCATTGGCGTCGGGATGGTGCTTCTTCACCAATTCCTTGAAGCGGGTCTTGATCTCTTCGGCGGTGGCGGACAGTTCGAGCCCCATGAGTTCCAACGCGCGCCGCTCGGTGGTGCGGATGGCGCGGCTCTCCTCACGCGGCGGCTCGAAGGGCTGGCCGCCCATTTCATGGGAAAAGCCGAACGGGTCGCGCGTGCCGTCCGCCGGAGTCTCGCCGCGCTGGCCCATCTTCCAGGTGGGGCGGTGGCCGGTCAGCGCGTCCTTCTGGTAGGCATAGACTGCATCGTCGCTCATGCCCGCGAAATAATTGTAGGACTGGTTGTATTCGCGCACGTGGTCGAGGCAGTAGAAGAAATATTCCCCCTCCGCCTGCCGTCCTTTCGGGGCGCGATGCGACCCTTCGCGCGCGCAGCCCGGCCATTGACAGGCGGTGCTGGTCCGCTGCTTCAGGCGGTCCGCCGTCGGCTTCACGCGGATGCGGTCGAACAGGGGAGAGTCGAACTTCATGATGCGATTATGAGGTCGATGCCGCGATGCGGCAACACGGCTGGAGGCCTGAGGGATGGGCGCGCTGCGCGCGTCACGGCCCAGGGGCGGGAAGGGATCGGGAAGGGCGCCGCCGACGCGCCGCCGACGCTAATATAAGCGGGCGCGCCGCAAATTCCATCCCGCCCATTTCATCCCGGCGGGACGCACGGTGTCCATTGACGCGGGCGGCGGGGCGAGGCTACCCCTATCCCATGTCCGATCCGCATCTCGACCGCATCCGCTCGGCCCTTTCAGGAGGGCTCGCCCCGCTCGTGCTGGAGCTGGAGAATGAGAGCCATCTGCATGCCGGGCATGCCGGCGCGGCGGAGCGCGCGGACGGCGGTTTCACCCATCTGAGGGTGCGGGTGGTTTCGTCCGCCTTCGCGGGTAAGAGCCGGGTGGAGCGCCATCGCCTGGTGAATGCGCTTCTGGCGGACGAGATCGCGCGCGGCCTGCATGCGCTTGCCATCGAGGCGAAGGCGCCCGGCGAATGAGTGATCCGGCGGCAGTGGGGGACGGCGGCGCGCTGGTGCTGTTCTCAGGCGGCCAGGATTCCACCACCTGCCTCGCCTGGGCGCTGGAGCGTTTCGATCGCGTCGAGACGGTGGGCTTCGATTATGGCCAACGGCACCGGGTTGAACTGGAGCGGCGCGGCGCGGTCGCACGCGGCCTCACGCGGCTCAACGGCGCCTGGGCGCGGCGCCTCAAGGACGACCACACCATCTCGCTTGCCGCGCTCAGCAAGGTGTCGGAAACCGCGCTCACCCGCCAGGTCGCCATCGAGATGGAGACCGGCGGACTGCCCAACACCTTCGTGCCGGGCCGCAACATCATCTTCCTGACCTTCGCGGCCGCGCTCGCCTATCGGCGCGGGCTGAAGCACATCGTCGGCGGCATGTGCGAGACAGATTATTCCGGCTATCCCGATTGCCGCGACGACACCATCAAGGCCCTGCAGGTTGCGCTCAATCTGGGCATGGAGACGCGCTTCGTCCTGCACACCCCGCTCATGTGGATCGACAAGGCCCAGACCTGGAGCCTTGCCGAGAGCCTGGGCGGCCAATGGCTGGTGGACCTGATTTTGGAAGACACCCACACCTGCTATCTGGGCGAGCGCGGCCAGCGGCACGATTGGGGTTACGGCTGCGGCACGTGCCCGGCCTGCACATTGCGAGCGGACGGATTTGCCCGTTACGGGCAACACAAGGGAGCACAGGCATGATGCGGCGCGTGGCGGCGGCGATCCTGATCATGGCGGCGGGCTTTAGCGCGGCGCACGGGGCAAGCTTCGATTGCGCGGCGGCCAAGGCGGCGGACGAGAAGGCGGTGTGCTCTTCCCTCGCGCTCAACGACCTCGATGTGCGCATGGCGACACTTTATGAGGTGGCCACCCATCTGGTGGCCATGGGCCAGCGCGGCGTACTCCAGGACCAGCAGCGCGCGTTCCTGAAGACGCGCGCCGCCTGCAGCATCAACAAGATCTGCATCTCCAACGCCTATAAGGCGCGGATCGGCGAGATCGAGGACGTGTTGCAGTCCATCTATTCACGCGGGCCATTCTGAGCGTCACGCGCCGGGTGTGCGCTCGCCTTCGCCCAGCTCACGCTGCATAAACACGGTATCGAGCCAGCGGCCGAACTTGAAGCCGGTCGCCTTCAGCACGCCCGCATCATAAAAGCCGCAGGCGCGGTGCAGGGCGATGGAGCCGAGATTGTCGCTGCCGCCGATCACCGCCACCATCTGGCGGAATCCGGCCGCCGTGCAGCGGGCGATCAAGTCCTCCATGAGCGCCCGCCCGACTCCGCGCCCCTGGGCGGCGGGATCCACATAGACCGAATTCTCCACCGTGAAGCGATAGGCGATGCGCGGGCGGAAGGCACTCGCATAGGCATAGCCGAGCAGCGCACCGTCCTCGCCGTCGCGTGCCACCAGATAGGGATAGCCTCCGGCCTGGATCGCGCAGAAGCGCCCCAGCATGTCTTGCGGGGTTGGCGGCTCCAATTCGAAGGAGGCGGTTCCGGTGCGCACCGCCTCGCCATAGAGGGCGGCGATGGCGGGAATATCGTCAGGCGTTGCGGGGCGGATCTGCATGCGCCCGCTTTAAATCAGCCGTGCCTCGGCCCGCAAGGCCGGCCGGCACCCGGCTCCAAAAAGCAAAGGCCCCGGCGGGTGCCGGGGCCTCGATCTTTCAGCAGGGCCTTATGGCTCAGTTGCTGTTCCGGTTTCCGAAGAGCTGGAGCAGCATCATGAACAGGTTGATGAAGTCCAGATAGAGCGTCAGCGCGCCCATGATGGCCTTCTTGCCCTGAACGACGCTGTCGTCGCCCTGGAAATACATCTCCTTGATGCGCTGGGTGTCGTAGGCGGTGAGGCCCGCGAACACCAGCACGCCCACCACGGACACGATGAACTGAACCATCGAGGAGCCGAGGAAGATGTTCACCAGCGAGGCGATGATGATGCCGAACAGGCCCATCATCAGGAACGAGCCCATGCCGGACAGGTCCCGCTGCGTGGTGTAGCCCCAAAGGCTCAGCGCGCCGAACGAGGCGGCCGTGATAAAGAACACGCGGCCGATGCTCTCATGGCTGTAAACCAGGAAGATGGTCGACAGCGAGACACCCACCAGCGCGGCATAGACCCAGAAGGTCGCCTGCGCGGCGCCCACGCTCATGTTCTGGATGCGGAAGCTCAGGAAGAACACCGCGGCCAGAGGCGCGAGCATCACCACCCACTTCAGCGGGCTCACGAACAGCGTATAGCCGAACTGGGTGAGGTACTGGCCGCCGCCAATGGCGTATTCCGTAGGCGTGGCGCTCACGGACAGCATGAAGACACCCAGCGCGGCGAGGCCGGTAATGGCCAAGCCAAGCGTCATGTAGTTGTAGACGCTGAGCATATAAGACCGCAGACCCTGATCGATCGCGGCCTGTGAGCGCGTCGCCGTCGTGCCCCAGCGGCCGGCGACGTTGCGATCATAGTCGGACATCGTCTCTCTCCATTCCCCCGAGCGGCCTGGGTAGAGTCCCGTCCAGTCTCGGTTCGCTCTCAATATGGGGACTTCCGGTGACACGGGCAAGGCAGGGGTAATGAAATTTCCGTAAGGTCATGTGAGGACCCCGCCGTTTCCGCCTTCCGGCGAGAGGGCCTGGCGGCGGCCCCGATCGGACTGGACGCCCCTTGAAATACATGCTCAGGTTGTGATCGGGTTGAGCGGGGCTGCGGCATGCGGGGGCGTGCATTTCGGGTGAGCGGCAGGGCCGCGTGCGCCCTTCCGGCGGTTTCCCTTTTGGCGGCGTCGCTCGCGGTGGCCTTCTGGACCGCGTCGGCATGCGCGGGCGCCTGGACGCAAAGGGAGTCCGCCGGCTCGCTCTTCCTCCAGACCACGGCAACATGGTCGGCGCAGGCCTTTGATGCTGACGGCGTGCTGTTCGACAGCCGCACCTATGACAAGGTGAGCACCCAGCTTTTCATCGAATATGGCGCCAGCGACTGGCTGACCCTTCTGGTTGCGCCCGAATTGGTCCAGATCGACCTCGGCGCAGGCCAGACGGGGAGCCAGGATGCCGCGCCGAGCCGATATTCCGGGTTCGGCTATACCGACCTCGGGGCGCGGGTGCGGCTGGGACAGGGGGAGGGCTGGATCATCTCGGCGCAGGCGCTGTTGCGCGTCCCCGGCGCCAAGCCCTCCGGCGGGATCGCCGCCCTTGGTTATGGCGATGCCGAACTCGACCTGCGGCTGCTCGCGGGGCTGACCTTCACTTTGTTCGGCCTGCCGGCCTTCCTTGATCTTGAGGCCGCGCAGCGGCTGCGCGAAGGCTCGCCGCCAGACGAGATCCGCATCGACGCGACCTTGGGCGTGCGCATCGCGCCTCAGTGGCTCGCCCTGGTCCAGTCCTTCAACGTGGTGTCCGAAGGCGCCGGCCAGGAGCCGGCCTTTGACGTCTCCTATGAATATTACAAGCTCCAGGTGGGGGGCATGTATGACGCGGCCGAGAATGTGTCCTTCATGCTCGCCGCCGTCACCACCTGGCATGGGCGCAATGCGCTCCAGGAGAATGGTGTCGTGGGCGCGGTGCTGCTGCGTTATTGAGCCCGCGAGGCTGAGCCCTTGCGTGCCGCCGCGTCCCGGACCAACGCCTCGGCAGCCGGCAGGATTCCCGCGACGATGCGGTCGATCCCCTCGGAAGTGGGGTGGATGCCGTCCTTCTGGTTGAGCGCCCGATCTCCCGCGACACCTTCCAGGAAGAAGGGATACAGCGGCACGCCGAACTGGGCCGCGAGATCGGGATAGATGGCATCGAACGCGCGGGCATAGTCGGCGCCGAGATTGGGCGCGGCACGCATGCCGGCCAGCAGGACCGGCAGGTGCCGGGCCTTCAACCGTGTCAGGATTTCCGTGAGATTGCGCCGGGCGATGTCGGGGCTGAGGCCGCGCAGCATGTCATTGGCCCCAAGTTCCACGATCACCGCGTCCGCATCCCGCGGCACGCTCCAATCGAGCCGCGCGAGGCCGGCGGCCGTGGTGTCGCCCGAGACGCCTGCATTGATGACGGTGACGTTCAAGCCCCTCGCCTTCAAGGCCGCTTCGAGCTTGGCCGCGAAGCTGTCGGAGCGTGGAAGTCCAAGGCCCGCGGTGAGGCTGTCGCCCAGCGCCACGAGACGGACGGGGGCCGCGAGAGCAGCAGATGACAGGAACGTGACCGCTCCGAAGGCCAGGACCAGCCCTTTGAATGCACGGGCGGCCGATCCATATGGCACCAATGCCGTAATTTTGGCGGCGCAATATCTCAGCGTGTCGCCAACGACGTTGCCCAGCCAGGTTCCCGCTTTCATGAATGTCCTTGCCGTCCCGCCCGTCATCTCGCTCTCCGATGTCGATCTGTCTCTTGGCACCGGCGCGGCGCGGGTGCATGTCCTGAAATCCCTGTCGCTGTCCATTGCGTCGGGCGAAACGGTCGGCCTTGTCGGGCCGTCGGGGTCGGGCAAGTCCACGCTCCTGATGGTGATGGCGGGCCTTGAACGGGCCGACCGGGGATCTATCAAGGTGGCCGGCACGGAACTGGCCGGCCTCGACGAGGATGCGCTGGCGCGCTTCCGTGGGTCCCATGTGGGGATCGTTTTCCAATCCTTCCACCTCATCCCCACAATGACGGCTCTGGAAAACGTCGCGGTGCCGCTGGAACTCGCGGGACGCGCCGATGCCTTCGCCCGCGCGGCGGCGGAACTGGAGGCGGTCGGGCTCGGCGGGCGCATGCGCCACTATCCCTCTCAATTGTCGGGCGGCGAGCAGCAGCGCGTGGCGGTGGCCCGTGCCCTGGCTCCGGAACCGCGCATATTGGTGGCGGACGAGCCCACCGGCAACCTGGACGAGGCCACGGGCCGGCACATCATGGACCTTCTTTTCGCCGCCCATAGGGCGCGCGGCACCACCCTCGTCCTCGTTACCCATGACGGCGCGCTGGCGGCGCGCTGCGGACGCGTGGTGCGGCTGCGCTCGGGCGCCATCGAGGCCGACGAAGCCCGGGCGACGCTGCTGTCATGAGCCTGACCCTTCCCCCCGCCTTGCGGTTCGCACTGCGTGAATTGCGCGGCGCCCGCCGCGGCTTCTTCGTCTTCCTGGCCTGCCTCGCCCTGGGCGTCATGGCAATCGCGGGGGTGGGATCCTTCGCCCGCGCCCTCACCGAGGGGCTGGCGCGCGAAGGCCGTGCCATCCTGGACGGAGACGCCGCCTTCGCCCTCATCCAGCGCGAGGCGACGCCGCAAGAACTCTCGCTCCTGGCCGAGGGCGGCGCCGTCTCCCGCGTCGCCACCTTGCGCGCCATGGCGCGCGCGCCATCGGGCGATGCGACGCTGGTGGAATTGAAGGCGGTGGACCCCGCCGCCTATCCGCTGGTCGGCACTCTGGAGAGCCAGCCGCCCGCGCCGCTCGCGGACCTCTTGCGCGTTCACGCCGGGCGCGCGGGGGCGCTTGGCGACGAGACGCTGCTGGCGCGCCTCGCCGTCAAGGTCGGGGATGAGATCAAGGTGGGCGACGCGACCTTCCAGTTGCGCGGCGTCATCACCTCCGAGCCCGACCGGCTCTCCGCGGGAGTCGGATTCGGGCCGCGCCTCATGGTGGGGCTCGACGCCTTGCCGCAGACCGGGCTCATTCAACCGGGCAGCCTCGTCCGCTGGATTTATCGCGTGCGTCTCGCGGACGCGGGTGATGCGGCCCTCTCGGCCTTTGTCGAGCGGGTGCGGGACGGCGCGCCGGCGGCCGGATTCGAGGTGCGCACCCGCGATGGCGCCTCTCCCCAATTGGAGCGCAATGTCCGGCGCATCGCCCAATATCTGACCCTGGTGGGGCTGACCGCGCTTCTGGTGGGCGGTGTGGGCGTCGCCAATGCGGTGTCCAGCCATCTCGCCGCCAAGCGCGAGACCATCGCCACCTTCAAGGCGTTGGGGGCCGCGCGCGGAACGGTGTTCGGCACCTATCTGGCGCAGGTCGCCATCCTCGCGGCCATCGGCATCGCCATCGGGCTCGCGCTCGGCGCGGGGCTTCCCTTCGTGGTGGCGTTTGCGGCGGGCCAGCTCATTCCCTTCCCGCTGGCGCCGGAACTGAGCCCGCTCGCGCTCTGTCTCGCCGCTCTCTATGGGGCGCTGGTGACGCTCGCCTTCACGCTCTGGCCACTGGCGCAGGCCCAGGAGGCGCCCGTCTCGCGTCTGTTCCGCGATGCGCTGGGGGAGAACCGGCGGCGCCCGCCGCTGCTCTATGCCGGCCTGTGCGCTCTGGCCGTGGCGGGGCTCGCGGCCCTTGCCATCCTCACCGCCGAGGACAAGAGGGCCGCCGCCATCTTCCTTGCTGCGGCGGCGGGCGTGTTCATCCTGCTGCGCGGCGTCGCCTTGCTGCTCATGGCGCTGGCGCGGCGCCTGCCAAAGCCGCGCGCCACCATGGCGCGCCTCGCCTTGGCCAATGTCCACCGTCCGGGGGCGCTGACCCCGACCGTGGTGCTCTCGCTCGGCCTCGGCCTGTCGCTGCTCACCGCCATCGCGCTCATCGACCGAAGCCTCACCGAGGAGATCGGCGGCTCGCTGGCGGAACGGGCGCCGAGCTTCTTCTTCGTGGACGTGCCGAGCGCGGACGAGGCGGATTTTTCCCGCTTCCTGGCCCAGCGCGCGCCGGGCGCGCAATATCAGTCCGTGCCTATGCTGCGCGGGCGCATCGTCGATCTCAACGGCACGCCGGTCGAGCAGGCCAAGCCCACGGCCGACGCGGCCTGGGTGCTCCAGAGCGACCGGGGCATCTCCTTCTCGCAGGATGTGCCCGAGGGCTCGACCCTGGTGGAGGGCGACTGGTGGGGGCCGGAGGAGACCGAGCCCTTGGTGTCGTTCGAGAAGAAGCTCGCGGAGGGGCTTGGCCTCAAGATCGGCGACAGTGTCACCGTCAATGTGCTCGGCCGCGAGATCACCGCCCGCATCTCCAATCTGCGGGAGGTGAAATGGGAGCGGCTGGGCATCAATTTCGTCATGGTCTTCTCGCCCGCCACCTTCGCGGGCGCGCCCCATACCGCGCTCGCGACGCTGACCTATCCGAACGGGAGCGATGCTGCGGGCGAGGTGAACCTGCTCAAGGCCATGGCCGCCGCCTATCCCGCCGTCACCACGATCCGCGTCAAGGAGGCGCTGGATCAGGCCAACAAGATCGTCGCGGATCTCGCGCTCGGCATCCGCATTGCCAGCCTCGTCACCCTCGCCACCTCGGTATTGGTGCTGGCGGGTGCGCTGGCGGCGGGCCATCAGCACAGGGTCTATGACGCGGTGGTGCTGAAGACGCTGGGGGCGACACGTGCCCGCCTTGTGGGCGCCTATGGGCTGGAATATGCGGGCCTCGGCATCGCGACAGCGGTGTTCGCCATCGGCGCGGGCACGCTCGCGGCCTATGTGGTGGTGACGCGCGTGATGAATATCGGCTTCGCCTTCTCGCCGCTCGCGGCGCTGGGCGCGGTGGCCATCGCGCTCGCCTTCACGCTGGGCTTCGGGCTCCTGGGCACCTGGCGCGCGCTGAGCGTCCCGCCCGTGCGGGTGCTGCGGCACCTGTGAGGCGTCTCTGTCGCGCGCGGGTCAGCCGGTGCGCGGCAGGTGCCAGAGGTCTTCCAGATGCGCCTCGGCCAGGGCGCGGGAGCGGAACGGGCCGGCGTGGATGCGCAACTCCTGGTCCACCAGATAGAAGCCGTAGCCGGCATAGCCGTCCGGCACCTCCATCTGGAGATGGTCGAGCATCATCACCGAAAGATCCGCGGGCCGAGCCATGGCGTCCTCTTCTTGTTGTCAGCGGGTTCAGGACTCCGCCTGGCGGTGGATGACCAGTTCGTCGATTTCCAGCCGGCGGATGCGGGCGTTGCGAATGCCGAGCCGGCCGATGGCGAGGGCGCCGATGGCCAGCGCCCCGAGCGCCAGGGCGCCGAGCGCGAGCGTTCCCAAGGCCGCCGTGCCCACCGCCGCCGCACCGACCGACCCTGCGGGCGCGGCGGCC
>JBFMAV010000098.1:0-10724 GCA_040755535.1 Pseudomonadota bacterium | reverse complement strand
GGCAGTGGCTGCGCTGCGAATGCTGAAAGGGTAGGGCATGGGACTGTTCGGCGGGGGTAGTAAGAGCACGTCCAAGAGCTATACGACGGTCAAAGTCAATGCGTCAGACAAGCGGGCAGTGGCGGACAATGGCGCCGTCGCGGCGACCGGCGATGGAAACACAGTCAACGTGCTGGACAAGGGCGCCATCGCATCGGCGTTCAAGTTCGCGGAGGTCGGCGACGCGATCCGGGGGGAGGGGTTCGCCAGACTGCTGGACACGGCAAAGAGCATGTTCGGCCAGCAGGCGGCCGCCCTGGGTGGCACGCAACAGCTGATAGCCGATTCCATCGGGCAGCAGGCGGAGCAGTCCGGCGGTATCGACAACAAAACCATGGTGGCGCTGGCGCTCGCGCTGGTGGCCGGCGTGGTGGCCTGGGGGTGGATCAGAAAATGAGCCTCGTTTTTGAGAAGCTGACCCAAGTATTGACGGCCGGCGAGCAGTGGGTGATTGGTATCGTGGGCGACTCCGTGAGGGTGTCCGCGTCGTCATACCCTGTGACAGTCGCGCTATACAGTGGCGGCAGGGAAATCGGTCGCATGTCCGGAATGGAAGCGGGCGACTACGCGCGAGGAGTGAAGTTCGATCAGGTGCGCATCATCAGTGCGGATGCGCAGTCGGTCACAGTCCAGGTCGCAGGGGGAGGTGTCGGATCGGATCGTGTGACGGGCGAGGTATCGGTGATCGACGGGGCGGGCGCACGAACAAAAGCCGGAGTAGCGTTTTTCGCGGGCGCGTCGGCAGGCGCGGCGGCGGGCTTTTATTCGGGTGTGCAGTTGTGGAATCCGGCCGGCTCAGGAAAGAGGATTGTCGTTTCACGGATTTTCGCCGGAACCGCAGCGGGACCGTCGTTGATGCACGTTCGTTCGATGACGTCGGCATTGTCGGTGCTGGATAGCAGTCCGTCAAACAAGCTTATCGGGGGGGCGGCGTCGGTATCGCAGGTGAGAAAATCGAGTTCTGAGGCCACCATTCCTGGCGATCTGGTGATGCTGTTTTCGATGGCTTCGAGTCAAAAAGAGGCTGTCGAACTAAAGGAGCCGGTGGTGTTGGGCGATGGGTTCGGCCTATCGGTGTTCGTCAATGCTGTGAATGTCACGGTCACTGCCGCGTTCGAGTTGATTGAAGAGGCAATTTGATGCGCGTCGCCATGCTAGCCGGGCTCGGTCTGATCGGCGGCGCGGTGGCCTACCGCTACCGCGCCGGAACCGTCCAGGCTGCCACAGATGCCATCGACATGGTGAAGGGAAACCTGATGCAAACAGGCATCGACCTGGAAAACGCGAACCTGCGCGCCTTCCTGCGCATGATCCGCTACTCCGAAGGAACGGACGGCGCGCACGGATATCGCATGCTGTTCGGCGGCAGGCTGTTCAGCGGCTACGCTGATCATCCGCGCATCTCCGTGCGCGCATCCGGCTACACGTCCACGGCGGCTGGCGCCTATCAAATCCTGTCGCGCACCTGGGATGATGTGCGCGACGGACTGAAAGACTTCGGGCCGGCATCGCAGGATGAAGCGGCGGCGCGGCTGATTCGTCGCCGGGGCGCCCTTGACGACGTGTACGCAGGGCGATTCGCCGATGCGGTGCGAAAAGTGGCGCGCGAGTGGGCGAGCCTGCCGGGCAGTCCCTACGGGCAGCCGGTGCGCACCATGGCGCAGGTGACGGCGGCCTACGCGGCGGCCGGCGGAAGCTTCGGGAGCATGACAACATGAACACGTCGGACATTCTCGTTCTTCTCGCAGCCGCCGGCCTGGGCTGGCTGCTGCTGCGCACGCAGAAGCCGGCCGCGCAGCCGGTGCAGCGCTGGCGGGAACCGGCCTTTGATAATGCGGCCCTGGTGGATGAGCTGATGAAGCCGTCAAATCCGATCTGGTACAGCGGCGACGGCTGGTTTAGGCGCGACACATGGACCGGAGTGCCGATCTACAAATGATCCTGAGCGAGCGAGCCATGCTGATGGCGGCGGCCGGTCTCGGGCTGGCGCTGATCGCGGCCAGGATGGTCGGCGCGCGCGGCCTGGGCGCCGCCGTGGGCAGCATCGTGCCGGCGGCGGTGACGGCGGCCGATGCCGCCATCGGCGAGGCGGTGCAGGGCACGGCGGAGGTCTTTGGCGTGCCTCGAACCGATCAGGGGAAGTGCGACGCGGCGAAGCGGCGCGGCGACGCATGGGACGTGTCGCTGTACTGTCCGGCGCAGGACTTTATGGGGTGGGTATGGGATGGGCGCCCCCAGAATGGCGCCTCTGGGAGCTGGTGAGGGAAACCATGAACGAAAAGCAATCGAAGCTGGACAAGGCCCGTGGCGCGGTGGAAGGTCTCAAGGCGTCGCCGCTGTGGGCGGGCGTGCCGGCGCTGGAAGCGATCATCGACCTGATCGAGGAAGTACGCGCCGAGAAGCCGGCGGCGCCGGCCGTGAAGGGGCGCCGCTGATGTGGCGCGCCATCCTGGGGCGGATGCGCGAGCCATCCACGTGGGCGGGTGTCGCTGCCATCGCTCAGGGCGTGAGCGGCGCCATGGATGGCGGCGCCCCTGAGCAAGTCGGAGTCGTCATCGCGGCCGGCGTGGTGGCCGTGTTGATGCGCGAGAAGTGGGGCGCGAAATGAAGGTGCGCAACAAGTACTTCGTCCATTCGATCGAGGCCGAAGCCACGGCGCTGGCGGCAAAGATAGACGCCTACTTGAAAAACAAGCCGGGGCGCGAATTCGTCAGCATCGCCAAGCTGCGCGTCGACGTGCCGGAAGTGGCGGCGGCCGGGCGCGACGTGCTGAATCACGCGCTGTCAAAGATCGGCGCCGAGATCGACGAATCCGGGGCAGACAATGCCTGAATGGGTGTTCCAGCTCGCAGGTATCGCCGGGGGCGCCGTGGCCGTCTATGCCGGCATCCGCGCTGATCTGGCGGCGCTGCATGCCCAGGTACGGCACGCGGCCGAAACGGCGGATGCGGCGCATCGGCGGCTAGATAATCTGATGATCGGCCGGCGGAGCGTGTCGTGAAGCTGATTCCGTCCGTCCATGAGATCGCACGCGAGGCCCTGGTGGTCCTTGTGGGCGCTCTCGTTGCAACCATCATCGTGCGCGGCCTGCCGTCGAAGGCCCGGCGGTGGTTTTCCTGGCCAGCATCGGAGGATTGAACGTGGCGAAGGCGAAGAAGCGCCGCACGCCGGCCCGCGACAGCAAGGGCCGGTTCAAGCGGAGGAAGTGAAAGGGGGCCGGCGCAATGCCGGCCTTCTGCGTTATGTCAAGCCGCCGGCCGCACCAGCGCGGCCACGTCGGGGCCGGCGAGCGCGCAGGAAAAAGCGGCGCGTATCTCCCGCCGAAACCATTCGGCCTGCCGCTCAAGCGTGTCATTTCTGGCCGTCAGGGCGTTTATTTTTGCCTGCGCCTCCCGTAGTAGGTCCCGCACCGTGAAAAGCGCCTGGGCGCGCTCCTGGACCTCTTCCTGGGCCTGACGTAGATCGCGCTCAAGGCGGCCGACTGTCTGCACCCGGTAGAACATCACGCGCAGTTCCTCGGGCTCGAATCCGGCACGCCAGCCGGGTAGGAACAGGTAGCGGCCGTTGGTCCATATTCCGTCCCATTCCGGGCTGATCCAATCGCGGAACTGGATATTCAGGTCGGGCGGCGGCGGTGTGCGACGCACACGGGGGCGGCGCGGGCGCGCCTGTTGGGTGCTGTGATCCATTGTATTTTTTGATCCTCAGTGGCATTTGCATCAGGTGAGACTGATGCATCGTCGTGTTAAAGCGGATTCTATGTAACGTGACGAAATGCGCATGAATTAGGACAACAGGCCAGCTAGCGTGAGTTTTTGAACGGCTTTACGACGTTCGTATGATTGCCGGCGGGGCTTTCTGCGATTTGACATAATACAGATTGACCCGGTGTCGATGCCGGCGGCATGGGCCGGCGAGGGCGCGGAAAGCGGAGCAATCGCAGGCACGGCAAGGCATGCGGCTTGAGCAAGCCGCTCTCCGATCCGCTCCCACACGCGGCGGATTTGCTCACTCCCAGCGCGCTCGGCGTGGGCGCAGGCCATCACATAGCCTGGATCGAGGTCTAGAAGCTCAGCGACTCGAAGGGCCGATTCATCGCCTAGAAAGTCTTCTTTAAGCCTGTATCGGCTGATGCGTTGCTTGGAAAAGCCCGTGATACGGACAAGCGCATAGTCTGAATGCACGTCGTAGCGGGCCTTCAAGGCGTCCAAAAAATCGCGCGTAGTTCGCATGGTGCGGCTCCGGTTTTCATCCCCGATCCGAACACTAGTAAAGCGTCAAGTGATGCGCAACGGTTCTGCATCGCTAGACAGGTAGTGCGGCGCGTGACTAGGATTCGCCAATCGCACGGCCATTCGAGGCGCAACGCCTCATGCGGTGCCGGTTTCATCCCCTGGGCTCGGGCTGCGGGCCGTGCGATTTTTCAACTACAGGGGGCCGACAAGGGAAACAAATGCTTACGAAATTCACCGCGCGCCACGTCTCCGGGCTGGTGCTTGTCGCGTCCGGCCGGTGGGAAGCGAATCCGGCTGAGCGGGGGCTGTCGTGAGTTCATCGGCGCCTTTCGATCAGGGCCAGGACGCGCGGGCGTCCGGCCTGGAATTGTCGGACAACCCCTATGCGCCGGGCTTTGCCGATGCGGCGCGCGAGTGGGAGCTTGGTTATCTGTATCAAGCCGACCGTGACGGCCTGGGCATGCCGGGCGTGCCGGCGCGCCCGCGCAGAAACGAGTGCGCGGGCTGCGCCAATTTCGGCGCCGTCCGCACGCTGCGCCGCCTCAAGCCGGTGTACGTGTGCGAGCTGCATGACAGGTTCATCACGCCGGGCGACGTGTGCCGCGAATGGGAAGCGGAGCCGCCGGGCGGCGATGTCTGTACCTGCTGCGGACGGATCGTCGCGCCATGAAGCCGCTCGATGATCCGGGCCTGTCATGGGCGGAAGCGCGAGCCGTAGCGGCGCGTCACATACCGATCATGCGCGCCATCGTCGGCGGAGAATCGTCGCCATGGTCGAGGGTGTGGGACGGAGAAATGAGCCAGCGCGACAGGAACGCGCTGTGCTTGATGGCCGGAGAGCCGGCCGGCTACGCGAAACGGCGCTGGTGCGATCTGCCGGGACGCACGCGGGCCGCGATCCCGCGCGCCTTCAATCGGTGGTTCGAGTGGGCGCAGCGGCTCGGTGATGCGGTGCATTGATGAAAAGGGGCATGGGGCGGCTCGGGTGGGAACCGGGTGAGAAGAGCGCGGCATGGGGCCGTTACCGTGGGGCTGCCACGGCGCACCATCCAGGACACAACTGTAAATGAAGGCTTACCAGTTGGAGGATGCGAATGGCGGCAGAAGACACCCAGATCGGCGGCACGCACTACACGACCAAGAAGGTGCAGCCGTGGCAGCCCATGAAGACGGCGCCCAAAGACGGCTGGGGCGTGTTGGTGTTGCTGGAAGGCTCCGACATGCCGCACGGCGCGCGCTGGCTGCGCGGCAAGGACGACCCGCACGCTACAGAAGCCACCGAAGGCCCCGGCTGGCACCTGACCTGGGACGGATCGCCGGTTGCGCCGCACGACGGGCCGCGCTACTGGATGCACTGCCCGGATGACCCGGACGCATCTTGAAGCCGAACAATGAATTCTGCGGCCGTAGGTCCGCGGGGATGGAGTGTTGATGCACCGCCACCGTCCATTGCATCCGTCTGTCCTGCGCGAAGTTGAGCGCGAAGAGGCGGCGCGTCAGGCCGGGTTTGTCGCCGGGCTTCTGGGCGCCATGCCGCGCCGGTGGGCTGGCGATCTGCGCCGCAGGTTCGACCGTCGCGCCGCCGACGATCTGCCGGCGGCGAATCGGTGGTTGATGGACGCGACGGCCGCCTATCGCGGGCACGCGCTGCCGCTCTCGATGACGGACCGCGACATTTGCGACCGCGCCGAGCAGTGCGCGGCGGACTGCGCACAGCGGGCGGTGATGTACCGTGATTCGCTGTCGGTGCGAGCCGCGATGGCCGCCTACTGCGCGGCCTGGGGGATCGAGCCGCCGGATGGCGATGTGCAGGACGGCCATGCCATCGCTCGCATGGTGGATGCGCAGTGGTGGCGCCGCGCGCTGCGTCGACTGCATGCGCGCACGGTTGAGGCCGAAGCCATCCGCCTGGGCTACGTCCATGCGCGCCGAGACTGCTACGTGAGCGAGGAATCATTCCAGCGTCGTGGCCAGCAGGTGAGGCGAAATGCCGGGTACATGGAATCGACGGAGCTGGAAAACGAACAGGGCGACCGCTTCACCCTGGCGGAGCTGGCGGCGAGGTCGCCGAGCAATCGCGCCGTCCGTCGCGGCGAGTTGATGACGCGCATCAGGGGGTGCGAGGAAATCGCTACAGACATTGGTCACGTCGGAGAGTTCGTCACCGTCACATGCCCGAGCCGAATGCATGCGCGCGGGTACGCCACCGGCGAGGAAAACAAGCGTTACGACGGCACCACGCCGAAAGAGGCACAGGGCCACCTGTCGCGCTGCTGGGCGCGTCTGCGGGCCGCAGCGGACCGCGCCGGCCTGCTGCTGTACGGCTTCAGGATCGCGGAGCCGCATCACGATGGGTGCCCGCATTGGCACCTGCTGCTTTTCATGCCGGCGGCGGCTGTGGCTGCGGCGCGGGCGCTGTTCCGCAGGTACTTCCTGGATGCCCACGATCCGCACGAACCGGGCGCCCAGGAAAACCGCCTGCGCTTCGTCGCCATCGAGCCGGGGAAGGGTACAGCCGCCGGCTACGTCGCTAAGTACGTCGCGAAGAACATCGACGGCTACGCGCTTGAGGCCGACCTTTTTGGAAACGACGCGCTCAGGGCATCGGCCCGCGTCGACGCCTGGGCAAGCACCTGGGGTATCCGCCAGTTCCAGGCCATCGGCCAGCCGCCGGTGGGCGTGTGGCGCGAGCTGCGCCGCGTGCCGGCCGACGTGGTGCCGGCCATGCCGGGCCGTATGCAAGAGGCATGGCGGGCCGCGCAACGCGACGGGGAGCGGCTGGCCGACTGGCGAGCCTACTTGGTCGCGCAGGGATTCGGCGGCGACCGCTGGCGCATCGAGCTGGCGCGGGTATGGAGCGATGAACCGGGCCGCTACGGCGAGCCGAAGGGGTGGCGGCCGGTGGGTGTAGCCATGGGGTGGTCTGGTGAGGTTTTCGAGTCGGTGCGCCACGTGTGGCGCATCGTCGGAAAGAGCGGGGTTCAGGGCCGGGGCGGCGCAGCCGCGTCGGCCCCTTGGACCCGTGTCAATAACTGTACGCGAGGGGTGGGTGATGGAGATTCGGGAACGGGTGCCGGCGGTGCAGGGCACGGCATCGGCGGCGGTGGATGCGGCCGAAGTGGCATGGAAGAGGGCGCCGGCTCATGTGCATGTGATGGCGGGGCCATACGTTGGGCCTCTGCTATCAGCTATCCGAGCGTTGTCAGACGAAATTCAAGCACTCAAGAGGGGGGCGGGTGATGGCGCACGCTGAAACGCTGGGGTGGTGCGAGTGCGACCGATGCGGAGGGCAGGTCGCGGCGAAGGTGAATCGCGCCGGGTTGGCCTACTACCGGTGCGACCATTGCGGTGTCGAGGTCAGGCACCACTGGCACCGAACGAGTGACGAATTCACGCGGCAATTCGCGGAAAAAAACGGCGATTCAGCCCATGCCGGTGGCGGCGCTGGTAGCGGTGAAAAGCCGCCTGCGAAGCCGGCGGAGAAGCCGGCGGCGCCGCAGAAAAAAGCATGGTTCGATTTGGATTTGGGGGCGCGATGATGGAACGCGGTGAGGATCAGGCGCCGGACATGCCGGCGGAGCAAGCGGCAGACCTTGCCGCCCTTGTCGCAGCGTCCAGCGATGGCGGGGCGGTGCCTGGGCAGGATAAGCAGGATGCGGCGAACGATCCGGCCGAAGAGTGGGCGCAGGTGCCGGCCATCGTGGGGGCGGTGCTGTCGATGGCAATGCCGGAGCTGGCGGAGGTCTATACGCCGGAGAGGTGCCGGGCCTGGGGCGCGGCAATGGTGCCGCTGGCCGATCAATACGGCTGGAATTCGTCGGAGCTGCTTGGGAGGTTCGGGCCGTGGGTTGGACTGGCCAGCGCAACAGTGCCGCTAGCGTGGCCGACAGTCCAGGCGATCAAGGCGCGGCGCAGCGCCGCGAATCGCGGCGCGCAGGACGTTGGCGAGGGCGAAGCCGGCATGAATACCGAGCCGGCGGCGGATGCGCCAGCATCATCGGGCGGGTTCGCGGCGGCGGGCGTCACATTCGGCGGTGTTGGATCGTCAGCATGAAGACTGAGGATGGCCGGCTTGTGGTGGTGGGCGGCGCGTCGCGCTCTGGGAAGACCGCCTACGTGCGGCGGCGCGTCGCGGCGGATCGTCGCGTCATCGCCTGGGACCCAGAAGATCAGTGGGCGCAGCTTCGCGGATGGCAGCGCGTCACGAATCGCCGCGATTTGCTGGATGCGTCCATGTCGCGCGGCCGTATGCATGTCGCATACGTAGCCGGCGGGAATCTGGCGGCGGAATTCGACTTCCTTTCGGGCTGCGTCATGTACGCGGGCCGCTACGTAGAGCCGCTGGCGGTGATCGCGGAAGAGCTTGCCGACGTGACAACGCCAGCGAAGGCGCCTGGGAATTGGGGTGTCCTCCTGCGCCGTGGGCTGAAGCGCGGAATCACGATCTACGCCATTTCGCAGCGATGGAGCGAGGCCGACAAAACAGCAGTTGGCAATGCGTCGGAGTTCGTCTTGTTTCGCCAGTCAAGCGCAGACGATTGCCGGTATTTGTCCAGAAAAACCCGTGTACCGGAATCGGAATTGAACGGCCTGCGGCCGTTGGAGTATGTCAAATTCGATGCGGCCACGGGCCAGATTCAACGCGGAAAACTCCGCTTCTAAGCCATAGAAAACCCGCGAATCGACGTCTATTGGCGCGATTCGCGGGTTTTGACAAGCGCCGCAATGGCGCCGGAAAGTCCGCTCCGATGCGCGCGAACGCGCAGACAAACAACCATCGGAGATTCTGAAAATGTCCAAAGCCATGCTGAAGCAAGCCGTGTTCGTGCTGGCCGTCGTCGCGGCGGCCGCAGCGGTGCAACGCCACGTGTTCGCCGTCCCGGTCGTCGGCGGCTACCTGCCGCGCTAACAGGGAGCCGATCAAATGAGCGTCGGAAAACTGATCCGGAAGGGCCTCCCCTTCTCCAACGTCGTCGCCTCCGGTGTCGCAACGGCGAACGTCACGCCGGGCCGAACCCTGGAGCTGGTGCGCCTCAAGCTCGGCGGCACGTCGCTGACAAAGGCAATGATTTCGCAGATCAAGGTGAAGGCGAACGGCAAAGTGATCCTGGAGTCCAACGGCTCGCGCCTGGATAAGATCAATGCCTATCGTGGCATCACCACGGAAGCCGCCTACCTGGATATTCCATTCTATGACAACCGCATGGATACGGAGTTTGACAAGGCGGTTGGCGCATTCGATACGTCGAACGGAATCGGAAATATCACTCACGAAATCACCATCGCCGGCGCGACCGCGCCCACGCTGGAGCAAATCCTGACCGAATCGGCCGCGCAGAAGCGCGCGGACGGTGCGGCCGCGCCCTATGCGCGGTATCTCTCCAAGATTCTTCAATATCCGTTCAGCGTCGCCACCGGCGGCAAGCTGGCCGTGAATATCCCCTTCGGTCCTGCCAACGGCGCCATCATCAAGCGCGTGCACGTCGAACACACTGGCAACATGACCGGCGCCACGGTGAAGCAGGACGGCCTCGTTATTCATGAGAGCCTGAAGGCCGAGAACGAGAACGAGCAGAAGCGACACGGCCGCGTTCCGCAGGCGAACATGTACACCATCGACTTCTGTCCGGAGGGCAACATCCTGAACGCCCTGGATACGCGTTCTGCCAAGTCGCTGGAATGGCTGTTTGACTTCTCGGCCGCCGACAACGGCAATGTCATCGTCGAGTATCTGGACGTGCTGGAAAATAACTAGGGAGCGGCCATGTTCGGGAGCGGCGGCATCAGTTGGGATGACGTAATCGGGTCCGGGTCTCAAGAGTCAGTGCCGGGCACGTCAACAGGCTCCGGCGATTTTGGTTGGGACGACCTTGGAAAGGTCGCAGCCGACACGCTGTCTGGCATGGCGCGATCCTGGGCCAACTACCGCTACAACACAAATCCGGATGTCATCACGGCAAAGGAATTGGGTAGTACCTACGCGGGCGCCGTGGCCTATCGGCCGGGCACGCGGGATCAGCAGGCCGGCGGTGTAACGCTGTCGCGCGACATGCTGCTGATAGGCGCCGGTCTTCTGTTGATAGTCGTGTTGGTGGCGAGGTCATGAGTTGGTTGGCTCTAGCCTCCAGCGCGCTCCAGGAAGCGGGCGGCCCTGAAGCGCCGGCAATGTCAAAGGTAGATCCGACCAGCGTCCTGGCGCCGGCTACATTCGGCGCCGGGAGCTGGACCGTAGCGACGGGAAGCGGAACGGCGCGCGCTGCGGCATCGAGCGGCGGCGCGGAGTCGTTGTCATCTGTTGTGCCGTGGATCATAGCCGGGCTGGTGGCAGTGGCTGCGCTGCGAATGCTGAAAGGGTAGGGCATGGGACTGTTCGGCGGGGGTAGTAAGAGCACGTCCAAGAGCTATACGACGGTCAAAGTCAATGCGTCAGACAAGCGGGCAGTGGCGGAC
>JBFMAV010000097.1:0-10960 GCA_040755535.1 Pseudomonadota bacterium | reverse complement strand
CGGGCCTTCCCGGCCCGGCATCGCCGCCCGCACGGGCGATGGATGTAAAGTCATAACAACATGTTCGCCAGCCGCAGCCGGCATGCGCGAATGGAGGAAACCATGCTCAAGCGACGGGACTTCCTGATTTCTTCTGCCGCACTGGCCGGCGCGCTGTTCGCCCCCTCCGTTCTGCGCGCGGCGCCGTCCGATTTCCCGAACCGGCCGATCAAGATGATCGTGCCCTTCGCCCCCGGTGGCGGTGTCGACGTGTTCGCCCGCCTGATCGCCCAGGGGCTGAAGGATTCCAAGGGCTATACGGTGGTCGTGGACAATCGCAGCGGCGCCAACGGCTCGGTCGGCGGCAATGTGGTGCGCAAGGCGGACCCGGACGGCTACAGCATCCTGTTCTCCGCCGGCACGCAGGCCATGGTCGGCAGCGTCATGAAGACGCCGCCCTATGACCCGATCGCCGATTTCACCCCCATCGCGCTCGCGGGCGAAGCGCCCATGATCCTGGTGGAGGCGCCCCAGCGGCCGGAGCGCACCATTGGCGAGATCGTCGCCAGTGCGCGTCAAAAACCCGAAGCCTGGACCTTCGCCGCGTCCGCCATCGGTTCGCCCGGACATCTCGCGACGCTGGAATTCAACCGGCTGGCGGGCCTCGACCTCAACATCGTGCCCTATCGCGGCACCGCGCCGGGGCTCATGGATGTGGCGGGCGGCAATGTCCAATTGATGATCGACCCGGTCCTGGCGCTCCTGCCGGCCGCCCAATCGGGCAATGTGAAAGCCATCGCCTTGACCTCCGGCAAGCGCAGCAGCCTTGCGCCGGATATCCCCACCGCGGCGGAAAGCGGCATGCCGGGGCTGGACATGGCCTCCTGGTATGGCGTGTGGGGGCCGAAGGGCCTGCCGCAAGATCTCGTCACGGCCCTGAACAGCGCCATCAACGAGGTGGTCGGCGCGCTCTCCACGAGCGGCCAACTGGCGAAGATCGGCGTCGAGGCCGTCACCGAATCCCCGGCGAAGTTCGATGCCTTCCAGCGCGCCTATCTGAAGAAGGGCGAGGATCTCCTGAAGGCGGCCAAGTTCGAGCCGACCTGACGCTGGCATGGTTCGCCGAGACGGCTGGTCTGCGCGAACGACGACCATCGGGGCCGGGGCCTGCGGGCCGGCCCCGGATCGCAGCCACTGCGATTCTGGAAGACGGCCCGGTTGATCCGGGCCGTCTTCGCGTCTACACGGCAAGAGTTGCCGCGCCTGCGCCGTGTCGGCGCCGAAGAAAAGCCTTAGTTCTGAACGCGAGCGTTGCTTTTTTAAAAATCCTCACGCAGGCGTGACGCACATTACAGCGCGGTAATGTCTTCGCCAGATATTTGTAATGATCGTCTTCCTACTCTCTCGCACAAGGTCGCCCCATGGTGGGGCTGTTGCTGAGAGAGACGACGAACCCATGACCGGATTCACCTCCCCCTCGTCCCGCGTCCGCCGTCGCCGGTCCGCCCTGCTGGCCGGAGTGGTCGGTCTTGCCCTGACAGGCGCCGTCGCCGGCCAGTTCATTCCGCCCTTCAACGCCCCCGCGGAGGCGCAGATCACCACCAACCAGTCCGCCGGGCAGAATTCGTTCGCGGATGTGGTGGAGAAGGTCTCGCCGGCCGTCGTGTCGGTGAAGATCAAGAAGGACGTGAACGCCCGCAACATGGCCTCCAACGAGGACGGCATGTTCGGCGAGAATGTGCCCCCGCAGATCGAGAAATTCCTGCGCCGCTTCGGCTTCGAGGGCGGCCCCAACGGGCAGATGCCCCGCCCGCCGCGCGGCGGCGAGGGCGGCGGCCGCCAGGTCGTGGGCCAGGGCTCCGGCTTCATCATTTCCGCCGACGGCTATGTGGTGACCAACAACCACGTGGTGGACGGCGCGAGCGAAGTGGACGTCACCACCACCGACGGCAAGGATTATGTGGCCAAGGTGATCGGCACCGATCCGCGCACCGACGTCGCTTTGCTGAAGATCGAGGGCAAGACGGACCTGCCCTGGGTGAAGCTGTCGGACGTGCCTCCGCGCGTCGGTGACTGGGTGATCGCGGTGGGCAATCCCTTCGGCCTCGGCGGCACCGTCACGGCGGGCATCGTCTCGGCGCGCGGCCGCGACATCGGCGCCGGCCCCTATGACGACTTCATCCAGATCGACGCGGCGGTGAACCGCGGCAATTCCGGCGGCCCGACCTTCGGCCTCAATGGCGAAGTCATCGGCATGAACACCGCCATCGTGTCGCCCTCGGGCGGCAATGTGGGCATCGCCTTCGCCATTCCCTCCGAGACCGTGAAGCAGGTGGTGAACCAGCTCCGCGAGACCGGAAAGGTGGCGCGCGGCTATATCGGCGTGCAGATCCAGCCGGTGACCGACGATCTCGCCGCCGGCCTCGGCCTCTCCGAGCCGCAGGGCGCGCTGGTGGCGCAGGTGCAGGCCGACACCCCGGCCGCCAAGGCGGGCCTCAAGAGCGGCGACGTGGTCTCGAAGGTGAACGGCGAAACCGTGAAGGACGCCCGCGACCTCTCGCGCCGCATCGGCACCATGAAGCCCGGATCGAGCGTCGCGCTCACCGTCATCCGGGACGGCAAGACCATGACGGTCGACGTGAAACTGGAGCAGCTGCCCAACGAGCAGAAGCTCGCCACGCTGCAGGAAAAGGACAGCGGCACCAAGGTTCCGCGCCTCGGCCTCCAGCTGGCACCGGCCAAGTCCGTGCAGGGCGCGGGCGAGGAAGGGGTTGTCGTGGTGGAGGTGGACCCGAACGGCCCCGCCGGCCAGCGCGGCATCCGCTCGGGCGACGTCATCCTGGATGTGGGCGGCAAGGCCGTCTCCAGCCTGAAGGACGTGACCGATGGCATCGCCGCCGCCAAGGCCGAGAACCGCAAGGCGGTGCTCATGCGGGTCAAGGGTGAGCAAGGCGTCCGCTTCGTTGCGGTGACGCTCACCGACAAGGCGGGCTGAGGCCCGCTTGGCTCGGCGCCGCACGGGGGAAGGGCGCCGAGCCGGTGTTTGGGGCGCAACCGGCGGAGACTGCCGGTTCAGGCGCGGATCGCGGGTATGCGGTCCGCGCCGCGTCCGTTTCGCAAAGCCTCGCCGCGTCGCCCCCGCGCGACTGGCGGCACGTAACGGGATGTGGAAGCATGACGCTGATTCAAACTTCGGACGACAGCTTCGCCATGCGCCTTCTCCTGATCGAGGACGACCGGGACGCGGCCGACTATCTGCGCAAGGCCTTCCGCGAGGCGGGCCATGTGGTGGACCATGCCGGCGACGGGGAGGAGGGGCTCGCCCTCGCCCTTGATGGCCATTACGACGTGCTCGTGGTGGACCGCATGCTGCCGCGCCGCGACGGCCTGTCCGTGGTCTCCGAATTGCGCCAGAGGGGCGAGGCGACCCCGGTGCTCATTCTCTCCGCGCTCGGGCAGGTGGACGACCGCGTGGTCGGCCTGCGCGCCGGGGGCGATGATTACCTGCCCAAGCCCTATGCCTTCACCGAGCTTCTGGCGCGGGTCGAGGCCCTGTCGCGGCGCGGCGGCGGCACGGCGAGCGAGACCGTCTACAAGGTGGGGGATCTGGAATTGGATCGCCTCGCCCATCGGGTCAGCCGGTCCGGCAAGGAGGTTCCGCTCCAGCCGCGCGAGTTCCGCCTTCTGGAATATCTCATGCGCCATGCCGGGCAGGTGGTGACCCGCACCATGCTGCTGGAAAATGTTTGGGATTATCATTTCGATCCTCAGACCAACGTCATCGACGTCCATGTCTCGCGCCTGCGGTCCAAGATCGACAAGGGGTTCGACGTGCCGATGATCCATACGGTGCGCGGCGCCGGCTACATGGTTCGCGAAGGCTTGAAGTGAGCGCGCCAACGTCCGCGCCGTCCCGATTGCCGGCGAGGGCGGCATGAGGGTCATCCCGCGCGGCGCGACCCGCCTCATGCGCACCACCGCCTTCAAGCTGCTGGCGGTCTATCTGGTGGTGTTCGCGGTCTTCTCCCTGGGGATGATCGCCTATGTGGCCTGGCATACCCGCCAGCTGATCGAGGCGCAGGTGGCGGAGAATGTCGCCGGAGAAGTGCGCTTCCTGGCGGAGCAATATCGGCTGGGCGGCATCCAGCGCCTCGTCTTCGCCATTGACCGGCGCACCCGCCGGCCGGGTTCCTCCATCTATCTCCTGACCAATTTCAACGGCGACGTGATGGCCTCCAACGTCTCCGACCTGCCGCTCGGCCTGCTGGACGCGGCCGGCACCCGCTTCACCTTTTACCGGCGGTCCGAGGAAATGGGCGCAAAGGAGAATCTCGCCTTCGTCGAGGTCTTCATGCTGCCCGGCGGCTATCGCCTGCTGGTGGGGCGCGACGTGGAGGAGCGCGACACGGTGCGCCAGATGGTGGTGCGCCCCGCCCAGGGCGCGCTGCTCATGATCCTCATCCTGGGGCTGATCGGCGGGTTCTTCGTGACCCGGCGCGTGCTGAAGCGCATCGATTCCATGACCGCCACGTCCGAGGAGATCATGGCGGGCAATCTCTCCGGCCGCCTCACCGTGGACGGAACGGATGACGAGTTCGACCGCCTCGCCCATTCGCTCAACGCGATGCTGGAGCGCATCGAGGCGCTGATGGTGGGATTGAAGGAAGTCTCCGACAACATCGCCCACGACCTGAAGACGCCGCTCACCCGCCTGCGCAACCGCGCCGAGGAGGCCCTGCGCCACGCCTCGTCCGAGGCGCAGTATCGCGCCGCGCTGGAGACCACCATCGAGGAAAGCGACGGCCTGATCCGGACCTTCAACGCGCTGCTGATGATCGCGCGCGCCGAGGCGGGGCAGGCGCGGGACAACATGGTGAACGTCGATCTCGCCGCGATCGCGGAGAATGTGGCCGAGCTTTACGAGCCGCTCGCCGACGAACAGGGGCTCGATCTCACCGTGGAGGCCGAGGCGGTCTCGGTTCATGGGGTGCGCGAGCTTCTCGCCCAGGTCCTGGCGAATCTCGTGGATAACGCCATCAAGTATGGGCGGCCTTCCGATGGGAGCCGGGGCCATATCCGCATCCGCCTGCGGCGCGAGGGCGCCGACGCCGTGCTGGAGGTGAGCGACAGGGGCGAGGGCATCGCGGAGAAGGACCGGGAGCGGGTGGTGGAGCGTTTCGTGCGCCTCGACACCTCGCGCAGCCGCCCGGGCTCCGGCCTCGGCCTCTCGCTGGTGGCGGCCGTCGCGCGCCTGCACGGCGGGAGCCTGGCGTTTTCCGATGCCGCTCCCGGCTTGAAGGTGACGCTGCGCCTGCCTGCAATTGCAGCCGAAGGGCTTGCCTAAAACCCCGGGCTCATGCCTTTAGATAAGGCAATGCACGCTTCGACCGACACCGCTTTTCAGGTTCGCAGCTCCCTCGCCGAGCAGGTGCGGGAAGCTCCGGTTGTAAGTGATCGCGAGGCGGCGGCGACCCGCCTCGCCCAGGCCCTGGAACGGCTGGATTTGGACCTGCGCGCGCAGGTTGAGGCGACGTTTTCCGCCTTCCCGCGCGCCCGGGACGTGGTGCTCGCCATCGCGGAAAGCTCGCCCTTCCTGCTGGATCTGATCCGCGTGCAGCCCGCCCGCTTGGCCCGCGCCCTCGCCGCGCCGCCGCTCGACCATGTGGCGGACCTGATCCGCCAATGCGAGGCCGCGCTCTCCGCCGCGGATGATGAGGCTCAGGCCATGGCGGCGCTGCGCCGCATGCGCGCCGAGGCGGCCCTGGTCATCGCCATGGCGGACATGGGCGGCGTGCTCGACCTGTCCGACGTGACGCGGGCGCTGGCCGATGTGGCGGATTTCGCGGTCTCCGGCGCGGTGACCTTCCTGCTGCGCCAGGCCGTGGAGGCCGGCAAGCTGCTGCCGCCGGACGCGGAGCGGGTTGCCCAAGGCTGCGGGCTTGCCGTCATCGCCATGGGCAAGCATGGCGCGCGGGAGCTCAATTATTCCTCCGACGTGGACCTCATCGTGGTCTATGACCGCGAGGTGGCGCCGCTGGCGCCGGGCGTCGAGCCGTCCCCCTTCTTCGTCCGCCTCACCAAATCCCTCGTGCGCCTGCTGCAGGAGCGCACGGCGGACGGTTATGTGCTGCGGGTGGACCTGCGGCTGCGGCCCGATCCCGGCTCCACCCAGGTCGCCCTCTCCACGATCGCCGCGCTGGATTATTACGAGCGCGAGGGCGCCACCTGGGAGCGCGCCGCCTACATCAAGGCGCGCCCCGTGGCGGGCGATCTGGATGTGGGGCACGCCTTCCTTTCGGAACTGTCGCCCTTCGTGTGGCGCCGGATCATGGATTATCAGGCCATTGCCGATGTCCATGCCATGAAGCGCGAGATCCATGCCTTCCGGGGGCATGACGTGGTGGCCGTCGAAGGCCACAATGTGAAGCTCGGGCGCGGCGGCATCCGCGAGGTGGAATTCTTCGTCCAGACCCAGCAATTGATTGCCGGCGGCCGCGACCCCAATCTGCGCTCGCCCCGCACATTGAGCGCCTTGGATGCCCTGGTGCGCGACCGCTGGATCGAGTCGGCCGTGCGCGATGATCTGTCCGCCGCCTATGTCTTCCTGCGGCGGGTGGAGCACCGCATCCAGATGGTGGCGGACGCGCAGACCCACAGCCTGCCCGAAAGCCGCGAGGCGCTGGCCCAGTTCGCCCGCTTCATGGGTTTTGCCGACCGCGATTCCTTCGCCGCCGTGCTGGTGGGGCATCTCCAGCGCGTGCAGCACCATTACGCCCAATTGTTCGAGGACAGCCCCCCGCCCTGCGCGCTGGACGGCCATCTGCTGTTTCCGCCCGACCACGACGACAAGGCGACGGTCGGGGAATTGGCCCGGCTCGGCTTCCGCGACCCGCCGGGCGCCAGCGCCATCGTGCGCGGCTGGCTGGCCGGCAAGCCGCGCGTGCTGCGCACGCCCGCCGCGCTGGACAGCCTGAACGTCCTCATTCCCCTGGTCCTGGAGCAGTTTTCGCGCGGCGGCGATCCCGATGGTGCGCTGTTCGCCATGGACGCCTTCCTGATGGATCTGTCCGGACCGCAGATCCTCTCCGCGCTCCAGCGCAATCCCGATCTCGTCCGCCTGCTGACCACGGTGCTCTCGGCCGCGCCCCGCGTGCGCGAGACGCTGGCGCGGCGCCCCTCGCTGTTCGACGCGCTGCTCGATCCCGCCTTCTTCGACATCCTGCCCGACGGGCCGATCCTGGAGGAGCGCCTGGAGGCGCTGCTGGATGCCGCCGAGAGCGACGAGGACCGTCTGGATCGCGCGCGCCGCTTCCGGCAGGAGCAGCATGTGCTGATCGGCGTGCGCGTCGTCTCGGGCACCCTGCCGGCCGAGCGGGCCGGGGAGGCCTATGCGACGCTGGCGGACGTCATCATCCGCGCGCTTCACAAGCGCGTTCTCGCGCGGTTCGAGGAGGCGCACGGGCGCATTGCGGGCGCCGAGACGGCGGTGATCGCCATGGGCAAGCTGGGCGGGCGGGAGATGACCGCCGGCTCGGACCTCGATCTCATCGTGCTCTATGACCACGACCCGGACGCCGATCCCACCTCGGACGGTCCGCGCCCGCTGACCGGGGGGCAATATTTCGCGCGCTTCACCCAGCGCCTCGTCTCCGCGCTCACCAGCCTCACCAATGCGGGCAAGCTCTACGACGTGGACTTGCGCCTGCGCCCCTCCGGGCGCGCCGGCCCCGTGGCGACGCGGCTCGGCTCCTTCACGACCTACCAGAGCGAGGAGGCCTGGACCTGGGAGCATATGGCGCTGACCCGCGCCCGCGTGATCGCCGCCAGCCCCGCGTTCGGGGAGAAGGTCGAGCGGGTGATCGGCGAGGTGCTCGCCCGTCCGCGCGACCCGCGCCGCATCGCCGGCGATATCCTCGACATGCGCCAGTCCATCGCTGCCGAGAAGGGCGAGGACAAGCGCTGGAACCTCAAGCATGCCGCCGGCGGTCAGGTGGATGTGGAATTCCTGGCCCAATATCTGGTCCTGGTCCACGCCGCGCGCCATCCCGAGATCGAGGATACCGCGACCGCCCGCATCCTGGTGGTGGCGGGCTGGCTGAACCTGCTGCCGGCCGCCGACGTGGAACAGCTCTCCAAGGCCTGCGCCCTCTATCAGGACCTGACGCAGATCCTGCGCCTCTCCCTGGACACCCACGCTCTGGCGGGCGAGGTCAGCCCCGCTTTGCGGGCGCTACTGGCGCGGGCGGGACAGATGCCCGACTTCCCGACGCTGGACGCCTATCTCGGCGAGACGCAGGCCAAGGTGCGCGAGGTGTTCATGCAGGTGCTGGAAGGCGCCTTCGACAGCGCCCAGGGCGGGCGATAACGCCGCCGAGTCTTACACCACCGCCGTCAGGCGGGGCGGCTCCTGAACCTGGGCGGAGGCGCCGGCATCCAGCGGCAGGCGGATGACGACGCTGGTGCCTTCGCCTTCTGTGGAGCGGATGCGCATGGCGCCGCCATGCAGTTCGGTCAGCGACTTGGCGATGGCAAGGCCGAGGCCGGAGCCCTTGTGGGTCTTGGTGAACTGGCTTTCCACCTGTTCGAACGGACGGCCGATCTTGGCCAGCGCATGGCGCGGAATGCCGATGCCGCTGTCCTCGATGGCGATGATGGCCGCCCCGCCATTGATGCGCGCGCGCACCTGGATAAGGCCACCATCGGGCGTGAACTTCACCGCGTTGGAGAGCAGGTTCAAAAGGATCTGCTTCAGCGCGCGCCGGTCGCCGCGCAGCGCCAGGCCCTCGCCCACTTCCGCCGTCATGGAGAGGTTCTTTTCCTCGCCCTTCAGGGCCATGACGCGCATGGCGTCCGCCACGATGTCGTCGAGGCGGACCTCTTCCAGCTCCAGCTGCATGCGGCCCGCTTCGATCTTGGACATGTCGAGGATGTCGTTGATCACGTCCAGCAGATAGGTACCCGAGCCTTTGATGTCGTTGCAATATTCCTGGTACTTCGCGGAACCGAGCGGGCCGAACATGCCGCTTTCCATGATTTCCGAGAAGCCGATGATGGCGTTGAGCGGCGTGCGCAATTCGTGGCTCATATTGGCCAGGAATTCGCTCTTGGCGCGGTTGGCGTCTTCCGCGCGGGTCTTCTCTTCCGAATATTTTTCCGCAAGTTCCGCGAGCTGCTGGGCCTGGTGCTCCAGGGTCTGCTGGGATTTGCGCAGGTCGGCCACCAGCGCCATCAGTCGCTTCTCATTGTCCATGAGGCGTTCCTCATGGCGCTTCAGCGGCGTGATGTCGGTGCCCACCGACACATAGCCGCCGTCCTTGGTGCGGCGCTCGGCGATCTTCAACCAGCGGCCGTTGGAGAGCTGGGCCTCGAAGGCGCGCGAGCCCTCTTCCGGCTTGTCTTCCGGCTTCAGGGGCGTGCGGGTGACGGGATGGCGGCCGACCGCCGCGATGGTCTCGAAGGGCGTGCCGGACTGGATCGCATCGTCCGGGAGTTCGTGCAGCGACTGGAATTTCGAGTTGCAGAGCACGAGTCGGTTCTGGCTGTCCCACAGGACGAAGGCCTCGGAAATGCTCTCGATGGCGTCGCGCAGGCGCATGTCGGCAGTCACCGTGCGCTCGGCCATGTGCTGGGTCTCGGTGACATCCATGGCGATGCCGATGAGATGCGGTCCGTCCTCGCCCGCCTGCTGCACCACTTCGGCGCGCATGCGCAGCCACACATAGTCGCCGCGCGCCGTGCGCATGCGGAACACCCGGTCCACCGAGGCGCCGGGCCGTTCCGCGAGATCCTTGGCGAGGTCGTAGAGATTGACGTCGTCGGGATGCACCAGGCTCTCGATCTCGCCGAAGGAGAGCAGGTCGTCGCGCCGCTCCAGGCCGAGCATCTCGAACATGGTGTCGGACCAGTACATGCGCCCGCGCGCCATGTCCCAATCCCACATGCCGCAGCGACCTCGATTGAGCGCCGTGTCGATGCGCATGCGCACCGTGTCGTAGATGTGGTCCGCCTCGCGCGCCCGCGTCGCCTGCCAATGGAAGGAGAAGCCGAGGATCAGCAGCACCGCGCCGGTGGTGGTGAACAGGGTGATGGTGAGGGTGGTGGAATCGGACCAGGACCGCAGGGCCTCGCCCAGGGGCTGGATATAGACGATCTGGCCGGGCGGCGGCGTCAGGTTGCGCACGGTGGCCAGCGCCGGCTGGTCGTTGAGGGTGATTTCCAGCACCCCGGCCCGTTCCGCGAAGACGGTCAGCGGCTGGGAGGGGTCGAGGATGTCCGACAAGGCGGAGGCGCCGCCCTGGTGCGGGGAGGCGGCGATGATGCGCCCGGCGGGGTCGGTGATGAACACGCGGCGTCCCGCTTGGGTCGCGCGCGGGGGCAGGGCGTCGGTCAACGCCGCCTGGACGCGGGAGAGATTGCCGCCCAGCCTCTGCGACAGCCCCTCGGCGGTGGCGAGGGCGAGCAGGGACAGATCGTCCTTGGCATTCTCCAGCACCGCCTGGCGGGCGCCATGCACCTGCACCATCGCGCCGATGCCGATGACGCAGAGAAAGGTGATGATGAGTGCGGGGACGATACGGCGCAGGAAGGGCTCGGCTTCGAGGAGCCGTTGGTAGGCAGGGCGTGCGACGGATCGCGCCAATCCACCTATGGCTTGACCGCGCACGCCAGCGCTCGCAGCGTTGGCGCGTGCCATCGCCGGTCTCCTCCGGTGTCCAGGCTGGCGAAGCGGCCCCGCTTATCCAGCTCAACGTCCTCGAAAATGACTTGGAGGGACGTGCCGCATCTCTCCGAATCAATGTCGATTTGAATCGAATCGGGGCATTGCTGTCTAGAGTCCAGGCGAGTCAAGACGCGAAAAAGAGAGGGCTTGGGTGCCCTGCTCGTCGTTTGGCGCAGCGCAAAGTGAGGGCTGGGAGTCGTTAACGCGGGATTGAGGGCTGTGAATAGCCTGTGGGCAAGTCGGGCGGGCGGTTGGCCCCCC
>JBFMAV010000096.1:0-11136 GCA_040755535.1 Pseudomonadota bacterium | reverse complement strand
GGCCTTTTTTGTGGCGACGACGCCTTCAGTCCTGGTCGTCCAGGCTGAACTGGCGGGTCTGCTCGTCATAGGTGAAGACTTCGCCGTAGCGGCCCCAATTGACCACGGCGCGCAGGCTCTCCTCCGCGAAGTCTTCGGACATGTGGTCTTCCAGCTCGTCCGCGAAGCGCGACCAGGGCGCCTTGTGGCTCGGGCGTTCGTCCAGCACCTTGCGGATATGGGCCGCGAGCGGCACCTGGGCGAGCAGATGCTTCGCGAACAGCTGCTTGCGCGGCTCCACCTCGGCATTGACGAATTGACGGCCCGCATCGGTGATGAGGATGTCGCCACCCACGAGGTCGGCAAAGCGCAGGTTCGCCAGAGCTTCGGCCACCGGGAACAGTTCGTCGGCCGGCAGATGCAGGCTGTCCGCCAGTTCCGGAAGGTCCGCCTTGCCATTGTAGGGCGGGTCCGCCAGCTCTTCCAACAGGCCCGCGAGGATGTTGGTGGAGATGGGGGTCAGATGCGTGGTGAGCGTGACTTCCGCATGGTGCAGGGCGTCGATATGCAGCGGCGCGCCAGGACCCTGGCGGTTGGTCATGCGGGCGTAGATTTCCTCGACCAGGTCGCGGAATTCCGGCGCCTGGCGGTCGCGCGGATGCGGCAGGTTGATGGGCATTTCGAAGCCCACCCGCCCCGGATTGGACGTGAAGATGAGGACGCGGTCGCACATCAGCACCGCTTCCTCGATATTGTGGGTGACGATGAGGATGGACTTGATGGGGAGCTGCCCCTCCATCCACAGATCGATGATGTCGGTACGCAGCGTCTCGGCGGTCAGCACGTCCAGCGCCGAGAACGGCTCGTCCATCAGCATCAGGCGCGGATGCACGACGAGGGCGCGGGCAAAGCCCACGCGCTGGCGCATGCCGCCGGACAATTCCTTGGGATAGGCGCTCTCGAAGCCGCCGAGCCCGATGAGGTCGATGGCCTGCTCGGCGCGCTTGCGCCGCTCGCCGGCCTCGATGCCGAGCGCCTCCAGTCCGATCTCCACATTCTGGCGCACGGTGAGCCAGGGGAACAGGGCGAAGGTCTGGAACACCATGGAGATGCCGGGTTCCGGCCCCTGCACCTTCTTGCCGTACCAGGACACATCGCCGCCATAGGGCGCGTTGAGGCCGGAGATGAGGCGCAGCAGCGTGGACTTGCCGGAGCCGGAGCGACCCAGCAGGCCGACAATCTCGCCCTCTTTCATGGTCAGAGACACATCGTCCAGGACCAGGATGCGGTTGTTGTCGCCCTTGCGATAGGACTGCACGACATGATTGACCTGCAGCATCGGGGTGGTGGTGTCGAGCATGGTTCGGTTCCTCAGTCGAGGCGCAGGCGACGCGCGGCGAACGAGAACATCGGACGCCACAGGGTGCGGTTGAAGGCGATGACGTAGAGCGACATGACGGCGATGCCGAGCGTGATGCGCGGATAGTCACCGGCTGTGGTGGCGTCCGCGATATAGGAGCCGAGGCCATCGGCGCGCAGCGTCGTGTTGCCCCAGCTCGCCACCTCGGCGACGATCGCCGCGTTCCACGACCCGCCCGAGGCGGTGAGCGCGCCGGTGACGTAATAGGGGAACACGCCCGGCAGGATCACCTTGGTCCACCAGTGCCAGCCCTTGATATGGAAGGAGGCGGCCGCCTCGCGCATATCGTTCGGGAAGGCGCTCGCGCCCGCGATCACATTGAACAGGATGTACCATTGGGTGCCAAGGATCATCAGCGGCGAGAGCCAGATGTTCGGATCGGCATTGAAATGGACGATGGCCACCACCGCGAACGGGAAGATGATGTTGGCGGGGAAGGCCGCGAGGAACTGGGCCAGCGGCTGCACCGCCGTCGCGACCTTCGGCCGAAGGCCGATCCACACGCCGATCGGCACCCAGACCAGCGAGGCGAGGAAAATCAGCACCGCCACCCGGATCAGCGTGAGGAAGCCGAGCCACAGCACGTGGAACACCTCGGGCAATTTCACCTCGCTCGCCACGAAATCGACGATGAGCCAGATGGAATAGAGACAGCCGAGGCTGATCAGCACGAGCCAGACGCGATCCATCGCCCGGCTCGACCAGGCTTCGCCCACGGGCTTTGGCACCGAGACCGGCATCGCCAGCGGCATGCGACCCAGCGTGCGCAGCAGCAAGCCGACGGGGGCGAGGACCAGCTGGAACAGATGGGCGCGCTTCACGAGGTCCAGCACCCACGACTTGGGCGGCGGGCCGCCGACGGACGTCTCGAACCGGAATTTCTCGGCCCAGGCGACCAGCGGGCGGAACAGCAACTGGTCATAGATCAGGATGATGACCAGCATGGCCAGCACCGACCAGGCGACCGCGGTCAGGTTGCGGTCGGTGATGGCGGTGCTCACATAAGCGCCGATGCCGGGCAGCGTGATGGTGGTGGAGCCCACCGTGATAGCTTCGGACGCAACCACGAAGAACCAGCCGCCAGACATGGACATCATGGTGTTCCACACCAGGCCCGGCATGGAGAAGGGCACTTCCAGGCGCCAGAACCGCTGCCACCCCGTGAGGCGGAACGAGCTGGACACCTCTTCCAGGTCGCGCGGCAGGGTCTTCAGCGACTGGTAGAAGCTGAAGGTCATGTTCCAGGCCTGTGAGGTGAAGATCGCGAACACCGCCGCGAACTCCACACCGAGGACCTGGCCCGGGAACAGGCCCATGAAGAACAGCACGGTGAAGGACAGGAAGCCCAGCACCGGCACCGACTGAAGAATGTCCAGGATGGGGATCAGCACCATCTCGGCGCGTCGGCTCTTGGCCGCGATGGCGCCATAGATGAAGGTGAAGATCAAAGAGGCGACGATGGCCGCCAGCATGCGAAGCGTGGTGCGCAGGGCATATTCCGGCAGCGCCCAGGGATCGAGCGAGATGGGAACCTTCTCCATCTCGCTGATGGGTATGAGAGCTTGGTCCGTCCCGTGGGTGAACATGGCCAGAAGACCGAACACCACGGCAAAGGCGAACAGGTCAAAGGCGCTGAAATAACGGGGGCGTACCGAAGCGGGCACATTGCCGGAGGCGGCAGGCTGGAAGAGCATGTCAGATCCCGCGCACGACGAAGGTAAAGAGGTATCTTATGGTGTCTCAGGGGATTACAGCGCGTCCATGACAAAATGACTACGGACATCGCACCACCATCCACGCCCTTCGTCGCGGGTCCGCCTTGCGCCGGCCTGCCTTTGTGATTTGTCCCGCCCCTTCGGAGCCCGGCCCCCATGAGCCGCCACGACCAGATCGTTGAAATCACACCGGACGTTCTGTTGAAGGCCTATGCCTGCGGCATTTTTCCCATGGCGGAAAGCGCGGAGGATCCGGGCCTCTACTGGATCGAGCCGGACCGGCGCGGAATCATTCCGCTCGATGCCTTCCACGTCCCCTCGCGCCTCGCCCGGACGGTGCGCGCCAATCGATTCGAAATCCGCGTCGATACCGACTTCGAGGGCGTGATCGCCGGATGCTCGGCGCCCCAGGAGGGCCGGGAGAAGACTTGGATCAACAGCCGGATTCGCTCGCTCTACGGCCAATTGTTCCAGCGCGGCCAATGCCACACGGTGGAATGCTGGCGCGAGGGAAAGCTGGTGGGCGGCCTCTATGGGGTTCGGCTCGGCGGCGCTTTCTTCGGCGAAAGCATGTTCCACACCGAGCGTGATGCCTCGAAGGTGGCCCTGGTGCATCTGGTGGCGCGGCTGAAGGCCGGGGGGTTCACGCTGCTGGATACCCAGTTCGTCACCAGCCATTTGTCCGGCTTCGGCGCCGTGGAAGTTCCCAAGCGGCAGTATCAGCGTCTGCTGGAGCAGGCGCTGCGAAGCCAGGGCGACTTCTATTTCTGGCCGGCGGACTTGGTGGTGGACGGCGGCGTTGCCTTGCAGTCGGTGAGCCAGACGTCAAAAATCGGATGCTCCACGCCGTGAAGCCCGGGGCTTGAAGCGAACATCCAGCCGGTGAAGATGCGCTTCGCCTCGCCCTTCAGCGTGATCTCGTTCACTTCCGTAAAGCTGGTCGTGTTGGTGGGCTCGGTGGGCGGGCGCGTGTAGCAGGCGCGCGGCGTCACCTGGAGCGCGCCGAACTGGACCGTTTCGCCCATGCCAACCTCGAAGGAGGTGATGCGCCCCGTAATCTTGTCGAGCCCGGCATAGACGGCGGTGGGGTTCGGGATCTTTTCCGCCGGCGGCTGAACCACCATGGCATCGGTGTCCGCGCCCGGCGCATTGGCGGGCGACGGCGTTCCCGCCGATGGCGGCTGCGCGGTCGTGGTCGGCGCGGGGCCGGGAAACTGGTCGCGCGCACCAGGGCGGGGCGCGCCGGGCGGCGGCTGCTGGCGGGACGCGCCGGTGGGCGGGGGATAGGCAGTGCCATCGCCGGAGGGCGCGGTGGGCGGCACGCCCGAGGGCGGCGCGAGCGGCGCGGACTGGACCGGGGAATTATAGGGCGCCTGATACGGGGCTTGGTACGGCGCCTGATAGGGCGCCTGTCCATAGGTTTGCGCCAGCACCGGCCCAGCCGCCGCAGCGGACAGAAGAAGGACGAGCAGCGGCGCGGGGCGGAACAAGGCCATGAGGCGAGATACCTGAAAGAAACCGGGACCGCGGGCGACAGGTCGCCCCTCGGCCGCGCACATTCCAGGCGCGCGGCCGAGGCAAGCGGTAAACACCGCCTTTGCGGCCATGGAAGGGCGGGAGGGCCGGATCAGTCGCCCGGCGTCCAGGCCTTGTAGTCGCCGGTCACCTGCGGGCGCGCGCGGCCGGCAAAGGCCGAGCCCTTGGGACGATAGGCCTGGGGCGAGCCGGTGAAGTTGCGGCGATGCGGCTTCTGCCACTCGCGCGGGGTATAGGGGGCGGAGGGCGGTGCCACATCCGTGCGGTGATGCATCCAGCCATACCAGCCGGGCGGAATGGTGCTGGCCTCGGCATAGCCGCTATAAAGCACCCAGCGCCGCTCGATACCGAGGGTCGGGTCGATCTCGCCGTTGCGCGTGCGGTAATAGCGATTGCCGAATTCGTCCTCGCCCACCAGTTCGCCATAGCGGCGGGTCCACAGCAGCGTGCCGGGGGTGGCCTTGTGCCACCAGGCGAAAATGTAACGCAGAAGCTCCATCACGGGATTTGCCTCGATCGATCTCGGGCGGACCATGCCACCGAGCCCGCCCGGTGTCTACCGCCGCGCGCCGGGCCGGGCCGCGCGATTCACGGTGAAAACAGGGTCAGGACATAGACCAGGAACAGCACCAGATGGACGAGGCCGGTCAGCGCATTGGTGCGCCCCGTGCCGAAACTGACGATGGACAGAACCAAAGCGAGCAGAAGCTGGACGCGATCCTCGGGATCGAGGCTCAGTTCCACCTGCTTGTCGATGATGAAGCCCACCGCCACCATGACCGGCATGGTGAGGCCGATGGTGGCCAGCGCCGAGCCGAGCGCGGTGTTGAGCGCCCGCTGCAACTGGTTGCGCCGTGCCGCCTTGACCGCCGTGATGGTCTCGGGAAGCAGCAGCATCGCCACCACCACCGCGCCCACCACCGCATTGGGATCGAGCAGGGAGGCGTCGCCCAGCAGCCGCTCCGTCCCGCTCGCCACATGATTGGAGAGCGTCACGACGCCCACGAGGCTCAGCAGGAGGAAGGCGGCCGAGAGCAGCGTGTCGCGCCGGCGCGGGCGCCAATGCACCTCCTCCTCCCCCTCCAGGAAATGCGCGCGGTGCCGCACCGTCTGCATGAACAGGAAGGAGCCGTAGAGCATCACGACCGCGATCATGATGAACACCACGTCCACCTGGGTGGTAAGGCCGCGCAGGCCCGCCCAGGTCTGGTCCGGCAGCACCAGGGCCAGGACCGAGATGGCGATGATGACCGAGAGATAGCCCGACACGCCCTGTTGCTGAACGGTCTGCTCGCGGTGTCGCAGCCCGCCCATGAGCAGGCAGATGCCAACGACGCCGGTCAGAACGAACATGACGGTTGAGAGGACCGCCTCGCGCGCCAGGGTCGGATTGTTCTCGCCGTGCAGCATCAGCGAGACCAGCACCGACACCTCGATCAGCGTCACCGAAAAGGTAAGGACCAAGGTGCCGTAGGGCTGGCCGACGCGCGCCGAGATGATCTCCGCATGCTGGACCGCCGAGAAGGCGGTGCCCAGCAGCAGCACGGTGGAGAGCGCCGCCATCAGGTCGGACTGCTCGATGTGGGTGAAGGAGGCGATCGCGGCCAGCAGGCCGGCCGCGATCGGGAAAAGAAAGGCGTAGCGTTTGATGGTCACCGGCCCGCCTTCTCTCTGTCACGGCTTCAGCGAAAGTCCCTTGGCCTTGCGCTCGGCCAGAAGGCCGAGATAGCAGGCCGCAAGGCTCGCCCCGGCCAGGGCCGTGATTTCCGCATGATCGAAGGGGGGAGAGACCTCCACAACGTCGAAGCCCTTCAGGTTCAGCCCGCCGAGGCGCCGCAGGCAAGTGATGGCCTCGCGCGTGGTCAGCCCGCCGCAGACCGGCGTGCCGGTGCCCGGCGCATAGGCGGGATCGAGCGCGTCGATGTCGAAGCTGACATAGACCGGCGCGTCGCCCACCCGGGCGGCGATGTGCGCGGCCAGCGCCTGCGGCCCCATCTCGCCGGCATCGAAGCCGTGGACGATATCAATGCCGAAGGTCTGCGGGGCATGGGTGCGGATGCCCACCTGCACCGAGCGGTCGGTGCGCAGCAGGCCGTCCTTCACCGCGCGGGTGATCATGGTGCCGTGATCGACGCGGGTGCCGTCGTCGTCCCAGGTGTCCTGGTGGGCGTCGAACTGGATCAGCGCGACCGGCTCGCCGATGCGCTCCACCAGTGCTTTGAGCACCGGATAGGTGAGGAAATGGTCGCCGCCGAGCGTCACCAGATGGGTGCCGCGCGCATAATGCGCCCTCGCCTGCGCTTCGATGGCGCCGGGAATGGAATAAGGCAGGCCGTAATCGAACACGCAGTCGCCGGCATCCACCACTTCCATCGCCTCGAACGGATCGATGCCGAACGGATAGAAGGGATCGCCGTCCATGATTTCCGAGGCGGCGCGGATGGCGCGCGGCCCGAAGCGCGTGCCAGGGCGATTGGAGACGGTGACGTCCAGGGGAATGCCCCACACGGTGACTTCCGCGTCGCTCGCCTTGGCATAACGGCGGCGCAGGAAGGACGCGGCGCCGGAATAGTTCGGCTCCATGGACTGGCCGAAACGGAAGGACGGGTCCAGAGCCCGGTCGACAGGACGGGGGGACAGGGGATCGTCGCTCATGAAGAAGCCTCTTCAGGCCCGGGCATCGGGTAGCCGCCGCGCGGCGCGTCCGGTGCGTGGGTGCCGCGTTCCGATACAATCCCCGCATGGGCGAGGGCAAGAGGCGGCGCAGGCTTCGGCCGATTCAAATGGCGTATTCGCCGGTCTCGTGGGCGCGCGGCGGGCGGCAGTCCACCGCGCCCCCGGCCGTTGAATAAAAGCGCGCGCGGTCGAGCCGCACCGAGACCGGGGCGCCATTGGGCACCTTCACGCTCGGGGCGATGGTCGCCTCCACCCGGCCCGATCCGAGGCTGACGTCCAGGAGACGGGTCGCACCGTGGCGGCGGAAGCCGAGCACGGTGCCTTCGATCCCCGGCGTGCCGGGCATGGAGACGGTGATGTCGTGCGGACGCACGAACAGCAGGCCCGGGCCATCCGCCACCGCCTGCACCGCGCTGGCCACCAAGGTTCCCCCGAGCCGCACCTCGCCGCCGGCGGCCTCCACCTCCAGGCGGCTCGATTCGCCCATGAAGCCGAACACGTCGGCGCTGGCCGGCCGGTCATAGACATCGTCGGGCGTGCCCACCTGCTCGATGCGCCCCCGGCTCATCACCACCACCCGGTCGGCCAGTTCCAGCGCCTCTTCCTGGTCGTGGGTGACGAACAGGGTGGTGTGGCCGATCCGGTCGTGCAAGGCGCGCAGCCAGGCGCGCAATTCCTTGCGCACAAGCGCATCCAGTGCGCCGAACGGCTCGTCCAGCAGCAGCACCTTGGGCTCGATGGCGAGCGCGCGGGCGAGCGCCACGCGCTGGCGCTGGCCGCCGGACAATTGAGCGGGATAGCGCGCGCCGTAGCCTTCCAACTGAATCAGGCCCAGCAATTCCTCCACCCGCCGGCGGATATCCGCCTCCGCCGGCCGCGCGGCGCGCGGGCGCGAGCGCAGGCCGTAGGCGATGTTGTCGGCGACCGTCATGTGGCGGAACAAGGCGTAATGCTGGAACACGAAGCCGATGCCCCGATGGCGGACCGGCACCGTGGAGGCATCCGTGCCGCCCATGAGCACCATGCCGGAATCCAAACCCTCCAGCCCCGCGACGGCACGCAGCAAAGTGGTCTTGCCGGAGCCCGAAGGGCCGAGCAGGGCCACCAGTTCGCCCGACGCCACGTCCAGGGAGATGCCATCGAGGGCGCGCTGGGCACCGAACGACTTCACGGCATCTCGGATGGCTACGGCGGTCATAAGCGGGGTCCGTCGATTAACAAGGCGTTGCGCCTTATGGCATGGCGGGCGCGCGGGGGAAACGGCGCCTTCAGCGCGCGACCGCCATGCCCGAATAGACCGGCGCGCCGGTGGGTACCGGGCTGGCCTGCCCTTCCGGCTCCTGGGTGATGATCAGGAAGGTCTCGGCGAGCCGCCCTTTGTCCAGGCCGCGCACAGCCTGGGATTCCACGTCGCCGCTCGTGCTGAAGCTGGCGAGGCGGCGCGGGCCATCCTCCTGCGTCAGCACCCACAAATCATAGCGCATGCCCTCGGCGGGCGGCGCGGGCAGCTTGAGAACACTGACCGTGCCGGACTCCACATCCAGCGTCAGGCCGATGGCCGGCGCGGGCTGGGGGCCGAGCACGGCAAAGGCATCGGCCACCTCTTCCGCAGGCGCAGGCGGGGCAGGCGGCTCGGGAAACGGCGCGGGGGCAAGAGCGACCACGGCCGGCTCCGGCAAAGGCGGCGGCGGTGGTTCGCTCCGCTGCATCTCGCGATAGGCAAACCCGCCTGCCCCGAGCACGAGCAGCAGGAACAGAAGGGCGCTGAGGCGGCGCCATCCCCTCCCCGACGGATGCTCGGCGGGAGACATTGACGGCGGCGCGCCGGGCGCGACCGGGGCAACGGACGCCGCCTGCCCCGGCGTCTCAGTCTCGGCCGGAGCGGGCGCCGACGGGACAAGCGAAGGGGCCGCCTCGGGCGCGACCGGCTCAGGCTGGGACGCAGCCGGCGCATCGCCGGACACGGCGTCGAGCGCCGCAGACACCACGGAGGGCTCTTGCGCCGCTCCCGGCTTCGCCGCCTCGGTGGGCGGCGCAGGCGGCGCGGACGTTTCGCTCGACGCGGACGGCCCAAGTTCCGGCTCGGGCGCCGGCTCCACAGGTGAAGCGTCGGGTCCGGTCGCTGCGGGCGTCACATCCACCGGGGGCAGCGCGGGGACGACCTCTTCGGGGTCGCCCCCACTGGGCGCATCAGGCGCGCCAGTCGCGAGCGCGCTGAGGTCGGGATCGGCCTCCTGCGCGGCGGCTTCCGCCGCTTCAGGCGCCGCAGGCTTGGCGGGCAGGTCCAGCGGCAGTTTGGAGAGGATATCGTCCAGCAAGGTGGACGGCACGCGGGCGGGGGCGGACAATTCCAGCAGGGGCGCGAAGCGGCGCTCCCACATGCGGACGAGCGCGGCCACGTCCGCGTCCTGCGCCATCCAGTCCTTGAAGGCGGCGCGCTCGCTCCCGTCCAGGGTGCCCAGCACATATTCGGCGGCGGTGCGGCGCAGTTCCTCGCGCGTGTTCATGTGTCCACGCACGCATCGAGTTCGGCGATGCTCCGCCAGATCCACGTGTTCACGGCATGGGGCGGCGCGTCGAAATAGATGGAGAGGGCCTCCCGGCTCCAGCCGTCATAATAAGCGTGCAGCACCAGACGGCGGCGCTCCTCCGACAACTGGCCGAGGCACGAGAGGAGGTGCAGCAGGTCGGCGCTTCGCTCCGGCGAGGCCAAAGGATCTTCCGCGTCGGGATCGATCTCGAACGCGTCGAGCCCCTGCACGGCGGCGCCGGCTGTGCGGGCGCGGTCCAAGGCTTCCGACCGCGCCAGCGATGCGAGGGCACCGAGCGGGTCATCATCCTCCGCCAGTTCTCCGGCGAGCGACCAGACCTTCACATAGGCCGCCTCGACGGCCGCGACCGACTGCGCGCGGTCGCGCAGGATGCGATGCGCAATGCCCAGCAGACGCGGCGCCGTGAGAGCAAACAGTCGGCGGAACGCCGCGCGGTCTGATCGCGCCACGTCGGCAAGAAGCTCGCTCAGCCGATCCGAAGTGTTCACACCGCCGCCCTGTCTCAGCGCCAAGAGAGAACCGGGCCACAGGCCACAGCACCACTCTTAACTTTAAACATTAACCATAATACTTTGATAATTAAAAAGATTAATAGATCACTTAAAGCTCTTTGTCCAATTTTGGCGCGCGCCGCACACTCCGCGCTCGAAGCTTTTAAAGCGGCGATTATCATATTGATTTCAAACATATTTTTCAGGGAAAAACGATTCCAGAGGCAAGAGGTGCCGCCACTCGCATTCCGCTGCGAACAGGCGAGGCCTGACTGCGCCATCGCCTTCTCCGATCCCTTCGCTTAACCCACGGCAGGGGATCACCGTTCCTCTCCCGGGCACGCCAAAGCCACGATCAACCAGACGCGCGGATGCGGCGGCTGGAGCGCACGCGCGACCTGCTTCAGGAGATTGTATTAAGTCTTTGATTCTATTTATATTTTATAAACAGCAATCGTGAGGCACCCTTGCGGATGCCCCCGTTTACAGGCGCGCCGGCTCTCCCTGGCGCCAGGTTCCGCGCCGCTCCAGCGCCTCCCCTGCCCGCTCGCGCTCGCCAGCGGCTTCCGCCAATTGCAATTGCGCTTCCGCTTCCACAAAGGCCTCATGGGCCTCATCCCGCTGCTGGCGCAGTTCCTGGACCGATTGGGCGAGGTTGGCACGGCGCTGGCGCGCCGCCGCCGCCAGCGGCGGATAGGCGAAATGGCGCGGATCATTGATGCCGGATCGCGCCTCCTCGGCGGCGACATCGCGATCCAGATCTGCCG
>JBFMAV010000095.1:0-11938 GCA_040755535.1 Pseudomonadota bacterium | reverse complement strand
AACCGGCTCCGCTGCCAGCCCCCACCCTGGCGCCGCCCCGCCCTTTAGTCCGCACGGAACCCAAGCGCGATGGACGTTTTCATCCAGCTCCTGATCAACGGCATCCTTCTGGGAAGCATGTACGCGATCATCAGCGTCGGCCTCACCATGATCTTCGGCATCGTCCGCGTGGTGAACTTCGCCCATGGCGAGTTCCTGATGGTCGGCATGTATGCGGCCTATCTGCTGGCCGCGAAATTCGGCCTGCATCCCTATGCGGCGGCGGTGCCCATCGTGCTGCTGCTGTTCGCCATGGGCGCGATCGTACAGCGCTTCATCATCCAGCCGCTGCTCTCCGCCGACGAGCATATCCAGATCTTCGCGACGGTCGGCCTCTCCACCGCGCTGGTGAATCTCGCCCTGCTGCTGTTCGGCGCCGACCTCTATGCGGTGCCCGCCTCCAGCGTCCAGCGCACCGTCATGGTGGGCGGCTATTCGCTGGTGATCGGGCAGATCGTGATGTTCGTCTGCGCCCTCGCGCTGGTGGCGGGCCTCCATTTGTTCATGCAGTCCACCCCGCTCGGCCGCGCCATCCGCGCCACCGCCCAGAACCGCACCGCGGCCATGCTCATGGGCGTGCGGGTGGACCGTATTTACGTGATTTCCTTCGGCATCGGCGCGGCCTGCGTCGGGCTCGCGAGCGCGCTGGTCATGCCGCTCTATCCGGTCTCGCCCACCATCGGCACCTATTTCGTGCTCACCGCCTTCGTGGTGGTGGTGCTGGGCGGCATGCGCTCCATGTACGGCGCCTTCTTCGGCGCCATGCTCATCGGCATCGTGGACAGCCTCTCGGGCTATTACATCGCGCCCGACCTCAAGGAGGTGGTCTATTTCGCGATCTTCATCGCCATCCTGATCTTCAAGCCAACGGGCCTGTTCGGCCTCGGCCGTGGCACGGAGTAAGTCCATGACCGCTAAAGCCAATCCGGTCCCCGCCGGGGCCGCGCGCCGACCTGGCCTGCTGGCGCGCCTGACCCACCCGCGGCTCTATTGCACGCTGATCGCGCTGGCGCTGCTGCTGATCATCCCGATCGCCTCGGGATCCCCCTTCCTGGTCCATGTGTTCGTGACCATCTGCGTGTTCGCGGCGCTCGCCACCGCCTGGAACATCGTCGGCGGCTATGCGGGCCAGCTCTCGCTCGGCCACACCGTCTTCTACGGCATCGGCGGCTACGCCACCGCCCTGCTGATCGCCCATTTCGGCCTCACCCCCTGGATCGGCATGCTGATCGGGGCCGCGCTTGCGGCGCTGGTGGGCATCGGCATCGGCTATCCCTGCTTTCGCCTGCGGGGGCCGTTCTTCTCGCTCGCCACCATCGCCTTCCTGGAGGTGGTGCGGCTGCTGGCGATCCATTTCAACGGGCTGACCGGCGGCTCGGCGGGCCTCATCGTGCCGCTCAATCTCGGCTGGGCGTGGATGATCTTCCGCGACAAGGTCAATTATCTGTTCATCGCCTTCGGCCTGCTCTGCCTCACCCTGCTGGTGTCCTGGGCGGTGCGCTCCTCGCGGCTCGGCTTCTATCTGACCGCGGTGCGCGAGCGCGACAGTGCGGCCCAGGCGGCGGGCATCAACGACAACCGGGTAAAACTGATCGCCATCGCGCTGTCGGCGGCCCTCACCGCCATGGTGGGCGCGTTCCACGCCATGTATCTGACCTTCCTCGAACCGGCGACCATGTTCTCCCTCGCGACGTCGGTGGAGATCGCCATGTTTGCGCTGATCGGCGGGCTCGGCACCGTGATGGGCCCGCTGCTCGGCACGGTGCTGGTGGTGCCCCTCGCGGAACTGGCGCGCGGCTGGCTCGGCGCTTCCGCCAACGGCCTGCACGGCTTCGTCTATGGCACGGTGCTGGTGCTCATCACCCTGACCTTGCCGGGCGGGCTGGTCGGCACATTCGGCCGGCGCATCACCGCCTGGATTGACGCCCTGCCCGGCGGCGCGCTGCCCGAGCCCCAGCCCGCCCCGGCCCTGGCGGAGGTTGGCGGCACGCCGGGCGAGCCCATCCTGGTAGCGCAGAATCTGGTGAAGCGGTTCGGCGGCCTCACCGCCACCGACAATGTCTCCCTGACCCTCAAGCGGGGCGAGATCCTCGGCGTGATCGGCCCCAATGGCGCGGGCAAGACCACGGTGTTCAACCAGCTCTCCGGCTTCCTGAAGCCCAATTCCGGCACCGTGGAGGTGATCGACGCCTCGGGCACGCGCCACAGCCCCTCCACGCCGGATGCCTATGCGCGCCTCGGCGTCGGGCGGACCTTCCAGATCGTCCAGCCCTTCGGCAAGCTGACCGTGCTGGAAAACATCATGATCGGCGCCTTCCTGCGCCACCACGCGGTGGAGGATGCGCGCGCCTCGGCGCTGCGGGTCGCCCGCCTCGTGGGGCTGGAGGAGGTGAAGGATGTGGAGGCCGCGACGCTGCCCATCGGCGGGCTGAAGCGCCTGGAGGTCGCCCGCACCCTCGCCACCGAGCCCTCCATTCTCCTGCTGGACGAAGTGATGGCCGGGCAGAGCCAGGCGGACACCGCCAAGATGGTGCAGCTGATCCGCGCGATCCGCGACACCGGCGTCTCGGTGATCGCCATCGAGCACAATATGCAGGCCATCATGAGCCTGTCCGACCGGATCGTCGTGATCGATTCCGGCAAGGTGATCGCCGAGGGCGCCCCGCAGGCGGTGGTGCGCGAGCGCCGGGTCATCGAAGCCTATCTCGGAGAAGATTATGTCGATGCTCAAGGTCTCTGACGTCACCGCCGGCTACGGCCAGACCGTCATCCTTCAGGACATCTCCATCGAGGTGGGCCAGGGCGAGGTGGTGACCATCATCGGCGCCAATGGCGCGGGAAAGACCACGCTGCTGCGGGCCATTTCCGGCCTCGTGAAGCCGAAGGCCGGCACCATCACCTTCAATGGCGAGCGCATCGACTGCATGGCGGCGGCCGACATTGTCGGGCGCGGGCTCGTCATGGTGCCGGAGGCCCGCCAGCTCTTCCCTGTCATGAGCGTCAAGGACAATGTGCTCATGGGCTGCTACCACGCCAATGTGCGCGAGGGCGCGGCGGCGCGGTTCGAGGAGGTGCTGGACATCTTCCCCCGCGTGCGCGAGCGCCTGACCCAGCTCGCCGGCTCGCTGTCGGGCGGCGAGCAGCAGATGGTCGCCATCGCCCGCGGACTCATGGCCCGCCCCAAGCTTCTGATGCTGGACGAGCCCTCGCTCGGCCTTGCCCCGCTCATCGTCCAGCAGATGTTCGATATCGTCGATCGCATCTGCAAGATGGGCACCACCGTCTTGCTGGTGGAGCAGAAGGCGTTCCACGCGCTCAAGATCGCCGACCGCGCCTATGTGATCGAGAACGGCCATATCGCGCTGGAGAACACCGGGCCGGGCCTCTTGGCCGATCCCCATGTGAAGACCGTCTATCTGGGAATATGACATCATGGCCGAGATCACCGGCACCACCCGCCTGTTCGCCATCCTCGCCGACCCCATCCACCATGTGCGCACGCCCCAGGCGGTGAACGCCTATGCGCAGGCGCGCGGCTATGACGGCGTTTTGGTGCCCCTGCATGTGAAGGCGGAGGGGCTCGCTGCTGTGGTCGAGGGCCTCAAGCGGATGGAAAATCTCGGCGGCGTCATCGTCACCGTGCCCCACAAGACCGCCATCGCTGCCTTGTGCGACGACCTCTCCCCCAATGCCCGGCGCATCGGCGCGGTGAATGCCGTGCGCCGCGAGGCGGACGGGCGGCTGGTGGGCGAGATGCTGGACGGCGCGGGCTTCGTGCGCGGCCTCAAGGTCAACGGCATCGATCCTGCGGGCCTGCGGGCCTATCTCGCCGGCGCCGGCGGCGCGGCCAATGCCATCGCCTTTGCGCTGGCCGAGGCGGGCGTGTCCGCCCTCACCATCGCCAACCGCACCCGCGCCAAGGCGGAGGATCTGAAGGCCCGGCTCGCCGAGGCCTATCCGGCACTGCCCGTCGCCATCGGCACACCGGACCCGTCTGGGCATGACCTCGTGGTGAACGGCACCTCGCTCGGCCTGAAGGACGGCGACGCCTTGCCCTTTGATGCGGAGCGGCTCTCGGCGGACCAGATCGTCGCGGAAATCATCATGCAGCCCGAGGAAACCGCGATCCTCGCCGCCGCCAAGGCACGCGGCTGCCGCACCCATCCCGGCCGCCCCATGCTCGCCGAGCAGGTGGCGCTGATGTGCGCCTTCCTGGGGATCGTGTGATGGGCGAAGCCGCACTCGGACGCCTCGCCGGCAAGAGCGCGCTCATCACCGGCGGCGGATCCGGCATCGGGCTGTCCATTGCGCAGGCCTTCGCGGATGAAGGCGCGCGCGTGTTTCTGTTCGACCGCGACATCGCCGCCGCCGAGGCCGCCGCTGCGACCCTGCCGAATGCCGCCGCGCTGGAGGGAGACGTCACCGCGCGCGCTGATCTCGCACGGGCCTACGATGCCGTCCTGTCCGCGCATGGATCGCTGGACATCGCCCTCGTGAATGCCGGCGTGTCGCAGAACCAGCCCACGCTGGAAATGACCGATGCCGACTGGCAGCGCGTCATGGACATCAATTGCACCGGCGCCTTCTTGACCGCCCAGGAAGCGGGCCGGCGCATGGTGGCGCAGGGCCGGGGTGTCATCCTCATGATGGCCTCGCTCTATGGCGTTCTCGCCGCCCCCGAGCGCCTCGGCTACTGCGTCTCCAAGGCCGGCGTGGTGATGATGGCCAAGGCCCTGGCGGTGGAATGGGCCGCCCATGGCGTGCGGGTCAATGCGCTGGCACCCGGCTATGTGGAGACCCCCTTTCTTTCGGACCTGATTGCGCGCGGGCGCCTCGACCCGGCGCGCCTGAAGGCCCGCACCCCCATCGGCCGGCTCATCACGCCGCAGGAAGTGGCGCGCGGCGCCGTGTTCCTCGCGGAAGACGCCAGCGACGCCATCACCGGCCATGTGCTCGGCATCGACGGCGGCTGGAGCGCCTACGGCTACATCTGAGCGCGCTGCGCTCGACACCATCAGGGCGCCCGGCGCCCGCAGGACGAAGACGGCGCCCCGCGCCCGGAGGAAGACATGGCGGACCGCACCGAACTTTCACCTGCCGCACCCTGGATCCAGCTCGCCACCACGCAAGCGGACTGGGACGCGGCGGACCCGGCGCTGCTCGGAGACCTGCTCACCCAGATGAGCCTCATCCGCGCCTTCGAGGAGATGGTGCTGGAATTTGCGGGCGAAGGCCTGGTCCATGGTCCGGCCCACTCCTCCATCGGCCAGGAGGGCGGCGCGGCGGGCTCCATCGTCGGGCTCCGGCCCGGCGATCAGGTCAACGGCTCCCATCGCGGCCATCACCAATTCCTTGCCAAGGCGCTCGCTTATGTGGCGCCGGGCCTTGATCCCAAGGCCGATTTCTCCGCCCCGGTCGAGACCCTGCTCTACCGTTCGCTCGCCGAGATCTGTGGGCTGGAACCCGGCTTCGGCCATGGGCGCGGCGGCTCCATGCATCTGCGCTGGGGAGAGGCGGGCGCCATCGGCACCAATGCCATCGTGGGCGGCGGCGTGCCGCTCGCCGCCGGCGCGGCCATGGCGCACAAGCTGGCCGGAACGGGCGATGTCGCCATCTCCTATTTCGGCGACGGCGCGGTGAATATCGGCGCGGTTCTGGAGACCATGAATCTCGCGGCCGCCTGGAATCTGCCGCTCCTCTTCTTCATCGAGAATAACGGATATGCGGTGGCGACCACCGTGGAGGAAGCGACCCGCGACCCGCGCCTGTCCGGCCGTGGGCCGGCCTTCGGCATCCCTTCCTGGCGCGTGGACGGCATGGACCCGCTCGCGGTTCATCTGGCGACGCAGGACGCTCTTTCGCTGATGCGCGCCGGCAAGGGGCCGGCGGTGATCGAGGCGCAGGTCTACCGCTTCTTTCACCAGAACGGCCCTCTGCCGGGCTCCGCCTTCGGCTATCGCACCAAGGAGGAAGAGGCCGCCTGGCGTGCCCGCGATCCCATCGCCCGCACCGCCAACGCCATGATCGCGCGCGGGCTGCTCACGCAGGGCCAGTTCGACGATCTGGTGAACCGCTGCAAGGCGATCATGGCGGAGGTGGGCGGGCGCCTCGTGGAGCCGCAGGACAATCGCCGCCGCATCAAGCCGGCGCTCTGGCCCGAGACCGGCTTTGTGGACCACGGCATCCGGGGCAACCTCTCGGAACTCGCGCAGGCGCGCACGGCCGAGGCGGACGCCTTCGCCGGGCCGGTAGTGGAGCGCAAGTTCGTCGATGCCATCGCGGACGTTCTGAACCGCCGCTTCGAGACCGATCCCCGCCTGCTCATCATGGGCGAGGACATCCATAAGCTGAAGGGCGGCACCAACGGCGCGACGCGCGGCCTCGCCGCCGCCTTTCCGGACCGGGTGTTCGGGACACCCATCAGCGAGGGCGCCTTTGCCGGCCTTGCCGGCGGCATCGCCATGGACGGGCGCTACCGGCCGGTGGTGGAGTTCATGTATCCCGACTTCATGTGGGTCGCTGCCGATCAGGTGTTCAACCAGATCGGCAAGGCGCGGCACATGTTCGGCGCCGACGTGGACGTGCCGCTCGTGCTGCGCACCAAGATCGCCATGGGCACGGGCTATGGCTCCCAGCATTCGCTGGACCCGGCCGGCATCTTCGCCACCTCGCCCGGCTGGCGCATCGTCGCCGCTTCGACGCCCTTCGACTATGTGGGGCTCATGAACGCGGCGCTCGCCTGCAACGATCCCGTACTCGTCATCGAGCACGTGGACCTCTACCAGACGCTCGGCCCCATTCCGCAGGACGACCTTGATTACATCGTCCCCCTCGGCAAGGCGCGAGTGGTGCGCGAAGGGCGCGAGCTGACCATCCTCACCTATTCGGCCATGGTGCATCGCTGCGTCGAGGCGGTGGAGCGGCTCGGCATCGATGCGGAGATCATCGACCTGCGCAGCCTCGACCGCGCCTCCTTGGATTGGGAGACCATCGGCGCCTCGCTGATGAAGACAAACAATGTGCTCATCTGCGAGCAGGGATCCTCCTCCACCGCCTATGGCATCCTGCTCGCAGACGAGATCCAGCGCCGCTATCTCGACTGGCTGGACCAACCGGTGGAGCGCGTGAGCGGAAAGGAAGCCTCGCCGACCATTTCCAAGGTGCTGGAGCGCGCCGCCTTCGCGGGCACGGAAGAGGTGATGGCCGGCCTCGTGCGGTCCATGGCGGCCAAGGGAACGCCGGTTTCGGTGGCGGCGGCGTGATGGACACGTTCGATTATGTGATCGTCGGCGGCGGCACCGCCGGCTGCATCCTCGCCGCGCGCCTTTCGGAGGATCCGCGCCGCTCCGTCCTTCTGCTGGAGGCCGGCGGCAAGGACGACGGCTTCTGGATCAAGATCCCCGCCGGCTTCTCGAAGCTGCTCTCGGGGGACGCCTTCAACTGGCGGTTCTCCACCGAGCCCGAAGAGGGCACCGGCAACCGGACCATCGTGGTGCCGCGCGGCAAGGGGCTCGGCGGCTCCACCCTCATCAACGGCATGATCTTCGTGCGCGGCCAGCCGCAGGATTTCGACGGCTGGGCGCAGCGCGGCGCGCTGGGCTGGTCGTTCGAGGATGTGCTGCCCTATTTCCGCAAGCTCGAAACCTTTCAGGCGGCAGACGCCGATCCAACCCTGCGCGGCACGTCCGGCCCCATGAACATCGTGCGGGTGCGCGAGCGCACGCCGCTGGCGGAAGCCTTCATCGCCGCCGCGCGCCAAGCCGGGCTGCCGGAAAATGCCGATTATAACGGCCGGGACCAGGAGGGGGTCGGCTATTACCAGGTGAATCAGAAGGACGGCCGGCGCTGGACCGTCGTGGACGCCTATCTGCGCCCCGCGCTCGGGCGGCCCAACCTGAAAGTGGTCACCCACGCCCAGGCAAGCGGGCTCGTTTTCGAGGGCCGCCGCGTGACCGGCGTGCGCTATCGCCGGGACGGCCGCGAGGAGAGCGTGGCCGCGCGCGGCGAGGTGATCCTGGCGGCGGGGGCGGTGCAGTCGCCCCATCTTCTGGAAATCTCGGGGATCGGCGATCCCGCACTCCTGGCGAAGGCCGGCATCGCCACCCGCCACGCGCTGCCGGGCGTCGGCACCAATTACCAGGACCATTTCGCCACAAGGATGAACTGGCGGGTCACCCAGCCCATCACCCTGAACGAAGCGAGCCGGGGCTGGCGGCTCGCCCGCGCGGTCGCCCAATATTATCTGACCCGCACCGGCATCCTGACGCTGGGCACCGGCCTCGCCTTCGGGTTCGCCAAGACGCGGCCGGAACTGGAGACGCCCGACGTCCAGTTCTTCTTCATGCATGCGAGCTACGCCAATGCCGCCGACCGGGCGCTGGACCGCCTCCCCGGCATGACCATCGGCGTCACGCAGATGCGGCCCCAGTCGGTGGGCAGCATCCATGCGAAGAGCGCGGACCCCTTCACGCCGCCGGCCATCCGCCCGAACTTCCTGGCGGTCCAGGCCGATTGCGACAGTCTGGTGGGCGGGATGCGGATCGCGCGGCGGATCATCGAGCAGACCGCGATGGACCCCTATCGCGCCTTCGAGATGAATCCCGGGCCGGACGTGAACAGCGATACCGAATGGCTGGATTTCGCGCGGCGCACGGGCCAGACCATTTATCACCCGGTCGGCACCTGCGCGATGGGATCAGGCCCCTCCGCCGTAGTGGACCCGACGCTCAAGCTCCACGGCTTCGAGGGGCTTCGGATCGCCGACGCTTCTGTGATGCCGACCCTCGTCTCGGCCAATACGGCGGCGGCGGTGATGATGATCGGCGAGAAGGCCGCCGATCTCATCAAGGCGGACGCCAAGGCGTGAGGCGGGCGGGGACAGCGTCCTCATGCAAGGTTTTTCACTTTTCCTTCGCTTCCGCCTCGGATAATCGAATCTGAAAGCGTGCCGTTGGGGACGGCGCGCGGGCGGCGTGGGCCGCCTTGGGGGCGATGGATAAGAGGCCGGCTCAAATGGCTTTGACTGTAAGGACCCTGACGCTGACCGTCCTGCTTCAGGTGGGGGCACTGGCCTTCGGCTCGCTGGCGATGGCGCAATCGACACCCGTGCCGCCGCGCGGCATCGGCGCCACCATGGACATCTCCGAGCAGCCGGGCCGCGAAGCGCCCGCCGACGACGAGGCGACCATCGACCCCGCCTATCGCCGCCAGCCGGTCTATTTCCGCACCACCGAGCCGCCGGGCACCATCATCATCTCCACCAAGGACCGGTTCCTCTATCTGGTGGAAGGCAACAACCGCGCGCTGCGCTACGGCATCGGCGTCGGGCGCGACGGCTTCACCTGGCAGGGCCTGGTCAGCGTCGTGCGCAAGGCGGAATGGCCGGATTGGACGCCCCCGGCGGAGATGATCCAGCGCCAGCCCTATCTGCCGCGCTTCATGGCGGGCGGGCCGGGCAATCCCATGGGCGCGCGCGCGCTCTATCTCGGCGGCACGGTCTACCGCATCCACGGCACCAACCAGCCGGAGACCATCGGCTACGCGGTGTCCTCCGGCTGCTTCCGCCTCGTGAACAGCGAGATCATCGACCTCTACAGCCGGGTGCCGGTCGGCACCAAGGTCATCGTCCGCCAGGCGGTCGAACTCTGATCCTGCCAAGGCCGCCCTTCCGGCGGCCTTGCTTTTATCCGCGCCGCACGTCCCGCAGCGCCCCTGCCACACATCTTTTGGAACGAGGCTTCCCATGAAGACCTTCCTGGCCCTGGCCGCCGGCGCCGTGCTGGCGCTCGCCGCCACCGGCGCGTCGGCGCAGACCCTGAAGACCGTAAAGGATCGCGGCACGCTCAATTGCGGCGTGAGCCGCGGCCTGCCCGGCTTCTCCGCGCCCGACGCCAAGGGCACCTGGAGCGGCTTCGACGTGGATTTCTGCCGCGCGGTGGCAGCGGCCATCTTCGATGACCCCACCAAGGTCGCCTTCGTCCCGCTCTCGGCCGAGGACCGCTTCGGCGCGCTCCAGAAGGGCCAGATCGACGTGCTCTCGCGCAATTCCACCTGGACGGTGGAGCGCGAGGCGAGCCTCGGCCTGCTGTTCAGTGCCATCACCTATTACGACGGCCAGGGCTTCCTCATCCCCTCCACGCGCAACATCACCTCGGCGCTGGAACTGGACGGGTCGAAGGTCTGCGTCCAGGCCGGCACCACGGCGGTGGGCTACACGGAAGACTTCTTCCGCCTCAACAATATGAAGCTGGACCTGGTCACGCTCGGCACCTCCGACGATCTGGTGAAGGCCTATGAGGAGGGCCGCTGCGACGCGCTGACCACCGACGTGTCCCAGCTTTATGCCCTGCGCCTCGTCATGAAGAAGCCCGGCAGCCACATCGTCCTGCCCGATGTCATCTCCAAGGAGCCGCTCGGCCCGGTCGTGCGCCAGGGCGACGACCAGTGGCTCAACATCGTCAAATGGACCCATTTCGCGATGCTGAACGCCGAGGAACTGGGCGTGACCCGCGCGAATGTGGGCGAGGCCCTGAAGTCCAACAAGCCGGACGTGAAGCGCCTGCTCGGCGTCGAAGGCACCTATGGCGAGCAGCTCGGCCTTACCAAGGACTTCGCCGCGCGCATCGTGAAGGCGGTGGGCAATTACAGCGAAGTCTTCGAGAACAATGTGGGCGTCGCCTCGCGCCTCGCCATTCCGCGCGGCCTCAACCAGCTCTGGAGCCTCGGCGGCATCCAGTACGCGCCCCCCTTCCGCTGAGATCGAGCCGGTTCGACCTTTCAAAGCCGGGGGCATTCGTCCCCGGCTTTTTTGTTGCCCGACGCAGTGCCGCGCCCTCGCTGAAACGTGAAGTCCCGCGCACGCGGGCGTGAAGTGCACTGACGCAACGTCGCCTTAAAGTTCGGCGCCTCATCCCAAGGAAGGTGCCATGTCACCCTTATCGCGCCGCGACCTGCTCACCGCCGCAACCCTCGCCGCCGCAGGCTCCGCTTTGCCCCTCGGCCCCGCCGCCCTCGCGTCCGCGCCACCCGCCACCAAGCAGGTGCCGAGCGCCTATCGCTACAAGGTGGGCGATGCTGAAGTCACCGTCATCAGCGACGGCATCCGCACCATGCCCCTCAGCGACACCTTCGTGCGCAACCAGCCGCGCGAGGCGGTGAATGCCGCGCTGCGCGCCGCCTTCCTCCCCGAGAACCAGGTCACCATCAATTTCAACACCTTGATGGTGAATACCGGCGGCAAGCTGGTGATGATCGATACCGGCAACGGCCCGGCCCAGGGCACGGTGGGCCTGACCCAGGGCACGCTGTCCGCCATCGGCGCGGACCCCAAGACGGTGGATGCGGTGGTGATCTCCCATTTCCACGGCGATCACATCAACGGCCTGCTGACCGCCGACGGCCAGCCCGCCTTCCCCAATGCCCAGGTCATGGTGCCGGAGGCCGAATGGGCCTTCTGGATGGACGAGGGCAATATGAGCCGCGCTCCCGAGGCCATGAAGGCGGCCTTCCAGAATGTGCGCCGCGTCTTCAAGCCGTTCGAGGGCAAGGTGGAACGTTACGGCTGGGACAAGGAGGTGGTGCCCGGCCTCACCCCCGTCGCCACCACCGGCCATACGCCCGGCCACACCTCGTTCCGCCTCGCCTCCGGCGACAAGACGCTGTTCGTCCAGTCGGACGTCACCAACCTGCCCTCCCTGTTCCTGCGCAATCCCGGCTGGCATGTCATGTTCGACATGGACGCGGTCAAGGCGGAAGAGACGCGCCGGCGGGTCTATGACATGGCCTCGGCGGACCGCATGATGGTCGCGGGCTATCATTTCCCCTTCCCCGCCGCCGCCTATGTGAGCAAGGACGGGGCGGGCTATGCCTATACGCCGGTGAGCTGGCTGCCGGTTCTGCT
>JBFMAV010000094.1:0-12540 GCA_040755535.1 Pseudomonadota bacterium | reverse complement strand
TGGTCACCGCAACGCCGCCGCCCCCGCCGATGGACTGCGCCAGCACACCCACCGCATTGGTGCCCGACGTGGCGAGCGAAGCATTCACATTCACCGTCACGCTGCCGCCATCCCCAGACGTCCCCGCGAAGGACACGCTGCCGGACGAGGTGCCCACGCCGCCGCCCCCGCCGATGGACTGGGCAACGATGCCCATCGCGGCGGAACCGGTGGTGGACAGGCCGCTGGAGAGGGTCACGGTGACCCCGCCCCCGGTGCCGCCGCCGCTGCCGCCCAGAATGAGCGTGTCGCCCGGCATGGTGGCGATGCCGCCGCCACCGCCGATGGACTGGGCCACCAGACCATGGGCGAAGGCGCCCGAGGTGGAGACGGTCGCGCCGTTGATGGCCGAGGCCGAGACGGTGCCGCCCCCTCCCCCAGACGCGCCTCCCAGCGTGATCGTGCCGCTATAGCTCGCGCTCGAGGCGCCGTCCGTGGAGAGGCCCGCAAGCCCGCCGCCGCCGCCGATCGACTGCGCGATCAGGCCGATCGCCCCCGCGCCGCCGGTCGTGACATTGCTGCCGGCCAGAACCGTGACAGACCCGCCGGCACCACTCCCGGCGCTCGTCGATCCCAGCGTCGTGGTGTGAGCCAGGGTGAAGGCCGTGGTGGTGTCGCCGGAAAGATGCACGCCGCCGAGCCCCCCGCCGCCGGCGATGGATTGGCCGATAATGCCGTGGGCGACAACGCCGGAGGTGGAAACGGCCCCGGTGTTGGTGAGCGAGATCTGTCCGCCGGAGCCGTTGCCCCCGGCCGCGCCGCCGAGCGACAAAGTCAGGCTGGTGTTGGATGCGGCGCCCGTGACTCCCGCCGTTCCCGAGGCAAGCCCGCCACCGCCGGCGATGGACTGGGCGAGCACGGCGGGCGCGAAGTCGCCGGATGTGGTCGTGGTGGCGCCATGGGTGAGGGTCACGCCGCCGCCGTCCCCGCCGGTGCCGCCGGTACCGCCCAGCGAGAGGCTGCCGGTATAGCTGGCGGAATTGGAACTGCTGCCGGAACTGCTGGGGGCGGACGCCATGGCCTGGCTGGTGCCGCCCGCGCCGCCGCCCCCGCCCACCGATTGGGCGAGAACGCCGAGGGCGCCAACCCCGCTGGTGGTGATCTGCGCGCCGGAGGTGGTCACGCTGACGCTGCCGCCCGTGCCGCCTGTGCCGCCCGAGCCGCCGAGCGCGAGGGAGAGATTGACGCTGCTCGCCCCGCTCGTGTTGGACGTGCTGGCGCCCCCCAGGCCGCCGCCGCCGCCGATGGACTGGGCGACCAGGCCATGAGCCATCACCCCGCTGGTCGAGAGCGTGGAGGCCACCGCAGGCTGGAAGCTGACAGACACGCCCCCGCCCGTCCCGCCATCGCCCCCGGCGCCGCCGAGGCCCATGGCGAGGGCATAGCTGCCATTGCTTGCGGTTCCGGAGGAGGCCCCGCCGGTTCCGCCGCCGCCGCCGACCGACTGGCCCAAAATGCCCACCGACTGCGCGCCTGTGGTGGTCACCGGCGCCGCGACGGACACGGTGACGGTGTTTCCATCTCCGCCGCCGCCCGCCGTCCCGCCGAGACCCAGGGCCACGGCTGACCCGTTGGAGGCGGTCGAACTGGTGCTGGCGCCGGATGCGCTGGCGGTGTTGCTGCCCGAGGAGCCGCTGCCGGAGGAGCTGCTGCTGCCGGTCGAGGTGGTCGTGACGGCCCCGCCATTGCCGCCGCCGCCGCCCACCGACTGGGCGAACACGCCGTAGGAATTAATCCCCTGTGTGCTGATGCCTGAGAAGGACTGCGTGCCGGTAGAGTTCTGGATCGACACCGGCGCGTTCACCGTCACGCTCACCGTTCCGCCCGCTCCCCCGCCCGAGCCGCTGCCGCCAAGGCCAAGCGCCAAGGAGAGCGCGCCGGAGGAGGAGGTGCTGGAGGAGGACGTGCTGGTGGAGGATCCGCCATTGCCGCCGCCGCCGCCCACGGACTGGGCGAAGACGGCCGCGGAATTGGCGCCCGTCGTCTGCAAGGTGCCGATGGTGGTGACGCTCACCCCGCCGCCCGCGCCGCCCGAAGAGCCGTTTCCGCCGAGCGCCAGGGAGGCGCTGTATTGGCCCGCTGAACTGTTGGTGGTGCTTGCCCCGCCATTGCCGCCGCCCCCGCCCACGGACTGGGCGAAGATGGCCGGCGAATGGTCGCCGGGCGCAACGCTGGTCGCGGACGAGGCCAGATTGATGCCCGTGAAAATCCCGTAATTATTGGAGACTTGGACGGTATTTCCATCGCCCGCTGTCCCGCCGCCGCCGCCCAAGCTCACGGCCATGGAATAGCCGCCACTGGTGCCCGACTGCCCGCCGGTCGTGCCGCCGCTCTGGCCGGCCGCCGAGGAGGTGCTGGAGCCGCTGGCCGCGCCGGAGAGACTTCCGGTGGCGCTGGATGCCGACCCACTGGACGTGCTGGACCCCGGTGCGCTGGACGTGGCGGCGCTGGAGCCGCCATTGCCGCCGCCCCCGCCCACCGACTGGGCGAAGACGCCGGACGAATTGGGGCCGAGCGTCGTGATGAAGGCGGTCGTCCCGCTGGCCCCCGAATTGACGGTGACCTGCCCGCCGTCGCCGCCGCTGCCGCCGCTGCCGCCGAGGCTCATGCTGATGGCGGCCTGGTTCGAGCTGGTGGAGGTGCTGGAGGACGCCCCACCATTGCCGCCGCCGCCGCCCACGGACTGGGCGAAGATGCCCATGGCCTGGAGGCCCGTGGTCTGGATATAGCCGGTGGAATTCACGGTGACGCTGCCGCCATATCCTCCGTCGCCTCCCCCGCCGCCCAGGCTGAAGGAGGCGGCATAGGAACTGCCGCTGGCATTGGTGGTGCTCGACCCGCCGCTGCCGCCGCCCCCGCCCACCGACTGGGCGAAAATGGCGGTGGATTGATCGCCGAGCGCGAAGATGGACGCACCGTTCGTGACTTGCACGCTCGACCCGTTCCCGCCCTCCCCGCCGAACCCGCCCACGGTGAGCGAGGCGGCGATGCCGTTGGCGGCGTTGCCGCTGCCGCTCGGCTGGCTGCTGGAGGCGCCCGAGAGGGCCGAGCTGATCGTGCTGGCCTGCTGGCCCGCGCCGGACCCGGCGACGGACGTCACGCCCCCTTGCAGTTCCTGGCCTGGCGCGGCGCTGGTGGTGCTGGATGCCGCCCCGCCATTGCCCCCGCCCCCGCCGATGGACTGGGCGAGAATGCCGTAGGACAGATTGCCGGTCGTGTTGAGGATGCCGCCGGCACTGACCTGGACCTGCCCGCCATCGCCCCCGCCATTGCCGAACCCGCCAACGGCGACGCCGGCTGAATAATTGTTGCTCGACGCCGTGGACTGGGACCAGCCGCCATTGCCGCCGCCCCCGCCGATGGACTGGGCGATGAGCGCCGAGGCATGCCCGCCGGAGGTGGTGACATTGCCGGACGTCACGCCCGCATTGCTGTTCAGCGTGACGCTGCCGCCGTCACCACCGGCGCCGCCGCCGCCGCCCAAGGCGATCGCGGCCGAGGTGGTGGATGAGGCGGAATTGGCGTCCGCCGATCCGCCATTGCCGCCCGATCCACCGATGGACTGCGCCACGATGCCGGCTGCCTGGTCGGAGCCCCCGCTGTTACTGCCGGTGGTCACGGTGCCGGTCTGCGTCACGGTGACGGTCGAGCCGGTGCCCCCTACGGACCCTGAGCCGCCCAGCGTCACGGACGCGCCATAGCCGGCGGTGTTGGACGGAGACCCGGACAGGCTGAAGGTCCGGCTCGATCCGCCATTGCCGCCCGCGCCGCCGATGGACTGGGCGAGGATGCCAAGCGACCCATAGCCCGAGGTGGAAACGCCGGCGGCCGTGACCGTGACCTCACCCGCATTTTGCCCGCTGCCGCCCGATCCCGACACGGCGGCCCCCAGCGCGACGGTGGCGGCGCCACCACCGGTGGAACCGGAGCCGGACAGGGCAAAGCCGCCATTGCCGCCATTGCCGCCGATGGATTGCGCCAGGATGCCGATGGATTGATCGCCGGACGTGGTCACGAACGAAGATGCGGTGACGCTCACCGATTTGGCGCCGCCGCCCGAACCGCCATTGCCGGCGAGGGTGACGCTCGCCGTATAAGCGCCCGAGCCGGCGCCCGAGGCAGTGAACCCACCATGGCCGCCGGAGCCGCCGATGGACTGGGCGACGATGCCGGGCGAGAACAGACCCGAGGTGGTGAGGGCGTTGATGACGGCCACCTGCACCGCGCCGCTGCTGCCCCCCGAACCGCCGGTGCCGCCAAGGCTGACGGTTCCCGCCGCACTGGTGCCGAGGGCTCCCGCCACATCCCAGCCCCCGCTGCCGCCGGCCCCGCCGATGGACTGGGCGAGGATCGCGGAGGACTGGTCGCCGCTTGTGAGGATGCCGCCGCTGCTGGAGACCGTCACCGCGCCACCAACACCGCCGCTGCCGCCGCCGCCGCCGATGGCGGCGCTGGTGCTGGTCCCGTCCGAAATGCTGCCGCCCACGGCAAATCCACCCGCGCCGCCCACACCGCCCAGCGACTGGGCCACCACACCCGACGAAAGCGGCCCGTTCAGGGTGATGGCGCCATAGGCCGTGACCTGAACCGTATCTCCCGAACCGCCGCTTCTGGCGTCGCCGCCCACCGCAAGGGTGGCGGCAAAATCCCCCGAGACGTCGCCGACGGCGGCAAATCCGCCCGAGCCGCCCCCGCCGCCGATGGACTGGGCGAGAATGCCGGGCGCATTGCCATACGCGGCGGCCCCGTTGGTCACGTTGCTCGGGGCGATTGTGTTGATGTCGCCTAAGGACGTCACCGTCACCGTGCCGGCCGCCGCGCCGCTGCCGCCGCTGCCGCCGACACCGAGGGTCGCGGCGGCGGTGAGCGACACGCCGCCGCTGGTCACAAAGCCGCCATTGCCGCCCCCGCCCCCGATGGACTGGGCGAGCACCACCGGCGCCCCGCCGCCGAAGGCCGAAAGCGCGCCTCCGGTGTTCGTGACCGTCGCCGCGCCCGGAGTGTTTCCGCTGCCGCCGGCGCCGCCGATGCTCACCCCGATATCCCCGCCCAGGGACATGGAGAGGGACGCGGTATAGCCGCCATTGCCGCCGCTGCCGCCGATGGATTGTGCCATCACAGCGGGAGACTGGTAGCCATACGTCGTGACGCTGCCGCCGGTGTCGTTGGTGATGGTGACGCCGCGCGCGAACCCGCCCCCGCCGCCGCTGCCGCCAACACTCATGTCGACCGCGATCGCCCCGCCCGCGCTGGCAGAGATGGCCGCGCCGCCATTGCCGCCGCCGCCGCCGATGGATTGACCGAGCAGGCCGGGCGAGCGCTCGCCGAAGGTGTTGATGACGCCGCCGGGATTGGCAATCGTCACATAGGAGGCGCCGCCTCCCGGCCCGCCGGCGGCCCCCACGGCAACGGCGACGGATGCAAATTCGCCGGCGCTCACCGCGACGCTCGTCCCTGAATTCCCGCCGCCGCCGCCGATGGATTGCGCGACAAGAGCCGGAGAATCGTCGCCCGAGGTCTTGATGCTCAAGCCGCCAGTGCCGACAAACACGTCGGCGCCCGTGCTTCCGCTGCCGCCCGATCCACCGATGCTGAGCGAGAACGCCCCAGCCCCGCCTGAGAGGCTGACAGCATAGCCGCCGGCGCCGCCGCCCCCGCCGACGGACTGGCCGATAATACCGGGGGACCCCAGACCGCTGGTGGTGATCTGACCACTGCTCGGCCCGCTCAAGGTAAAGCCGGACGGCACATAGGTGCACACCGAGGCCCAGGAGCTGGTGTTGGCGCTGATGCAGTTGACACCCACGAAATTCGCGCCGCCGCCGCTGCCCCCCGATCCACCGACCGCGATCGACGCGCCCACATCGGACGCCACCGACAGCGAAAGCGCGCCGCCCGCCGCGCCGCCGCCGCCGCCAACGGATTGCGCGAGAATGCCGGCCGAGTTGGTTTCCTGCGTGGTGATGTTTCCGGTATTCGTCAGGAAGACCTGACCGCCCCCGCCACCGGCGCCACCGGTCCCGCCCAGAGCCACCGAGCTGCCGATAACCGAGGCGGAGATGCCGAAGCCGCCATGGCCGCCGCCGCCGCCGAGCGATTGCGCGAGGATGCCGAACGCGCCCCCCGACGAGGTGCCGGTCAGGCTTCCGCCATTGCAGGTGTTGCCGGTGCAGATCGTGGCGGTATTGCTGACGTTGACATCACCGCCGGCCCCGCCTCCACCGGCCGCGCCGCCCGCTGCGGTGCCACCGAGCAGAACCGTCGAGGCGCTGGAGCTGAAGGCAAGGCCTCCCGCGCCGCCGCCGCCGCCCACGGACTGGGCGATGATGCCGACCGAGGAGACATTGGTAAGGGTGATGGCGGCGGTGTTCGTCACCTGGACGGCAGCGCCGGAGGCGGCGTTTCCGCCGGTGGCCCCCAAGGCATTGAGGCCGGCCGACACGCCGGCATCGCCCCCTGCGCCGCCCACGGACTGCGCTTCGATACCATGCCCACCTGCACCGCCAGAGGACAAGGCGCCGCTATTGTTGACGGTGACGGTCCCTCCCGCCGCACCATAGCCGCCCATGCCACCGACGCCGCCGCCGTCGATGATATTGCCGCCGCTTCCCCCGTTTGCTCCGATGCCGCCAATGCTCAGGGCGTAGATGACGATGGAATCGCCAGAGGAGATGGTCCCGGAATTGATGACCTGCACCGATCCGCCGACGCCGCCTTGTCCGCCGACACCGCCCGCGCCGTCATCATGCCCGCCGCCGCCCGTGCCGCCGTTTCCGCCAATGCTGATGGCCTCCAACGCCATGCCGTTGGTGCCGGAGGCTGCGAAGCTGTTTTGATTGGTCAGGGTGACAGAGCCGCCAGCGCCGCCGTCGCCGCCATTGCCGCCATTGCCGTTGACATTCTGGGAATAGCCGCCGACGCCGCCGACACCGCCTTGGCTGTAGACAGCGACGGCCGTGCTGCCGAAGGTGGTGCCCGGATTGCCGTTGATGGTGAGAGTCATGGTCCCGCCGGCGCCGCCCGTGCCCCCCGCACTGCCGTTCGACTGCGTTTGTGAGTTACATTCGCCGGAGGCCGTGCTGTACCCGCCCGGTCCCCCGGTGCCCCCGGTGGACCCGGCATAGCCGAACGTGGTGTTCGGCAATGTCACATCCCCGGACCAGATGCCCCAGGTGGTGTCGAGGTTGGGCCCCGGCCATCCATCCCCGCCCGGCCCGGTATTTGCGGAATAATTATGATAAGGGCAGGTATAGCCGTCCTGACCGGTCTGACCCGTCGCGAGCCACTTTTCTTCCACATTGGAGCCAACGGTGATGCCCGAAAGTTGGGCCTGGGCGATCACGGGGAAGAGGGGCAGGCATGTGGAGGCGAGCAGGACCGACGCGAGGCGCGGCGCGGCGCGCAGAAAGCCGCCGCGTGACATGAAGCTGCCCTGACCCATCACTCCCCCCCGCCCGCCGGCCCAAATGCGGCAGGTGCCCCCAGATCAACCCGGACACAGCGCCCCCGCGGCGCACGACGTCCATCGGATCGCGAAACGGCAATCCTCATGGGGAGGTATTTGCGTGACAATATACAAAATTTGGGTCGATCACAGGTTGCTGCACACCTTTGCGTGCACCCGCATCCGGCACATCGCGCCTCACCGATAGTCGGAGGCGAGGCGGGAGGTTTCGCGGGTCAGAATGCCGAGGTCCACACCCACCGCAGCGAAAAGCGCGCCGGCATCCAGATAGCGGCGGGCGATCCCGCCGTCGGTCGCGAGGACGCCCGCTGCCTTGCCCGCCTCCCGGATCCGGCGCAGTGCACCACACACCTCGTCCACCACGGCGGGATGGTTGGGCTGGCCGAGATATCCGAGGCTGGCGGCGAGGTCCGCCGGGCCGATGAAGACGCCATCCACGCCGGGGACGGTGGCGATCGCCTCCAGGCATTCAAGCGCGCTGCGCGTCTCCACCTGGACGAGCAGGCACAATTCCTCCTCGCAGCGCAGCGCATAATCCTTCACCCGGCCAAACCCGCTGGCGCGGGTGGTGCCACCCACCCCGCGCAGGCCGTGCGGGGGATAGCGCACCGCTGCGACCGCCCGTTCGGCCTCCTCGCGGGTCTGGACATAGGGCAGGAGCAGCGTCTGGGCGCCGATATCGAGATATTTCTTGATCAGGACGGGATCGTTCCAGGCCGGGCGCACCACGGGGGACGTGGGATAGGCCGCCACCGCCTGCAATTGGCCGAGCACGGTCTGGACGTCGTTCGGCGAATGCTCCGTGTCCAGCAGCAGCCAGTCAAAGCCCGCCCCGGCCACGGCCTCGGCCGCATAGGCGCTGGACAGGGTGCACCACAGGCCGATCTGGCGCTGGCCGGCCGCAATGGCGCGCTTGAAGGGATTGACGGGCAGGTCCATGGGCATCCTCCATCTGTCGTGCTCCGCTTTCGCGGCGATGCCCGCTTGAACTCAACGTCGGAACCGGCAAACTTCCACATGATGGAAGAAATGCCGCCACCACCTCCTCCCCCTGCTCCTCCCGCCGCCCCGCCGGCGCGCGCCGGCCTGGAGCGCGAACCGCGCAGCGCGGGCCGCGCGCCGACCGCCGCCGTCACCGGCGCCCAAAGCATCCAGCGCGCCTTCGCGGTCCTGCGCCTTCTCGCCAACTCGGGCGCGGGCGGCCTGCGCCTCACCGAGATCGCCAAGGACCTCGATCTCAGCGCCCCCACCGCCTATCGCATGCTGCGCGTGCTGATGGAGGAAGGCGCGGTGGAGCGATTGCCGGCCGGCCGGCGCTATGTGGTCGGACCGGAAGTGGCGCTGCTCGGTCTCTCCACGCGCGCGCGCATGACGCTCCAGACCATCGCCGCCCCGATCCTGGAGCGGCTCTGCCAGGAGGGGGGCGACGCGGTCTTCCTGACGGTGCGCAGCGGCTTCGATTCCGTGTGCGCCGACCGCAAGATCGGCAGCTATCCGGTCCAGGTGCTCTCCATCGGCATCGGTTCGCGCCGCCCGCTCGGGGTGAGCGTGGGCGGCATGGCGATCCTCTCGGCCCTCCCTCCGGGCAAGGCCAACGCGATCCTTGAGGCGAACGGGGCGCGTTTCGATCCCTACAAGGTGACCACCGCCGTCCTTTCGGAGCGCCTCGCCGCCTCGCGCGAGCGCGGCTATGTCTATGCCGATCCCGCCATCGTGCGGGGAACGCGTGCCGTGGCCGTGCCGGTCCTCGACCAGGCGGGAAATCCCGCGGCGGCCATCAGCACGATCGCGATCCGCCAGCGGGTTCCGGCAAATCGGGTGAGCCTGCTGGCCGGCCAGCTCCGCGCGGCCGCAAGCGACCTCTCCCGCGCCCTGGCCGAAAGCGCGCGGCGGCGGGCGGGATAGGCTCGGGCCTGCCGAAGCCGGGTCAGACCCCGACGGACACCGCCGTCCAGCTGCCGTCCGCATTGCGGCAGGCGGCGCCGCGCGCCAGCTGGGGCCGGCCCTGGATGAAGATGGTGTGGGAGAAATCCCGGCATCGGGTATAGCCGGCGCGTTGATAGGCGGGGCCGGCGATCACCGTGCCGTGGACGCCGCTGTCGCCGCGCCAGCCCACCGGCGTCCCCGGTCCGCCATCTTCCAGCGCGGCGATCTCGGCGCTGTAGGCGCGCTGGCGGTCCGCCTCGTCGAGCCCGGTTCCGAGCGCGTTGTTCAGAACGCCCCCGGCGGCCACGGGCGCCGGCGCATTGGCCGGCGCGGCCGCCAAGGAGAGCGCCGCGGGGCTTCCTCCGCCGCCGGTCGCGCAGCCGCACAGCGCGCCGCCCAGCACCGCCACCAGGATCACCCGCATTGCGACCATCACGCGCAAGGCCCCCACGCCTCCAGCCGGCCGGACAGCCCGGCCGGAATGAGGATTGGGGTGAAACCGCGTGCAGCGCAAGAGGGGCGCGCCCGCTTCCGCGATCAGGCGGCGGGCAAAATCAGTTCGGCGCGCAGCCCGCCAAGCGGCGCAGTGCCCAGCTCAAGCCGGCCGCCATACAGGCCCGCCAGTTCCTGCACGATCGACAGGCCGAGGCCCGACCCCGGCTTTGATTCGTCCAGCCTGCGCCCCCGCCGGCCCACTTCGGCGCGCTTGGCGAGGCTGAGGCCGGGGCCGTCATCGTCGATGATGATGTGGAGAAAGGCGCGGTCGAAGGTCTGGCGCGAGGCGGGGGAATAGACCTCGATCTCCACCCGGCCCATGGCCCATTTGCAGGCATTGTCCACCAGGTTTCCGACCATCTCCTCCAGGTCCTGCCGCTCGCCGCGAAAGCGCATGTCGTCGCGGCTGCGGATGTCGATGGCGAGGTCCTTGGCGCGGTGGATCTTCTCCATCGTGCGCGCAAGCGAGACGACGATCGGCCGCACCTCGCAGACCGTGGCGGGGACCGAGACGCGGGCCGCCATGCGGGCGCGCTCCAGATGGTGGGCGACCTGGCTGCGCATCAGCCCCGCCTGGTCGCGCACCCTCTGGGCGAGCGCGTCCTCGCGGGTCCCCGCCTCGTTCAGCAGCACCGAGAGCGGTGTCTTCAGGGCATGGGCGAGGTTGCCCACATGCATGCGGGCGCGCTCCACCACCTCCCGGTTGGCCTCGATCAGGGCATTGACCTCCCGCACCAGGGGACCCACTTCCTCGGGATAATCGCCCTCCAGCCGCTCGGCCCGCCCCGAGCGCACGGCGGCCAGGGCTTGCGACATCCGGGCCAGGGGCTTCAGGCCGAAGCGGATCTGAAACAGGACGGTGAGCAGGAAAGCGAGGCCGAGCACGGCGAAAGTGCCGGCGAGCGCGAGATTGAAGGCGCGGATCTCGCTGTCGATCTCGCTCGCGTCGCCCGCCACAGCGATCACGAAGGTCCCCTCGGATCCAAGGTCGAGGGTGCGCTCCGCGACGCGCAGGCGCTGGCCTTCCGGCCCCGGCACATAGCCCTCCTGGATGCTCGCGCGGTGCGCGGGATCGGCGGAGGGGAGCAGCGGGAGCAAACCGTCGCCCAGCGAACGGGAGACCCGCGCCAGCGGGCTTTCGCCGTCCACCCGCGTCACCTGCCAATACCAGCCGGACATGGGAAACAGGAACAGCGGCTCGCCCAGCGCCTGGGGCACCGGCAGTTCGGACACCGGCCCGGTGCCCGCCACCTCCGCCACCAGCGTCTTCAGATAGATGTCGAGCCGCCGGTCGAAGGCCCGCTCGGTCCCGGCGCGGTACAGCGAGGAGAGCACGAACCCCACCACCAGAAGCACCCCGGCGGTGACCGCCACGGCCGAGAGGAACAGGCGAAAGGCCAGCGATCCGCTGCCCCCGGGCGCGCTCACGGGCGCGGCCCGCCGCGCGCGTGAGGTGCGGCGTGCGCGCTCACCGGTTCCCCTCGGCCGGCGCGAGCATGTAGCCGAGCCCCCGCACCGTCTGGATCACGTCGCCGTCGATCTTCTTGCGCAGCCGGCCCACGAACACTTCGATGGTGTTGGAATCGCGGTCGAAGTCCTGGTCATACAGGTGTTCGACCAGTTCCGCCCGCGACACCACGCGCCCGGCATGGTGCATCAGATAGGCCAGCAGGCGATATTCGTGGCTGGTCAGCTTCACCGGCGCCCCGTTGACGCTCACCCGCCCCGTGCGGGTATCGAGTCGCACCGGACCGCAGGTGAGCTCGCTGGTGGCGTGGCCGGTCGCGCGGCGCAGCAAAGCGCGCAGCCGGGCGAGCACCTCCTCCATGTGGAAGGGCTTGGCCACATAATCGTCCGCCCCGGCGTCGAACCCCTGGACCTTGTCGCTCCAGCGGTCGCGGGCGGTGAGAATGAGGACCGGCATGGTGCGCTTGGCGCGCCGCCAGCTCTCCAGCACGGAAATCCCGTCCATCTTGGGCAGGCCGATATCCAGGATGACCGCGTCATAGGGCTCGGTGTCTCCCAGATGCAGCCCCTCCTCCCCGTCAAAGGCGGTGTCCACGGCATATCCCGCTTCGCCGAGAGCGGCGGCCAGTTGGCGGTTCAGATCGGGATCGTCTTCGATGACCAGGAGGCGCACGGGCCAGCTCTCCGCTCGGTTCGGGCACCCGCGCCCGCCGGAGAGACATCCGCCGGCGGGGCGGGACCAGTCGAGCCGGACTTTGCCAGAAGACGCCGCGGGCGTCACCCGCTTGCGGCGACCCGCCGCTGGCGCTCAGTGCCAGCCGCACAAGGCACGGCCGACCGCATTGTGGGCTTTCACCTGGCGCACCGTCTCGTGCGTGTCGGCGAGCGACCAGCGGATCGGCGCCGCCGCCCCGCAGAACACATCACGGCCGCCGGAAGCCGTCGTCGTCGTGCAGCCGCCGAGCGTCACCGCGCTCAGAATCAGCACGGGCGCGCCGCGCGCGCTCCAGGCTCGTTTCCACATCCCGCCGCTCCTTCTCTTCCCGATCCGCCCAACCGCGCCGGCGCGCCCGCAGCAGAGCGCCGGCGCCCGCGAGCACGCCCGCCGCCGCCAGCGCGAAGCGGAGCGCCGCCTGCCCGCCGAATCC
>JBFMAV010000093.1:0-13498 GCA_040755535.1 Pseudomonadota bacterium | reverse complement strand
GGACAATGGCCGCGATCACGGCAGGACTGGTGAAGGAGCTGCGCGACAAGACTGGCGCCGGCATGATGGACTGCAAGGCCGCCCTCACCGAGACCAACGGCGACATCGAGGCCGCCATCGACTGGCTCCGCAAGAAGGGCCTCGCCAAGGCCGCCAAGAAGGCCGGCCGCACCGCCGCCGAAGGACTGGTCGCCGTGGAATCCTCCGGCCGCCATGCGGTGGCCGTCGAGGTGAATGCCGAGACCGATTTCGTTGCCCGCAACGTGGACTTCCAGGCCTTCGTGCGCGAGACCGCCAAGATCGGCCTCAACACGGACGGCTCGATCGAAGCCATCGCCGACGCCCATTTCCCGGGCGAGAGCGTAACCGTGAAGGAGCGCCTGGCCTCCCTCATCGCCACCATCGGCGAGAACATGAACCTGCGCCGTTCGGTGAAGCTCGACGTGGAAAAGGGCGTGATCGCCTCTTACATCCATGGTGCGGTGGCTGACGGCATGGGCCGTATCGGCGTCCTGGTGGCGCTGGAGTCCGAGGGTGACGTTGAGAAGCTCTCCGTCCTCGGCCGTCAGATCGCCATGCACGTCGCGGCACTGAGCCCCATGGCGCTAGATGCTGCCGGCATTCCGGCGGAGACCATCGCCCGCGAAAAGGCCATCCTGCTTGAAAAGCACCAGGGCAAGCCCGCCAACGTGCAGGACAAGATCGCCGAGAGCGGCATGAAGACCTTTTTCAAGGAGGTCACTCTCCTGGAGCAGCCCTTCGTGCATGACGGCTCCAAGTCGGTCGCCCAAGTCCTCAAGGAGAACGAGGGTGCGGTCGGCGCTCCGATCAAGATCAAGGACTTCGTGCGCTTCGTGCTCGGCGAGGGCATCGAGAAGGAAGAGACCGACTTTGCGGCGGAAGTCGCCGCCGCAGCAGGTCAGTCCTGAGCGGGGAGGGGAAGGCCATGCACGACCTTCCCTATCCCAGGATCCTCATCAAGGTCTCCGGAGAGGCCCTGATGGGATCCGAGCCGTTCGGCCTTCACCCGCCGACGGTCGCCCGCATCGCCCGTGACCTCGTTGCTGCGCGTGCGCTCGGCTGCGAGGTCGCGGTGGTCGTGGGCGGCGGCAATATCCTGCGCGGCGCCCGCGTCGCGGGCGAGGACCTCAACCGCGCCACGGCTGACCATATGGGTATGCTCGCGACCGTCATGAACTGCCTGGCCCTGGAGCAGGCGGTTGAGGCGGCGGGAGAACCCGCCCGCACCATGTCCGCCATCCCCATGCCCACGGTCTGCGAGCCCTATGCCCGCCAGCCCGCCATGCGGCATCTGCGGCGGGGGCGTATCGTCCTGCTCGCGGGTGGTACCGGCAACCCCTATTTCACCACCGACACCGGCGCGGTGCTGCGGGCGGCGGAGCTGGATTGCGACGCGGTGCTCAAGGCGACCAATGTGGACGGCGTCTATACTGCTGACCCGAAACTCGACCCCACGGCCACCCGTTACGAGCGGATCACCCACGACCAGGCTCTCGCCTATGACCTCAAGGTCATGGACGCGGCGGCCTTCGCGCTTGCCCGCGAAGCGGCGTTGCCGATAATCGTGTTTTCGATCCGCGAGCCGGGCGCGATCGTCGCGGCCGCCAGGGGCGAGGGACGCGTGACCGTCGTCGCCCCCTGATGTTTTCGACGCGCATGCCATGCGCGGACCGCTGCTCTGTCAGGGTGGCGCAAACAAGACTAGAGGTTTGTGATGTCCGTTGACGGATTTGATCTTCCCGATCTCAAGCGCCGCATGCAGGGCGCCGTGAGCGTGCTGAAGACGGAACTGGGTGGCTTGCGCACCGGACGTGCGTCCGCAAGCCTGCTGGAGCCGATCCATGTGGACGCTTACGGCACCCACATGCCCCTGAATCAGGTGGCCACGGTCTCCGTGCCGGAGCCGCGCATGCTGTCCGTGCAGGTGTGGGATCGCGGCATGGTGAGTGCGGTGGAGCGAGCGATCCGAGACAGCAATCTCGGCCTCAACCCCACCACGGAAGGGCAGGTGATGCGAATCCGCATTCCCGAGCTCAACCAGGAGCGGCGCCAGGAGATGGTGAAGGTCGCCCACAAATATGCGGAAGCGGCCCGGGTCTCGGTGCGCCATGTGCGCCGCGATGGCATGGACCTGCTGAAGAAACTCGAGAAGGACGGGGATATCAGCGCCGACGACATGGAGCGCATGTCCGTCCAGGTGCAGAAGGCCACCGACGAGACCATCGCCGAGGTCGATCAGGCCCTGGCCCAGAAGGAAAAGGAGATCCTCTCGGTCTGAGAGGGTCCAACGGGGGTGAGCAAAATGGCCACGCGCGAGGGGGCCTCGGCGACGACGGCGGTGGCTCCCGCCTGCGTTCCTGTCCATGTCGGCGTCATCATGGATGGGAACGGACGCTGGGCGACGGCACGCAACCTGCCGCGCTTCGAGGGCCATCGCCGGGGGCTGGAGGCCCTGCGCCGCTGTGTGCGCGCCGCGCGCGAGATCGGCATCCGCTACCTCACCATCTACAGCTTTTCGTCCGAGAACTGGTCGCGCCCCGCCCAGGAGGTCTCGGAACTGATGGGGCTTTTGAAGCGGTTCGTGCGGCATGACCTTGCGGAGCTTCACAGCCACAATGTGCGGGTGCGGATCATCGGCGAACGCGCCTCGCTCGCGCGCGAGATCGCGATGCTGCTGGACGAGGCGGAGAACCTCACTAAGGACAATACCGGGCTGACCTTGATCGTCGCCTTCAACTATGGGGCGCGGCAGGAAATCGCGTCCGCCGCCGCGCATTTGGCGAGCGAAGTGGCGGCCGGGCGGCTGCGGCCCGAGGATGTGACGGTGGAGCGTCTCGGCGCCCACCTCGACACGGCGGGTATCCCGGACCCCGACCTGATTGTGCGCACCAGCGGCGAGCAACGTCTGTCCAATTTCCTGCTCTGGCAGGCCGCCTATTCCGAGTTCGTCTTCCTGCCAATCCATTGGCCGGATTTCGATCAGGCGGCGCTTCAAAGCGCGCTGGATGAATTCGCCCGCCGGGAACGCAGATTCGGGGGCGTGAGCGCGCAAGCGGGCTCAGCCCGGTCGTGACCGTCGGCCCCGACCTTGCACGGCGCACCTGTTCCGCCGCCATTCTGATTCCCCTGGTTCTCGGCGTCACCATTTGGGGAGGCCCCCTCTTCTCCCTACTGTGGGTCGTTGCGGCGGCCGCGGTACTCTACGAGTGGGGCCATGTGGCGCGCCTTGAGCGGCCGTGGCCCTATTTCGGGCTGGGTCTGGCCGGCATCTGCGCGGCCCTTGTGTGCCTTGCCTTCGATCAGGATGGGCTTGCTTTTGCGCTTCTGCTGGCGGCGGCGATTGCTGGCGCAAGCGTCGGCGGCAGGCGGCGCGCTGCGGCCTTCGGGATTGCGGTCGCCGCCGCGGCCTGCGTTCCGGTGGTGATGCTGCGGGGGGACGACAGGGTGGGGTTGACCGCCATCCTGTTCATATATGCCATCATCTGGAGCACCGACATCGGCGCCTATTTCGTGGGCCGCACCGTTGGAGGCCCGAAACTGTGGCCTCGCCTCTCGCCCAATAAGACCTGGTCCGGCGCCCTGGGTGGGGCGGTGATCGGTACGCTGGCGGGCTGCGCGCTGCTTGTCGCCATGGGGCTGAAATTCACGCTCGCCATGCTCGTGCTGGGCCTTGTCCTCAGCGTTGCCGGGCAATTGGGCGACCTTGCCGAGTCCGCCTTCAAACGCGCCTACGGCGTCAAGGATGCCGGCCGCCTCATTCCCGGCCATGGCGGGGTGCTGGATCGGCTGGATGGATTCATCGCCGCGATCGTGATGGCCCTTGCCATTGGACTGCTGCGTAGCCCGGACATGCCTGCATCCGGCCTCCTGCTGTGGTAGGAGGGCCGCCATGACCATTCGAACCTTGACCCTGCTCGGCGCCACCGGCTCCGTCGGTCGCAGCGCCCTGAAGCTGGTCGCGGAAGCGCCCGATCGGTTTCGTGTCATGGCGCTGGCCGGGGGGCGGGACGCGGATGCGCTGGCGGATCTGGCGCTCACATTTCGTCCGGAATTCGTCGCTCTGGCGGACGAGACTCAAGCGGAACGGCTCACGGCGCGGTTGGCCGGCAGCGGAATCGCCTGCGGCGCGGGCGCATCGGCGATTCTGGACGCTGCACGGCGAGATGCGGATATCGTTCTCGGCGCGATATCGGGCATAGCGGGCCTTGGGCCCACCCTGGCGGCGCTTGGTCCCGGACGGCGCCTCGCCCTCGCCAACAAGGAATGCCTGGTGGCGGCGGGCGCCTTCTTCATGGCCGAGGTGGCGCGCACGGGCACCGAGTTGCTGCCGATGGACAGCGAGCACAACGCCATCTTCCAGGCGCTGTCGGCGGCGCCCGCCCGGGATGTGGAGAAGGTCACCATCACCGCTTCGGGCGGCCCGTTCCGGCTGGCCAGCCGCGAGGAAATCGCGCGCGCCACGCCGAAGGACGCGCTGCGCCACCCCAATTGGTCCATGGGCGCGAAGATCACGATCGATTCCGCAACCCTGATGAACAAGGGCCTTGAGTTGATCGAGGCGCATCATCTGTTCGCCCTTCCGCCAGAGCGTCTGGAGGCGGTCGTGCATCCGGAATCGGTCATCCATGGTCTGGTCGCTTTCCGCGACGGTTCCGTCATGGCGGGCCTCGCGGTGCCCGATATGTGCGTGCCCATCGCCCATTGCCTCAGCCATCCCGCCCGCCTCAACACCTCGTGCCGCCGCCTCGACCTTGCGAAACTCGGGCGCATGACCTTTGAGGCGCCGGACCTGGACCGGTTCCCCGCCCTTCGCCTCGCCATCGCCGCCATGGAGGCGGGGGGAAGCGCGCCGACCGTCCTCAACGGGGCGAACGAGGTGGCTGTCGCCGCCTTCCTTGAGGAGCGGATAGGCTTGCTCGGCATCGCCTGCATTGTGGAGGAGACGCTCGCGCGCCTTCCTCCCTCTCCCGCACCGGATTCGCTGGAGGCGGCCCTCGCGCTCGACGCAGAGGCGCGGCGCCTTGCCCTATCGCTCTTGCCTAAGTTCGCCGCAAAGGCATCTTAATTGCGTTGCCCGCTGCGGCGGGGCTGGCGGGCATGCGCCGCCTGACGTAGCGTCGGCGATGGTGAAGACCAGGGTTGGGCGGCGTCGTTATCGACGGGACAGCCGGGCACTGGCAGCGAGGACCAATCGATGGAAGTTTTGTCTGGCCTTGGGGCGTGGGGCTCGTCTCTGTTGGGCTATATCATCCCGTTCCTGTTCGTCCTGACGCTGGTGGTGTTCTTTCACGAACTGGGACATTTTTGGGTCGCGCGGCGCGCCGGCGTCCGCGTTCTTACCTTTTCCCTCGGTTTTGGCCCGGAGATTGCCGGCTTCAACGACCGGCACGGCACGCGCTGGCGCCTGTCGGCCATTCCCTTGGGCGGCTATGTGCGATTCTATGGCGATGAGGATGCCGCCAGCACCCCCGACAAGGCTCGGTTGGCCCAGATGACGCCGCAGGAGCGGCGCGAGAGCTTCTTTTTCCAGCCTCTGGCTTGGCGTGCAGCCATCGTCGCGGCCGGGCCGATCGCGAACTTCATCCTCGCCATCGTCATTTTTTCCATGGTGTTCATGGTGTTCGGCCGGCAGGTGAGCGCGCCCCGGGTTGATCAGATCAATCCCGCCAGCGCCGCCGAACGCGCCGGCTTCCAGCCCGGCGACCTGGTGCTCAGCATCGACGGTGCTCCTGTCGAGAGCTTCTCGGACATGCAGCGCATCGTCGGCGCGAATGCGGGCACGCCTTTGACCTTCCGGGTTGAGCGGGGTGGCGTGGAGGCGACGCTCACGGCGACGCCCGAGCTGCGCGAGATGAAGGACGCCTTCGGCAACGTGCATCGGCTGGGCCTGCTCGGCATCTCCCGCTCCTTGGCCCCCTCGGACGTGTCGACTCGCCGTTACGGTCCCATTGAAGCGGTCCAGATGGGGACGCAGGAAACCTGGTTCGTGGTGACGCGCACCTTCGACTATCTCGGCGGGCTGATCGCTGGCCGGGAATCGGCAGACCAGCTGGGCGGCCCGATCCGCATCGCCCAGGTTTCGGGTCAGGTCGCAACTCATGGAATCGGTGCGCTTCTGTCGCTGGCGGCGGTTCTGTCGGTCTCTATCGGATTGCTTAACCTCTTTCCCATCCCGCTCTTGGACGGCGGGCACCTGCTGTTTTACGCTGTGGAGGCGGTGCGGGGACGCCCGCTCAGCGCGCGGACACAGGATATCGGCTTCCGCATCGGGCTGGCCATTGTCTTGATGTTGATGGTTTTCGCCACTTGGAACGATGTGTTCCATCTGGCGAGTATGTAGGTGTTTAAATGATTGGGTTCCGTGCGTGGCGCCATGGCCACGGTGGGGCGAAAAGCGGAAGCCACTGGCGTTTCATGCGTTTGCAGTGGAAGCAAAAGCAGGTATCAAGCCCACGAAGGTCGGAATCCGCCGCCCTCCGTGGGCGCGGATTTGAGAACAAACGAAATAGGGTTGCGTGCCATATGACTGCTCCGGTCCGGGTATTGGTGAAGCTGGCCGCCGTCCTTGGTATCGCGACCACGGTCGCGACCACGGTCGCGATGACGGCGAGCGTCGGCACCGTCCTTGTGTCGACCCCAGCGGCCGCACAGTCCGCGAGCAACATCGTCGTTGAAGGCAATCGGCGCGTCGACGCCCAGACCATCCGTTCTTATTTCGGCACCGGGCCGGTGACGCCCGCCAAGATCAACGAGGCCTTGGCCGCGCTGTATGCGACCGGCCTGTTCTCGGACGTGAATATCTCCCAGCAGGGCGGGCGGATCGTCGTTCGTGTCTCGGAGAACGAGGTCATCAACAAGGTGGCCTTCGAAGGCAATAAGAAGATCAAGGACGACGTGCTCGCAGGCGAAGTGCAGTCCAAGCCGCGCGGCACTCTGTCCAAGGCCACCGTCCAGGCCGATACTCAGCGCATTCTAGAAGTGTATCGCCGCTCAGGCCGCTCGGACGTGAAGGTCAATCCGGTGACCATCGACCGTGGCAATGGTCGCGTCGACCTCGTCTTCGAAATCAACGAAGGCGAGAAGATCGGCATCAAGGATATCAAGTTCGTCGGCAACAAGGCGTTCTCGGACTTCAAGCTGAAGGACGTGATCACCACCACGACGACGAACTGGCTGTCGTTCCTGAAGTCCACGGACGTTTATGACGCCGACCGCGTCAACGCCGACCAGGAGCTTCTGCGCCGCTTCTACTTGAAGAACGGTTATGCCGACTTCCGCATCCTCTCGGCCACAGCCGAGTTGGAGCCGGACGGCAAGAATTACACCGTCACTTTCACCCTCGACGAAGGTCCGCAATACACCTTCGGCACGGTGGATGTGGTCTCGAACATCCGCGATGTGCCCGCCGCGACCTTGCGCAACGCCCTGCGCATGAGCTCTGGCCAAATCTACAATGCCGAACTGGTCGAGAAGTCGGTGGAGAACATCACCATCGAGGTCTCCAAGCGTGGCTATGCCTTCGCACAGGTTCGGCCGCGTGGTGACCGCGACTTCGAAACCCGCAAGATCAATGTGGTTTTTGTGGTGGAAGAGGGTCCGCGTGTCTACATCGAGCGCATCGAGATCCGCGGCAACACCCGTACCCGCGACTGGGTCATCCGTCGTGAGTTCGATCTTGGCGAAGGCGATGCCTATAACCGGGTGATGGTCGATCGCGCCGAGCGCCGCCTGCGCAACCTCGGCTACTTCAAGAATGTGAAGATCACCAATGAGCCTGGGTCCGCGCCCGACCGCATCATCCTGGTCGTGGACGTGGAAGATCAGCCCACGGGTGAGTTTGCGGTGTCCGGCGGCTACTCCACCTCGGACGGCTTCATCGGCGAAGTCTCGCTGGGCGAAAAGAACTTCCTTGGGCGCGGCCAATATGTCCGCGTGTCCGGCTCCTTTGGCGAAAATGCCCAGGGCGCGGAATTCTCCTTCACCGAGCCCTATTTCCTCGGCTATCGCCTCGCCGCTGGCTTCGACTTCTACTGGAAGGAAACCAGCGCCACCAACTACACCTCCTATGACAGCCAGACCGTGGGTGGCGGCATCCGCTTCGGCCTGCCCATTACCGACGAAGTGACGCTGGCCCTGCGCTACAATCTCTATCAGCGCGACCTGAGCCTGGATTGCGGCGACGACTGGTACGTCTATTACACTTGCCCGGCGGGCTATGCCTCTTGGGCGATCATCGAGGCCGTGGCGCAGGGCGCCACCATCACCTCGGTCGCCGGCTACACGCTGTCCTTCAATGGTCTGGACAGCAACCTCAACCCCACGTCCGGCCTGTTCGCCGAACTCAAGCAGGACTTCGCCGGCCTGGGTGGCGATGTGAACTTCGTGCGCACCACCGGCGATCTGCGCTACTACTACCCGCTCTTCAACGACTGGGTGCTCATGCTGCGTGGCCAGGCGGGTTATGTGACCGCCTGGGGTGACCAGGACCTTCGGATCATGGACAACTTCTTCATGGGTCCGAACTTGGTGCGTGGCTTCGCGCCCTCGGGTATCGGCCCGCGCGATATCGCCTCTGCCGAGCTGGATTCGCTGGGCGGTACGGCATACTGGGGCACCTCGGCCGAAGTGCAGTTCCCCATCAGCTTCCTGCCGAAGGATATCGGTCTGAAGGGCGCGCTGTTCTTCGACGCCGGTTCGCTGTGGGACTACACGGGTCCGACCACCTTCATCAACGCGCCCAACAATCAGGTCTGCCCGGCCGGGTCCACCAATGCGACTGGTGCGGTCTGCGTGGCCGACGACAATGGGGTGCGCTCCTCGGTTGGCGCGAGCTTGATCTGGCAGTCGCCCTTCGGCCCGCTGCGCTTCGACTATGCGTGGGTCTTGACCCAGGCCCAGTACGACCAGACCCAGGCCTTCCGCTTCTCCGGCGGAACCCGGTTCTGACCTGATCTCCTCTCACGCGGGCGCCGGCGTTCTGCGCGCGGCGCCCGCTTTGCGTTTGGGCTCATGAGCGATCCTCGTTTCTTTCCGCTGCCTCGGCCGCTCGCGCTGGATGAGGTGCTCGCGCTCAGCGGCGCCCGGCTTGCCACCGAAGGTGCGCCTGACCTAGCCATCCGTGGCGTTTCGACTCTGGCTGATGCGGGGCCTACGGACCTCGCGTTCTTTGAGTCTGCGCGGTATCTGCACGACCTGAAGACAACCCGCGCCGGGATCTGCATCACAACCGAAAAGTTCGCGGGTGCGGTGCCCGAGGGTGTCGTGGTCCTGGTGTCGCCGCGCCCCGGAAATGCCTTTGTGGCGGTCTCGCGCACCTTGTTTCCCTCAGCGCTGCGGCCGCAGCCGATCTTCGATCACCAGGGGGTGGCGCCCGGTGCCATCATCCATCCGACCGCACGGCTGGAGGATGGCGTCACCGTCGATCCAGGCGCAGTCGTGGGACCGCATGTGGAGGTCGGATCAGGCACGGTCATCTGCGCGGGGGCGGTGATCGGTCCGCATGTGCGGATCGGCCGTGACTGCGCCATCGGGCCTGGCGCCAGCCTGATCCATGCCTTGGTCGGCAATCGCGTCATCATCCATCCGGGCGCGCGGCTGGGGCAGGACGGCTTCGGCTACCAGCCAAGCCCGCGGGGCCATCTGAAGGTGCCGCAGATCGGCCGGGTGGTTCTGCAGGATGAAGTTGAGATCGGGGCGAACAGCACCATCGACCGGGGCGCATTGCGCGATACCGTTGTCGGAGAGGGGTCCAAGATCGACAATCTCGTGCAGATCGCCCACAACGTGGTGATCGGCCGGCATTGCATCATTGTCTCCCAGACCGGCATTTCCGGCAGCACGACGCTTGGGGATTTCGTCATGTTGGGCGGGCAGGTGGGCGTTATCGGTCACGTGACCATCGGTGACGCCGCGCAGATCGCCGCCTCCAGCAATGTGAAGGACGATGTCCCGCCGGGCGTGCGCTGGGGCGGTTCTCCGGCCAAGCCGGTCCGGGAATGGTTCCGTGAGATCAATACGCTGAAGCGCCTGGCCGAATCGGGCGCGCATCGCTCGGGGGAGGGCGGCAGTCTATGAGCGACGATCTGACCTTGACGGTGGAGGCGGGGACCGAGGTGCAGAAGATCCTGGGCGTCGCGGACATCCAGAGCATCCTGTCCTGCTTGCCGCACCGCTATCCTTTCCTGCTGGTGGATCGGATCGAACGGATTGACGGGGATGCCTCCTGCGTCGGCATTAAGAACGTGACCGTGAATGAACCGCATTTCCAGGGGCACTTCCCGGGAAACCCCGTGATGCCGGGCGTGCTGATCATCGAGGGCATGGCCCAGACCGCAGGCGTCATCTGCATTCTCGCCAATGGCGGGATCCCGAAGGATCAGCCGGCGCCGCTGGTTTATTTCATGACCATCGACGAGGCCAAGTTCAGGCGGCCAGTGGTGCCGGGAGACGTGCTCGAATATCACATGTTCAAACAGGCCAAGCGGCGGAACATGTGGTGGTATCGCGGTGAGGCGCGGGTTGGCGGCGAGCTGGTGGCGGAGGCGCGCGTGGGCGCCATGATTTCTGGATTCTGATGTGGCTCTGATTGATCCTCTCGCCCGCGTCGCGGACGGTGCACGGTTGGCCGACGACGTTGTCGTTGGCCCCTTTTCCGTGGTTGGGCCCGACGTGGTGCTCGAAGCGGGCGTAAAGCTTCATTCCCACGTCAACATCCAGGGTGCCACGACGGTTGGTGCGCGGACGGAGATCTATCCCTTTGCGTCGCTTGGGACGCCGCCGCAATCGGTCCATTACAAAGGTGAGCCCACCCAGCTGCTGATCGGCGAAGAGTGCGTCATCCGCGAGCATGCGACCGCCAATATCGGCACGGTCGGCGGCGGCGGTGTCACCCGCATCGGCAATCAGTGCATGATGATGACGGGCTCCCACGTGGGCCATGACTGCCAGGTGGGCAACAGTGTCATCTTCGCCAACAATGCCGTGCTCGGCGGGCATGTGGAGGTGGGTGACTTCGTGTTCCTGGGAGGACAATGCGCCGTCCATCAGTTCACTCGGATCGGCGCTCAGGCAATGATCAGCGGCATTACCGGCGTGCGCGAGGATGTCATTCCCTTCGGCTATGCGCTAGGCCAGGCGGCGCGACTTGTCGGCCTCAATACCATCGGCATGAAAAGGCGCGGCTTCACCAAATCCGACCTGCACGCCGCGCGCGCGGCCTATCGGGAGCTCTTCTTTGGAGAGGGAGTCTTCGAGGAGCGCGTTGCGCGATTGCGCGAGCGAGCGGAAAACGCCGAGTTCGCCCGCATTCTCGTCACCTTCATTGATGGCGGCGTGAAGCGGCCGCTCTGCCAGCCTGCCCGCGGCGTGGTCGGCGAGGCGTAGAATGGGTACGCCGGCCCCCATGTCCGGCGGCGACGATCGGGCCGCGCGCGGGCCGCTGGGCATTGTCGCCGGCGGCGGTGCCTTTCCGGCCGCCGTCGCGCAAGCCGCGCGCGCGGAGGGGCGAGAGGTGGTCCTGTTCCTGATGACGGGTTTCGCCGACCCGGCATTGGAATGCTATCCCCATGTCTGGTTCCGTGTTGGCTCGCTCGGTACCGTTTCGGCGCAGGCCAAGGCGCGCGGCGTGCGGGACATCGTCATGGTGGGCACGCTGACACGGCCGCGGGTGCGCGATCTCGGCCTGGATTGGACGACCCTTCGCCTTCTCCCGCGCATTGCCCGCCTGTTCCGCGGGGGCGATAACCACCTGCTGTCGGGCGTGCTCGGGCTGGTCGCGGAGCAGGGGTTCCGGTTGGTCGGCGCCCATGAAGTTGCGCCCGCGCTTCTCTTGCCAAAAGGCCGGCTCGGCGCCGTCCTGCCGCGTCCGCAAGATGAGGCGGACATTGCCTTGGGCCTCAAGGTGATCCGCACGCTTGGGCCGTTCGATGTGGGCCAAGGTGTCATTGTGGTGGATGGGTTCGTCGCGGCGGTCGAGGCCGCCGAGGGAACGGACGCGGTCCTTTCGCGCTATGGCGCCATGCGGCAGAGCGGCCGGCTGCGATTTGGCGCGGGCAAGGGAGTCCTGGTCAAGGCGCCAAAGCCCCAGCAGGACCGCCGCGTTGACCTTCCCTCCCTCGGCCCAGCGACGGTGATCGGCGCCGCAGAAGCGGGGCTCGCGGGCATCGCCTTCGAGGCGGGCGGGGTGATCGTGCCGGATTGCGCGGAACTGGTGAAGACCGCCGATGCGCGGGGATTGTTCGTGCTCGGCATGCCTGCGGAAGCGCGAACGTGATGGCGGCTCCGCAGGCGCGGCCCCTCACGATCTTCCTGGTTGCGGGGGAGGAATCCGGGGATCAATTGGGCGGCGCCTTGATGGAGGGGCTGGTTCGGCTCGCCCCGGTCGATGTCCGCTTCCTCGGCGTCGGCGGGCGACGCATGGCGGCGAGTGGTCTCACATCCCTGTTCCCCATGGACGATCTCACCGCCATTGGGTTCGGGCAGGTGATCGGGAAGCTGCCGCTCATCCTGCGGCGCCTGTCAGAGACGGTGGATGCCATTATCGCCGCGCGGCCGGACCTTCTGGTCTTGGTGGATGCGCCGGACTTCACCCACCGGGTCGCGGCGCGCGTCCGCCGGCGTCTGCCGGACCTGCCGATCCTCAAATATGTTTCCCCGACCGTATGGGCCTGGCGACCGGGTCGCGCGCGCGCCATGCGGCCGCATTTTGATCGGCTCCTGGCCCTTCTGCCGTTCGAGCCGGAAGTCCACCAAAGGCTCGGTGGTCCGCCGACCCTCTATGTGGGCCATCCGTTGTTGGAGCGGCTTACCGACCTGCGCCCCTCGGAAACCGAGCGCGCGCGTCGTGCCGTTCAGCCTTATCGGATCCTGGTCCTGCCGGGGAGCCGGCGCTCGGAAATCGACCGCTTGGGAGAGGTCTTCGGTAAGGCCCTGGGCCTGATCGCGGATCTGCGCGCGGTTGAATTTGTCCTCCCGACACTTCCTCATCGTCTCGAGCAGGTGGACGAGGTGGTGCGGAACTGGCCCGTGCGAGTGCGAATCGTCACGACCGACGCCGAGAAATATGCGGCTTTCCGCACCGCACGCGCGGCCCTGGCCGCATCAGGCACGGTCACGCTGGAACTGGCGCTCGCCGGGGTTCCGACCGTTGCAGCCTATCGCGTCGCCGGGTGGGAGGCGCTCATCGCGCCATATGTGCTGACGATACCGAGCGTTATCCTGCCCAATCTGGTGCTGGGCGAGAATGCGGTTCCGGAATTCCTCCAGCATGATTGCACGCCGGAAAAACTTGCGGCGGCCGTCGAGACGATCCTGCCCGACAGTTCCGAGCGTCGCGCGCAGCTTGCGGCCTTCGAACGCCTGGATGCGATCTTCGGGATCGACGGCGAGCCTCCCAGCTTGCGGGCCGCTTCCGCAGTCCTGGCCGCATTGACGCGCTGAGCCTATTCCCATTTTCATGAAAAAGGGGGCGCCGCAAATG
>JBFMAV010000092.1:0-13711 GCA_040755535.1 Pseudomonadota bacterium | reverse complement strand
AGCGTTCCGCTGCCGACGCCGCGCCCCGCGAGCGCCGACGCCGCGCCCCCGGCCCCGGCCCCGGTCCAGACCGCTTCGGCGGCGCGTCCCGCGCCCGCGCCCGCCGCTCCCACCACCATCGCCCCGGTGCAGCAGGACCAGGACCGCGCCCCGCCCGACACGCTCCAGAAGGTCTCCGACTATTGGAACCGCGTGCAGGTGCTTTCGGGCAATTTCGTCCAGGTGGACCCGGATGGCAGCCGCAAGACCGGCGATTTCTACATGCAGAAGCCGGGCCGCGTGCGCTTCGAATATGACGCGCCGGTGCCGCTGGAGCTGATCTCCAACGGCCAGTCGGTGGCGGTGCGCGACCGCAAGCTCAATACCCAGGACATCACGCCCCTGTCGCAGACGCCGCTGCGCTTCCTGCTGGCGGACAATATCGATCTTGCCCGCAATCCCAATGTGGTCGGCGCCTACCAGGACAATCTCTATGTGACAGTGGTGATGGAGGAGAAGGTGCCGATGATGGGCACCTACAAGCTGCTCCTCCTGTTCGACGCCAAGGATTACACCCTGCGCCAATGGATCGTCACCGATCCGCAGGGCTATGACACCTCGGTCGCGGTCTCGCGCTTGAACTACACCGCGCGGCCCGATCCCAAGCTGTTCGTCATCAATTTCGACCGCATGCTCCAGTAGGCGCCAGGCGAGAGCGCCATGGACCACGCCGTTTCCATACCCTCCGACGGGCTCACCTTATCGGGCGTGCTGAGCCTGCCCGACGATCTTGCTCCGGGCGAACGGCGCGCGGCCTTCCTCGTGCTGCACGGCTTCGGCTCCACCAAAGAATCGGGAAATGTGATGGGCCCCGCGCGCCTGCTCCAGGCGCTCGGCTATTCGACGTTGCGCTTCGACATGCGCGGCTGCGGTGCGAGCGGCGGGGAGCGCGGGCGGGTGATTTGCCTGGAGCAGGTGGAGGACACGCGCAATGCCGTGACCTTTCTCGCCGCACAGGCGGGGGTGGACCCGGCCCGCGTCGCGGTGGTGGGCACGAGCTTCGGCGGGGCGGTGGCGGTCTATGCGGGCGGGGTGGACGCGCGCATCGCCGCGGTGATCTCCAATGGCGGCTGGGGTGATGGGGAGCGCAAGTTCCGCGGCCAGCATGCGACGCCCGAGGCCTGGGCGCGCTTTGCGGCGATCCTGGAGGAGGGGCCGAGATATCGCGCCGCCCACGGCCGCTCGCTCATGGTGCCGCGCGAGGCCATCGTGCCGGTGCCCCAGACCCTGAAGGATCATATGGCCGGCAAGCAGGTGAAGCTGTGGCCCGCCAACGCCGTGCAGGAATTTCCCGCCGAGACGGCGCAGAGCATGTTCGATTTTCGCGCCGACGATGTGGTGGGCCGGATCGCGCCGCGTCCCCTGCTCCTGCTGCACAGCGCCAGCGATTCGGTCACTCCCACCGAGCAATCCATCTCGCTGTTCCAGCATGCCGGACAGCCGAGCGAGCTGCATCTGTTCAGCGATGCGGACCATTGGATGTTCGCGGAGGACGATCCGCGCGTCTGGGGCGTGATCCGCTCCTGGCTGGCGCGCTATTTCCCCCCGCTCAGCCCGTGACCTCGCGGGCCTTTGCGATCAGCTTGTCCATGAGTCCGTCGAGGGTCTGCTGCTCCTGCGCCGTCAACGCGCCGGCGAGGGCGGCATAGTCGGTGGCCGCGCCCGGCCAGTCCCGCGCATACAGGGCGCGACCGCTCTCCGTCACGGACAGCGGAATACGCCGGCCGCCATGGGGGTCCACGCCGGCGCGGATCAGGTGGCGGCCCATCAATTCCTTCACCGCCCGGTTGACCGCCATCTTTTCAAAACCCCACAAGGCGGTGATTTCGTTGGCGGCGAGGTCCGGCACATGGCGCAGGGTGAGCAGGACGCGCCAGGCCACCATGGACAGGCCTGAATGGAGGGTCGGGTCGGCATTGACCTTGCGCACCATCAGGTAGGACAGGACATGAATGCGCCACAGCAGGGCCAATTCGGCTCTTAAGGTGACTTCCGCCTGTTCCATCCGGTCGCTCGACCGGGCCTGAGCCTCCGCGCGGCGGCTCCTCTGGGGCGCCAGAGTCGTCATTCAGACCTCTCTTGAACCTTGGGTTGTAAACCTACCATACGGTCTTTCGGCAAAAGCGAAAGGCCGCACCCGCCCGTTCCGCGCGCGTCATTTCGTATCCAAGGTCGACAGAAGCTTCGCCTTGTCCGAGATGTCCGCCTCCAGATGCGCCGCAAACGCGCTGGCGGGATAATAGAGGTTCGCACCGAGGCGCAGGTTGCGCGCGAGCTCCACATAGCGGGGGCTTTCGGCTGCCGCCTTACAGGCCTCCTCCAACCGCGCCTTCACCGGTCCAGGCAGGCCCTTCGGCCCGAACAGCCCGCCGAAGCTGGTGGGCGAGACGTCGAACCCCTGCTCCTTGACCGTGGCGATGTCGGGCAATGCGGGATTCCGCGTCTGCGCGAACACGCCGATGATGCGCACGCGCCCCTCCGGCACGGAGGAGAGCGTGATGGGGGCGAAGTCGATCTGCCCCCCGAGCAGGGCCGGAATGGTTTCCGCATCGCCCTTGTAGGGGACCTCAACCACGGAAATGCCGCTGGCCTTGGCCAGTTCGAGCCCGGCGAGATGGGGAATCGAGCCCCGCCCCGCGTGGCCCCAGGTGAGCTTGCCGGGTTCCGCGCGCGCCGCCGCCACCAGTTCGCTCACGCTGTTATAGGGCGAGGAGGTGGGAACGATGAGTGCCATCTGGCTCTCGAAGGTCTGGCAAATGGGGTCGAACGAGGCCGCCGTGAATCCCGCCGCCGGCTGGAGGGTCGGAACCACGGACACGATCAGGGCCGGGGAGAAGAGCAGGGTATAGCCATCCGGCACAGCGCGGGCCACGGCGGCGCCGCCCACCGCGCCGCCGGCGCCGAGGCGGTTCACCACCACGACGGACTGCTTGAGATTCGCCTGGAGGCCCTCGGAAAGCGCCCGCGCCAGAACATCGGGCGTTCCGCCGGGCGCGAATGTCACGACCACTTCAATGCCGCGATCGGGAAATTCCGCCCGCACGGCATCCGGTGCGCCGAACGTCGCCAGACCGCCCGCTCCCAGGAGCGCGGCCAGGCCGCGCCAGGACAAATGCCGGCGCTGCCGCATGGCGCGGGTCTTCCCCGCGCGTCGTCCCGTCCCCGCCACCATGCCCGTCCCTCCCTTTGCCTGCATCATCCTCGCGCGGGCCACCCCGGAGAGGATGATGCATATCAAGCCCAACTCAACTTTGAATGCTAGGAGCGGTGACAAACACCCTTGAGTAAATATCAAGTGTGATTTAATGCTATCGAGCCAGACGCGACGGATTTGCCTTGGGGGCCACCGGTCTTGACGTTACGCATTTCCCGCCTCGCCTTTGCGACGTTCGCCACGCCGGACACCTCTCAGTTGGGGGATTATTATGTCTCGGTGCTCGGGCTGGCCGAGTCCGCCCGGCAGGGCGCGGCGATTCATCTCGCCAGCCGTCAGGGCGAGACCTGCCTGGTGCTGGAGCCAGGGGAGGCGAGCGCGTGCACGGGCCTCGGCTTCGCCTGCGATCCCGCGATCCCGCTTGCGGATGTGGCGCGGTGGCTCGGAACCCAGGGCATCGAAAGCCAGATCCGCTCCGACGCGATGGCGGGACGTCCCGCCAGTCTGCGGTTCCGCGATTTCAAGGGCACGGTCATTGACCTGTTCCACGCGCCGCCGCCCGCCGGTAATGGCGCGCCCCGCGTCGCGCCCATCGCCCCCGCCAAGCTCGGCCATGTGGCCTTTTATGTGGCGGATATCGGCCGCGCCGTCGCCTTCTATCGCGACATCCTGGGGTTCCGCATCTCGGACTGGATGGAGGACTTTTTCGTCTTCATGCGCTGCGGCCCCGAGCACCACACCTGCAATTTCATCTCGTCCGCCAATCGCGGCATGCACCACATGGCGTTCGAGCTTTCGGACTGGGGCGAGGTGCGCACCGCCTGCGACTGGCTGGCGCGCCACAAGATCAAGGTGACCTGGGGGCCGGGCCGCCACGGGCCGGGGCACAACATCTTCCTTTACCACCGCAATCCGCAGGGCCAACTGGTGGAATTGTTCACCGAGCTGGACACCATGTCCGACGAAGGCTCGGGCGTGTTCGATCCCAAGCCCTGGCATGTGGATACGCCGCAGCGCCCGAAGGTCTGGCGGGCGGCTGAGGCCGCGAATCTGTGGGGGGATGGTCCCCCGCCCGGTCATCGGTCGTGACGTGATGCGGGGTATGCAGACGGGGCATTCCGGGCACGGCGCGCCGCGTACAGGATCTGCGCGATGAGCACGACTCCCGGCACCGCCCTTCGGCTTTCCCCCGAGACCCTGCATCATCTGGTGACACGCGTTTTTGCGCGCCTCGGAAGCCGCGGGGAGGATGCCGCGCGCATCGCCGACATGCTGGTCTGGTCGGATCTGACGGGGCGCACCGGGCACGGAGTGGCCCGCGTGCCGGACTATGTTCGGATGGCGCAGGCGGGAACCATGGACGTCGCGGCGGTGCCCGTCCTTGAACGCGCCCTGCCCGCCACCCTCCTCATGGATGCCCGGCGGGCACCCGGGCCGGTGGCCATGACTTTGGCCACCCAGTGGGCCATGGAGCGGGCGCGCGCGGCCGGCGGATGCTTCGCCCTGGTGAAGCGCACGACCCATACGGGAGCCATTGGCTTTTATGCGCGGATGGCGGCGGATGCGGGCTTCGCGGCGCTGATCTTCGGGTCCGGCAAGCCGCTCATGGCCTGCCATGGCGCGCGGGTTGCGAGCCTGTCCACCAGTCCCCTCGCGCTGGCGGTGCCGGGCGGGGCGGGCGGCCCGCTGCTGCTGGACATGGCCACGAGCGTGACCTCCCTCGGCCGGCTGCGCCAATTGGCGGCGCAGGATGCCGACATTCCCGAAGGCTGGGCGCTCACCGCCGAGGGCGGTCCCGCACGCCGGGCGCGGGAGGCGGCCATTCCGTTGCCGCTGGGCGGCCCGAAAGGCTCGGGCCTCGCGGTGCTGTTCGAGGCCATGACGGGCGTGCTGGCGGGCGCGCCTGTGGTGGTGCCGGCCCTGCTGGGCGGCGCGGCGGCGGGGCGGGGCGCGAGCGCCATGGTGATGGTGATGGACATCGCCGCCTTTTCCCCGCCCGAGAGCTTCGCGGCCGAGGTGGAGGCGCTGCGCGCGACGCTGAAGGGCCTGCCGCGCCTCGACGGGGTGGAGGAGATCTTCCTGCCGGGCGAACGCTCGCGCGCCGGGGCGGCACGGCGCGCCAAGGAAGGCATCGCCGTTCCCGCCGCGCTCCTGGCCGAACTGGAGGCGCTCGCCGGGGACGATCGGTGACGCGGTCCCTTCTTGGGCGCGAGCGCGGCGCCGGGCAGGGGCGCGTCGCGCCTACAGGCGGTGGCTGCCCATGGCCTCGCGCAGGCGCGCCGCCGCCGCCCGGCCGATGGAGAGCGTTTCGCCGATTCCCTCCAGGGTGAGGCGCACATCGTCGCGCGACTGGGCATCGATGCGGCGCAGGCGATCCATGTTGATCATGATGGAGCGGCTCAGCCGCACGAAGGGCGGCGTGGGAAGCACCTGCTCGAAATGGGTCAGGGTGCGCCAGATCATCAGGGGCGGTTGGGCGGCCAGCAGGACGCGGGTGAAGTCGCCGTCCGCCTTGAGGGCGACGATGTCGGCCGGCTTGGCCAGAACGCTGCGGCTCGGCGTGCGCAGTTCGACGATGCCGTCCTCGGCCTTTTCGGCGCGCTGGGCCAATTCCCGCTCCACGCGGGTGAGGGCCTCCGCCAGCCGTTCCGGGGCGACGGGTTTGAGCAGGTAGTCCACCGCATCCACCGCGAAGGCCTCCACCGCATGCTGGGCATAGGCGGTGACGAACACCACCTTGGGCGGATTGGCGAGCGCGGCGAGCAAATCGAAGCCGTCGCCGCCATTAAGTTCGATATCGAGGAAGAGAAGGTCGGGGTGGGTCGCCTCGATGAGGGACATCGCCTCGGCGATGGTTTCAGCTTCGCCCACCACATCGATGGGATGGGCCCGCAGAAGCCGCTTGATGGCGCGCCGCGCCAGCGGCTCGTCATCCACCACCAAAACCCTCAGCATGGTTCCCCCTCCAGGATCAAGGACGCCACCACCCGGGCCGGCTTCCCCCGGGCGGGGTTCGCCGGCACCTCCTCCAGGCGGAACTGGTGCCGGTCGGGATAATGCACGGCAAGGCGGCGGCGCACATTGGCAAGGCCGATGCCCCGGCCGCGCTTCCGCGTGGTCTGAGGCTCCAACGTGCCGGTATTGATGATCGCGACCTTGAGCGCGTCGCCGTCCGCCTTGATGCGCACCGTCACATCGAGCCCGTCCTGGCGGGCGCCATATTTCACCGCATTCTCCACCAGGGGCTGGAGCAGGAAATTGGCGATGGGCCGCAGGGCGGCGTCGGGGTCCATGGCGAGGCGGGTGCGCAGCTTGGCTCCGAAGCGGGCCTCCTGGATGCGCAGATAGGCCCGCAGCGAGGTCACTTCCGCCTCCACCGGCACCACCGGCTGGTCGATGCTGGACAGCGAATGACGCAGATAGGCGGACAGATCGCGCATCATGGCGAGGGCGGCGGCGGGGTCCTCGGGGATCTCCTCGGCCACTCCGTTCAATGCGTTGAACAGGAAATGGGGATCGAGCTGGAGGCGCAGATGCTGAATCTCCGCCTTCATCGCTTCCGCCTGGACCGCGAAGGCGCGGCGGGTTGCCGCGCGCCGGTCCAATTCGGTGCGGATCCACAGGAAGCAGACCGTCCAAGCACCCAGCACCACGCTGTAATGGATCAGCGGCACGATCATCTCTTCCACAGGATGCCAGCCAGGAATCTCCCAGCCCTGCACCCGGCGGATCACGTAGCCCGTGCCCACAACGGCGGCGGCGGCAGCGATGGAAAGCGCGATCACCAGGACGATGCTGGATGCCCCGAGCCGGTTCTTGGGGAGATGATTCGCATAGAACCAGGCAAGGCCCGAGGAGAGCGCGATGAGCAGCGGCCAGGCGAAGAGGGTGATGACCACCGCGACCGGCAGGCTGTGATAGGTCAGCAGGCGGTTCGCGAAATCCACCAGCGCGAACGCGCTCCAGCCGATGATCTGCAGCCGCCAGAAAAAGGCGCGCCGCTTGCCGCCCGTCACAAGCGGGTCCGGCGCGGAACGGGGCGGGCGCGGCAAGGGACTCTCCGGCGAGGCGGACAAGGTGGGGCTCAAGCAAAGGCCATTCGGAGGCGCCCGGCAAGGGCGGCCCGCGCGGCGACCGTCACGCCTGGCGATTTTCCTGCCGCGTTCACCGAGTGTGCGGCCCGCGTGGGCTGCATGTCACGCTCCAGCATGAGAATAGCTTGCCTGACGTAAGGGCGCTGGCCCGCAGACAAGGGGAGTTCACGACCATGGCTGAGACGAGCGGTCGCACCTATCAGATCACCACCGCGGGCGCCGACATCGTCGGCTTCGATCCGGCCAAGGACAAGCTCGACCTCGGGGATGTGTCGGTCCACAATTTCATCGTCGTGGACACAGCCGAGGGCGTCGGCTTCTTGAATCCCTGGTCGGGGGAGATGGCGGTCCTGGTAGGCGTCTCGCTCGGCCAGCTGACCATCGACAATTTCGCGCCCATCATCAACGACCATCTGCGCCAGGACCTGTCCGGCGCGCTCGCCTGGGAGCAGGGCGTCACCGCTGCGCCGAACACCGTCTATGCGCGTTCGCACGAGATCGGCCAGATCGACCGCGTCGCCTTCGATCCCGCGACCGACGTGGTGGACTTCCGCTATTTCGGCACCCGCGAACAGATCTATATGGCCGACAGCCCGGAAGGGGTGATCATCTCCAATTCCGGCACGGGGCAGGCGCTGATCCTGCTCGGGGTCACCACCGGTCAGCTCTCGGTGGACAATTTCCTGTTCCATTTCGCCCAGGTGCGCGAGGACCGCGTGCATCTCCAGCTCGGCCTCGGCGCGGTGCCCGATTCCCAGATCCTGCCCCAGGGCGTGCCGATCGCGGGCACCAATGACTGGCCCGACGGAACCGGATCGGGCGCCCCGCCCTCCGGCGCGGTCGGCACCACCACCGTCATCGCCTGGAATTACGGCTCCGCGACCGTGATCGACTTCGATCCGGCCAAGGACAAGCTCGATTTCGGCTGGTTCAAGGATCATGAATTCTCGGTCGCAGAGGTGAACGGCTCCACCGTCATCTCCATCACCGGCAACAACCAGACCTATACGCTGACAGGGGTGTCGCTCTACGAATTGGAGCTGAACAACATCATCGCGCTCGACACGTCCGCGCGCACGGAATGGCAGGGGCTGATCAATGCCGCGACCCCACCCGCCGCGCTGCCGACGCTCTCGGTCGCCGATGCGAGCGTGCTGGAGGGCAGTTCCGGCGCCGGCATGATCATGTTCACGGTCACCCTCTCGCAGGCCTCCGCGAGCCCGGTGACGGTCAGCTATTCCACCCTCAACGGCACCGCCACCGCCGGGCAGGACTATGCGTCGACCGTCGGCACGCTGACCTTCGCGCCCGGCGAGACCTCCAAGATGATCCATGTGGAGGTGACGGCGGACCAGCTCGTGGAGCTGGACGAGCGCTTCAGCCTGCACCTCTCCTCCGCCACCAACGCCACCATCCTGGACGGCTCGGCGGTGGGCACGATCCGCAATGACGACGTGGATGCCGCCCCCGGCACCTTGCCGGCGGTCTCCATCGCCGACCTCTCGGTGAACGAGGGCAATGGCGAGCACATGCATTTCATGTTCCTCGCGACCCTGGACAAGGCATCGAGCGAGACCGTGACGGTGCAATATTCCACCTCGAACGGCACCGCGCTCGCCGGCTCCGATTATGCCGCGACCACCGGCACCATCACGTTTGCGCCGGGCGAAACCTCCAAGATGGTCCATGTGGACATTCTGGGCGACACGACCGTCGAGGCGGACGAGACCTTCACCATCACCTTGTCCGCGCCCACCGGCGCGACCATCGCGGACGGCGTCGCCATCGGCACCATCCTGAATGACGATGCCCCCGCCACGCTGCCGAGCCTGTCGGTCGCGGATGCGAGCCTCACCGAGGGCAATAGCGGCACCAAGCTGATGACCTTCACGGTGACCCTGTCCGCCGCTTCCACGTCGGCGGTGAGCGTTGCCTATGCCACCGCCAACGGCACCGCCACGGCGGGCTCGGACTATGCGGCCGCCAGCGGCACGCTCACCTTCGCGCCCGGCGAGACCACCAAGACCATCCAGGTGACGGTCAATGGCGATGCCGTCGTGGAAGGCAACGAGACGCTCGGACTGACCCTGTCCAGCCCGTCCGGCGCGACCCTCGCGGACGGCGCTGCCACCGGCACCATCCTGAACGACGATACGGCCGCTCCCTCGACCGGCGGAACCGTCGAATATGTGGTGAAGGACAATTGGGGCGCGGGTTTCGTTGCCGACATGACGGTGGAGGCCGGCGCCTCCGCGCTCAATGGCTGGACGGTGGAGTTTGATGCCGGCTTCACCATCACCAACATCTGGAACGCCCAGATCGTCAGCCATGTGGGCAATCATTATGTGATCAAGAACGTCTCCTATAACGGCGCGGTGGGCGCCGGGAAGGAGACGGCCTTCGGCTTCCAGGCGAGCGCCGGAGCCGGCGGCACCACGGCCACCGGCTTCACCCTCAATGGCGTTTCCTCCGGCGGGGGCGACCCGGTGCCGGTCCTGCCGACCCTGAGCGTTGGCGATGCCTCCGTGGTCGAGGGCAATTCGGGCACCAAGGAGCTGATGTTCGTGGTGTCGCTGTCGGCGCCGTCCACCAGTGCGGTCACGGTGGCCTATGCCACGTCCAACGGCACGGCGAGCGCGGGCTCGGACTATGCGGCGGCCAGCGGCACGCTGACCTTCGCGCCGGGCGAGACCTCCAAGATGGTCCATGTCACCGTGAACGGTGACCTGGTGGTGGAAGGCAACGAGACGCTGAACCTCACCTTGTCCAGCCCCTTGGGCGCGACGCTGGCGGACGGCGCGGCCGTCGGCACCATCACCAATGACGACGTGGCCGCGCCCCTGCCGACGGTGTCGGTCGCGGATGCCAGTGTCACGGAAGGCAATAGCGGCACCAAGGTCATGACCTTCACGGTCACCTTGTCCGCCGCCGCCACCTCGGCGGTGAGCGTCGCCTATGCCACGTCCAATGGCACGGCCACGGCCGGCTCGGACTATGCGGCGGCGAGCGGCACGCTCACCTTTGCAGCCGGCGAGACCACCAAGACCATCCAGGTGACGGTCAATGGCGATGCCGTTGTGGAGGGCAACGAGACCCTGAACCTCACCTTGTCCAGCCCGTCCGGTGCCACCATCGCCGACGGATCGGCCGTCGGCACCATCACCAATGACGACGTGGCCGCGCCCCTGCCGACGGTGTCGGTCGCGGATGCCAGTGTCACGGAAGGCAATAGCGGCACCAAGGTCATGACCTTCACGGTCACGCTGTCCGCCGCCGCCACCTCGGCGGTGAGCGTCGCCTATGCCACGTCCAATGGCACGGCCACGGCCGGCTCGGACTATGCGGCGGCGAGCGGCACGCTCACCTTTGCGCCGGGCGAGACCACCAAGACCATCCAGGTGACGGTCAATGGCGATGCCGTGGTGGAGGGCAACGAGACCCTGAACCTCACCTTGTCCAGCCCCTCGGGCGCGACGCTGGCGGACGGCGCGGCTGTCGGCACCATCACCAATGACGACGTGGCCGCGCCCGTCACCGGCGCCTCGGTGGACTATGCGGTCGCCAGCAATTGGGGCGCGGGCTTCACCGCGAACATGACGGTGGAGGCGGGCGCGTCCGCGCTCAATGGCTGGACGGTGGAGTTCGATGCGGGCTTCACCATCACCAATATCTGGAACGCCCAGATCGTCAGCCATGTGGGCACGCATTATGTGATCAAGAACCTCTCCTATAACGGCGCGGTGGGCGCCGGGAAGGAGACGGCCTTCGGCTTCCAGGCCAGCACGGGCACGGGCGGCACCGCCGCCAGCGGCTTCATCCTGAACGGCACGCCGGTCACCGACACGCCCGCTCCGGTCCTGCCGACGCTCGCGGTCAGCGACGCCTCGGTGATCGAGGGCGCGTCCGGCTCCACGCAGCTTGCCTTCACGGTGACGCTGTCTGCCCCGGCAACGGGTGCGGTGAGCGTGGCCTATGCCACCGCCAACGGCACCGCCCTGGCCGGGTCCGACTATGTCGCCCGCTCGGGCACCGTGACGTTCGCGCCGGGCGAGACGTCCAAGGTCATCTATGTGGACGTCGTGGGCGACGGCACGGTGGAGGCCAACGAGACGCTGACCCTCAGCCTGTCGGGCGCAAGCGGCGCCACCATTGCGGACGGCTCGGGCGTCGGCACCATCGTCAATGACGACGTGGTGTTGCCGAGCCTCTCCATCGCCGATGCCTCGGTGGTGGAAGGCCAGGACGGCACCAGCCTGCTCACTTTCACCGTGTCCCTCTCTGCCGCCGCGACCGGACCCGTGAGCGTCCAGTTCGGCACGGCCAACGGCACGGCGAATGCGGGCTCGGACTATACGGCGGCGAACGGCACCCTCACCTTCGCGCCCGGCGAGACCACCAAGACGGTTCAGGTGAGCGTCACCGCCGACCGGGCGGTGGAGGCGAACGAGACGCTGACTGTCACCCTCAGCGCGCCGAGCGGCGCCACCATCGCCGACGGCACGGCCACGGGCACCATCCTCAATGACGATGTGTCGGGCAACACGCCGGTGATCAGCATCGGCGATACCACGGTGGTCGAGGGCGATCCCGGGACCGGAGCCGCGGCGGACGGGTGGTTCTCCACGCGCGGCAACCAGATCATCGATGCCGACGGCAACACGGTGCAGATCGCCGGGGTCAACTGGTTCGGCTTCGAAAGCGGCACCCTCGCCCCGCACGGCCTGTGGACGCGCGGCTACAAGGAGATGATGGACCAGATGGTGGACCTCGGGTTCAACACCATCCGCCTGCCCTTCTCCTCCGAGATGCTGCACACCTCGGCCGCGCCAAACGGCATCGATTTCTACAAGAATCCGGACCTTCAGGGCCTCTCCGCGCTCCAGATCATGGACAAGATCGTGGACTATGCGACCGAGATCGGCCTGAAGATCATTCTCGACCATCACCGGTCCGAAGCCGGCACGGGCACATCGGGCAACGGGCTCTGGTACAACAGCCAATATAGCGAGGCGGCCTGGATTTCCGACTGGCAGATGCTGGCGCAGCGTTATGCCGACGAGCCCGCCGTGATCGGGGCGGATCTCCACAACGAGCCTTACAACGGCACCTGGGGCGGCGGCGGCGCCAACGACTGGGCGGCGGCGGCGGAGCGGGCCGGCAATGCCATCGGCGCGGTCAACGACAATTGGCTGATCTTCGTCGAGGGCGTCGGCAGCTATGACGGCAACAATTACTGGTGGGGCGGCAACCTGGAAGGGGTGCGCGACCGGCCCATCGACCTCGCCGTGGACAACAAGCTGGTGTACTCGGCGCACGATTATCCGAACTCGGTCTATAACCAGCCCTGGTTCCAGTCCTCCGACTTCGCGGCGCAGTTGCCGGAGAAGTTCGACGAGATGTGGGGCTATATCTACCGGGAAGGCATCGCGCCGGTTTACATCGGCGAGTTCGGCACCAACCTCGTGGACCCCAAGGACGCGCCCTGGCTGGAGGCGATCACCTCCTATATCGCCGGTGACTTCGACAATGACGGCACCATCGACATTCCCGAGGGCGACCAGGGGATCAGCTGGACCTTCTGGTCGTGGAACCCCAATTCGGGAGATACCGGCGGCATTCTCGGCACGGACTGGCGCTCGGTGAACACCAACAAGATGGCCTATCTCGACCCCATCAAGTTTGACTTCGCCACCGACGTTCCGGGTGGCGAGGGCGGCGGGGAGGCCGACATGACCTATGCCACCTTCCAGGTGACGCTGTCGGAAGCCTCCAGCGACGTGGTGACGGTGCATTATCACACCATGGCGGGCGAGGCGGGCGCGCAGGATTTCACCGCTTCGACCGGCACGGTCACCTTCGCGCCCGGCGAGACCACGAAGGAAATCCGCATCGCCGTGACGCCGGACAGCCTGGACGAGGCGGACGAGACCTTCTCGGTCATGCTGACCGATGCTGCGGGCGCCGTGATCGGGGTGGGAACCGCCAAGGCGACCATCCTGGACGACGACACGACGCCCACCACGCCGCCCAATCCCGGCACGGGATCCGGCGGTGGAACCGGCACCGTGGAGGCGGACCTGGAAGCCCTGCTGAAAGTGGTGGATTCCTGGGGCAGCGGTTTCAATGCCGCTGTCGAGATCCACAATGAGGGCGCCGCCACCAGCGGCTGGCAGATCGAGATCGACATGCCGTTCCAGATCACCAGCATCTGGAACGCCGAGATCGTATCCCAGGACGCGGATGGCTATGTGATCCGCAATGCGACCTGGAACGGCGCCATTGGCGCGGACGGCATGGTGAGCTTCGGCTTCACCGGCTCGGGTGCCTACGACGCCTCGCAGATTGACCTGCATCTGTGAGGGACGGGGCGGCCCGCGCCGCCCCTTTGCCCGGTTCAGGGTCGCCCTTTCACCTCAATAGCCCC
>JBFMAV010000091.1:0-14084 GCA_040755535.1 Pseudomonadota bacterium | reverse complement strand
TCCGGCATCTTCATGCGGGCGCGCTCAGCGCGGGGCGCTCCCGCCGGGAGCGCCCATCCCGGGCACGCTCATGTCGTGGCCGGGCATCATGTTGGTGTTGAGGTGATACATGACCCACAGCGAGCCGCTGATGGCGATCACCACCACGATCACGGTGAAGAGCAAAGCGGTCATGTTCCAGCCGCCCTCGGCGCTTCCGCTCATGTGCAGGAAGAAGATCATGTGCACCACCACCTGCACCGCCGCGAAGGCGGTGATGACGAGGGCCGTCACCGTCTTGTTCTCGATGACGCCTTCCATCACCAGCCAGAAGGGAATGGCGGTGAGGATGACCGACAGGATGAAGCCGGTCATGTAGCTCTTGAACGTGCCGTGGCTGTGCTCCTCGCCATGGCCGTGAGTGTGGGCATCCGCCCCGTGTGCGTGGCCGTCGGCGCTCATCGCAGCATTCCCATGAGATAGACGAAGGTGAACACCCCGATCCAGATCACGTCGAGGAAGTGCCAGAACATGGACAGGCACATCAGGCGACGCTTGTTGGCGGTGATCAGGCCGTGCTTGGCGACCTGGACCATCAGCGTGAAGAGCCAGATCGTGCCGAAGGTCACGTGCAGGCCGTGGGTGCCGACCAGGGTGAAGAAGGCCGAGAGGAAGGCGCTGCGCTGGGGCGTCGCGCCATGCTCGATCATGTGGTGGAACTCGTAGAGCTCGATGGAGAGGAAGGCGAGACCGAACAGGGCGGTCACGGCCAGCCATCCCTGAACCTGCGCCACCTTGCCCTTCTCCATGGCCAGCATCGCGAAGCCATAGGTGATGGAGGAGAACAGCAGCATGGCGGTGTTCACCGCCACGAGGTCCAGGTCGAACAGGTCCTTGGGCGAGGGGCCGGCGGCATAATTGCCGCCGAGCACCGCGTAGGTGGCAAAGAGCATCGAGAAGATGAGGCAATCGCTCATCAGGTAGATCCAGAAGCCCAGCGAGGTGCTGTGGCCTTCCGGGTGCGGATGCTCGTCGACCTCGTAGAAGACGACTTCGCCGGTCTGCGAGACGGTGGGGGTGGTCGTCGTCATGGGGTCACCTGCCCGGCGAGAAGCTTGGTGCGCGCCTCTTCGGTGCGCGCCACTTCGTCGGCTGGAATGTCATAGTCGCGGTTGTAGTTGAAGGTATGGCCGATCGCGATGGCGATGAGCGCGACGAAGCTCAGGGCCGCGAGCCACCAGATGTACCAGACCATGGCGAAGCCGAGCACCGTGCTGCAGCCGGCGAGGATGACGCCGGTGCCGGTGTTGCGCGGCATGTGGATGGGCTTGTAGCCCGTGAGCGGCCGCTTAAAGCCCCGCCGCTTCATGTCCCACCACGAGTCGATGTCGTGGATGACGGGCGTGAAGGCGAAGTTGTAGGCGGGCGGGGGCGAGGAGGTCGCCCATTCCAGCGTGCGGCCGTTCCAGGGGTCGCCCGTGGTGTCGCGCAGCTCATGCCGCTTCAGGATGCTGACGCCGATCTGCACCAGGAAGCTCATGATGCCGAGCAGGATCAGGAAGGCGCCGAAGGCGGCGATGATGAACCAGATGTGCCAGGAGGGATCGTCGAACACCCGCATGCGGCGCGTCACGCCCATGAAGCCGAGCACATAGAGCGGCATGAAGGCGAACAGGAAGCCCACCACCCAGAACCAGAACGAGGCCTTGCCCCAGAACGGGTCGAGCTTGAAGCCGAACGCCTTGGGCCACCAGTAGGCGATGCCGGCGAACATGCCGAACACCACGCCGCCGATGATCACATTGTGGAAGTGGGCGATCAGGAACAGCGAGTTGTGCAGGACGAAGTCTGCCGGAGGGATGGCCAGCATGACGCCCGTCATGCCGCCGATCACGAAGATCAGCATGAAGGCCACGGTGTACATCATGGGCAGCTCGAACTTGATGCGCCCGCGATACATCGTGAACAGCCAGTTGAAGATCTTCGCCCCGGTCGGGATGGAGATGATCATGGTCGTGATTCCGAAGAAGGAATTCACGCTGGCGCCCGAGCCCATGGTGAAGAAGTGGTGCAGCCACACGAGGTAGGACAGGATCGTGATGACCACGGTCGCGTACACCATGGAGGTGTAGCCGAACAGGCGCTTGCCCGAGAAGGTGGAGGCAACTTCCGAGAACACGCCGAAGGCCGGCAGGATCAGGATGTAGACCTCCGGGTGGCCCCAGATCCAGATCAGGTTCACGTACAGCATGGGGCTGCCGCCGAAATCGGACGTGAAGAAGTTCATGCCGAGATAGCGGTCGAGCGACAGCAGGGTGAGCACCGCCGTCAGCACCGGGAAGGTGGCGACGATCAGTACGTTGGTGCAGAGCGAGGTCCAGGTGAAGACCGGCATCTTCATCAAGGTCATGCCGGGGGCGCGCATCTTGATGATGGTACAGATGAGGTTCACGCCTGACAGCGTTGTGCCCACACCCGCGACCTGTAGCGCCCATATGTAATAATCGACGCCTGGGTCCGGACTGTAGGAGATGCCCGAGAGCGGCGGATAGGCGAGCCAGCCGGTCTTGGCGAATTCGCCGATGAACAGCGACATCATCACCAGGACCGCGCCGCCCGTGGTCATCCAGAAGCTGAAATTGTTCAGGAACGGGAAGGACACGTCGCGCGCGCCGATTTGCAGCGGCACCACATAGTTCATGAGGCCCGTCACCAGCGGCATGGCGACGAAGAAGATCATGATCACGCCGTGGGCGGTGAAGACCTGATCGTAATGGTGCGCCGGCAGATAGCCTTCCGAGCCGTTGAAGGCCATGGCCTGCTGGAGGCGCATCATGATGGCGTCGGCAAAGCCGCGCAGCAGCATGACGATGCCGAGCACCATGTACATGATGCCGATTTTCTTATGGTCGACGCTGGTGAACCACTCTTTCCAGAGATAGCCCCAGAGGCGGAAATAGGTGATGCCGCCCACCACCGCCGCGCCGCCGAGGGCGACGACAATGAACGTGGCCACGAGGATGGGCTCGTGGAAGGGGAGGGCGTCGAGGGTGAACCGCCCGAAGATCGGGCTGGTTTCGACGGGATAGGTAACAGCCATGGCGTTCCGTCTCAGATGTTGGAAGGCCGGAAGGGGGCCGTGAAGGGGGTTGCGGGGGCGGCGATGGGCGTGAAGGTAGGCAGCGGCAAGCCGGCCCCCGTCAGGCGCGTCGCGGGTGTGGTGCGCACCACCGGCAATTTCGCGCCGGCTTCAACCAGATCCTCCGGTGCGCACAGGCCGATGACGAAGCCCTGATCGCCGCCAAACACCGTGGCGCCGCGGCGCGAGAACTTGTCATAGGCGAGGACCATGACATTCGGGATGCCTTCGAGGCCGAGGCCGCCCTTGGAATCGATGGCCATCATCTCGCTGGAGCACATCTTTCCGGGCTCCACGCACATGTTGAGGATGGCCTTGTACAGGGCGGGATCGACGTTGGCGTAATGGGTGATCGGCACGTTCTCGCTGGGCTTCTCAAGCTCCAGATAGACCTGGCGGGTCAGGTTGCCCGAGCCGGCCTTCACCTTGGCCGCCCATTGCTCGAACTCCGCCGCCGAGAGGGCCTGGAACTTGAAATGCATGCCGGAGAAGCCGGCGCCGGAATAATTGGCGGAGATGCCGCGATAGGAACCGGCTTCGTTGATCACCGCGTGCAGGCGGGTTTCCATGCCCGGCATGGCATAGATCATGCCGGCCAGGGCGGGGACGTAGAAGGCGTTCATCACCGCCGAGGAGGTGATGCGGAAGGACAGCGGCCGGTCCACCGGCGCGGCCAGTTCATTCACGCTGGCGATGCCCTGCTCGGGATAGATGAACAGCCACTTCCAATCGAGCGCGACGACTTCCACTTCCAGCGGCTTCATATCGGGCTTGACCGCCGTGTCGGCCGCGATGCGGTCCAGCGGGCGGTAGGGATCGAGCAGATGGGTGCCCATCCAAGTGATGGCGCCGAGGCAGATGATGATGAGCAGCGGCGCCGCCCAGATCACCAGTTCGAGCTGGGTGGAATGGTGCCAGTCGGGATCGTAAGGCGCCTCCTTGTTGGAGGAACGATAGCGCCAGGCGAACAGCACGGTCAGCGCCATCACCGGGATGATGATGAGCAGCATCAGCACCACGGAGATGATGACGATATCCCGTTGCTGGATGGCGATGTCGCCGGACGGATCCAGCACCACGAAATTGCACCCGCCCATGAGAAGGGCCAGGGGCAGAAGGGCAAGGAGACGGAGACGGCTCACGGGAGTCACCTGCTTAGGATTTTTCCTTAAGTTAGTACGAACGGCTAGATGCAGCGCAGCACGCGCGACATTGGACAATTTGCCCAATGCCTGCCTGTCGCAGGAGCGTGAATAAGGCGGGCTGGACCGCAGTGCACACTGTGCGAGAGTGCAGGGCGGAAGGACTGTCCCGCTGGAACGGTGCGAAGAAACAATGGCCCAGACCATGACGACCATGGAACGCGACGCGAAGCAGATCCACGCCGACAAGGGGCATGTGGATCCCGGCGAGATCGCCGTCGGGGTGGTTATTGGCCGCACGTCCGAATTCTTCGACTTCTTCGTCTACGCCATCGCCTCGGTGATCGTGTTCCCGCGCCTGCTGTTTCCCGACGTGGATGCGCTGACCGGCACGCTCTATTCCTTCGCCATCTTCGCGCTGGCCTTCATCGCCCGCCCCTTCGGCACCATGCTGTTCCTGGCCATCGACCGCCGCCATGGGCGCGGGGCGAAGCTCACCACCGCCCTGTTCCTTTTGGGCACCTCGACGGTCGCCATCGCCTTCCTTCCGGCGCGCGACCAGATCGGGGTGAGCGTCGTGTGGCTGCTGGCGGCGCTGCGCATCGGCCAGGGCCTCGCCTGGGGCGGCACCTGGGACGGGCTCGCCCCGCTGCTCTCCATGAATGCTCCCGAAGGCCGGCGCGGCTGGTACGCTATGCTGCCCCAGCTCGGCGCGCCCATCGGTCTCATCATCGCGAGCGCGCTGTTCGCCTTCTTCGCCGGCCTGCTGAGTGCCGAGGACTTCTACAGCTGGGGCTGGCGCTATCCCTTCTTCGTCGCCTTCGCCATCAATGTGGTGGCGCTGTTCGCCCGCCTGCGCATGGCGGTGACGCCGGAATATGACGAGCTGTTCAAGCAGGGCGAGCTGGAGCCCGCCCCGGTGATGGAGACGATCCGCGAGGAAGGCCGCCACATCGTCATCGGCGCCTTCGCCCCGCTCGCCACCTTCGCCCTGTTCCACATGGTGACCGTGTTCCCGCTGTCCTGGGTCTATCTGTTCACCACCGAGCGCCCCACGCGCTTCCTCCTCATCGAGGCGGGCGCGGCCATGATCGGCCTCATCGCGGTGGTGGTGTCGGGCTATCTCGCCGACCGCGTCGGCCGGCGCACCCTGCTCGGCGTGTGCGCCATCGCCATCGCCGCGTTCAGCGGATTTGCCCCGCAATTGCTGAATGCCGGCTTCGTGGGCGAAGTGGTGTTCATGGTGCTCGGCTTCGTGATCCTCGGCGTGTCGTTCGGACAGGCCTCGGGCGTCCTCGCCTCCAGCTTCGCGAATCGCTACCGCTACACCGCGTCCGCGCTGACCAACGACCTGGCCTGGCTGTTCGGCGCGGGCTTCGCGCCGTTCGCCGCGCTGTTCATCTCCAGCCATTTCGGCCTGATCTCGGCGGGCGCCTATCTGCTCTCCGGCGCGCTCTGCACGCTGATGGCGCTGTTCCTGAACCAACAGCTTCAGCCCGCCGGAAACTGACCCGGCCCCCAGACCTCCGCTTTTCAGAAAAGGCGCCGCAAGAGCTTGCGGCGCCTTTTCTTTTTGATGTTCAGGCGCGCCCGCTTCGGACCGCCGGCTGGGGAAAAGCGGCGGGATCGGGGCGGGCTCCACCTCCCATTAACGGGCGCCCGCTAGCGTGAGCCAAACGCCGGGCCTCCTCGCCCGGCCCGTGGTCATGGGCTGGCATGTCTGACTGGAACCGAACCCCCGATTCGCGCGATCCCCTGTCCCTCCCGTCCGGAGAGGGCGAGGCCCGCCTGTCCCTGTCCCCGTTCGTGGAGGGCGAGGGCCTGCCCAGCTGGCTGCGGCCCTTCAGCCTCGACGGCAACACCCGCTTCACCCGCACCCCCGATTCGCTGATGCGCGCCCGCGCCAAGGGACGCGACGGTCTGGTCTCGCCGCTGCCGCCGCTCGGCATGCCCGATCCCGGGCGTCCCGAAATGGGTCTGTCCGAGCTGAGTCTGCCCGAGGTCGCGTCGGCCGAGCCGCAGATGCCGGCCCCTTCGGCGCGGTTCGCCATTCCGGACGATCTCGCCGAGGATGAAGTCTTCATCGACTGGACCGGCGGCACCTGGTCCGCGCGCGCCGAGGCGGCGCATGTGGCCCCGCAGCTTCCGGGCAGCCCCGAACCGCAGTCTGTCGCGACCTTCGACGACGGCGAGGAAACCGGTGAGCGCGCCGAAGCGCCAATCGAAGTCCTGTGTGAGGACGAGCCCGCGTGCGCGCCGCAGGCACTCGAAGCCCCCGCCGCGGACGCACCGCAAGCCGAAGCGGCCATGTCTTGCGAGACCTCCTCCGCCGTCGCGGCAGAGCCCTCCACCGGCGCGGCCGACCTCCCGGTCGAGGCGGAGATCGCCGATCATTTGAGGCCGCTCGCGCGCTTGATCCTTCTTTCGTCCACGGCGCCCTTCCTGCCGGCGGCCGACCAGGACCGCCTGCCGCCCGCGCCGGTGGAGGCGACAGGCGCGGAGGACGAAATGTCTCTTGCGGCGGGCGGCGCTGCAGATGAGCTTGCCCTCCCGTGCGAAGCCGCTTCGGCTGTGCCGGCCGCAAACCTGGCCGCACCCGAAGGGATCGAAGCCACCCCGTCCGAGGCCGGCGTGGCCATCGTTCAGGAAGGTGCTTCTCCGAACGCGGAGCAGATGGACGCCGCCTCTTCACCGGGCCTGCCAGAGGCGGACGCCGCTTCGCCCTCCGCCGCGCCCGCCTTCTTCAGCTGGGGTGCCACCATTGGCGGCGGATTCGGCTGGGCGCCGCTGGTGCTCGGTGCGTCTCCCGCCCCCGAGCCTGCCGCCCCGCCGGAAGCCGAGGCGCCCAAGACCCTGAAGCGTCGCGTGACCGAGGCGGAGCCTGAGACGGTCGCTGAGCCGGTGCCTGAGCCGGTCTTGGCCGAGCCGCGCGCGGCAAGTCCCGCGTCTGTGACCAAGTCCACGCCCACGCCCACGCCCACGCTCCCAGCCGAAGCCGTCTCCGCCTTCGAGGGCTATGAGCTTCCCCCGCTCGATCTCTTGACCGAGCCGCCGGAAATGGAGCCGGACTTCGCCTTGTCCGAGGAGGCGCTGGACCGCAATTCGGCGGCGCTCCAGCAGACCCTGCGCGATTTCGGGGTGCGCGGCGAGGTGATCGACGCCAATCCCGGCCCCGTGGTGACACTCTATGAATTCGAGCCGGCGCCGGGCACCAAGTCGAGCCGTGTCATCGGCTTGTCCGCCGATATCGCCCGCTCCATGAGCGCGGTGTCCGCCCGCGTGGCCGTGGTGGAAGGGCGCAATGTCATCGGCATCGAGCTGCCGAACCAGCGGCGCGAGACCGTGTGGCTGCGTGAATTGCTGGCCGATCAGAGCTTTGCGGATGCGCGCGGGCGCCTCGGCATCGCGCTCGGCAAGACCATCGGCGGCGAGCCGGTGATCGCGGATCTTGCCCGCATGCCCCATCTGCTGGTCGCCGGCACCACCGGCTCGGGCAAGTCGGTGGCGATCAACACCATGATCCTCTCGCTGCTCTATCGCCTGACGCCCGAGCAGTGCCGCCTGATCATGATCGACCCCAAGATGCTGGAATTGTCGGTCTATGAGGGCATCCCGCACCTTCTGACGCCGGTCGTGACCGACCCCAAGAAGGCGATCATCGCCCTGCAATGGGCGGTGCGCGAGATGGAAGACCGCTATCGCAAGATGGCGCGCCTCAAGGTGCGCAACATCGAGGGCTTCAACGCCCGGGTCGCGGAAGCGCGCGAGAAGGGCGAGGTCATCACCTTCACCGTGGACAAGGGCTTCGACAAGGAGACCGGCGAGACCCTGGTGGAGGAAGCGACCCTCGATCTGACCGCGCTGCCCTATATCGTCATCATCGTGGACGAGATGGCCGACCTCATGATGGTGGCCGGCAAGGACATCGAGGGCGCCATCCAGCGCCTCGCCCAGATGGCGCGGGCCGCCGGTATCCATCTGGTGATGGCGACGCAGCGCCCCTCGGTGGACGTCATCACCGGCACCATCAAAGCCAATTTCCCCACCCGCATTTCCTTCCAGGTGACTTCGAAGATCGACAGCCGCACCATCCTCGGCGAAATGGGCGCCGAGACGCTGCTGGGGCAGGGCGACATGCTCTACATGGCCAATGGCGGGCGCATCACCCGCGTCCATGGTCCGTTCGTGTCGGACGGCGAGGTGGAGCATGTGGTGGCGCATCTGAAGGCACAGGGACGTCCCGAATATCTGGACGCCGTCACCGCTTCCGACGAGGAGGAAGAGGCGGACGAGGAGGGGGCCGTGTTCGACCGCACGGCGCTCGGCGCGGAGGATGGCGCGGACAATTACGAGCAGGCGGTGGCGCTGGTTCTGCGCGACCGCAAGGCCTCCACCTCTTATATCCAGCGGCGGCTTCAGATCGGCTACAACAAGGCCGCGAGCCTCATGGAGCGCATGGAGCAGGAGGGCATTGTCGGTCCGGCCAACCATGCCGGAAAGCGCGAGATCCTCGTGACCCGCCAAGTCTGACGCCGGGCGGCGCGGGCTGCCGCGCCGCAGGCCATTCGCCGCCCCGGGCGAGGGGCGGCCCCTTTAGCCCTATACCGCTTCCATTGTGTGCCCGGCGGCCATCGCGGCCTTCCCGCGCGCGGCCCTGCGGTTGCTGGACTTCCCTTTATTTTCAAGAATTACTCTAAGTAAATTATAATATCCCTCGAATTGACAGGGCCTCCCGATTTCCGTGTTCTCGCAGCCATCCTTAGGTGTGGGCGTGGGGAACGGGTATGACGAGCGGGGAATATTCGCGGACATCAGGGCAGGGCGGGGGCGCCGGCGCGGCGCGGCGCGCGGGCCTCATGGCCTATCTTGCCGTCATGGGGCCCGGCCTGGTTGTGATGCTGGCGGACACCGATGCCGGTAGCCTCATCACGGCGGCGCAGAGCGGCGCGCAATGGGGCTATACGCTGCTCTCCGCCCAGATCATCCTCATCCCCATCGTCTTCATGGTGCAGGAACTCACCATCCGGCTCGGCGTGGTGACCGGCAAGGGCCATGGGGAATTGATCGACTCCCATTTCGGCCGGGGCTGGGCCTGGCTTTCCGTCTCCACTTTGGTCGTCGCCTGCACAGGCGCCATCATCTGTGAGATGAGCGGCATCGCGGGTGTCGGCCTCATGTGGGGCATTCCCATGTGGGTCTCCACGGGCGCGGTGACGCTGTTCCTGGTCATCATGGTGCTGACCGGCTCCTATCTGCGGGTGGAGCGCATCGCCATCGGCATCGGCCTGTTCGAACTGGTCTTCCTGGTCACCATGGTCATGTCCAACCCCCAGCCCGACCAAGTGATGGCGGGGTTGAAGAACTTCCCCGTCGGCAATTCCGATTATCTGTTCCTGGTGGCCGCCAATATCGGCGCCGTGGTCATGCCCTGGATGGTGTTCTACCAGCAGTCGGCCGTGGTGGATAAAGGCCTCACGGTGGACCACCTTCCCCATGCGCGCATCGACACCGCCATCGGCTCGGTGGTGACGCAACTGGTCATGATCGCCATGCTGGTGACCACGGCCGCGACCCTTTGGGCCAACAAGGAAGGCGGCGTCGATCTCAACACGGTGGAGCAGATCAGCGACGCCATCACGCCGCATCTTGGCTATGACGCGGGCCGCATTCTGTTCTCGCTGGGCATTGTGGGCGCGTCTCTTGTGGCGGCCATCGTGGTCAGCCTCACCGCCGCCTGGGGCATGGGCGAGGTGACGGGCTATCGCCGCAGCCTCGGCGACGGGGTGAAGCAGGCGCCCTGGTTCTATGTGGTCTATGGCGTGGTGCTGGTGGTGGGCGTGTCCATCGTCCTGTCGGGCGCCAACCTCATCGACATCAACCTGTTCGTCCAGGTGCTGAACGCGCTGCTGCTGCCCGTGGTGCTGGGCTTCCTGGTGCTGCTGTCGCAGCGCGCCTTGCCCGAGCCCTATCGCCTCCAGGGGCGCTATGCGGTGGTGGTGTGGACGGTGACGGTGGTGATGTGCGCGCTCGGCGTCTATTCCGGCATCGCCGGCATCTTCCAGTCCTGACGGGGTGACCCTTCGGCGGGGCTTGCGCCCCGCCGGTGTTTTCACACGCTGGCGGCCGCCGTGTCCGCCGCATTGGGATCGCCGGGCTCGGTCTCCCAGGCAAGGCCCGGAATGGCGACGATGCGCCGGCCGCGCCCGTCCAACCGACAGACGATCACCTGCCGCTCCTCCATGTACGCGAGCAGCCGCCGCGCGCGCCCGGTGGAGCGGCTGCCATAGGCCCGCGCCACCTCAGCGTCGGAGGGGCAGGGGCGGCGGTCGAAGGCCGCGCGCGCCAGGGTAAGGAACACCCCCTGCATGTCCTCGGGCAGGGCGCCGGCCATGGCGAGCACCTCGTTCCAGGGCGAATCCTCCGCTTCCGCCTCGGCGAGGTCGATGCCCGCATGGGCGACCGCGAGGCGGCGGCGGAAGGCGGAGAGGCTCAGCGGCTGGCCGCCCACGCGGCGGATGCGGCAGCGGACCAGGAAATCCTGATAGAGCACCGAAATGGTGCGGAACCCCGCCTCGCTCTCCGCGAGAATGTCGCGCAGCGCGGCGTCGATGGCGGCCTGGCGCTGCTCGGGCGAGAGGGTCGGCGCGGGCTCGGCCGCCGGCGGCGGGGCGGGCGGCATGGAGCGGGCCAGTTGCGCCATCACATCGGCCGTGGAGGGCACGGCGGGTGCCACCGGGCGGCGCGGCACGAAGGGGCGGGCCTCGTCCGCGCCGGGGGTGAAGATGAGGTCGTGGGCGTCCTCGGCCGCCGCCGGCTCGGGCAGCGGCAGGAGGCGCGGGCTGGTGGAGCGGGCGCCCGTTTCCACCGCGCCGATGCGCACCGGCAGCGGGCGGCGCGACAAGGCCGGGCCGAGCGCGATGAAATTGCCGCTCTGGAGATCGCGGAACATTTCCGCCTGCCGCCGCTCCATGCCCAGCAGATCGGCGGCGCGCGCCATGTCGATATCGAGGAAGGTGCGGCCCATGAGGAAGTTGGAGGCTTCCGCCGCGACATTCTTGGCGAGCTTGGCGAGGCGCTGGGTGGCGATGACGCCGGCAAGCCCGCGCTTGCGGCCCCGGCACATGAGATTGGTCATGGCGCCGAGCGAGACGCGCCTTGCCTCGTCCGAGACCTCGCCGGCGGCGGCGGGGGCAAAGAGCTGCGCCTCGTCCACCACCACCAGCATGGGATACCAGAGGTCGCGGTCGGCATCGAAAAGCCCACCGAGGAAGGCGGCGGCGGCGCGCATCTGCTGCTCGCTGTCCAGCCCTTCGAGATTGAGCACCACCGAGACGCGATGCTGGCGCACGCGGGCGGCGATGGACTGAAGGTCGTTCTCGCCGCGCTGGGCGTCCACCACCACATGGCCGTACTTGTCGGCGAGCGTGACGAAGTCGCCTTCCGGATCGATCACCGCCTGCTGCACCCAGGGCGCGCTCTGTTCCAGCAGGCGGCGCAGCAGATGCGACTTTCCGGACCCGGAATTGCCCTGCACCAGCAGGCGGGTCGCGAGCAATTCCTCAAGGTCGAGCGCGGCCTCTTCCCCGCCGGTGCGGGTGCCGAGATCGATGGACACCTTGGCCGGCGCGCTCATCGGGGCGCGGGTCCGCAGGCGGGGGAGCGGGAGATCATGGGGCGACTCATATCGATTCCCGCCCGCCGTTCAACTGCCCTGGTCCGCCCCCTCCGGCACCTCGATACCAAGGGGCTTGAAGCGGCTTGCGGAAATTCTTCGTCCTGCCCTGCGCCGCGCGCGCTTCCCCCGCCGCCGGAAATGGCCTAAGCGCGAGCCGTCCAGTTTTCCAGGGTGCCCCGCGCGCATGATCCGGCTCGATTCCATCGGCAAGCAGAACGGCAAGCAGATCGTCTTCATCGAGGCGTCCGCGACGCTCCTCAAGGGCGAGAAGATCGGCCTTGTCGGTCCCAACGGCGCCGGCAAGACCACCTTGTTCCGCCTCATCACCGGCCAGGAGGCGCCGGACGAGGGGCAGGTCAGCGTCGATCGCGGCCTCACCATCGGCTATTTCAGCCAGGATGTGGGCGAGATGGCCGGCCAGCGCGCCCTCGACGCGGTGATGGACGGCGCCGGCCCGGTCAGCGCCATCATGGCCGAGCTGCGCGCGCTGGAAGCCGCCATGGTCGATCCCGACCGCATGGACGAGATGGACGCCATCGTCGAGCGCTATGGCGACGTGCAGGCGCGCTTCGAGGAACTGGACGGCTATTCCATGGAGGGCCGCGCCAGCGAGGTGCTGGCGGGCCTCGGCTTCAGCCAGGAGATGATCGAGGGCGACGTGGGCAAGCTCTCGGGCGGCTGGAAGATGCGCGTCGCGCTCGCCCGCATCCTGCTGATGCGCCCCGACGTGATGCTGCTGGACGAGCCGAGCAACCATCTCGACATCGAGAGCCTGATCTGGCTGGAAGACTTCCTCAAGGGCTTCGACGGCGCCCTGATGATGACCTCCCACGACCGGGCCTTCATGAACCGCGTGGTGGGCAAGGTGATCGAGATCGATGCCGGCGCGCTCACCACCTATTCGGGCAATTACGAATTCTATGCCGAGCAGCGCGCCCTCGCCGAGAAGCAGCAGCAGGCGCAGTTCGAGCGCCAGCAGGCGATGCTCGCGAAAGAGATCGCCTTCATCGAGCGGTTCAAGGCGCGCGCCTCCCATGCCGCGCAGGTGCAGAGCCGGGTGAAGAAGCTGGACAAGATCGAGCGCGTCGAGCCGCCGCGCCGCCGCCAGACGGTCGCCTTCGAGTTCCAGCCCGCGCCCCGCTCGGGCGAGGACGTGGCGAGCCTGAAGGGCGTGTCGAAGCGCTACGGCGCGCGCACCATCTATGACGGGCTCGACTTCCATGTGCGCCGGCGCGAACGCTGGGCCATCATGGGCGTCAACGGCGCCGGCAAGTCCACCCTGCTGAAGCTCGTGACCGGCGACACTGCACCGGACGCGGGCACGGTCACCATCGGCGGCAGCGTGAAGCTCGGCTATTTCGCCCAGCACGCCATGGACCTGCTGGAGGGCGAGCGCACCGTGTTCGAGAATCTGCAGGACGCCTTCCCCCAGGCGGGGCAGGGCTCGCTGCGCACGCTCGCCGGCTGCTTCGGCTTTTCCGGCGACGATGTGGAAAAACGCTGCCGGGTGCTTTCGGGCGGCGAGAAGGCACGGCTGGTCATGGCCAAGATGCTCTATGACCCGCCGAATTTCCTGGTTCTGGACGAGCCCACCAACCATCTCGACATCGCCACCAAGGAAATGCTGGTGAGCGCGCTGGAAAGCTATGAGGGCACCATGCTGTTCGTCTCGCACGACCGGCATTTCCTCGCCGCGCTCTCCAACCGCGTGCTGGAACTCACCCCCGACGGCGTGCATCAATATGGCGGCGGCTACACCGAATATGTCGCCCGCACCGGCCAGGAGGCGCCGGGCCTGCGCCACTGAGGGCATGCGGCGCCGCGCGCCGGTGATCCTTTGTTAACCATGGCGGGCGAGCATCCCGGCACATGCCGAGGATTCCGCCTGTGCCCCGATTCGCGCCCAACGCCGCTTCTCTTGCTTGGATACACGCCGCCGCTGTGCATCGGCACCGGCGCGGCGTGCTGCTCTCGACCGTGGCCGGCGGCTTGCTGGCGCTCGCCTTCGCGGCGCCCGCCCTGGCGGACGGCGGCGCGGGCGGCAGCCCGCAAGGGGGCGCGGGTGGCATCGACAGCCTGACGGGAACGGGCGGCGCCGGCGCAAACGGCACCAGCGGGCAGGGCGCGGGCGGCGGCGGCGGCGCCGGTG
>JBFMAV010000090.1:0-15621 GCA_040755535.1 Pseudomonadota bacterium | reverse complement strand
TGTTGTCAGAGGTGAGATGCGCGGACGCACGGCGGCCTATGAAAGCCCGTTGGCTCGTGTTACAAATCGCGTGAATTATGAAAAATCACAAAAAGACACGTGAATTGGAGAGCCCATGCTGACCCGCCGCGCCTTTTCCGGCTTGAGCCTTGCCGCCCTTCTGGCCCCGAGTCTCGCCTTTGCCCAGGCCGACTATAAAGGCCCGAACACAATCCTGAACGTTTCCTACGACATCGCCCGCGAACTGTTCACCGCCGAAAATGCGCAGTTCATTCCGCTCTGGAAGCAGAAGACCGGGCAGGAGGTGACGATCAACCAGAGCCATGCCGGCACGTCGCGCCAGGCCCGCGCCATCATCGAGGGACTGGAGGCCGATGTCGTCACCTTCAACCAGGTGCTCGACGTGGATGTGCTCGCCAAAGCCGGCTTTGTCGCCAAGGATTGGCAGAAGAAGTTCCCCAACAACGCCTCGCCCTATTATTCCTTTCCTGCCTTCCTGGTGCGCGACGGCAATCCCAAGAACATCAAGGACTGGAACGACCTCGTCCGCGACGACGTAAAGGTCATCTTCCCCAATCCCAAGACTTCGGGCAATGCCCGCTACACCTATCTCGCCGCCTATGCCTATGCACTGGAGCAGAACAAGGGCGACAAGGAGAAGGCCAACGCTTTCGTCAAGAAGCTGCTCTCAAACGTCCCCGTCTTCGATACGGGAGGACGCGGCGCCACCACCACCTTCGTCGAGCGCGAGACGGGCGACGTGCTCGTAACCTTCGAGGCGGAGACCCTGTCCTACGAGCAGCTCTACAAGGACAAGAAGCTCAAGACCGTGGTCCCGTCCGTGAGCCTGCTGGCGGAATTCCCTGTCGCCGTGGTCGACAAGGTGGTGGACAAGCGCGGCTCGCGTCCCCTCGCCACTGCCTATCTGGACTTCCTCTTCACGCCGGCCGGCCAGACGGTGGCGGTGGAGTCCTTCCATCGCGTGACCAATAAAGAGGTGATGGACAAATTCCCCGGCCGCTTCCCGCAGGTGCGCCTCGTGACCGTCGAGGACGTGTTCGGCGGCTGGCAGAAGGTGCAGGCCGATCAGTTCGCCTCGGGCGGCATCCTGGATCAGGTGTTCGTGGGCCGCTGAGGCCTCGTCTGTCCCAGCTTAAATGAGGGGCCGCCGGCGAGGCGGCCCCTTTTCTGTCAGGCCTTGGCGGCGGCGAGTTCGGCGATGATGGCTTCGCCCATCTCATCCGTGCCGACCACCGTCGCGCCGGGGGTGCGGATGTCGCTGGTGCGCTTGCCGGAGGCGAGTACGGCCGCGATCGCCGCCTCGATGCGATCCGCAACCGGACCCATGCCGAAGGAATAGCGCAGCGCCATGGCGAGCGATCCGATCATGGCGATGGGGTTGGCGATGCCGCGGCCCGCAATGTCGGGCGCGGAGCCGTGAACCGGCTCATAGAGCGCCGCGCGGCGGCCGGTTCGCTCGTCCACCGCGCCGAGCGAGGCGGACGGAAGCATGCCGAGCGAGCCCGTGAGCATGGCGGCGATGTCGGAGAGGATGTCCCCGAACAGATTGTCGGTGACGATCACATCATACTGCTTGGGCCAGCGCACCAACTGCATGGCGAGCGAATCCGCCAGGTGATGCTCCAGCTCCACATCCGGATAGTCCTTGGCGTGGACCGCGCTCACCACTTCCTTCCAGAGCACGCCCGAGCGCATCACATTGTGCTTCTCGGAGGAGGTCACCTTATTGCGGCGGGTGCGGGCGAGCTCGAAGGCGACGCGCGCGATGCGGTCGATTTCGTAGGTGTCATAGACCTGCGTATCGATGGCGCGCTTCTGGCCATTGCCGAGGTCGAGAATGGTCTTGGGCTCGCCGAAATAGACGCCGCCGGTCAGTTCGCGCACGATCAGGATGTCGAGGCCTTCCACCACTTCGCGCTTCAGCGAGGAGGCTTCCGCGAGCGCGGGATAGCAGAGCGCAGGGCGCAGGTTCGCGAACAGGGCGAGATCCTTGCGCAGGCGCAGCAGGCCGGCCTCGGGGCGCGCCTCATAGGGCACGTCCGCCCATTTGGGGCCGCCCACCGCGCCGAGCAGGATCGCGTCCGCTTCCTTGGCGCGGTCCATGGCGGCTTCCGAAATGGCGGCGCCGTGGGCGTCATAGGCGCAGCCGCCCACCAGATCCTCTTCCAGAGCGAAAGAGGCGAGGCCTTCGCCCTCCAGCCAGGAGACGACACGCTTCACCTGCGCCATGACCTCGGGGCCGATGCCGTCGCCGGGAAGGAGGAGGAGCTTATGGGTGGCCATTGGACTTTCCTGTCTGGCGTGCCTTCGCGCGGGCACTGTGAATTCGGGCGTGCGCTCTATCATCAGGGGTAGAGGGCGACGGGGAGACCAGATGTCACTCTGATCGAATCGCGCTCTAAAGCGTCGCTGGCATTGTGACAAGCCATTGCGGCGGTCTCTTCAGCCGGGAGCCCGCGCCGCGAGGGCCGCGCCGCCAACGATCAGCAGGCACGCAAGCCCCAGCGACCAACTCGCTTCGGCAAATCCGCAGAGCACCAGGAGAAGCGTCGAGAGCACCGGCGCCGCATAAGAGGCAACGCCCAGGAAGCGGACATCTCCACGCTTCATGCCCACGTCCCAGGCATAGAAAGCGGCGCCCACCGGCCCGAGTCCGAGCGCGACGACGGCCAGCCATTCCACGAGGGAGGCGGGCCAGAGGGGCGCCTCGGTCGCGAAGTGGCACAGGAACGAGAGTGCCGAGGTGGCGAGGCAGAAGCCCGCCACCGCCTCCGTGCGCACGTGCCCGAAGCGGCGCGAGGTGACCGAATAGGTGGCCCAGATGAAGGCGGCAGAAAAGGCGGCGAGATAGCCGGGGGCGGCCTCGGCGCTGAAGCCGCTCAGCCCCTTTCCGGTCAGGATCAGAATGACGCCGCCCAATCCGAGCCCGGCGCCCGTCACATGGGCCAGACGCAGCCGATGCCCCGGCAGGGTGGCGGATAGAAGCACGATGAGCAGCGGCCAGAGATAGTTGATGAGCCCTGCCTCTGCCGGCGGCGCCAGCTTCAGGGCCGTGAAATAAAGGAAATGATAGCCGAACAGGCCGCCGACGCCGTGCAGCCATGCGGCCGGGGAGAGACGCAGCACGCCAAGACCCGGCCCGCGCACCGCAGCGCCGAGGCCAACGAGCCCTCCGATGCCAAATGTCAGTGCGGTCAGCAGGAAGGGCGGCACGCGCCCTGTTGCGGCCGTAAGAAGCGCCAGCGTGGACCATAGGGCAATGGCGAGCAGGCCGATGCGCGTCGCGGACGTGGATTGCATTGCCGTCATGCCGCTCAGGCCCGCGCGGAGCCGGCGCGTGCCTTTTCCCTTCTGTGTCCGGGGGCGCCCGGTGCGGAGGGAAAGACCCCGCGCACCGGGCGGCTGCCGGATCAGGTGATGTATTGGGCGCCGTTGGCGGTGATGGTCGAGCCGGTGATGAAACTCGCCTCATCCGCCGCCAGGAACACCACGCAGCGCGCGATATCCTCCGGCTCGCCGAGGCGGCCGACCGGGATGGTGGAGACGATCTTCTTCAGCACGTCCTCGGGCACCGCGCGCACCATCTCCGTGCCGATATAGCCCGGCGCGATGGCATTGACGGTGATGCCCAGCGCCGCGCCTTCCTGCGCCAGCGCCTTCACGAAGCCGATTTCGCCCGCCTTGGCGGCGGAATAATTGGTCTGGCCGAACTGGCCTTTCTGCCCGTTGATCGAGGAGATGCAGACGATCCGCCCGAACTTGCGCGCGCGCATGCCCTCGATGACGTTGCGCGTCATGTTGAACAGGCTGTTCAGATTGGTGTTGATCACCGCCTGCCACTGCTCAAGGCTCATGCGGTGGAGCGTGGCATCGCGCGTGATGCCGGCATTGTTCACCAGCACATCGACGGGGCCGAGGTCGGCCTCCACCTTGGCGATGCCGGCCTTGCAGCCCTCGAAGTCGGAGACGTCCCACTTATAGACCGGGATGCCGGTCTTCTCGTGAAACGCGGAAGCTGCCGCGTCATTGCCGGCATAGTTCGCGGCGACCTGATAACCCGCCGCCTTCAATGCGACGGAGATGGCCTCGCCGATCCCCCGGGTGCCGCCGGTGACAAGAGCGGTACGCGCCATGTTCCTCTCCCTTCAAGTTTGCCTTGGTTCTTGGGTAACCCAATACAAAACAGGCGACTTTGCTTCTAAGCAAGGATTCGCGCCGGTTCGAGTGTTTTTTTGACCCTCACTTGGTACTGAAAACAGGCCGGCGGCGCGGAGCCAAGCGGTTGATCCTGCGTAAAGAAAGTGGCCGGCAGAAGAAAAAGGCCGGCATGGGCATGCCGGCCTGACGAGGGCGTATGAGCGCGATCAATCGCGCTCAAGGCACATGGCAATGCCCATGCCGCCGCCGATGCACAAGGTGGCGAGGCCCTTCTTGGCGTCGCGGCGCTCCATTTCGTGCAGCAGGGTGACGAGGATGCGCGCGCCGGAGGCGCCGATGGGATGGCCGATGGCGATGGCGCCACCGTTCACGTTCACCTTGTCAGTGTCCCAGCCCAGGCCCTTGTTGACGGCAATGGCTTGGGCGGCGAACGCCTCGTTGGCCTCGATGAGGTCGAGGTCGTTGACGCTCCAGCCGGCCTTTTCTAGCGCCAGCTTCGAGGCGGGGATGGGGCCGGTGCCCATGATCGACGGATCGACGCCTGCCTGCGCCCAGGACACGATGCGGGCGAGCGGCTTCCTGCCCTCGGCGGCGGCGCGGCTGGCACTCATCAGCACCACGGCGGCGGCGCCGTCATTGATGCCAGAGGCGTTGCCGGCGGTGACCGTGCCGTCCTTGGAGAAGGCGGGCTTCAGCTTGGTCATGGAGTCGAGGGTGGCGCCGTGACGAATATATTCGTCCGCATCCACCACGACGTCGCCCTTGCGGGTGGAGATGGTGACCGGGACGATCTCGTCCTTGAACTTCCCGGCCTTCTGGGCGGCCTCGGCCTTGTTCTGGGAGCCGACAGCGAACTCGTCCTGGTCGGCTCGGGTAATCTGGAACTGACGCGCCACATTCTCGGCGGTGACGCCCATGTGGTAGCCGTTGAAGGCATCCCACAGGCCGTCCTTGATCATGGTATCGACCAGTTCGAGGCCACCCATGCGGGTGCCGTTGCGCATGTGCGCGGCGTGGGCCGACATGCTCATGGATTCCTGGCCGCCAGCCACCACAATGCTGCTGTCGCCGGTCTGGATCGCCTGCGCGGCGAGCGCGACGGTGCGCAGGCCCGAGCCGCACACCATGTTGATCTCCCAGGCCGGGCTCTCGATGGGAATGCCGGCGCCGATGGAGGCCTGGCGCGCCGGGTTCTGCCCCTGGGCGGCGGTCAGCACCTGGCCGAGGATGACTTCGCTGACCGCGTCCGAGGATACGCCGGCGCGCTCAAGCGCGGCCTTGATGGCGATGGAGCCCAGCTGGTGGGCCGGCAAAGTACCAAGCGCCCCATTGAACGACCCGACGGGCGTGCGGGCGGCCCCTACGATGACAACGTCCTCACTCATGCTGGTCTCCTCGGCTTGGGGCCTTTGGCGGGGCCTTTGGCGGGCAATTCAGCCGAGATGCCGCGCCCTGTGCGGTGCATCGTCGGTCGCCTCATGGATGTCGGATCAAAGGGCGGCAAAGTCAATGCGGGCGGTTCCGCATCCGGCGCAAACCCGCGCCTTGCAACGCATCGTGCTGCGCACAATCGGCAGTCATGCTGCGCACAAAATGCTAGCCGCGACGCGGGAAACGCCGTACCCTCCGACCAGTCGAGGAAACGGATGAGCGAAATGGCCAAGACGCAAGAGCCAGTCACCATCAAGAAATACGCCAATCGCCGGCTTTATAATACCGGTACCAGCACGTATGTTACGCTGGAAGATCTCGCCAATATGGTGAAAGAAGGCGAGGATTTTGTCGTTTATGACGCCAAGAACGGCGACGACATTACTCATTCTGTCTTGACTCAGATTATTTTCGAGCAGGAAAATAAAGGTCAGAACCTTTTGCCCATCGCCTTCTTGCGCCAGATCATCCGTTTTTACGGTGACAGCATGCAGATGATGGTGCCGCGCTATCTGGAAATGTCCATCGACAGCTTCACCAAGGAGCAGGAGAAGTTCCGCGATCAGGTGGCCAAGACCCTGACCGGCACCAGCTTCGGCGGCTTCGATGATCATGTGCGCCGCAACATGGAAATGTTCGAGCGCGCCTTCAACATTTTCCTGCCCTTCAACAAGGGCGATGAGCCGGTGGGCACCGCCACGGCGGCCCCCGAACGGCCGGTGGACGATCTCGAGGCCCTGAAGCGCCAGATGGCGGACATGCAGCAGAAGCTGGAAAAGCTCGCCTCCAAGCCGGAGTGAGTCCCATCCTCGGGCGGAGCATCGATCTGCCGCCGTCACCGTTCGAGGATGCAGAAGCTCCCGTCAGATGAATGGGGCTGATTTCCGTTCCTCACCCGGACGCCCCTTCGCGCCCGGCATGACAGGGGACGATCTCACCCTCCCGGCAAGCGGCCGACTCCAGCACTCGCTCATCCGCCCGGCGCGCGCATCATGAGCGTTTCGAGTGCAGCCCGCAGGGCCCCGGGTAGGGGAACGGGGCGGCGATGCTCGCGGTCCACATAGACATGAATGAAGTGGCCCTGCGCGCAGGCGGTCGGCTCGGCGCCCTGGAAGATCCCAATCTCGTAGCGCACCGAACTCGATCCGAGCCGTGCAACCCGGACACCGGCGGTGATCGGCGCGGGGATCTCCACGCTGCGGAAATAGGCGCACCGCGTTTCCACCACAAGCCCGATGACCGGGCTCCGTGCCGGATCCAGCACGCCGCTCTGCATCAGGAAAGCATTCACCGCCGTATCGAAGAAGGAATAGAACACCACGTTGTTCACGTGGCCGTAGATGTCCATGTCCGCCCAGCGGGTGGTGACGGGATAGTGAAAACCGTAATCTACAAGCCGGGTCGGAATATCGCGGGCGGGCGCGCTGGGGCCGCTCATCTGCTGGTCCTCGGGTTGGTGAAACGGATCATGCGGGCTCGACGGACAGGACGGGGCCATCCGCGCGCGTGACGATGACCCGGGCGCCGGCGGGAAGGTCGGGGCCGGAACAACGCCACACCGTATCCTCCACCCGCACCACGCCGAAGCCGTCCTCGATGGGGCCTTCAAGCACCAGCACCTTCCCCACCAGCGCGTCCGCGCGCCGGTTCAGGAACGGACGATCGCTTGCCTTTTCGCGGCTCGGGGACAAGCGCCGCCCGACGATCACGCTCAGCACGGAGAGGATGGCAAAGAGCGCCACCTGGATTTCCCAGCCCAGGGCGAAGGCGAAGGAGGCAAGGCCCGTCACTGCCGCCGCGATGCCGAGCCAGATCAGGGAGGCGCCGGGGGCGGCCACCTCCAGCACAAGAAGCAAGCCGCCCAGGGCGATCCAGCTCCAGGGGCTCGCGAGAAGCGCGGCGATGTCCATGGCGCCGGATCCTCAGGAGGCGTCGCCGGAGGGGCTGGCCGGCGGCGTGCGTGGCACGGAGGGGCCGGTGGATCCGGAAGAGCGGGTCGCGGAAGAGCCCCCGAACGCGTCGCGCGCCAGTTCGCCGATCCCGGCGAGGGAGGAGAGCAGCGCGGTGGCCTCATAGGGAATCAGCACCACCTTCTGGTTCGGCGCCGCGGCGAGCCGTTCGAAGGCGCGGACATATTTCTCCGCGATGTAATAATTGAGCGCGGCCGGGTCACCGCCCGCCACCGCGCCGGACAGGACCGCGGTGGCCTTGGCGTCCGCTTCGCCAAGGCGCTCGCGCGCCTCCGCATCCCGGAACGCGGCTTCCCTGCGGCCTTCGGCCTGGAGGATCTGCGACTGCTTCTGTCCTTCGGCCTTGAGAATCTGCGCCTGACGCAGGCCCTCAGCCTCCAGCACGGCGGCGCGCTTGTCGCGCTCGGCCTTCATCTGGCGCGCCATTGCGGCGACGAGATCGGCGGGCGGAACGATGTCCTTGATCTCGATGCGGTTGATCTTCACGCCCCAAGCCGAGACCGCCGCATCCACCACGCGGAGCAGGCGTTCATTGATCTCGTCGCGATGCGACAGCAGCTGATCAAGGTCCATGGACCCCATCACGGTGCGGATATTGGTGGTGGTCAGCGCCAGGATGGAGACATCCAGCCGCGAGACCTCGTAGCTGGCCTTGGCTGCGTCGAACACCTGGTAGAATACGACGCCATCCACCGAGACCGTGGCATTGTCCTTGGTGATGACCTCCTGGGTGGGAACGTCATGGACCTGCTCCATCACGTTCACCCGGTTACCGATGCGGTCGATGAACGGGATGATGAGGTTGAGGCCGGGCGAGAGGGTGCGGATGTAGCGTTGGAAACGCTCGACCGTGAATTCGTAGCCCTGCGGCACGGTCTTCACGCCGGCAAAGACGATGGCCAGGGCCAGTGCCAGAAGCACCAGGACGAACAGGCCGGATCCGCTCACAAGCATGATGTTTTCCTCACGGTGCCGCTGCGCGCCACAATGCCCGGCTCTGCAGCGAAGGTCGAGGGCGGGGGTGACGCTTGACCACGCCGGCTTTAAAAGGAGCGGCATGGTCAAGCTGAACAAGATTTATACCCGCACTGGCGACGACGGCACGACGGGGCTCGGCACCGGGGAACGCGTGCCGAAGCACGATCTTCGCGTCGAAGCCTATGGCACCGTGGACGAGGCCAATGCGGCCATCGGCCTCGCGCGGCTCCACCTCGCCCATTTGCCGCAGCTCGATGCCGTGCTCGGCCGCATCCAGAACGACCTGTTCGATCTCGGCGCGGATCTGTGCACGCCCGAGCGGGAGGGTGCGCCGCCGCCGGCCTATGAGCCGCTGCGCATCATCAAGGGCCAGGTGGACCGCCTGGAGGCGGATATCGACCTGTTCAACGCCGAGCTTGCACCCCTTCGGTCCTTCGTGCTTCCGGGCGGCGAGCCAGCTTCGGCCTATCTGCACCTCGCGCGCACCATTGCGCGCCGGGCGGAGCGTCAAATGGTGGAATTGTCACGCCAGCCCGGGGAACGGGTCGGGGCGCCCGCGATCCAATATGTGAATCGCCTCTCCGACCTGTTGTTTGTCGCGAGCCGCTATGTGAACGCGCAGGGCTGTGGCGATGTGCTCTGGGTGCCCGGCGCCAATCGCTGATCCGGGACGCCTTCCGGGTCTGCGGCGACATGACCGATCCGATTGAAGCGATCGGACCGATCAATCGCGTCCCGTCTCAAAATGGAGGATGAGCCGATCCCAGGGCCGCGCGCTGCGCTTCACTGTGATCGGATCTGACTCTAGCGTCCCAAAATGGGAGAAGGCGGCGCTTCCACGCGGGTCGGAACTTTGATCCAGGCCTCGCCGTCCAGCACCAGCTCATCGGCCACGCGGCAAGTGCAGGCCAGGCGCGCGCGGCGTCGCTCGGGCACCAGCTCGGCCACTTCCACACGCACCGCCACCTCGTCGCCGATTTTCACCGGTGCCCGGAAATTGAGGGTCTGCGAAATATAGACGGCGCCCGGGCCTGGCAGGCGGGTCCCCAGCACCGCCGAGATCAGACTCGCGGTATAGAGCCCGTGGGCGATGCGATGGCCGAACGGGGTCTTGGCCGCAAAATGCTCGGACAGATGGATGGGATTGCGGTCCCCGGTGACTTCGGCGAAGCCCACCACATCCGAGGCGGCGATGACCCGGCGCAGTTCTTCCGCAAGTCCGATGGTCAGGTCCTCGAAATAGAGCACGCGAAGTTCGGGCAGCATGGATGTCCTCCACCATCATTCTGGTTCGCCGGACGCCGGCACCGCATGGACACTGAACTTCGCCCCTGCCGCAACCCCCTCGAAGGGCTGAGAGGAGGGTGTGCACCGGCGTTTGCGCATGCGCGGGCGCGCTTGTAAGGTCCGCTCGCCCGCCGCCGCAAGGGCTTGCAGGAGCCCCCTTCGAGCTGCGCGTCGCCGCGGGGGGCGGTCAATCTGATCGCGCGGGCCTCAGGAGAGTGGGATGACGGATTTGGTTCGCACGGTGACCCTCAAGGACCTCGCCACCATGCTGCAGCAAAAGGGCTTCCGCGCGGAATCGGCCGAGTGGGCCGGCGGCCGCGAGGCGCTGAGAAGCGCCGCGGGCGGGGTGGGTTTCAACATTGTCGCGGGCAACGGCACGGACGGCGCCTATCACGACTTCACCTATTATGCGAGCTTCCGCCTCGAAGGGCTGCCGCTGGAGGCGATCTGCGAAAAGTGGAATTCGGCACGCCGTTTCGGGCGGGTCCACAGCCGTGATGGGCTGCTGAATTTCGAGATGGACATATTCCTCGGGACCGGCGTGTCGGCGGACTATCTCGCGGTGTCCCTGGAGCTGTGGAATCAGCTCCTCAATGAATTGCTCGCCGCTCTGCGCGAAGAAGCTGCCCGCCCCACGGCGCCGGCCGTCAACTGAGGCGCGCGGCCCAGGGCGCACCTGGCCTTTTGATACGCAAACGGCCGGGCATGCCCGGCCGTTTTTGTTTGATGATCTGAAAGATCAGCGGATCGGCGCCGGGGTCGGTCCGACCCTGCCGATGTTGAAGATCTGCACGCGGCGGTTAACCGGGCTCGTGGGATTCTTCGGGTCGATCAGCACTTCTTCGCCGAGGCCCACCGCTTCGAGGCGGTTGGGGCTCACGTTGAACACGGTCGTCAGAGCGCTGACGACGGCATCGGCGCGTGCCTGGCTCAGCTTCAGGTTGTAATCGCGCGGGCCGGTTACGTCCGTATTGCCGGTGACGATGAACTTGTAGCCATGCAGGATCGGGTTGTGTAGCGCATCGGCGATGGCGCCGAGGGTTCCGTAAGACGATGGATCGATAATGGCCGAGTTCAGTCGGAACTGAATCTGCACATTGATCTGCGGGAGCTTATCGAGATCGATCGCCAGATTGGGGCGTGTGAGCGCCTCGCCCGGATACTGAGACATGTGCTTCTGCACCATGTCGCGCAGCTGCTGGGCGGTAATGACCGGAGCCGTTTGGGTGAAGCCCTGGAGGCTTTGCAGTATCTGCGAATCCGACAGCTGGGTCTGCGCCAGGGCGGGAGCGGCGGAAAGCGCGAGCGAAGCAGCCAGCGCGAAGCGGATCAGAGGCGACGTCATTGCGGTCGTCCTTCCTTTAACGTTCGGTTGGCGGTTCAACGGTAGCCAGCATCGGTGATCGCCTGATTGCAGGCGGCCGACACGACCTTCGTGGCTTCCAGCAGGCAGGAGAGCAGGTTGCCGTCCTGCGGGATCATGCCCTGACAGAGCCGGGCGGCGTCCGCATTGCAGATCTTCGCGATGGAGTCCTGCGCCTCATCGCGCTTGGCGATCGACGCCTTGGCCATGGCGTAGTCCGCCTGACACGTGGCCGAGACTTTGGAAATCTTGGAATCCATGCAGTCGATGAGGGCGCCATTGCCCAGATTGACGTTGGCACAGAGCTTGTTGATGTCCGCGCCGCAGCTCTTTGCGAGCAGCGCGCCGGCCTGTGCGTAGCTTATTGTCTGCGCGTTCGCCGCGACGGCGGAACCCGCGAGCAGCGTCGCCGCCAGCAGAATTCGAATGCCCTTCATACTGTCCTCCCAACCCCAACGGAGGACACTTGCTTACCAGAGGGCAGGCCGTTAGGTCAAAGAGTGGGGCAAAACCGGTCGAAAAAAGCAAAAAGTTACATCATCTTGCACGCGGCCGGCGGGGGTGGTGCCCGCGAACGAGACCTGCGCGTTGCATCTTGCATCCCGCGCGGTTCCGGCTATATTGCAATCGTCTCCATATGGGAGATACCTCAGCGCCATCCAAGGGTGAAGGTGATGAGAGTGGGGCCCCTCGGGACCCGCTCCGTTTCTGCTTACGCGGATACGTCTTCCCCGGACGCTGCGGGGTTTTTGATTCAAGCGCACCCAGACGCGGACGCGGGTCCAAGCCCTGCCTGCCGCAAGTGAAGTCCCGGAGGGACATGAGCGATCCAAACGAGGCCCCGGCCGGCATGGCTGCGGACGCCGCCCCCAAGCTGGAGAACATCCCGTCCGCGGGGGGTGCTCCTGACGAGCCCCGCCTCATCACCGAGACTGGGGTGTCCGCTCGCGTGGCTGCCATAGCCGAGCCCGTTCTGCACGATCTCGGCTATCGGCTGGTGCGGGTGAAGGTGTCGAGCCGCGACGGCGGCACCGTGCAGATCATGGCGGAGCGGCCCGACGGCAGCATGTCCATCGATGATTGCGAGGCGGCCTCGCGCGCTTTGTCTCCGGTGCTCGACGTGGAGGACCCGGTGTCCGGCGCCTATCGCCTCGAATTGTCCTCGCCGGGCATCGACCGGCCTTTGGTGCGCCTCAGCGATTTCGCGCTATGGGCGGGTCATGAGGTCCGGGTGGACATGGCGGTGCCCGTCAATGGCCGCAAGCGGTTTCGCGGCATCCTGTTGGGTGCCGCCGGGGGCGAGGCGCAGGTGAAGCGCCTGGACGCTCCGGCCGGTGAGGATCCTGTCTCCACGCTCCCGGTGCGCGACATGGGCGAGGCGAAGCTCGTGCTGACTGACGCTCTCATCACTGAGGCACTGCGTCAGGCCAAGGCCGCGCTGCGCGATGTGGGCGAGGATGAGGGCCTGGACGAGGCCGACGCCGATGCCGACAAGGCGTCGCGTGACGCGGCGAATGCCGAGCGGGCCGGCCGCAAGAAGGCCGCTGAAAAGCAGGCCGCCAAGACCGATCGCGCCGCGCGCAAGGCCGCGCAGGCCGACAAGGCGGCGCGTAAGCCGCACAAGGTTGTGCGCACGCCCGCCGAGGACGCCGATCTCGAGACAATCAAACGTGCCGGTCACAAGACCGGCAAAGCGAAGGAGACGCACTGATGGTGGCCGTCAGCGCAAACCGGCTCGAATTGCTGCAGATCGCTGACGCGGTCGCGCGCGAAAAGACCATCGACCGCAGCATCGTCATCGCGGCCATGGAGGATGCCATCGCCAAGGCCGCGCGCTCGCGCTACGGCCAGGAGACGGACATCCACGCGGAGATCAATGCCCGCACTGGCGAATTGCGCCTCGCGCGTCATCTCCTGGTGGTTGACGAGGTGGAGAATTTCGCCACCGAGATCACCCTGGACGGTGCCCGCCGCCACAATCCTGCGGCGCAGGTTGGCGACATCATCGCCGACACCTTGCCGCCCTTCGATTTCGGCCGCATCGCCGCCCAGTCGGCCAAGCAGGTCATCGTGCAGAAGGTGCGCGAGGCCGAGCGCGACCGGCAGTATGATGAGTACAAGGACCGGATCGGCGAGATCATCAATGGCGCGGTCAAGCGCGTGGAATACGGCAACGTGGTGGTCGATCTCGGCCGCGGCGAAGCCATTCTGCGCCGCGATGAGCTTCTGCCGCGCGAGACCGTGAAGGTGGGCGATCGTATCCGCGCCTATATTTACGATGTGCGCCGCGAGCCGCGCGGGCCGCAGATCTTCCTGTCGCGCACCCATCCCCAGTTCATGGCGAAGCTCTTCTACCAGGAAGTGCCGGAAATCTATGACGGCATCGTCGAGATCAAGGCGGTCGCGCGCGACCCCGGCTCGCGCGCCAAGATCGCGGTCATTTCCCGCGATCAGTCGGTGGACCCGGTCGGCGCCTGCGTCGGCATGCGCGGCTCGCGCGTGCAGGCCGTGGTGAACGAGCTGCAGGGCGAGAAGATCGACATCATCCCCTGGAACCCGGACATCGCGACCTTCATCGTCAATGCGCTCGCCCCCGCCGAAGTGGTGAAGGTGGTGCTCGACGAGGATCGCGAGCGCATCGAGGTGGTGGTGCCCGACGCGCAACTCTCCCTGGCCATCGGCCGCCGCGGCCAGAATGTGCGCCTCGCCTCCCAGCTGACCGGCTGGGACATCGACATCATGACCGAGCAGGAAGAGAGCGAGCGGCGCCAGAAGGAATTCGCCGAGCGCACCGCCATGTTCGCCGAGGCGCTCGATCTCGACGAGATGATGGGCCAGCTCCTGACCTCCGAAGGCTTCACCTCGGTCGAGGAAATCGCCTACGTGCCGCTCTCCGAGCTCTCGTCCATCGAGGGCTTCGACGAGGAAACCGCAGGCGAATTGCAGGCCCGCGCGCTGAAGCATCTCGCCGACGTCGAAGAGGCGCTGGACGAGGAGCGCAAGGCGCTCGGCGTCGAGGACGGCCTGAAGGACGTGCCCGGCGTCACCTCCAAAATGCTGGTGGCGTTCGGCAAGCACGACATCAAGAGCGTCGAGGATCTCGCCGGCTGCGCCACGGACGACCTCACCGGCTGGACCGAGCGCAAGGATGGCGAGACCCAGCGTTTTGCCGGTGCCCTGGACGGCTTCGAGATCGACCGCGCCGGTGCCGAACAGCTCATCATGCAGGCCCGTCTGGCGGCCGGCTGGATCACGCAGGACGACCTCGCCTCGGCGGATGCCGAGGATGAGGAGGACTCGTCCTCCGATATCCCGTCCTGAGAGCGAAGGAGATGACCCGGCGTGCTGGCGCAACTCAACGAGGACGAGACCGATGCGGGGCCTCGCGGACTGACGTCCGCGCGGGCGCCGCTGGCGCGTCTGTGCCTCGCGACGCGCGAGGTCACGCCGGTTGAGGAGATGATCCGGTATGTGGTGGCGCCGGATGGTGCCATCGTGCCGGATCTCTCGCGCAAGCTGCCGGGCCGTGGCGCCTGGGTCACCGCGACCCGCGTCGCGCTCGAAACCGCCCTGAAGCGCCGCGCCTTCGGCCGCGCTTTCCGTGGCAAGGGCGAGGCCAGGGAGGGTCTGGCGGACCTCGTCGAAGCCCTGCTGACGGCGGATGTGCGCGCTGCCCTCTCGCTTGCCAACAAGGCGGGCCAGGTGGTCACCGGCACCATGAAGGTGGAAACCGCTCTTCTCTCAGGTCAGGCGGCCGTGCTGGTGCACGCCGCCGATGCGCGCCCCGACGGGGTGCGCAAGCTCGACGGCATCGCCCGCCGGGCGCACGCCGCTCATTCCGAAGCCGCCACAGGTGCGAATCGGAATGAGGCGGCGGTTGTCGACTGTCTTACGGGTGTCGAATTGGACTTGGCGCTCGGGCGGTCAAATGTGGTACACGCAGCGCTGCTCGCGCATCCCACGACCGCAGGATTTCTCGCGCGCTGCCGAAGGTTGGTGCGCTGGCGGACGGACATGTCGGCCGGCACCCCCCATCGGCCGCTCCCGCGGCCCGCACGGATGGCAGGAACGGAAACGGAATGAACGATACGAAGACCCCCGGCGACAAGACGCTCCATCCCACTCCCGGCAAGACGCTCACGCTGAAGCGCCCCGTGGAGCAGGGAACGGTTCGCCAGAGCTTCAGCCATGGCCGCTCGAAGGCGGTTGTGGTGGAGAAGGTGAAGCGGCGCGTGTTCGCGCCGGGTGAGAGCGCGCCGGCGACCCCGACCCAGGCAGCGCCCGCCCCGGCCGCGCCGCGTCCGGCTGCTCCCGTCGCGCCAGCAACGCCCACGGCCCGCCCGACCCCCGCTGCTCCCGTGGAAGCCAAGGCGCCGGCCGCGCCCCCTGCTCCGGCCGCGCCGGTTGCTCCCG
>JBFMAV010000089.1:0-15744 GCA_040755535.1 Pseudomonadota bacterium | reverse complement strand
CGGCCGCAGCGCAGCGGGAGGAAACAACGGGGCGATTTCGGCCCATAGGGCATCGGGCAAAAGCTTCCTGGCCATGCCCAAGGCTCGGCCAACATGGTTAATAAATGGTTTTGTTAGGTGCTCTAAGAGCACGCCCAGGATCAGGACGAGGTGGGTGAGAAGACGGCCGACGGTCACGCGAGATCCTTCCGCCGGCGCATCATAAGGGCCTGGAGCGCCACCAGCCCCATGGTACCCGCCATCAGCACAACGGACTGCGCCGAAGAGGCGCCCAGATCGAGATTGACGACCCCGTCGCGATAGACCTTCAGCATCAGCGTCTCGGTTGCCTGGCCTGGCCCGCCCCGCGTCAGCGCCTCAATGGTGCCGAAGGTCTCGAACGCCGAATAGGCGATGTTAACGCTCAGAAGGAAGCCGGTGGTGGGCGCGAGCAGCGGAAACAGAATGGTGCCGAAACGGCGCACCGGCCCGGCCCCGTCCATGCGCGCCGCTTCCACAAGCGAGGTGGGGATGGCCTGGAGCGCGGCGAGGAAGAAGATGAAATTGTAGCTCACCTGCTTCCAGGCCGAGGCGAGGATCACCAGCAGCATCGCCTGGACGTCATTGAGCCGGTAGTTCCAGGTGATCCCGAGCCACTCCAGAGCCGGCGTCAGCCAACCCACCTGGGGGTGCAGCATCAGCAGCCAGACCGCCGCCGAGACCACCGGCGCCACCGCATAAGGCCAGATCAGCGCCGTGCGATAAGTGACGCGCCCGTGCACCACCGCATCGGCGCACAGCGCCAGAAGCAGCGCGGTGCCCATGGACAGAAAGCTGACCGCGCTACAGAAGAACAGGGTGCGCCACACCGCTTCCAAATAGAGAGGGTCCGAGACCAGATCCGCGAAATTCGCCAGGCCCACGAACCGAACGGACAATCCGAACGCGTCGCCCCGTTGCAGCGAATCCTGCGCGGCCCGCACGGCGGGCCAGAGGAAGAAGACCGCCGTCAGCAGCACCTGCGGCGCCACCAGCAGCACCGGAAGCGCGATTCCCGCAAACAGCGTGCGCCGTTCGTTCATATGCCTCCGGCCAGCTCAGCCGCGCTGGGATGCCTCGAATTCCCGAAGCACCTTGTTGCCGCGTGCCACGGTGGAATCAAGCGCCCCCTGGGCACTCTGGCGTCCCTGGAGGGCCGCTTCCAGTTCCTCTTCGAGGATGGAGCGAATTTCCGGCAGGCGGCCGAGCCGCAGGCCCTTGGAATTCACCGTCACGGTGCCTCGTGCCAACTGGCGCACCGCGATCTCGGCGTCGGGCGTGCGGGCGAAATAGCCCTGGGCCGTCAATTCTGCGCTTCCGGCCGTGGTCACGGGCACGTAGCCGGTGATCTCCGCCCATTTCGCGTCGGTCTTGGGCTCTGCGAGGAAGGCGAGGAAGGCCGCGACCGCGCCATATTCGGCGGCGGGGCGGTTGGGCGCCGTCATGGTCCAGAGGCTGGCACCGCCGATGATGGAATTGTTGGGCGATGCCTTCACCTGCGGGTCATAGGGCAGCATGCCGGCGCGAAACGGGAATTTAGCATCCCGGGCGAATCCCGCCCGGGCCGCAGACGAATTGAGCGAGATGCCGCAGTCGCCGGCGGGGAAGATCTGATCGCCGCTCGCGCCGCGCCCGCCATAGACGAACAGTCCCTCTTTCGCGAGGTCCAATATGCGCTGGATCTGCTTCACATACGGCGGCGCGTTGCAGACCAGCTCGGCGCCCAACCCCTCGAAGCCATTGTCCTTGGTCGCGTAGGGAAGATCGTGGATGGCCCCATAATTCTCCATCAGCACCCAGCTCGGCCAGGCGGTGGTGAGCGGCACCTTTGCTCCCGCCTTGGCCTTCAGCGCCTGCGCAGCAGCTGCGACCTCCTCCCATGTCGCCGGGGGCTTGGTGGGGTCGAGCCCCGCGCGCTCGAACAGCGCGGCATTGATCCACGCGATGGGGGTGGAGGAATTGAACGGCATGGAGGCCATGCGGCCGTCCGGCAGGCTGTAATAGCTGCGCACCGCCTCCACATAGGCGACGGGATCCAACCGGATTCCGGTATCCTGCGCCAATTGCCAGACTTGGCGAACAGCAGCACCCGCGCCGAGCATGGAACCCGTTCCCACCTCGAACACCTGCACCAGATGCGGCGCCCGGCCCGCGCGGAACGCGGCCACGGCGGCGGTCATGGTCTCGATATAGCTGCCCTTGAAGACCGGTTCGACCCGCGCCGCGCCCTGGCTCGCGTTGAAGGCCTCGCAGACCTGCACGACGCGTTCCCCCAGGGCTCCCGACATGGCGTGCCAGAAGCTGATCGCCACCGGCGACTGCGCGCGGGCTGCCGGCGCTCCGACCAGGGTCATCGCGGCGAGGGCCGCTGATCCGCGAAGGATGTCCCGACGCTGCATGGCTTGTCCCCTCTCTCTCGGCCGCCTCCCGGCGCGCCATCGCCTCTGCCATGCCCGCCCCGCAGGAGGTCGGGAGGCGAGACGGATGCGATCCTCAGCTTGCCCTGTCCGGTTCACAGTATGATGAAATGGACCTCTGCGTCCCGGATCTGGCGCGGATCAGGGGATCTCGTGAAGGTCGAAGCGGTTTCGCCCATTGTTCTTGGCGCGATACAGCGCCTCGTCCGCGCGTCTCAGCATTTCCGCCATGGTGACGGCCTCGGTCCCCTGAACGCTGCACACACCAATGCTGACGGTGAGGCGGGGCAGATTGGGACTGATGCGGGACCAGTCCTCCTGCGCCATGCTGGCACGGATCTTCTCCACGACGGCCAATGTGCCGGCGGCGGGGGTCTCAGGCAGAAGCACCGCGAACTCCTCGCCTCCATAGCGCGAGGCCAGATCGCCGGGACGTCGCATGCTGGCCCGCAAGAGCTCTGCGACGCGGCGCAGGCATTCATCGCCGATCACATGACCGTGGCGGTCATTCACCGCCTTGAAGTGATCGACATCGATCAGCATCAGGGAGAGGGGGCGCCGGTCGCGCGCGGCGCGGCGCCATTCCAGATCGAACTGCGAATCGAAGCGACGACGGTTGGCAAGGCCGGTCAGCGCATCGGTTGCGGCCATGGACGACAATTCATCGTGGGCCAGCTTCAGCGCGCGTTCCGCGCGCACGCGTTCGGTGACATCGCGAAAGCTGCACACCATGGCGATGGCGTGCTCGCCGACTGCCTCATCGGGCAGCAAGCCGAGCGAAGCTTCCATCCACGCCCAGGCGCCGGCTGCCGTGCGCATCTGGCAGGTGAAAGTGGCGTGGCGATCCTGGTGGCCGCCGGTCAGGCCACGGGCGGGAAAGAAGGCAGAACGGGCGTCCTCGTGAAGGAAGTGGGTGAGCGGCGCGGCGACGAGATCCTCCGGGGACCAGCCGAGGACCCGGCGCACCGCAGGCGAGACGAATTGCACGCGCAGGTCCGCCGACATGGCGATGATGACGTCGCTCGCATTCTCGGCCAGCAGACGGTACTTGTATTCGCCTTCCCGCGCCCGCCGCTCGGCCGCCAGCAGATTCTGCTGCTGACGCTTCAGCACCGTGATGTCCGCATGGCTGAAATAGCCTGAACCGTTGGCCAGCGGACGCGCGCTGACGCGACGCCATTGCCCGTCGGGAAGCTCAACCTCGAACGGCCCAACCATGGCGTGAACGCTGCCGGCGAAAAGTGCCCGCCCCTCTGCCGCGCATCCCGCCGCCGCCCAGGCGTCCCGGACCACCTGCGCCAATGTCACCCCGATGACCGAGCGGCCTTTGGGAACATCATACAAAACGTGAAACTCGTGATTGGCGGCGACAATCTTGTCGTCCTGGTCGATCACCGTGGCGCCATCGGCGATATGATCCAACAGGTCAATGGGGAAAGTGTCCCAGGACGGCGCCACCTCGCCCTTTTGCGCCTCGGGTTCGAGATCCTGCCAGACACGCAGGCGACCGCCGGCCGGAGTTACCAGGGAGGTCACGCGCAGGCGCCGGCCGCGGTGTAGAAAGGTGAAGGGGCGCGATTGGGAGCGATGCCGATGCACCGCCTCATCAATCAAGCTTTCGAGCCGCTCGGGGTCCGCCGCCTCGGTGCGACCGGCAAAGAATCGGCGCAGATTTTCGCGATAGGGCTCACCTTCGAAAATATCCGTCGCGTGCTCGGGAAAGAATCGCAGGAATGTATCATTCCAAAGGACAGCATTATCCTCTGAATCGAAAAGGCAAAACCCAATATCGATTGTATCCAACAAGCGCGCAAAGAACGCGTACGAATTTTGCTGGACCACTCTTCCGGTCCCCGTGCACAAGAATTTGTTACACCAGAAACCCAACGGACGCCGAAATCAAGTGGTTTCGTGCAGGCCGTGTCATTCCGCTATTTGTAGTTGCAGGCCAAACGAAAAGTCCCTATTTCTGAGAAGCGGCTTCGCTTGCGCTCAGGCTTCGGTACCATTCGGTCACGAACTGCCCGGTGGCGACGACATCCGCGGCAATGAGCCTGCGGGCTTCCTGCGGGTCTCGGTGGCGGAGCGCATCGAAGATGGCGCAGTGGCGATCGAGATGCTCCGTCAGATCCGGCGCGGACATGCCGCTCGCGGAAGCCGACACGATCGCGCCCACCGCGCCGCTCATCAGATCGCGCAGCACGCGCTCAAGGTTCCGGTTGCGGGCCGCAGCGGTCACGGCGCTGTGAAACTCCGCCTCGAACTTCCGCCATGCCTTCTGGCGGGCAGATTGCCCTCGACCCGACAGGCTTTGCGCCGGCTCCAGGCGCGCCTGCCAAATGTCCAGCGCCCCCCGCAGTCGGGCCAATTCGCTGTCCGTGATGGCGCTGGCGGCCAGGGTCGCCGTGAGTCCCTCCAGTTCCGCGCGTATCTGAAAGATCTCGCCCACATCCTGAACGGACGGCTTGGTGACCACCGCGCTGCGGCGCAAGGGCTGGGACACCAGGCCCTGCGCCTCAAGGCGCGACAGCGCCTCCCGGATGGGGGTGCGGCTGACGCCGAACTCCTCGGCCAATCGCTCTTGCTTGAGGCGCTCGCCCGGCCGATAGCCGCCTGAAAGGATCTTCGCCTTGATCTGGTCCGCGATTTCTTCAATCAGCTTGATAGAATGCCGTAATGCCATGATGACCTTCGCAATTTCAGGCCCGGCTGAAAGCAAAAAAGCCGGGAATACGCAAAACAGGACCGACGTCACCTCAACGGGACGGGCCGAAGGCTAAATGCCAGCGGACGGCGCGATCACACACACCGCACGGCCGGCGGTCAAGAAAACTCCGCAAAGACATCAACGTCATAACGGAACCGGGTGGCCACGATCAAGGAAAACGCTCGTCCCGGCGGACGTGCCGGGACGCCGGGGCGCGTCAGGCAACCCGACTGAGGTTGGTGGCACAGGCCACTTTGTTGCGGCCCGAGGTCTTGGCCTCGTAAAGGGCGAAGTCCGCCCGCTCGATCACCGCGTCCACGTCGCGATCCCCGTCGCGTGCCAAGGCGGCGCCAAAGCTCATGGTCACGGCAATGTCGTGCCCATCGAACTGCACCGGCCGCGCGGCGATGGAGGTGCGCACGCGCTCCGCCAGCATCATCATCTCGGTTTCGGTCACATCCAACAGCAGCACGACGAACTCCTCGCCCCCGAATCGCGCGACCCTGTCCTTGGTGCGCAGGGCGGCGGAGATGGTGGCGCCAATATAGCGGATCACCTCGTCGCCGGCCGGATGCCCGTAAGTGTCGTTCACGGCCTTGAAGTGATCGATGTCGCCCATGAGAATGCCGAGCCGATCGCTGCTGCGCGTGCCCTGGAGCGCCGTCTCGGCAACGCTGAGGAAGGAGCGCCGATTCATCAGGCCGGTCAGAGGGTCACTGTCCGCGAGCCGGCGCAGATCCGCCAGGTCCTGCTCGTAACGCTGCGCGTGCTCGACAAATTTCAGTTCTGCGCTCCCGAGCCGACGCAGCAGGGCGCGCAACGACCCGGACACCTGAATGACCTCCAGCGAGCCGCGCAAGCGCGGCAGCATCGTCACTTGGGGATTGCGGCCGATCTCATCGGAGATGCGGGTCAGGGCCGTGAGCGGCCGCGAGACCCGGCGCGAGACCCACACGGTGAACAGGACGGAAACCAGCATCACCAACACGCCGATCACCAGGATCGTCGCGCCGACACGCGTCGGCAGGGCAAAAGCGACGGACGCGTCCTGCTGGGCAACAACGATCCAGCCAAGTCCCGGATAGGCGCCGCGTCCGTCGGCGACGGCAAAGCCGGTCAACATCTCATGTGTCCCGCTGCCCTCCTGGAAGGCGCCGGCCCCCTCCTTGTGCATGAGAGCCACCCGCGCCGCCGGGAACGGAGGCTTCTCCAATTTGGGCCCGAGCAACACGTCTCCGTCCCGGTTGAGGACCCAGATCTCCTTCTCGCTGGAGCCTTGCAGCGCGCCGCGGCGCATGGTCTCGACCCATTCGAAGCTGAGATGGGCGCCGAGCACGCCGAGCAACCGGTTATCGGCGGAGTGGATGGGAAAGGCCACGTCCACGAAGCGGTGAGGCTCCCCCGAGCGGGTCGGGCCCATGTGCTTGGCCAGCAGGACGGCCTCGTGGACATCGCCCACGAAGGGGCCTTTCAGGCCCGCGCTGAACCACGGCCGCTGCGCCACGGATACGCCTTCCAGGAGACCACCCGTCGACGCGACCACATGCCCGTCCGGCCGGGCGAACCCGATCCAGGCATAGATCGGCAGAACCGTGCGCATTTCATCGAGGGCGGCACGAATGGCGGCGGCATCGTCGGTCCACAGAGGGGTCAGGGGCGCCATGGTCGCCAGTTGCCGAATATCCGCGTACCGCTCGAACAATTCATCGTCCATCTGCGTGGCGACCATCTTGGCCGACAGTGTGATGTCAGTCGTGATGCGACGAATCATCTCGGTGCGCGACAGCCCGGCCGACAGCATGGCGAGGGCCGAAATGCCGGCGAGGGATACGAGCGCCATGGCGAGGCTCATCTGCTGCGCCACCGACATTCGGTCCTGAAGGCGGTGGAGGCGGCTTCGCAGTGTGTCGATCACGCGCGGCCCTTTCGGTTCACCCTAATCTCGATTGATACTCCTATCGTACTTTGCCAACGGGATTTCGCCAAAGGTCTGGCTACGCGGATGGGATCCAAGATGCGAAATACGTGGGAATGTTGATTATAAGGCAAACATAAGGTATGGCTGGCTGACATGATGGAACCACCGATCGGATTCATGCTGGTGGACGCTGCGCGCCTGTATCGCGCGCGCCTCGACCAAGCCTTCGAGCAGGCCGGCCTCGGTATCACCGCAGGCGAGGCGCGCACCCTGGCGCACGTCAATATCAATCCGGGTTTGCGGCAGACCGCGCTGGCCGTGCGGATGAATGTCGAGCCCATGACCCTGGTTGGGTTCCTCGATCGGCTGGAAGCGCAGGGACTGGTGGTGCGCGAGACCGACCCCACCGACCGCCGCGCCAAGATCATCCGCCTGACCGATACCGCAGCGCCGCTCCTGGAACGCGTCATGGCCGCCTCTGCGGGCGCGCGCGAAGAGGCGCTGAAAGGGCTCTCCGACCCCGACCGCGCCGCGTTCCGGGCCGCGCTCGCCCTGATCCGCACGAACCTATGCCAGACGACCAAGCCCGAAGACTGATCCCGCCCGTCATGTCCGAGACCCGCACCGCCCTGGTGGGCGCGGCGACCATCGTTCTCGGGCCCATGAGCATGTCGCTCTACACGCCGGCCATGCCGATGCTGGCGCAGGCGTTCGACACCACGCCGGCCGTGATGAAATTGACGCTCAGCGTCTATTTTGGCGGGTTCGCCATTTCCCAATTGGTCTGCGGACCGTTGTCCGATGCGTTCGGCCGGCGCCCGGCGGCCATCGGCTTCTTCACCCTCTATGTGGTGGGCAGCATCGTCGCGGCCCTTTCCAGCGAGATCCATTGGCTGATCGCGGGGCGCGCGCTGCAGGGCATCGGCGTCGCCGCCGGGCCGGCCATCGCACGCGCCATCGTGCGCGACCAGTTCACGGGCCAGGCCTCCTCGCGCATCCTCAATCTCATCGGCTCCATGCAGGCGGTGGGGCCGGCGCTCGCGCCGAGCGTCGGGGGGCTCATTCTGGGGCTCGCGGGCTGGCAACCGCTTTTCTATGTCATGGTCATCTGGGGCGTGATGGTGCTCGGCCTGCTCACCTTCGGCGTGCCGGAAACCAATCCGAACGCGGATGCGAGCCAGGCGCGTCCGGCCCAGATCCTGCGCAATTACGGGCATCTGCTGCGCGATCCCGGTTTCATGCGGGTGAGCCTGCTCATCGGCTTCGGCGTCGGCGGAATTTATGCGCTGGCTTCCATCCTGCCGTTCGTGCTGATCGAGCATGTGCGTCTCACGCCCACTCAGTTCGGCTTGGGGATGGTGTTCCAGACGGGCTCCTTCATTCTCGGGACCCTGTTCTCCGCCCGCCTGATGCGGCGGATGGATGCCAACCGGCTGGTTCCCATGGGCACGGCGCTGGGGCTCGTGGCATCGGGCCTGCTCTCCATCCTGCCGTTCCTCACCGAGACCAGCTTCCTTTCGGTTATGGGGCCCGTCGCCATCTGGGCGTTCGGCATGGCGATGCTCATTCCCGGCTGCACCACCACGGCGCTGTCGGGTTTCCCCACCATGGCAGGCTCGGCGGCCGCCTTGATGGGCTGCCTGCAGATCGGCGGCGGCTTTGCCGGCTCGGCCGTGGCCAGCCTGTTCCCTGACCCGACCCTCGCGCTCTCCGTGGTCATCCCCGCCATGGGCGTCCTCGCGGCCAGCGCCTTTGTGATTTTGAAACCACGCCCGGTCGTGATCGCGCACCCTATCGAGGAAGCCGACATCGAGATCGCGGCGGATCCGGCTGGGCTGGTCGGCGCGGCGGGCGAAGAGATCGAGGCCGGCATTTATCGCAGATCGGCCTGACCTGAGCATTCCGCGCCCGCGCCACCATGTCGTTGGTTAGGTGCCGGAACGGATTGAACTCTCGGGACAGGGCACGGCGGCAACAAGCCCCGTGCAAGCCTCGCGCCCTACCCAAGTGCGCGGGGGACCACCTTCTGGATAAATGGATGCCGCCGCATGTTCGAGTTCCGGCGCAGCAGCGAGGCGCTGCAAACGCTTGAGGCACTGGACAAGTCCCTGGCCATCATCGCGTTCACCCCAACCGGCGAGATCATCGAGGCGAACGCCAACTTCCTCGGCGTGGTCGGATACGGGCTGAACGAAATCCGCGGCAAGCATCACCGCATCTTCGTGGATCCGAAGCGCGCCGCCTCGCCCGAATACCAGGCCATCTGGCGGGGGCTCGCGGCGGGCACGTATCAGTCCGGCATCTATAAGCGCATCGCCAAGGACGGCCACATCATCTGGCTGCGTGCGACCTACAATCCCATCCGGGACAGCGCGGGCCGTGTCTATAAGGTCGTGAAATTCGCGACTGACATTACAGACACCGCGTTGCAGAGTTCCGAATTCGAGGGACAGGTCAAAGCGATCTCGCGGTCTCAGGCTGTCATCCATTTTGCGCCGGATGGCCTGATCACCCAGGCGAACACGAATTTCCTCGATGCGATGGGCTACCGCGAAGACGAAATCGTCGGCCGCCATCACAGCATGTTCATAGACCCCGCCACGAACGATCAACGCGCCTATAGGGAGTTTTGGGCCGCGTTAAACCGGGGCGAGTTCCAGTCCGGCGAATTCCGACGTTTGGCGAAAGGCGGGCGCGAGGTCTGGATCCAGGCCACCTATACCCCGATCGTCGATGAGGATGGCGAGGTCTTCAAGGTCGTGAAATTCGCGACCGACGTGACAGGGCTGGTGCAGGAGCGGCAGAGCCGCGCCGAGGCGCACCGTCGCATCGATAGCGATCTTCAGGTGATCGCGGCGGATCTGGCGGAGGTCGCCGATCAAGCCGCCGCCGCCTCCTCCGCCACCGACAGCACCGCCGCAAATGTCCAGACGGTCGCCGCCGGCGCGGAAGAACTCGCGACCTCCGTCAGCGAGATCAGCCGCCAGGTGCGCCAGTCGAGCGACGTGGCCCGCGATACCGCGGCGGAAGGGGAGCGCACGCGCGGCATCGTCGCGGAACTCACCGGCGCGGTGCAGAAGATCGGCAATGTGGTGGATTTCATCTCCGCCATCGCCGGCCAGACCAATCTGCTCGCCCTCAACGCCACCATCGAGGCGGCCCGCGCCGGCGAAGCGGGACGCGGCTTCTCGGTGGTCGCGACCGAGGTGAAAACTCTGGCCGGCCAGACTGCCAAGGCCACCAGCGAAATCGCCGAGCAGGTCGCCGCCGTGCAGCGCGCCACCCAGCAAGCGGCGGCGGCGCTCGGCACCATTGCCAGCCAGGTCGGCGAATTGGACAAGATCTCCGCCATCATCGCCTCGGCCGTGGAAGAGCAGGCGGCGGTGACGCAGGAAGTGGCGGGCAGCATGCAGGTGGCCGCCTCGGGTGTCGCCAGCGTCAAGCAGAGCGTCGCCGCCATCGCCAATTCCACCGCCCAGGTCGAGGCCTCCACCGAGCGCCTGCGGGCCACCTCCGCCGCCGCCGTATGACGCCGCGAGGCGGGACGGCGAACACATTAACGAAAAGTCACGCGATAGGCGTTCGTTGCAGCGCAGCGGTCGGCTATACAATAGGCCGCACCGTTGACCTGGATCGAGTTCTGGAACCGCCCGCGTGATGACCCCGACTTCCGACGCCGCCTTGGCCCGTGCCACCGTGCAACCGGCGGCCCGCGATCTGACCCGACGCGCTTTCGAGCGGCTTGCCGCCTATATGAACACCTGCATTCTCGGCCAGGCGGGGTTCGTGGACCTGCTGCTTCTGGCGGTGCTGGCGGATGGGCACCTCCTTGTGGAAGGCGCGCCGGGTCTTGCCAAAACAAAGGCGATCAAGGCCCTTTCGCGCGCCATCCAGTGCGATGATCAGCGCATCCAGTTCACGCCGGACCTGCTGCCCTCCGACCTCACCGGCACCGACATCTATCGCCCGGAAGACGGCAGCTTCCGCTTTCAGCGCGGCCCGGTCTTCCACAATTTCATTGTGGCGGACGAGATCAACCGCGCCCCCGCCAAGGTGCAGGCCGCGCTGCTGGAAGCCATGGCGGAACGGCAGGTCACGGTGGGTGGCACCACTCACCGCCTACCGGATCTGTTCCTGGTGATGGCGACGCAGAACCCCATCGAGCAGGAAGGCACCTATCCCCTGCCCGAGGCGCAGCTCGATCGTTTCCTGCTGCATGTGAAGATCGACTACCCCGACCTTGCGGCCGAGCGGCAGATCCTGCGCCTGGTGCGGGGCGAAGCCCAGGGCGAAACCGTGGGGTTCGGCGAGCGCGTTCCGCAGGCGATCATCTTCGCCGCCCGGCGCGAGGCGCTCGCCACCTATATGTCGGAAGCCGTGGAGGAATATATCTTGCAACTGGTGGCCGCCACCCGCGCGCCCGAACGGTACGGGCGGGACCTGGAGGGTCTGGTCTCCTTCGGCGCATCGCCGCGCGGCACCATCGCCCTTGACCGCACCGCCCGCGCCATCGCCTGGCTGCGCGGGCGCGACTATGTGGTGCCGGAGGATGTCCAGGCCGTGATCAAGCCGGTCTTGCGCCACCGCATTCTCATGACCTTCGAGGGACAAGCGGACGGCGTGACCTCTGATCGCTTCATCGACGCGCTGCTGGCGCGCGTCCCGGTCAGCTGACGCAATCGCGGGAAGATTGGCGATGGCCGCTTCGCCGGACGACGAATGGGAAGGCGTGATCGCGCGGTTCGCGGACCTCGTGGCCGCGCGCCCGCATGGGGCTGCGAAAGGCACGCGCACGCGCAAGGCCCGCAGCCAGATGCTCGGCGGCCACCGCTCGCCGGCGCGCGGGCGCGGCATGGAGTTCGACGAGGTCCGGGCCTACCAGCCGGGTGACGATATCCGCACCATTGATTGGCGCGTGACCGCCCGCACCGGGCGCACCCACACGAAACTGTTCCAGGAGGAACGCGAGCGGCCGGTGTTGATCCTGCTTGATCTGCGCGCGCGCATGCGGTTCGGCACCCGGGCCACCTTCAAATCCGTGCTCGCGGCGCGGGCGGCGGCGATGGTGGCCTGGAGTTCCCTGGACGCAGGGGATCGCGTGGGTGGCGTCATTCTCTCCCCGTTCTCCGCCCTCTCCTATCGCCCCCAGCGCAGCCGGACTTCGGTGCTCGGCTTCGTGAAAGCCGTCGCCGACGCAACGGCGGCGGGGATCGCCGATACCCCTCCCGCCGCTGAACCTTCGCTGTCCGAGGCGCTCGGGCGTCTGCGCCAAGTCTGCCACCCTGGCACGAAGGTCTTCATTCTCAGTGATTTTCACGATTTCGGAGAGGACGCCCTGCGCGAGATCGGGCGCATCTCGCTCCATTGCGAGGTCACGAACATCCTGGTTTACGACGCCCTGGAAGCCGAGATGCCGGCCAAGGGCCGCTTCCGCGTCAGCGATGGCGTGCAGGTGGGCCTGCTGGACGCAGATGGCGCGCGCGCCCAGGCCGCCTATGCGCTTCAGTTCGCCGAGCGAAAGGCGGCGCTGGCGGATGTCTGCCATAAGCGGGGGATGGCCTGCCTCACCCTGGAGACAGGCAGTGATCCGGCAGACCTGTTCTCCACCCGCCCCTCGCCTGCGCGCCTGCGCGGGGAGGCGGCGCTATGACCCCCGCCGGATCTGGGGATCCGTTGGCGGGCCTGCGCGATATCCGCCTGCCCGCGCCGGTTTCGTTCTGGCCGCCGGCGCCGGGCTGGTGGATTGTCGCCGGCCTGGTGCTGGTGCTGCTGCTCGTGGCGCTGATCTTGGAGTATCGGCGGCGCCAGACCTTGGCCTATCGCGTGCAATTGCAATGGCGGGCCATGGCGCGGGACGAAGCGCGCTTTGCCGACAGCCGGGCCCTCGCGGCGGCGGGCGCCGTGCTGATGCGCCGGGTCCTCTTGTCGCGGCTGGACACCGCGGGCGCCGCGACGCTGACGGGGGACGCCTGGGAGCGCGCCCTGGAGAGCGGGAAGGGGGCGCTGCCGGCGGGCATGGCCGCCTTTCTCGCGCGCGCGCCCTACCTTCCACCCGACGCGCCGGGCGCCGACGCCGTGGAGCGCGCGGCCCTGGTGCAGGCCGTGCGGCATTGGATCCGGAGCCAGGCATGATCCAGTTCCAATGGCTCTGGGCCTTCGCGCTTCTGCCCTTGCCGCTGCTGGTGCGCTGGCTCGTTCCCGCCGCGCCGACCCCGCGCGCGGGCGCGCTGCGCGTGCCCTTCTTCGGCGACATCCAGGCCGCGGGCTTGCTCTCGACGCGCGGAGCGCGGGGGCGGGCGTTGCGCCTGCTGCTTCTCACCTTGATCTGGCTGCTGCTGGTCTGCGCCGCCGCCCGGCCCGCTTATGTGGGCCGCCCGGTGCCGCTGCCGGTGGAAGGGCGCGACATGATGCTGGCGGTCGATCTCTCCGGCTCCATGAGCCGCAAGGACTTCACCCAGGACGGCCAGCCCACCGACCGCCTGTCCGTGGTCAAGGCGGTGGCGGATGCCTTCATCGCCAGCCGCACCGGCGACCGGGTGGGGCTGATCCTTTTTTCCAGCCGCGCTTATGTGCAGGCGCCGCTGACCTTCGACCGAAACGTGGTGCGCACCCTCCTCGGCACCTCCTCCATCGGCCTCACCGGCCAGGAGACGGCCATCGGCGATGCCATTGGACTTGCGGTGAAAATTCTGCGGACCCGGCCCGCCGAGCAGCGCGTCCTGGTGCTCCTGACCGACGGCGCCAACACCGCCGGGGTACTGGAGCCGCTGGCGGCGGCGGAGGCGGCGAAGCAGGAGCATGTGAAGATTTATACGATCGGGGTCGGCGCCGACCGGCTGGCGAGCGGCCAGCGCGTGGTCAACCCGTCCGCCGATCTCGACGAGGGCACCCTCGCCAAGATCGCCGAAATGACCGGCGGCCGCTATTTCCGGGCGCGGGATACCGCAGGACTGGCAAGGATTTACGCGGACATCAACCGCATGGAGCCGAGCGCCGGGGAGCCGCGCTATCTCAGCCCCACCGTCGCGCTGTTTCAGTGGCCGCTCGGGGCGGCACTGGTGGTGGCGGTGCTGTTCGGGGCGGGCATGGTGTGGCCGCGCGGCGCACCGAAACGCGAAGAACAAGGTCTCGCAAGCGGGGTTATCCGGCCGTGATCCCGCAAAATTTCCACTTTTTACGCCCGGAATGGCTGCTTGTTCTTATCCCCGCGCTCGCGCTCGCGCTCCTTGCGCATCGCAAGCTGGGGCGCGGGCGGGATGATTGGCGCAACCTGGTCGATGCGCATCTCCTGCGCCATCTCGCGGTCCGGGACGGCGGCGGGGCGCGGCGCTGGCCGCTCGCTTTGATGCTGGGCGGCTTCGCGCTGGCGGCGATGGCCATGGCGGGACCCACCTGGGAGAAGGTGCCGGTCCCGGCCCTTGACCGGCTGGACCCGACCGTGATCGTGCTGAGCCTCGCCCAGTCCATGAACGCGACCGACCAAAATCCGTCCCGCCTTGTGGCGGCGCGGCACAAGGTGGACGACATCCTGCGGCGCATGAAGGGCGGTCAGGTGGCGCTGGTGATCTATGCGGACGCGCCCTTCGTGGCGGCCCCGCTCACCGAGGATGGGCGGGTGATCGCCCAGATGCTGCCCGAGCTGGCCACGGACCTCATGCCGGTGCTGAACGACCGCCCGGACCTGGCGATCCGCCAAGCGGAGGAATTGCTGAAGAATACCGGCGCGACCACCGGGCGGATCATCCTGCTCACGGATGGCGCGGGCGATGTGCCGGACCGCACGCTCGCCGCCGCCCGCGCGGCGGCCCAGGCGGGATACAGCGTGCAGGTGATCGGCGTGGGCGGGGCGAAGCCGGTGCCTCTCGTGGCCTTTGACGGCCAGACCCTGCGCGCGCGGGACGGCACGGCGCGCACCACCCAGCTTGATGCGGAGCGGCTCAATGAGGTGGCGGCGAGCGGCGGCGGGCGCTTCGTGCGCCTCGCCAGCGATGCCGGGGATATCGACGCGGTGCTGAACCGGACGCCGCCCGGCGCCAAGCCCACCTTGCAGAACAGCGGTCTGAATGCCGACGAATGGGTGGATATGGGCCCCTATCTGGTGCTGGCCCTGGTGCTGATCGCTCCCTTGGTCTTCCGGCGCGGCTGGCTCGCGGCGCTGCCCCTAGCCCTTGTCTTGTCGAGCCTCGCCGCGCCGCCGGCCGCCCGCGCGCAGACGCTCGAGGCGCCGCCGCCCGCGTCTTCCTCCCTCTGGAAGAACCTCTGGCGCACGCCCGACCAGCAGGGGGCGGAGAGTTTCGCCGGCGGCGACTATGCGGGCGCCGCGTCCACGTTCCAGAACCCTTCATGGCAGGCGAGCGCGCTCTACAGGAATGGCGATTTCGACAAGGCCGCCTCGGCCTATGGCGGCGGTGCGGGCGACGATTACAATCGCGGCAACGCCCTGGCCCGTGCCGGCAAGTTGCGCGAAGCCGTCGCCGCCTATGATGCCGCCTTGAAGGCCAATCCCGCTGACGAAGATGCCGCCCATAACCGCGAGATTGTACTCAAGGCCCTGGAGCAGCAGCAGAAGCAGCAGGACCAGGACCAGCAGAACCAGCAGAACCAGGACCAGAAGAACGACGGCCAGCAGAAGCAGGATCAAAAGTCCGACGGCAAGCAGGATCAGGCCCAGCAGCAGCCGAACA
>JBFMAV010000088.1:0-15810 GCA_040755535.1 Pseudomonadota bacterium | reverse complement strand
CCCACCCCCAACCCCACCCGAAAGGACGGTCTAGGGTGAACTACGGCGAACGACTGTGGATATCGGATTTCCTATCATGCTATGATAGCGTGGAAATTATGAACGGCTATGGACGGCGGCGAAAGATAGTTCGGCGGACTCTCTCTCCGCCAGCTTCATTTTCACCCCCTCTCATAAAGCCTCAGAACCGTTGCCATCGCTCGATTTGCGCGCCATATCGGCTTCAGGGCGCCTCACGATATCGCGCCAGAGCGCAGTCGATCCCCGGTAAAAGCCGGGTAAGGCCGCCTCCGGAAACAGGGGAGCGGGGAGGCCGAAAAATGCCGCGCACAGACATGCTGATCCGCAAGGCCACGGAAGCCGGGACGCCCTGAAGCTGCCCCACGGCGGCGGGCTCCCTCTCGCCGTCTCTCCGGCAGGGGAAAAGGTCTGGGCCTGCGCTCCGAGATCGCCGGCAAGCAGAAGCTCCTCATGCGAGGCCCCGGCGGAGTGTCATGAGAGCGCAGTTCGCGCCGGGGGCGCGGCAAGATGTGCGGCGCGGGGCGGACGGCTATGCCACAGCCGCGACGCCCATTAATCTCCCCCCGAAACATGATTGTGCAAGGACCGACCGCGTGCTGACGGGTGAATTGAGATCCAAGATCGACGCCGTGTGGAATGCGTTCTGGGCGGGCGGGATCGCCAATCCCATCGAGGTGATCGAGCAACTGACCTACCTTCTCTTCATCCGTGGCCTGGACGATCTCCAGACCCGCGAGGAGAACAAGGCCGCCATGACGCGCAAGCCCATGGGGCGGGTCATTTTTCCGGCCGGCGTCTATCGCAAGGATCGCGATGGCGCGGACGTCACCTTTGAGGAATTGCGCTGGTCGCGCCTGAAGAATGCCGATCCGGCGCGCATGTTCACCCTGATGGCGGACTTCGTCTTCCCCTTCCTGCGGGAGATGGCGGAGGAGGGCACTGCCCATGCCGAGCATATGAAGGGCGCGCGTTTCACCATTCCCACCGCCGGCCTCTTGGCCAGGGTGGTGGACATGCTGGCGGAGATCCCGCTGGAGGACCGCGACACCAAGGGCGACCTTTACGAATACATGCTGAGCAAGATCGCCAGCGCCGGCCAGAACGGCCAGTTCCGCACCCCGCGCCACATCATCCAGCTGATGGTGGAGCTGATGGCGCCGACGCCGAAGGATGTGATCTGCGATCCCGCCAGCGGCACCTGCGGCTTCCTGGTGGCGGCGGGCGAATATCTGCGCGAGCACCACAAGGCGCTGTTCCGCGATGCCGGGCTGAACCGGCATTTCCACGAGGCCATGTTCCACGGCTATGATTTCGACCAGACCATGCTGCGCATCGGTTCCATGAACATGCAGCTGCACGGGGTGGAGGGGGCGGACATCCGCTACAGGGATTCGCTCGCCTCCGGCCATGCGGACGATGCGGATAAATATTCGCTGATCCTCGCCAACCCGCCCTTCGCCGGCTCGCTGGACTATGAGACCACGAGCGCGGATCTTCTTTCCATCGTCAAGACCAAGAAGACCGAGCTTCTGTTCATGGCGCTGTTCCTGAAGCTGCTGAAGCCCGGCGGCCGGGCGGCGGTGATCGTGCCGGACGGGGTGCTGTTCGGCTCCTCCACCGCCCACAAGGCGATCCGCCGCATGCTGGTGAACGACCACAAGCTGGACGCCATCGTGAAGCTGCCCTCGGGCGTGTTCCGGCCCTATGCGGGCGTCTCCACCGCCATCGTCTGCTTCACCAAGACCAATTCGGGGGGCACCGATCACGTCTGGTTCTACGATGTGCAGGCGGACGGCCTGAGCCTGGACGACAAGCGCCAGATGCTGCTGCCGGACGACAAGTTCGGCCCGGTGCCACGTGTGGCCCTGAGCGCGGAGGAGCACGTCAGGAACAATCTGCCGGACGTGCTCGCCCGCTGGGCGGAGCGTGCCGGCGCCGAGCGCGACAACCCGCGCACCGGGCAGAGCTTCTGCGTGAGCGCGGCGGAGATCATGGCGGCCAACTACGACCTCTCGCTCAACCGCTACCGGGAAGTGGTGCACGAGGCCGCTGACCATCGCCCGCCGAAGGAGATCATCGCCGAGCTTTTGGCCCTGGAGGACGAGATCGCCACCGGACTGAAGGAACTGGAGGCGATGCTGTGAAGCGGACTTTATCAACGGTTTCGCTGGGCGAGGTCACTACGGTATTTTCCGGATTTGCGTTCAAATCCAGTGGTTTTAACACCGAGTCAAAGGGCCTGCCTCTGATCCGAATCCGGGACATTGTGCGAGGCTATACTGACACCTTCTTCGAGGGTAATTACGATGAAGACTTCATCGTTGAAAATGGCGATATTTTGATCGGTATGGATGGGGAGTTTAACCGGGCAAGATGGGGAGGCGGCACATCTTTACTCAACCAGCGCGTCTGTAAGGTCGCTGGAGATGAAAAGAAATTGGACAATGACTACCTATTTCATTTTCTGCCAATAACATTGAAAAAAATCGAAGACCGTACCCCATTTGTAACGGTAAAACATCTGTCAGTAAAAGATTTAAAGGCGGTCCAAATCCCCCTCCCACCCCTCGGCGAGCAGAAGCGGATTGCGGCGATTCTGGACAAGGCCGATGCGCTGCGCCGCAAGCGCCGGCAGGCCCTCGCCCTTCTCGACAGCCTCACCCAGTCGATCTTTCTGGAGATGTTTGGGGCTTCCGACGCGGCTGGTTGGCCTTCCTTGAACATCGGAGAAGTTGCGAAAGACATAAGAACGGGCCCATTTGGCAGTCAGCTCCTTCATTCGGAATTTGTCGAGGAAGGAATAGCTGTTCTGGGTATCGACAATGCCGTCAGCAATCGCTTTGAATGGGGAAAAGCGCGGTTTATTACTGAAGAAAAATACCGCACCCTCAAACGATATACCGTAAAGCCCGGAGATGTGCTCATAACGATCATGGGCACATGCGGTAGGTGCGCTGTTGTGCCCGAGGGCATCACGACAGCCGTCAATACAAAGCATATTTGCTGTATCACGCTCGACCAGAAGCGGGTCTTGCCGCAATATCTACACGCGTGCTTTTTGAACAATCGAAGCGTGTTGAAGCAACTCGGCGTGCAGGCGAAGGGGGCAGTGATGCCTGGATTAAATATGGGCATCATAAGGTCGCTGATCATTCCAATCCCTCCCCTTCAGCTTCAGGAGCGGTTTAGGGATGCCGTCGCCGCGGTAGAAAGCCAGATCAACGTGTCGGGCCGGGCGATGAGTGATGACTCCTCCCTCTTCGCTTCCCTCCAGCACCGCGCCTTCACCGGACAGCTCTAGGACGCGCCCATGTCCAACTTCGCCTTCCTCGCCGCCGAGTTCCCGGAGGTCTTCGACAGCGCGAAGAAGGCGGAAGGCTATGGGGTCAGCGATCCGCGGGCGGCGGCTTTCTATGCCCGGCGGGCGGTGGAACTGGCGGTGCAATGGGTCTATCGCAACGATGGCACCCTCACCTTTCCCTATGACGACCGCATCTCGGCGCTGATCCATGAGCCAAGCTTCCAGCGCCGGGCCGGGCCGGCGGTGTTCACCAAGGCCAAGCTCATCATCGGCATCGGCAATCGCGCCGTGCACGAGGCGCGCGACACCCCGGCCCGGGATGCGGAAGGGGCGGTGCGCGAGCTGTTCCACCTGTGCTTCTGGCTGGCGCGCACCTATGCCAAGGCGCCGCCGCCGGATGCCCTCGCCTTCGACCCCGCGCTCCTCACCCGGCGGGACGATCTGGTGCGCAAGGCCTTCGCCGAACTCACCCGCCTCAAGGCCGAGATGGAAGCGAAGGACCACGCCTTCGCCGCTCTGCTGCGCGACCAGGGCGATCTCGACGCCCAGCTCCAAGCCGCCCGCGCCGAGCGCGACGCCATCCGCCGCGCCAATGCGGCGCGGCCCGACACACATGATTATTCCGAGGCCGAAACCCGCGATCGCTTCATCGACCTGCTCTTGAGGGAAGCCGGCTGGCCGCTGGACCAGCCGCGCGACCGCGAGTTTCCGGTCACCGGCATGCCCAATGCGCAGGGCCAGGGCTTCGTGGATTATGTCCTCTGGGGTGACGACGGCACGCCGCTGGGCCTCGTGGAGGCCAAACGCACCCGGCGCGGCGAAGATGAGGGCCGCCAGCAGGCCAAGCTCTATGCGGATTGCCTGGAAAAGCAGTTCGGCCAGCGCCCGGTGATCTTCACCACCAATGGCTATGACCATTGGATCTGGGACGATGGCGCCGCGCCGCCGCGCAAGGTCTCCGGCTTCTACACCAAGGACGAGCTTCAACTCCTCATCCAGCGGCGCACCGCCCGCCTGCCGCTCGCCGGCGTGAGCGTGAACCGCAAGATCGCCGACCGCTATTATCAGGAGCGGGCCATCGCGCGGGTGAAGGAGGCGTTCGATGCCCGCAAGCAGCGCAAGGCGCTCCTGGTCATGGCCACCGGCTCGGGCAAGACCCGCACGGTGATCGCGCTTGTGGACGTGCTCATGCGCGCCGGCTGGGTGAAGCGCGTGCTCTTCCTCGCCGACCGCGTGGCCCTGGTGAACCAGGCCGTGCGCGCCTTCAAGGCGCATTTGCCGGATTCCTCGCCGGTCAATCTGGTGACCGAGAAGACCGCGGCGGGCCGCGTCTTCCTCTCCACCTATCCCACCATGATGAACCTCATCGACGAGCGCAAAGGCGAGGCGGCCCGCTTCGGCCCCGGCCATTTCGACCTGGTGGTGATCGACGAGGCCCACCGCTCCATCTACCAGCGCTATGGCGCCATCTTCGATTATTTCGACAGCCTGCTGGTGGGCCTGACCGCCACCCCGCGCGATGAGATCGACCGCAACACCTATGGCCTGTTCGACCTGGAAGAGGGTGTCCCCACCGACGCCTATTCGCTCGACCAGGCGATCGCCGACGAATGGCTGGTGCCGCCCGTCACCCTCTCCGTGCCCACCCGCTTCCTTCGCGAGGGCATCCATTATGACGAACTGTCGGAGGCGGAGCGGGACCAGTGGGACATGCTGGAGTGGGACGAGGAAGGCGGGGATCCGCCCGACAGCGTGGCAGCGGAAGCGCTCAACAAATGGCTGTTCAATGCGGACACGGTGGACAAGGTCATCGCCCATGTCATGACCCATGGGCTGAAGGTCGCCGGTGGCGACCGCATCGGCAAGACCATCATCTTCGCCAAGAACCAGGCCCATGCGGAGTTCATCGAGCAGCGCTTCAACCGGGCCTACCCTGATCTCGCCGGCCACTTCGCCCGCGTCATCACCTTCAAGACCGAATATGCCCAGTCCCTGATCGACGATTTCTCCAAGAAGGACGGGGCGCCGCACATCGCCATCTCGGTGGACATGCTGGACACCGGCATCGACGTGCCCGAGGTGGTGAACCTCGTCCTGTTCAAGCTGATCCGCTCCAAGACCAAGTTCTGGCAGATCCTCGGCCGCGGCACCCGGCTCTGCCCCGACCTGTTCGGCCCTGGCGCGGACAAGGAGTGCTTCCGCGTCTTCGACTATTGCCAGAATCTCGAATTCTTCCGCCAAAACCTCCCACCCGATGAGGGCACGAATGCCCGCTCGCTGAGCGAACGGCTGTTCGCCGCCCGTTTCGATCTCATTCGCGCGCTGGATGAGAAGGCGCGGCTCTGCCCGCCGCCCGGCGTCGCCGAGGACGGCGCGCCCTATGACGCCGGCCCCGAGGCAGCCCCCGACGAACCGGCGATCCGCGCCGCGGCGCTGGACTTCCTGAAGGGCTATGTGGCGAGCATGACGCTCGACAATTTCATCGTTCGCGCCGAACGCAAGCTGGTGGAGAAGTATCAGGACCCCCAAGCCTGGGAGACGCTGACCGACACCGTGCGCGAGGAACTGCTCACGCATGTCGCTCCCCTGCCCAACGGACTGAAGAGCGAACCCGAAGAGGCCAAGCGTTTTGATCTCCTCATGTTCAACCTGGAGATCGCGCTGCTGACAGGGGCGCACCGGTTCGTCACCCTGAAGACGCAACTGGTGGAGATCGCCGCCGCGCTCGACGAGCAGACGGCGATCCCCGCCATCGCCGCCCAGCATGCGCTCATCCTCGACATCCTCTCCGACATCTGGTGGCAGGGCATCAGCGTGCCGCTGCTGGAACTGGTGCGCCTGCGCTTGCGGGGCGTGGTGCATCATATCGAGCGGCGGCGAAAGGCGATCGTCTACACCGATTTCGAGGATCGGCTGGGCGAGGCGACGGCGCTGGATCTGCCGCAGGTGGGCGAGGTCGACTTCGTCCGTTTCAGGCAAAAAGCCCGGCATTTCCTGCGCGCGCATGAGGACCACATCGCCATTGCCAAGCTGCGACATGGCAAGCCGCTGACCGAAACCGACATCACCGAGTTGCGCCGAATGCTGCTCGACGCCGGAATCGGCGAGCGCCAGCACATCGAAGCGGCCAGCGCCTTGGCCCACGGCTTTGGCCCCTTCCTGCGGTCACTCGTGGGCCTCGACCGCCATGCGGTGGCCGAACGCTTCAGCGAGTTCCTGGCCGATGCGGCCGCCAACGCCCAGCAGATCGAGTTTCTCGACATGGTCATCGAGCACCTGACCGAGAACGGTTCGATGGATCCGGGGCTTCTCTACGAGAGCCCCTTCACGGACATTGCACCGAGTGGCCCGGAGCAAGTCTTCACCCTTCAGCGCGCGCAGAAACTGGTGACGATCATCGCCGACCTTAACGCAAGCGCGGCCGGGTAACTCTGGAGCCGTGCACGTTTTTCCAGGGTGGCCTGCTTGTCCCATATCCGCAGGGCAACCTTTCGTTCGAGCGTCCATCGTTCCTTTCGCGCATCGTGATGTGCAGGCGGCGGATGGATGCACCGCGTCGCGCTGGTTCAAGGGCTTGAGGCTGCCCGCCGCGTCGAAGAGCGGGCCAATGAGCGCGGCCCAGGCGAGGCCACGCGCTCAGGCCCGGTCGGAAGAATCCGGACAGGCCAAAGCCGGCCTGGGCGACCATCAGGCTGCGGCGCACGCTTTGCGCCGTCACCCGATCGATCTCTCCCGACGCTTGCCGTATCGGCAAGAAGCGTCAGCGAATCGTCCCAAAATTCGCCATTGAGCCCCTCAGTAGCCCTATGTAGATCGGCAATAAGAATCCATTCAATTTTTAATTAGCAAGCTAATTATCTACCGGCGGGGGGCCGTAATGTTTCATGATACTCAGAGAGGCGCGCGCGCCGGCCAGGCTCTGCGGGCGGCGCTTTTGGCCTCGGTTGCCCTCGAATTCTTCTCCTCGCCGCTTCTGGCCCAGACCCCGGCAGTGGGCACTTCGGTTTTCTACACCAATACGACGGTGGCAAATGCCGGCCCCGACGGAAGTGGCCCGAACAGCATTTGCACCACCAAGCCGACAGACGGCAGCGACGGAAACGATGCCGGTTCAATAGGTACTAACGTCACCTATACGGGACCAGAAACCTATAACGGGACCTTCATCGTCGCCTCCTCGACCGGCGGCCATGGCGGCAAGGGCGGCCCGGGGGAATCCTGCTATGCCGGTCGCGGCGGCGGCGCAGGCGGAACGGGCGGCGACGTGAGCATCGTCACCACCGTGACCGGATCCAGCACCTTCAACTATACCGGCCTCTACGTCTATTCCGAGGGCGGGCACGGCGGGCAGGGCGGAACCACCGATAACACGTCGTTACATGGGGGTGATGGCGGTGCCGGGGGCGATGGCGGAACGGTCAATGTCACGCTCCAAAACCCGATAGCGGTCAGTGGCGCGGGCGTATACGGCATCTGGGCCCAGAGCGTCGGCGGCCAGGGGGGTGGCGGCGGGAACGAAGAGAATCCGATCAGCAGCGGGAGTGGCGGAGACGCGGGCGCGGGCGGGGCGGGTGGAGACGTCTCGGTCACCTCCCAAGTCCTGGTCTCGTCCACGCAGGCCCACGCCATCTTCGCCCAGAGCATCGGGGGAAGTGGCGGCGGCGGTGGCAACAGCAATGCCTGGTTCGGTGGAAATGGCGGTGGCGGCGGCTATGGCGGTGGCGCCGGCAGCGTGGAGGTCGATGTCAAGAACGACGATTTCGACAGAGGCGCCGATGCCGCCTACTACGGAAACGTCAAGGTCACCGGCCAGGGATATTTCGCAGTGTTCGCGCAATCCGTCGGCGGCGGCGGGGGAGACGCCGGCAAGAGTGCCGGCCTCACCGCCCTCGGCGGCTCAGCGGGGAATGCCGCGGATGGCGGCAACGTCACGGTCAGTAATCAGGGTCACATTAATGCCCCCGGCGGACAATCGGGAGGCATCTTGGCCCAATCGGTGGGCGGCGCCGGCGGCACGGGCGGCATGGCGATCGGCAACACGTTGGCCTTCGTCACGGTCGCGATCGGCGGCAGCGGCGGCGGCGGGGGCGACGGCGGCGCCGTGAAGGTGACGAATAGCGGGTCCATCTGCACCGGTTCCTGCGATGGATCGGTGATATCCGCATCCTCGCCGGGAGGCGCCTTCGGCATTTTCGCCCAATCCATCGGCGGTGGTGGCGGCAGTGGCGGGTTCGCCCAGGGGGGGGCCGAAACCGCCATCGTGGGAGCGGCCATCGCCCAGGGCGGGTCCGGAGGCGATGGGGGCGCTGGCGGCACCGTCACAATCAAGAACACCGGTTCCATTTCCACGTCGGAAATCAACTCTGCCGCGATCCTCGGCCAATCGGTGGGTGGCGGTGGCGGGAACGGCGGCGGCGCCTTGTCCTTCTCCATGTCCGCGGGCGCGGCCTTGGCCCTTGGCATTGGCGGCACCGGCGGCGGTGGCGGGGCCGGCGGAGACGTCAACATCAATTGCAGCGTGGCGCAGACGACGCCCAAAGGCAGTTCGGTGTCCTACAGCACGTGCAGCCCGTTGAACGGGAGTGGGTCCCTGCCGAACAGCCAAATTTCCACCCAGGGCGCAGGCTCTCCGGGTATTGCGGGCCAATCCATTGGCGGCGGCGGCGGATCTGGCGGATATGGGGTTGCGATCGCCGCCAGCAGCGAGGGCAGTATAACTATGTCCCTCGGCGGCACGGGCGGGACAGCCGGTGACGGAGGATCGGTTCTCGCCAGCACCAACAGCGTTACCATATTTACCAATGGCGATGATTCCCCCGCTTTGCTGTCCCAATCCATCGGCGGCGGCGGCGGCGCGGCGGGGAATTCGCTGAGCGTGAGCGCGGCCGGCGGCTTCAGTATCGGGCTCGCGCTCGGGGGCGGCGTCAATAGCGCAGGATCGGCCGGCGGCAACGGCGGCGTTGCGCAGGGGGTGAGCAACAGTTCCTCGCTTGCCACCAATGGCGCGCGCAGCTTCGGCATGTTGGTCCAGTCGATCGGCGGTGGCGGCGGCTCGGGCGGCTCATCCTTCTCGATGGCAACAGGTGCCTATCCGAGCCTCTCCGTGTCCCTCGGCGGCGCCGGAGGGGTGGGCGGCTCCGGCGGCATGGTCCTCGCCGAAAACATGGTTGCCGCGAGCACCATCTCGACCAGCGGGTACGGAGCCAGCGCCATTGCTGCGCAATCCATTGGCGGCGGCGGTGGCGTGGGCGGGATGTCCAGTTCCGGTAGCCTTTCCGATTTTTCGATCGCCGCCAGCATTGGCGGCGCCGGCGGCAGCGGGAACGTGGGCGGCGAGGTGGTTGTCGTCAATTATGGTGGTCTGATCACCTCCGGCGGCGGGGCGCCGGTTTTGCTCGCCCAGTCGATCGGCGGCGGCGGCGGCGCGGGCGGATTGTCGGTCACGGCTGATGCCGGCTTCATGACCGGCGGATCGGTCGCCGTCGGCGGCACGGGCGGCGCAGGTGCCACGAGCAATGGCGTCCAAGTTTATAATTATGGCGGCATCTCTAGCTCTTCCGCGATCGGAAACGCGCCGGGCATCCTGGCCCAGTCCCTGGGCGGATCCGGTGGAAATGGCGGCTTTGCGGTGTCGGGCACGTTTACGTCGGCAGGCATGGCCCTCGCAGTCGGCGGCGGCGGCGGGAACGGCGGCACCGCTGGCAGCGCCGAGGTCCAAAACTCCGCGCCGATCTCGACCACCGGTCCCATGTCCGCGGGAATCTCCGCACAAGTCATTGGTGGGGCGGGCGGTCGCGCCGGTTTCGCTGCGGGGGGAGTGGCCTTCTCGGGCGACGCCGGCGTGAGCGTCGCCGTCGGCGGAGGCGGCGGCGCGGGCGGCAAAGCGGCAGGGGGCTCGGTATCCTCCACCGGGGACATCAGCACAGCCGGAAACCAATCGCCGGGCCTGCTCCTGCAGGTCATTGGCGGGGCCGGCGGCAACGGCGGATCGGACGTGGCAGCCTCGATCGGCAGCCAGCTCAGCGCCAGTGTGAGTGTCGGCGGACAGGGGGGCGCGGGGGGCATCGCTGAGAACGGAGCCACCCTCGCAGCCGCTGGGGTGTCCACCAACGGCCTGTTGTCGCCGGGACTCGTCGCCCAAAGCATCGGCGGCAATGGCGGCAACGGTGGCATGAGCGCGGCCGCCGCTGGCGCCATGGACCTCAGCAGCACCATCGCGGTCGGTGCCGGCGGTGGCAATGGAGGCCAGTCCGGCTGGGTCCAGGTGACCTCGAATGGCACGATCACGACGCAAAAGGCGCTGTCGGTCGGCATTGTTGCCCAGTCCGTTGGCGGTTCGGGAGGGACGGGCGGCGCCGCGGTGGCCGGGTCCTACGCCGTGGGGGGCAAGGACAAATTCTCCCTGGGCGATGCCAGCGCCTTCGGCGGAGACGGAGGTTCGGGCCAGAATGCCGGGGCGGTCACGGTCAATGCCGGGAACATTTACGCGCTCGGCGAGATGTCGGCGGGCATTATCGCGCAGTCCATCGGCGGAGCGGGCGGCAGCGGAGGCTCAACCCGCTCGGAAAGCTTGTCCGGCATCAAGCCGCAGGACACCGACACGAAGACGAACGGCTACTCGTCGTCCGTGACCCTCGGCGGCGCCGGCTCGTCCGGCGGAAATGCCAGTACCGTCACCGTGACGGTGGCGGGGACAATTCAGACCGGCCAGCCGCAGACGCTGAGCGTCCCGGCCGATGTACAGGCACCGGCCGACATGCCGTCACCTGGCTACAGCTGGCTGCCGTCCGAACCGAAACCGGGCGTCATGGTGTCTCCTTCCAGCGGCACGCTGCCGACGCCTCCCAGCGGGACGCTACCGTCTGTCCCGGCCCTTTTCACGGATCTCGCGCCCGCCATCGTCGCCCAGTCCATCGGTGGATCGGGCGGCAATGGAGGAACGGCGACCTCCGCGGCCACCGGCAGCCAAACGACCATGGCGATCGCGGTGGGCGGCGGGGGCGCGGCCGGCGGAAACGGGCAGAAGGTGACGGTCATCGCCAATCAGGGCGCCAGCTCCACCTCCGGCCCCATGCTCATCACCTACGGTGCCCTGTCGCCGGGCGTGATTGCCCAGTCGGTGGGTGGCGGGGGTGGCAATGGCGGCTCGGCGGTTTCCCTTGGCGGCTACGAAAAATACTCTTCCAATTTGACTGCGACCGTTGCGGTCGGCGGCTCGGGCGCGGGAGGCGGCGCAGGCGGGGACGTAGAGGTCGATGCCGGCGGCTTGATCCACACCTATGGCGTATCGTCCGCCGGCCTTATGGCCCAGTCGGTTGGCGGCGGCGGCGGTAATGGCGGGGCAAGCTCCGCAGGCTCCAACTCCCTGACCGAAAGCCTCGCCGCAGAAGCGATCTTCGCGGCTGCAGGATCGGGGGCGGCCGACTCGCAGACCTCCGAGGATCTGGAAACCCTTGCCAAAGCTGCCTTCACCAGCATCGCCACCCAGAGCAACAGCTCGTCCAAGAACGCCACCGCCATGATCCTGTCGATCGGCGGCGGCGGGGGCTCGGGCAACAATTCCGGTAGTGTGACCGTCAATTCGACGGCGGCCATCATCACCGAGGGCGCCGGCTCAGCGGGCATTTCCGCTCAGTCCGTGGGCGGTGGCGGCGGCAATGGCGGGGCCAGCGACGGCAGTGCCAGAGGCAAGACCTATGGCGTCGCCGTCAGTGTCGGCGGCTGGGGCGGCGAGGGCGTCAATGGCGGCCCTGTGAACCTTACGGCCAACGGCAATCTCCAGACCCTCGGCATGCAGTCCGCCGGCATCTTGGCCCAATCGGTTGGCGGCGGCGGCGGCAATGGCGGCTCGTCGGTGAGCGAGTCGAAAGGCGGCTATGGCGGCTATGAGGGCGGATCGGCGGCGCAGAAAAACACCCGAGGGACCCTGGCGATCGGGGTCGGCGGCGATGGCGGCGCCGGCGCCGCGTCCGGCTCGGTCATCGTGTCCGCGGGAACCGCTGGCGTGAACACGTACATCAATACGCTCGGCGCCGCTTCGCCGGGCATCCTGGCGCAGGCCGTGGGCGGCGGGGGCGGAAATGGCGGCCACAGCTTCGTGACGACCGACACCCCGATCAAGGTGAAGCTCAGCTCCCAACAGACCATGGCCTACACTGCCATCGCGGCGAATTTCATGGGTAATCTCTCGGGGGTCGCAGCCGAAACGGGCGTCGCCGCCGACGGCAAGAAGGGCAGCACCTCCTTCACTGACATTCTCGGGCTGGGCCTCAGCATGGCCATCGGCGGCGGAGGTGGCAGCGCGGGCGCCGGCGGCACCGTCGACGTGTCCAATCAGTCGGTGATCGTCACCGGCATTTCGCTCACCTCCGCCACCTCAGCCTCTGGCGAAGTCCCGGATAATTCTCCCGCCATCTTCGCCCAATCGGTGGGTGGCGGTGGCGGAAATGGTGGCGCGACTCACGACCATTCCTCCTTCAACCAGAGCGCCATCTCCCTGTCGGTCGGCGGAAACGGCGGCAGCGCCGCCGCGGGCGGCTCGGTTACGGTGACCACCCAGGGCACGCTCGTCACCACCGGTGTCAGCTCGCCGGGCATCTTCGCGCAATCGGTGGGCGGCGGCGGCGGCAATGGCGGCAACAGCTCCACCACTTATGGCTCCTTCGGCACGGGATCGCTCGCCCTTGGCCTCGGCGGCTCGGGCAGGGGGGGTGGCGCAGGCGGCACGGTGAATGTCACGGCAAATGCGGGCGTGAATGCTTACGGAATCACCCCAGGCATCTGGACCTCGGGTGCGCAATCCTATGGTATCTTCGCGCAGTCGGTGGGCGGCGGCGGCGGCTCCGCCGGCTCCTTCACGGGGTCCAATGCGGCGGTCTTCGAAACCATAACGGGCGTTGGCGGCAGCGTTGAAGCGCTCACCACGGGTTCGGCGTCCATCACCGACAGCGGCATTGCCATATCTCTCGCCCAGGGCGCATCCGGCGCCGGCGGGTCGGGCGGCCCGGTCACCGTAACCTCCAAAACGCCCATCACCACGACGGGGGCGCACGCGATTGGCGTCCTCGCTCAGTCGCTGGGCGGGGGTGGCGGCGCGAGTGGTTCAGGCTTCACGAATGCCGCGAATGGGACCTATCTGCTGGCCCTCGTCCAGGGCACGTCGGCGGCGACGGGGGGGACGGGGGGCAAAGTCACCCTCGACCAAAGCCAGGCCGTCGCGACCTCGGGCATCTTGGCCCATGGTCTGGTCGCTCAGTCCATCGGCGCCGGCGGTGGCATCGCCGGCGATGCCAGCACGACCACGGCCGACGCCGGCACCGTATTGATCACGATGGCGCTGGGCGCGTCCGGCGGGTCCAGCCTCAGCGCACAAGACGTGAACCTCACTGTGTCCGGCGCGGTGTCCACTCACGGGGCTCTGGCGTCGGCCGTCATCGGCCAGTCCCTGGGCGGCGGCGGCGGCATCGCCGGGTCCTCTTACCAGAGCGGCGGTTATAGCGGCGGGGCGACCAAGACCTTGTCGCTCGGCGCGTCCAACACGGCGCAGGGCGGCGGTGGCGGCTCGGTGAAAGGCGCGGTGCAGCAGAGCCTTTCCACCAGCGGCGCCGCAGCGGAAGGCATTGTGCTGCAATCCATCGGTGCCGGCGGCGGGCTTGCGAAGTCGCAGACCTATGCCCAAAGCGTCGCGGAGGTGGACGGGACCACCACGACGCTCGCGCTTGGTTCGGCATCGGGCATCAACGGCCCCGGCGGGGCGGTGACGCTGAATTTCGGCGCCGATAGTGGCGCCACCAGCATCGTGACCTATGGGGTGAACGCCCATGCCGCGGTCGCTCAGTCCATTGGCGGCGGCGGCGGGCTCGCCGCCGTCGTGAACGGCACCGCAAGCGGGAGCGAAACCGGGACGGCCGCGTTCAACTTGGGCGGGGGTGGCGGGCCGGCCGGTTCGGTGACTGTGACGCTTGGCGCATCCACCACGCTGTCCACTGGCGGCCGGGGCGCAGTGGGTCTATTGGCGCAGTCCATTTCCGGCGGCGGCGGCGCAGCGAGCATTGTGGATACCTTGAGCTCGCAGACCGCGCCGAATGTCGAATACACCTCCTCCTTCGCCCTCGGCAGAACCGGCGGAAGCGCCAGCGCGAGCGGCAGCACGACGGTGACGAGCTCGGCCCACGTGTCCAATACGGCCCCCATGGGGGTTGGCCTCGTGGCGCAGTCCATCGCCGGTGGCGGCGGATTTGCGGTGAACGAAATCAATCTGACCGGAAAACTCTCCTGGCTCAGCGTCTCCTACGGGCTCGGCGGCTCTGGCGGCGGCAATGCGGGCAGCGTCTCGCTCACCTCCAGCGGGGCGGTGCAGACGCAGGGGCTGCTCTCGCTCGGCATGATCGCCCAGTCTATTGCTGGCGGCGGTGGCGTTGCCCTCGCCGGGGTGTTCGGACAGGGGTCGAACGCCACGCTGACCGGGACCGAGACCCTGCTTCTGGGCGCGAACACCGGCAGCACGGGAGGCGCGAGTGCGGTCACCACAACCCTGTCCGGGTCGGTGACGACGGCAGGCGACCGGTCTCCAGCGGTCATTGCCCAGTCCATCGGCGGTGGCGGCGGCATCGCCGGGACCGATTTCGGCGGGACCCAGGTCAACGACACCGCAACCTATACCCTCGGCGGAAAGGGGACCGGGGCGGGCAACGGCGTCACCGTGACCTCGTCCGCCTCGGTCTCTACGTCGGGAGCGCTGTCCCATGGGCTGGTGGCCCAGAGCATCGGCGGCGGCGGCGGCTTGGCCATCTCGCACGCATCGACGTCAGCCCTGGGCGGCTCGGCTGGCAGCTCGGGGGCTGGCGTTACAGTCTCCAATTCCGGCGCCATCACGACCACCGGCGGTGCGGCGGTAGGCATCATCGCTCAATCGATCGGCGGCGGCGGCGGGATTGCCTCCGCGGATGGCAAAGCCAATCTTGGCGCCACGGCCGGTTCCGGCAATGCCGGTAAGGTTCAGGTGACGTCGAGCGGGGTCATCACCACATCCGGCGAGAATGCCGTGGGCATTCTGGCCCAATCCATTGGTGGCGGCGGCGGCGCCATCATCAACAACGGAAAAAGCCCCACCGCCACCAGGACCTCCGGCGGCACGGGCACGGGCGGGGCGGTGACGGTCACGGTCAACGCCCCCATCACAGTGACCGGCGCGGGGGCGGACGGTGTGATTGCCCAATCGGTCAGCAACGGCGGCGGCCTGGTGATGAACGGGACGACGATGACCCTGCTCAATGGCAGCTCTAGCAGCTCCGGCAAGGTGACGGTGCACGCCAATGCCTCGATCACCGCCTCGGGCGCCGGCGCGACCGCCATCTTGGCTCAGGGCAATGGCGATCCGATCATCAATGTGGCGCCGGGTGTGGCGCTGACCGGCGGTGCGGGCGGCACGGCCATCACCAGCGACGGCACGGAGAATTACGTCCACAATCGCGGCAGCCTCTCCACGT
>JBFMAV010000087.1:0-16259 GCA_040755535.1 Pseudomonadota bacterium | reverse complement strand
CCGCCGCCGGGCGCTGTGGGCGGGGGGCCGGGCGTTCGGGCGCGGCGCCCTCGGGCCGCGCGGGGCCGGCTCAGGGCGCGGCGGGCTTCTGGAAGGTGAGATAGGTGCCGACCCGCCCGGCTTTGAGCGCCTTGGCCTCATAGCGCGTGCCCGGCCAGCCGGGGAAGGGGCGGCGCCAATCGTCCGCCCGCTCCGCGCGCCAGGCGAGGGCGCCATGGGCTTTCACCTCGCGCAGGCACCAATCCACATAGTCCGGCACGTCGCTGGCGAAGCGGAACAGGCCGCCGGGCTTCAGCGCGCGGGTGATGAGGGTGAGATTGTCCGCCCGCACGAAGCGGCGCTTCCAATGGCGGCGCTTGGGCCAGGGGTCGGGATAAAACAGGTCCACCCGCTCCAGGCAGTCCGCCGGCAGGCGCGCGAGCACGAGGGCCGCGTCGTCGTCGAACACCCGCACCGTGTCGAGGCCCGCCGCCTCCAGATCCATGAGCGCGCGGGTCATGCCGTTCAAGAAGGGCTCGACGCCGAGAAAGCCCCAGTCGGGCCGCGCCTGCGCCGCATGGACCAGATGCTCCCCGCCGCCAAAGCCGATCTCCAGCGCCAGCCCCGCAACGGGGGCGGGAAACAGGGTGTGCGGCGTCGCGAGCGCCTCCAGCGCGAGGCGGTAGCGGGCGATGAGCCGCCCATGGGCCTCCGCCTGGACGGGGCGCAGGGGCTTGCCCACCCGCCGGCCATGGAAGGAGGCCATCTGGCCCGTGGCGGGATCGCGGCGGGGGCCGCCGGACGCGTTCGTTATATCGTCCGCGTCAGGTTTCACGGACATGGGCTCTGCGCTCGCTGGTCATTCTGTAAAAAGCGGGAATAAACGCGAAAAAGGGCCGCGGACGGCCCTTCTTGTCTCCTGTTACGGCGGAATTTACCGGGCGCTCTTATGGCAAGCGCGGGGCGCCCGCCATAGTTCGCGTCACGCAAAGGCCGCTTTCAGCTTGTCCACCAGGTCGGTCTTCTCCCAGGAGAAGCCGCCATCCGCCTCCGGCGCGCGGCCGAAATGGCCATAGGCGGCGGTGCGGGCATAGATGGGCTGGCAGAGATTGAGGTGCTCGCGGATGCCGCGCGGGCGCAGATTGACCACCTCGCGCAGCACCTGCTCAAGCTTGGCCTCTTCCACCTGCCCGGTCCCGTGCAGGTCGACATAGACGGCGAGCGGGTCCGAGACGCCGATGGCATAAGCGAGCTGGATCGTCGCGCGCTCGCTAAGTCCTGCGGCCACAACGTTTTTCGCCAGATAGCGGGCGGCATAGGCGGCCGAGCGGTCCACCTTGGTCGGGTCCTTGCCCGAGAAGGCGCCGCCGCCATGGGGCGCCGCGCCGCCATAGGTGTCCACGATGATCTTGCGCCCGGTGAGGCCGCAATCGCCGTCCGGGCCGCCGATCACGAACTTGCCCGTGGGATTGACGTGCCAGACCGTCTCCGGGCTGATCCAGCCCTCCGGAAGGGCTTGGCGGATATAGGGTTCCACGATGGAGCGCACATCGTGGGAGGACAGGTGCGGGTCGAGGTGCTGGGTGGACAGGACGAGCTGCGTCACCCCCACCGGCTTGCCGTCCTCATAGCGCACCGTGACCTGGCTCTTGGCGTCCGGGCCGAGCGCGCCGGTCTCGCCGGAGCGGCGGGCTTCCGCCAGCACTTTCAAGATCTTATGGGCGTAGAAAATGGGCGCCGGCATGAGTTCGGGGGTCTCTTTGACCGCATAGCCGAACATGATGCCCTGGTCGCCCGCGCCCTCGTCCTTGTTGCCCGCGATGTCCACGCCCTGGGCGATGTCCGCCGACTGGGCATGAAGCAGGACTTCGACGTCCGCGGTCTCCCAGTGGAAGCCCTCCTGCTCATAGCCGATATCGCGGATCGCCAGCCGGGCGACATGGCTCACCATGTCCTTGGTGATGGTCGAAGGGCCCCGCGTCTCGCCCGCAATCACCACCCGGTTGGTGGTCGCCAGCGTCTCGCACGCCACCCGGATCTGGGTCGGATCCAGCCCCTGTTCCGCCGCAGTTCGGAAGAAGGCGTCCACCACCTCATCCGAAATGCGATCGCACACCTTGTCAGGATGCCCCTCGGAAACGGACTCGCTGGTAAAAAGATAAGATGACCGACCCATTTTTCTTCCTCACGCCACATCCGCGGCAGGCCGACGCTTTTCCCAAAGGCGGACAAGCCGGTCAAGACCGGCCTGTCGAAACCGTTTCTCAAAAAGAATGTCAGGCCTCGACGACCTCCTCGCCGGCAATCGCGGCGACCAGGTCCACAATGCGGCGGCGAACCTTGCTGTCCGATATCCGCATGAAATTGCGCGTCAGAGCGAGGCCGTCCGACGTGGCCAGGAAGTCGTTCACGAAGGTCGGGGAGCTTGCTTCGCTGAAGCCCTCCTCATTCGGAACCAGCGTCGGCGCCCCTTCGAAGAAGAAGGCCACCGGAACGGCAAGGACAATGGAGATCTGCTGCAGGCGACTCGCGCCGATGCGGTTGGTGCCCTTCTCATATTTCTGAATTTGCTGGAAGGTGATGCCGAGACTTTCGCCCAGCTTCTCCTGACTCATCCCCACCATCATGCGACGCATGCGGACACGACTCCCCACATGCTTGTCGATAGGATTCGGCGCCTTCTTGGCCATGGTCTCTCCGGCTAAATCGGGAAAGAGAATGTGAACTTCGCGAAGCGAAGGCTGCCCTGACGCCGGCAAGATACGCATTTGTGGATGTAGCGTCGATCAACTTTTGCGTGTGATTGTGTAAATCAGGATTTCCGAAGCTGCGCCACAGCAACAAATAAGCAGAGAAAAAACAATGAGGTAAATCCGAGGTTGGGATGTCTGCCTCCCCAGGGGCGGCGGTCCAGAGCCGGCGGCAAACCCACGTCTAGGTTGCCTTTCTCGCCTAGCGATAGGCCTGCGACGATCCGCCCCATGGGGTCGATGACGGCAGAGAGGCCGGTATTCGCCGCCCGGACCATAGGTAACCCCTCCTCGATGGTGCGCAGACGGGCCTGAAGGAAATGCTGGTACGGACCTGGGGTTGCACCGAACCATGCGTCATTTGTGACGTTCAGCAGAAATCCGGGCCTTTCTCCTGCCGGCACGACCGCACCGGGAAAGATCGCTTCGTAGCAGATCAGCGGAGCGGCGGATGGAAGCCCGGGCAAAAGGAGCGGCTTCAGGCTGTCACCTGAGGCAAATCCGCCGCGCTGGCGGGTCAATTGCTCAAAGCCGATGGCCTCCATCGCCGCCTGGAACGGCAGGTATTCTCCGAAGGGCACAAGATGCACCTTGTCGGCGTTCTGGAGGACGTCGCCTTTGCCGTCCATGACGCGGATGGCATTGTAGAAGAACGAGCTTTGTCCGGGCGGGGGAGGCGCGTATCGCGCGGCCCCGGTCACCAGCGTCACCGTGTCGGGCAGCGCCTGCGCAATCTGTTCTCGTGCCCAAGGCTCGCGTTCGTAAATGAAGGGAAAGGCTGATTCCGGCCAGACCAGGAGAGACACGTCCTCCAGCCCTCGCGGATAAACCGCACTCGGCATTCGGCTGAGCGCCAGATAATCTTCGAGGATGCGGCGGCGCTCCGCATAAGCGAATTTCTGGTCCTGCGGCAGGGCCGGCTGCATGATGCGCAGATGGACGCCGGCGAGCAGCGGCGGCGCGGGTTGCGCCAGGCGCCACGCCCCCCAACCATACGCCGCGAGCAAAGTCACGGCAGCGAGGGCCGGCCCCCAGATGCGGGCGTGTCCGCGTGTATCGAGCAGAAGAACTGGCGCGCTGAACACCAGGATGGCGGCGAGGGTCAGGCCCCACAGCCCGATAACAGAGGCGCTCTGCGCCAAAGCGAGGTTTTCCGCGAGCGCATATCCGAAGGTGTTCCAGGGAAAGCCTGTAAGCACATGGCCGCGCAGCCATTCGCTGCCGCCAAGCCCCACCGCAAAGGCACACACGCGTCCCGGCCCGTCCGACCACAGCAGCCGCGCGCAAGCCAACCCGAAGGCGGTAAACAGCGCGAGGCCCGCCGGAAGCGACACGACCGCGAACGGAAGGAGCCAGGCGAAGACGTCTGCTTCAACCAGGAAGGCGTTTCCGATCCACCAGAGGGAGGCCAGGAAATAGCCGAATCCGAACCCCCAGCCGACCGCCGCGGCGCCGCGCAAAGCACGCCCGCGTCCCGCGCCGGGCGGTCCGTCCAACAGCAGAACCAGCAGGGGAAATGTCCCGAACAGCAGCGGCCAAAGACCCCAGGGCGCGGTGGAGCCGGCGGAAACGACACCGGCGCCAAAGGCGAGGGCCAGTCGCCGCCATCCGCTGAGGTTGCGCACGGCCGCGCCGGCCGTGCGCAATAACTCAGCCGTCACGCCCCCTCACCGCCCGGCTCCCCTGCAGAAGCGTCTTCGGGGGGAGGAATAATGCGCAATTGCTTCACCCTGCGGGGGTCGGCTTCGACCACCTCAATACGAAAGTCGCCGGGGGTTGAGACCATTTCGCCCACGCGCGGAACACGCGCGGCGAGCGTCACGACGAGACCGCCCAGCGAGTCCACTTCCTCCGTCAGCTCCGGCGGCGCGAAGCCGGGGCCGAGAACCTCCAGCACTTCGTCCATGGGTGTGCGGGCATCGGCGAGGAACGTGCCGTCCGGCTGCACTTTTATGAGGGCAGCCTCGTCATCATGCTCGTCCTCGATTTCCCCGACAATTTCCTCCACCACGTCCTCGATCGAGACCAAGCCGTCGGTACCGCCATATTCGTCGATGACGAGCGCGAGATGAACGCGCGCCGCCTGCATGGAGACCAAAAGATCCACGGCGGGCATGGAGGGGGGCACATAGAGCAGGCGGCGGATGAGATCCGTGTCAGCCAGCGACTGGGTCAAGTCCACGGCGGCCAGATTGATGTCGCCAACTCCGATTTCCTTTCCGCGCGCGCCGGTGATGAAGCCCAACAGGTCGCGGATGTGGACCATGCCCACCGGGTCGTCCAGCGTGTCGTCATAGACCACCAGCCGGGAATGCGCCGCGTTGGCGAAGGTGGCGAGCAACTCCGCGAGCGAGGCGTCTTTGTGCACGGCAACGATCTCGGCGCGTGGCACCATGATGTCGCCGATCCCGACTTCCTTCAGATTGAGGATGTTGCGCAGCATTTTGCGCTCGGACGGCGAGAATTCGCTTCCCTCCCCGGTAGGACCCTCCGTCCCCGCATCCAGCACTTCGACAAGGTCGGTGCGCAGCGAGGCATGCGGCCGGAAGGTGCCGAGGAGGGCACGCAATCGATCGATAAAACTCTGAGGCTCCGATGCGGCGGGATCGCTCGCGGGGTCGGTAATGGACATGGTCTCCCTTCAGGGTTCGACGGGCATGGCATAAGGATCGGCGATGCCTAATCCTGCCAGAATGCGCCGCTCGGTGTCTTCCATCTCTTCGGCCTCGGCATCGCTCTCATGGTCAAAGCCGATGAGGTGAAGCGTGCCGTGAACGACGAGATGGGTGAAATGGTCGCCAAGGCTCTTGCCCTCGTCCAGGGCTTCGGCCCGCACGGTCTCCCAGGCGAGGATCACATCCCCCAGTGGCACGGGCGTGACATCTGCAGGGACGTCCGCAGCGGGGAAGGAGAGGACGTTGGTGGGCTTGTCCTTGGCGCGCCAGTCGCGATTAAGGGTGCGGATGCGCGCATCGTCGGTGAGGGTGACGCTCACCTCGAAAGCGACGTCGTCCTCAAGATCGGCGGCCTCCGCGAGGGCCGCGCGGACGGCACGCTCCGCGAGGTCTGGGGCGGCGGCAAGGTCTGACCAGCCGGGCGCCTCGCTGAGGACATCCACGTCAATGACGGGACTTCGCGCGCCACCCATGGGTCAGCCTTCCTTCGCTGCCGGCCGCGCGGTGCCGCCTTCATAGGCCGCCACGATGCGGGCCACCAGTTCGTGGCGCACCACGTCCTCCGCCTTGAAGTGGCACACGCCCACGCCCTCAACGCCGTCCAGCAGACGGACCGCCTCCGACAGGCCGGACGTTTGGCCGGACGGCAGGTCGATCTGGCTGGGATCGCCCGTGACGATCATGTGCGAGTTCTCACCGAGGCGGGTCAGGAACATCTTCATCTGCATGGAAGTGGTGTTCTGCGCCTCGTCCAGAATGACGGCGGCGTTGGAGAGCGTTCGACCCCGCATGAAGGCGAGCGGGGCGATCTCGATTTCCCCGGTCTGCAGCGCGCGCTCAACGAACGCCCTGTCCATGAGATCGTGAAGCGCATCGTAGATGGGGCGAAGATAAGGGTCGACCTTCTCTTTCATGTCGCCCGGAAGGAAGCCCAGTCGCTCGCCGGCCTCCACTGCGGGCCGCGACAGGATGAGCCGATCCACCATGCGCCGTTCGAGCAGATGCACCGCGTAGGCCACCGCGAGCCAGGTCTTGCCTGTGCCGGCGGGACCGGTTCCGAACACCAGCGTATGGCGCTTCAGGGCGCGGATATAGGCATCCTGCGCCGCCGTGCGCGCCCGGACGGGGCGCCGACGCAACTGGATTTCGTCGAAATGCTGGCGGGTCTCGGCGGGGTCGAAATCGAACAGGGATCCCTGGGACACCGCCTCCCGGATCGCTCCTTCCACGTCTCCCGGGCCGATATCGCGGCCGCGCTTGAGCGATTCGTAGAGGTGTTCGAGCACGCGCCGGGCCTGCTCGCAGCCGTCCCGTCCCCCTTCCAGGGTCACGTGGTTGCCGCGCGAATCCGCCTTGACCCCGAGCTTTCGCTCCAGCAGCGCAAGGTTGCGCCCGTAATGGCCGAACAGCAGCGTGGCGAGGCGATTGTCGTCAAAGGCGAGAACCACCTGGGTGTGGCCATCTTCTCCCTGAATGGCCCAAGGGTCGGCAATGGCGGCACGAGCCGGCCCCTGGGGCGCGGCGGTGGAGCGGTCCTTATCGCCCGATTTGCGCAATGCTTAGGCCTCCAATGCGGCAATGGTCCGGGCGGCTGGCGCGGCCGGGAGATTTGGGGAGCCGGCGAGGCTGTTGGGACCTGCGTCGGTGATGGTCACGCTCAGGAATTCGCCGATCGTCGCGGGCGGGTCATTCACCACCACGGACTGGAGATAGGGCGAGCGCCCGATCAACTGGCCGGGCTGGCGACCCGGCTTTTCCAACAGAACCTCGAAGGTGCGGCCGACGCAGCTTGCATCGAAGGCGCGCTTGGAGGCTTCCAGCGCGGCTTGTAGTCGATGCAGGCGCTCGGTCTTGACGCTCTCGGGAACCTGAGCGGCCAAGTCCGCGGCCGGCGTGCCGGGGCGCGGGGAATATTTGAAGGAATAGGCGCCCGCAAATCCCACACGCGCGATGAGATCCATGGTTTCTTCGAACTCCGCGTCGGTTTCCCCCGGAAATCCGACAATGAAGTCCGAGGACAGGGCCATATCGGGTCGCGCGTCGCGCATGCGCGCGACGATGTCGAAGAACAGATCGCGCCCATGCTTGCGGTTCATCGCCTTCAGCACGCGGTCCGACCCCGATTGGACCGGGAGATGAAGGTAGGGCATCAGCGCCGGCAGGTCGCGATGGGCGGCCACCAGATCCTCACCCATGTCGCGCGGATGGCTGGTCGTGTAGCGCAGGCGGCCAATGCCGGGAATCTCCGCCAGCTTGTACAGCAGGTCTGCGAGGGTCCAGCTTCTTCCGTCCGGTCCCGTGCCGTGGAAGGCGTTCACATTCTGGCCGATCAGGGTCAGTTCGCGCACGCCCTGTTCTGCGAGGCGTTCCGCTTCCGCAAGGATCTTTGACACCGGACGCGAGACCTCGGCGCCGCGGGTATAGGGAACGACGCAGAAGGTACAGAATTTGTCGCAGCCTTCCTGCACGGTGAGGAAGGCGGAAGGCCCGCGCTTGCGGGTCGCCGCGCCGGTGGGGGCGGGCAGGTGGTCAAATTTGTCTTCGACGGGAAATTCCGTGTCGACGGCGGGCTCGCCGGCGCGGGCTTTGGCGAGCAGCTCCGGCAGCCGGTGGTAGCTTTGGGGACCAACGACCAGATCAACCACCGGGGCTCGCTTCAGGATCTCCGCGCCTTCGGCCTGCGCGACGCAGCCCGCGACGGCAACCAAGCTGACGCGGCCCGTCTCGTCCTGCGCTTTGCGCAGGCGCCCGAGTTCGGAATAGACCTTTTCGGCCGCCTTCTCGCGGATATGGCAGGTGTTCAGGATGACGAGATCCGCATCGGCGGGCTCGTTGGTCTCCACATAGCCCTCTTTGGCCAGCATATCCGCCATACGATGGGAATCGTAGACGTTCATCTGACATCCGAAGGACTTCACATACAGCTTGCGGGGCGCGTCCATAGTGCCTGTTCTGCCAACCTCACCATCGCGCATCGGCGCGACGGTCCCGTGACGCCGGCGCTTGTTCTCCCGTGAACCCACCGCTCAAGGCCCATGAAGGCCCGCGCGCGTCCCCACCCGAAAATCACCGTGTTTTCGGTTTTACCGGCAAACCCGCCGTTTGGAAACTCGCGGCGCCGGCTTTGGCTCGCTCAGGGGGCAAAGGACGGCGGGATGCGCCCGAGCAGACGGGCGGCGCACAAGGTCCGGACATCCTGTTCGCAGGCGCGGGTCACCTGCTTGCGGTCGGCGTCCCCATCCAGCATACGGGCATGGCCGAAGGTCACGTCCACGTCCACGGCCCCCTGCCGCAGCAGCTCCAGAAGATGGGGCCCAAGGTCGAGGTCGCCGGTCCAGGCCGCGACGGGACGGTGGCTACGCCCCATGGGAATGCCTTGGAGGCGCACATAGGCGACCGCCATGGGTTGGACGATCACATGGCGCTCGCCGTCAAAGGCGTCGCGCACCGCGCCCACCAGGGCGCTGCGAAACGGAAGGACGCGGTTGCCGTCGTCCGAAGTGCCCTCCGCGAACAGCACCACGGGATCGCCTTCGGCCAGGCGCGCCGCGATCTCGCGGTTCACCGCGCCGGTCGCGCTGCGCCGCTGGCGGTCCACGAACACGGTTCGCTGGAGCGCGGCCAAAAGGCCGATGACCGGCCATTTTTCCACTTCGCTCTTGGCCACGAAGAACAAGGGGAAAAGGGATCCGACCACGGTGATGTCGAGCCAGGACGCATGATTCGACAAAAGCAGCAGCGGGCGCCCCTTCGCGGGTGCGCCGTGAACCCGAACCCTCACTCCGATCAGCCGCAGCACCCCTCTATGGTACCACGTCGGGATCAGGCGTCGCGTCGGCAGGCGCAGCTTGAGGGAGGCCCATTGAAGGGGAATGCCGATCGCGGTCAGAAGGCCGACGAGGCCAAGCACCACGCCCAGGCGCAGGCGCGTCAAGAACACGGCGCCCGGCGCCGGCTCCGGCCCCAGGTCCGGCATCGGGGCGGAGCGGAAAATACCTTCCAGTTCGCCGGCGGGGTCGCTCATTCCTCGCCCTCGCCTGAGGGCACCACATAGAGCTCAAGCCGGTGGCCGACGATGCGATAGCCGAGCCGGCGGGCGATTTCCTCCTGCAGGCGCTCGATTTCCTCGGACCGGAACTCGACCACGCGGCCGGAGCGCAGGTCGATGAGATGGTCATGATGTTCGTCGGGCACCGGCTCGTAGCGCGAGCGGCCGTCGCCGAACTCGTGCCGCGCGATGATCCCGGCATCCTCGAACATCTTCACGGTGCGATAGACGGTGGAGATGGAGATGTTCGAATCGATCGCGCTGGCCCGCCGGTGCAGTTCCTCCACATCCGGATGGTCCGAAGCGGCGGTCAGGACGCGGGCGATGACGCGGCGCTGGTCGGTCATGCGCATGCCCTTGGCGTGACAGGCTTCCTCGATCGCGCTGATCTTCCCGCTCAAGGACCACAGCCTCCCTGGTCAACCTGTCCCGATCGCTTATGACGCCCCGGCCGGCAGACGGCAAGCCGGAGGGGCCAAGAGCACGTTCCGATCTGATTGGATCGCAGTCCGATCGGTTAAACGCTCTCTATCGATAATTTGCAGACCGATTCACCGATCAGGTTGGTTCAGCCGGATCGGATCAGGCTCTAGAAGTCGCGCCGCAGAACGAGGGCATCGGTCGCCCGGCCGGCGGTCTGATAATAGCCTTTGCGCCGTCCCGCCTCCACATAGCCGAGCCGCCGGTAGAGGGCGAGGGCGCCCGCATTGGTGGCGTCCACTTCCAAGTGAGAAACCTGAACGCCCATGGCCGCGAGACGCCCGAGATGGTGGGTCAATAGACGCGCGCCATGGCCCTTGCGCCGCGCGGAGGGTGCGACGGCGATGGAGAGGATCTCGCCTTCCGGAGGGACGAGATGGGACAGCACGAAAGCGACTGGCGCACCTGCCGACCGCTCGGCCAGCACATGCGCGAGCGTCACGCGCTCCGCCAGCAGGCGTTCAAACTCGTCCACGCCCCAGCCGCGATGGAAGCTCGCGGCGTGGATGCGCGCAAGCGCGCCGGCATCCGCTGGGCGGGCGTCGCGCAGTTGGGGCTGCGGGGCGGAGAGGAAACGGCCGAACAGGCTCATGTGACCCCCTCACACCCGCGCGATGCGGGCGCCATCCTGGGGCTTGGCGTCGGGCGCGCGCAGATAGAGGGGTTTGGGCTCCGCCGTGGCGGGGTCTGCCACCGCGCCCAGCCGCGCGACCCACGCGACATCTGCCGCGGCCACCTGCTCGACGCTGGCGGGGGCCAGTTCGCCCGAGGGCCAAGCCTCCGCGACCACGGCCGCGCCGGAGCCCACCAGCCGCACGGCGCCCATGGCCGCCAAGCGCCCCGCCTCCTTTGCCGAGGCGATGCGCGGGGGCACCAGCGTACGTCCTCCCACGCCAAACAATTGGCAAAACACATGCCCATGCCGCGCGTCGATGGCTGCCAGAACGGGAAGCGAATCGTCGAACGCCAGGAACGGGGCGGCAAGCGCCGCGAGGGTGGTGACCCCCACTGCCGGCTTGCCGGTGGCGAGGGCAAAGCCACGCGCTGCCGAGATCCCGACCCGCAGGCCTGTGAAGCTTCCGGGACCCACCGTCACCGCCACTCGCTCTAGGTCGGAGAAGCCAAGCCCCGCCGTGGTCATAACCTGTTCCACCATCGGGATCAGGGCTTCGGCATGCCCGCGCTCCATGAACAGGGAATCGCCGGCGACAATGCTGTCTGCCTCGACATCCAGGAGCGCGACGGAACAGGCGGTGAGCGCCGTATCAAGAGCAAGAATGTGCATTGTACCCGCGATAGCCCGAATCCCGCGGCCACATTCCACCGAAACGCGCGCTGACGGAAGGGGCGGCTGAACCGCAGGCGTCAGATCGGACGCACCTCCACCACTTCTGGAACGAAGTGGCGCAGCAGATTCTCGATGCCGTTCTTCAGCGTCGCGGTTGACGAGGGGCAACCGGAGCACGAGCCCTTCATATTGAGGAAGACCACGCCGTCGCGGAACCCTCGGAATGTGATGTCGCCGCCGTCATTGGCAACGGCCGGGCGCACGCGGGTCTCGATCAGCTCCTTGATGGTGCCGACGATTTCGGTATCGCTTTCCTCGAAGAACTCTTCGTCCTCGTCCAGGTCCGCCGCCTCGCCCTCCGAGAGGATGGGCGCGCCGGACATGAAATGCTCCATGATGGCGCCGAGGATTGCGGGCTTCAGGTGCATCCAGTCGCCGCCGGCCTTGGTGACGGTGATGAAGTCCGATCCCAGGAACACGCCGGTCACGCCCGGCACTTCGAACAGGCTCTGGGCCAGGGGAGAGCGGCCCGCCTCCATGGGCGAGCGCAATTCTAGCGTCCCCTCTCCGAGCACGGTACGTCCAGGCAGGAACTTCAGCGTGGCCGGGTTGGGGGTCGGCTCGGTTTGGATGAACATGGCGATTCCTCAAAGGGCAGGGGGCCGCAGCCGCTTCGGTCCTCAACATAGGAAGCCATCACGGCGGACGGAAGGGCGCCAGGACGCAGAACGCCCCGGCCGCAGGCCGGGGCGCTCGATCAATCAGGAGGGCAGCGGGCTCAGGCCGCCTTGGCTTCGACCTGAGGCGCCACCTGAGGGGCGGCGGATGCCACGTCGGTGGAGATGGCGATGGTGCGGGGCTTCTTGGCCTCGGGCACGTTGCGCACGAGATCCACGTGCAACAAGCCGTTTTCGAGACGGGCGCCCTTCACTTCCACATGGTCCGCCAACTGGAACCGGCGTTCGAAGGCGCGCGCCGCAATGCCACGATAGAGAACCTGGCTGCGATCGCTGGTCTCTGCGTCGGTTTTTTCGCCCCGAATGGTGAGACTGTTTTCCTTGGACTCGATGGTGAGTTCCGCGGGGGTGAAGCCGGCCACGGCAACCGTGATGCGGTAGTCGGTCTCTCCGGTCCGCTCGATATTGTAGGGCGGATAGCCCGGAGTGGCCTCCACGCCGCCGACGGAATCGAGCAGCGAAAAAAGGCGGTCAAAGCCAACGGTATTGCGATACAGAGGGGCAAGATCAAAGGTTCGCATGGCATATCCTCCTCAAGCGACATGCGGAGCGGGTCCGCCGAAGCCGGACCCAATTCAGTCACCTTCCGAAGACCGGTGACAGAGCGGATGTGGGAAGGGGTGTTGCCAGCGTCAAGGGCCGGGATCCTGAACTTCGACTGAACGGCCCGGCGGGAAATTGTTCACAAGTGAACCTTATAATACCAAACGAATTCACGTCGGATCGTCTTTCGCCCTTCCGGTGAGCCGGTGCGACTTAAGCGCGGCCAAACTCGTGGGATGGAGCCCAATCAAGCCCCGAACATCGCTTGGCGCGGTCATTTGCGCGGGCGGTCTGGCGCTTGTCCTCGGGCTGGCTTCGGGTGCCGAGAGCCAGGTTGTGGGGCTGCAATCCGGCGGATCTTCCCTGGGAGCGCCCTTCAGGACTCCTGAATCAGCGCGGGCGATGGTGGGCCTTGCCCCCTCTTATGGGGAGGCGGCGCCGGCCGGCATCGATGCCAGCGGCATGACGCCCGAGGCCCTTGAAGCGACCCTTCGGGCGCGCGGCTTTTCCAGCATCAGCAACCTCAATCGGCGGGGAAGCGCCTATATCTGCGAAGCCACGGGCCCCCGTCGTGAGCGCGTCCGGCTGGTGCTGGATGCGGTCTCCGGCGAGATCAGCGGCATGCAGGTTATCGGGTTCGCCGGAAAGCCCTATTGAGCGGCGTGCTCCGCGCCGCACGCCTTATGCGCCTGCATTGCCCGTCCGCCGGCGAATGTGTAAGCCTCTGGTGCGGGTGGCATCTTCCCCCATCAAGATCCTCGGCATGGCATCGGCTTCGTCGGCCTCCTCCCCCTTGTGTGAAATTCCCGACTGCCCGGCGCCTTCCGGAGCGCGATCGGGATACATCGAGACCGCCGACGGTGTCATGATCCGCTTTGCCCGTTGGCCTGCCGATGCGGGTGTTCCGGCGCGCGGGACGGTGACCCTTTTCGCCGGCCGGACCGAGTTCATCGAGAAGTATTACGAGGTCGTCCGTGAGCTAACGGCCCGGGGGTTTGCCGCCGCCCTGTTCGACTGGCGCGGGCAAGGTGGGTCGCAGCGGCTGCTGCGGCACCCGCGAAAAGGCCATGTGGGGCGCTTCTCCGACTATCAGTTGGACCTCGCGGCCTTCGTCCGACAGGTCCTTTTGCCGGATTGTCCGGCGCCCCATTATCTGCTGGCCCATTCCATGGGCGCTACGGTGGCGCTGGACAGCATCCTCGAAGGTCATCGGTGGTTCGATCGCATGGTCCTGCTGGCGCCGATGCTTGAGCTCAATCTCGGCCGGGCCGGCGGGATGGCGCGCGCCTTGGCGCGGGGGCTGCGCGGGCCGTTCGGCTGGGCGTTCATTCCGGGGGGTGCCCACGGCCCGATCACCGAGCGCCCCTTCGCCACCAACCCGGTGACATCCGATCCTGAGCGTTACGCCGCAGCCGCCGCCATGGTGCGGGCGCATCCCCATCTGGCGCTCGGCGCTCCTACCATTTCCTGGCTGGCATCAGCTTTCGATCTCATGGAACGGCTCGCCAAACCGGAAGTGGTGCGCCAGATCCGCCAGCCGATGTTGCTGATTGGCGCGGGCGAGGACCGTATTGTCTCGACGCGGGCCATCGAGCACCTGTCGACGCGCCTGATCGCCGGCGGGCATGTGATCATTCCGGGCGCGCGCCACGAAATCCTGATGGAGAGGGATGCCATCCGCGCGCAGTTCTGGGCGGCGTTCGACGCCTTCATTCCCGGTGACCCGGCGCTCTACACGGACGAATAGGTCACCGCTTCCAGCTTGTTGCCGTCCGGATCGCGGACGAATGCCCCGTAATAATGGGGATCATAGTGCGGACGCAGGCCCGGCGGGCCGCAATCCGTTCCCCCGTGGAGCAAGGCGAGCCGGTGGAACGCGTCAACCTGGGCCCGGCTCTCCGTGGCGAAGGCGACATGGGTGCCGTTACCCGGTGTTGCGGGCGTTCCGTCCACCGGGCGCTCCAGGCTGAAGAACCAGGTCGCGGCCCCATAGTCCAGCGACTGGGCATCGGCATTCAGCAGGCGAAGGCCGAGCACGCCAAGCACCGCGTCATAGAAGACCTGCGAGCGGTCCAGATCGTTTGAGCCCAGCGACAGGTGATGCAGGATCATGCGCCGCCTGCCAGCATCTCCAGCGCAGCGGCGTGGACGGCGCGGCTTCCCGCTGCGACGACCCGCCCGCCGCCGATGGCCGGGCGCCCCTCCCAATCGGTGACGAGGCCGCCGGCTCCCTCGATGATCGGCACCAGCGCGATGACGTCGTGGTCCTGAAGGCCGGTTTCGATCACGAGGTCCACCAGTCCCGCCGCGACCATGCAGTAGGCATAGCAATCGCCGCCATAGCGCGAGAGCCGTACCTTCTGCTCCACCCGGTGGAAGGACGCGCGATCCCCCACCTCCATCAGAAGCGGCGAGGTGGTGAACAGGATGGCGTCCTCCAGGGCCTTGCAGTCTCGCGCATGGAGCAGGCGCTCGCCGGCCGGTCCCTGATAGCGCGCGGTGGCGCCGTCGCCGAAGAACCGCTCGCGGATGAAGGGCTGGTGCATCATGCCATAGACCGGAGTTTCCTCTTTCAGAAGGCCGATCAGGGTACCCCAGGCCGGCATGCCGGCGATGAAGGACTTGGTGCCGTCGATGGGGTCCAGCGCCCAGACATAGGTCGCATCGCGATGCTCGTCCCCAAATTCCTCGCCGATGATTCCATGGTCGGGGAAGTGCTGCTTGATCAGGCGGCGCATCACATGCTCGGCCGCCCGGTCCGCCTCGGTGACGGGATCGAAGGCCCTGCCCCGGCTTTTGTCCTCCACCCCGAGCGAGGTGCGGAAGAAAGGCAGGATGGCGTCCCCGGAAACGGTGGCGAGCTTGTGGACGAAATCATCCAAGGCGACGGGGGTCATCATGAATCTCCCAATCCTCCCGCCTGGGCGGGATCACGCGGCGGCACCGCCGATGGCGCGCCTTTTGATTTCGGTTCGGATCAGACCACCGCCCCGCGCGCGGCTCAGAGTGGCCCGCTCCGTTCCGGCTCTAGCGCACCGGGGGAGGGGCGTGCAATGCGGCTGCAGCCGGCGCTGCTTCTTCGGCGTCGCGTCTGTCTGCGGCACGGACGCGACGGCCTTCGCATGTGCGAGCAAGAGGGCACCGCCTGAGGGTGGCAGGACAGATCGATCCGCGGGCACATCTGGCGGCAGAATCGCCTTGCCCATGGGCGGCCCACGTTCAGATCGTTGAAAAACAAAGAATGCCTGCCGAATAGGCGTGCTCAAAAAATCAGCCGACATCTGTCTTGTGGCGGTGATGATCGGGGCCCATATTATTAGGGCGCGGTGTCGCCTCGCGATGCCGCTGCCCTCCTTGGGCGTTTCCTCCCTAGACTTGGGCCGCTCCGGTCAGCCGGGCGGCCCCTTTCTTTTGTCCCGCGCCAGCGCGTGGGCTTGGCAGGGAACTGTGTCTCGCCCGTCCACCCCATCTAAGATTCGAGATTGCCACGGCTCTGGCTTCGCTTAACGCGCGCCTGAGGTGGTGGCTGGCTGGAGAGGGGCACCTGCGGCTGCGCCGCAGATGAATTTGTATTAATATATCTCTTTAAACATCAAGGGCTTATATCAAAAAATAAAAAATCCCAGGAAAACCCACTTGATTTTCGGCGCCGCAATGGGCTATTGCTGCATTGCGACATGGCGATTGGCGTCGCTGTGTCGCTGCCCTCCTTGGGCGTTTCCTCCCTAGACTTGGGCCGTTCGCTTGCGGACGGCCCCT
>JBFMAV010000086.1:0-16479 GCA_040755535.1 Pseudomonadota bacterium | reverse complement strand
TACGGCGGGCTTGCGCCCGCGTGGCGGCCATTCATCTGGGACGCCGGTTGCCCGGCGCCTCGAGCAGTCAACCCGGACGGCGGCCCGAAGACAGGGCTTTCCGCAAGGATGCCGTCCCTATTCGACTTTGCTCCCGGTGGGGTTTGCCGTGCCGCTCCCGTTGCCGGTCGCGCGGTGGGCTCTTACCCCACCGTTTCACCCTGGCCCGCGCATGCGCGGGTGGTCTGATTTCTGTGGCACTTTCCCTAGGGTCGCCCCCGCCGGACGTTATCCGGCACCGTGTCTCCGTGGAGCCCGGACTTTCCTCGACGCTCGCGCGCCGCGGCCGCCCGGCCGGCTGGTGGCGCACCAATGGGCGCCCCCGCCCGCCCCGTCAAGGGGCGCTCAGGCGGTTTCCAAAGCGGGACGCGCGCGGATCAGGGCATGGAGCGTCTTCAGGGTGGACATGTCGGCGACCCCATCCACGCGCGCGCGGCGGAAATGGCGCTGGAAGGCGCGCACCACGGCCTCGGTCTCCTCGTCATAGGTCCCGTTGACGGTGATGGGATAGCCGTAGAGCGCCAGCATGGACTGCAAGGCCTCGACCGGCTGGCCTGTTTCTCCCCGCATGAAGAAGCGTCCCCCCTCGATGGGCACCTCATGCACCAGATGCCCCACGCCCGCATGATGCATCAGGTGCCAGGGGAATTTCTCCCCGGGATCGTCCTTGCGCAGCGGCGCGACATCGGAATGGGCGAGCACCCGGTCGGCCCGGATGGCGGGGTGCCGGGCGAGGATATCCTGCGCGAGCGCCGCGACGGAGACGATCTGCGCCTCGGGAAACGCTGGATAGCCGAACGCGTGCCCCGGATTGGCGATTTCGATGCCGATGGAGCAGGAGTTGATGTCGCTCATCCCCTGCCAACTGGAAACCCCCGCATGCCAAGCGCGCCGGGCCTCCGGCACCATCTGGAGAATGGTGCCGTCCTCCAGCACCACATAATGGGCCGAGACTTCGGCGGCGGGATCGCGCAGCCGCTCCACAGCCTCCTCCGCCCGTTCCATGCCGGTATAGTGCAGCAACAGCATGTCGATGGGCGCGCGGCGCTCCCCGTGATTGGGAGAGGGGGCAAGGGCCGCAACGAGGCGGCTGTCCGGGCGGAAGGCCTCGGGGCCGGTCATTTCAATCCTCTCATCTTCGCGATGGCCTCATAGGCCGCATTGACGGCGGCCACGCGGTCATTGGCGAGCTTTATGGCGGCCGGCGGAAGGCCGCGCGCGGCCAGCCGGTCGGGGTGATGCTCACCAACGAGGGCACGCCAGCGGGTTTTCACCTCGCTATCGCTTGCCTCCGGCCCAAGGTCCAGCACCGCATAAGGATCGCCCGGGCGGCGTACATGGCGGGCCTCAATGCGCTCATAGGCCGTGCCCTCGAACCCCAGCAGCCGCCCGACCTCCTTCAGGAAGTCCAACTCGCGCTCATGCAAGGCGTGGTCCGCCTTTGCCACGTGAAACAGCGCGTCCAGCAGATCCTCGCGGGTCTCAGGCTCATCCGCGAACAGGCTTCCCACCTGGCGCGCATAGGAGTCAAAGCCGGCGGTGTCTTGCTTGGCGAGATCGAACACGCGCGCCACGCCAGCAAGTTCATCGGGGGGAATATCGAACACCTCGCGGAAAGCCTTCACCTCCAGCGGCACCACCACCCCGTCCGCCTTGGCCATTTTCGCCGAAAGGGCGATGAGCGCGATGGAAAACGCCGCCGGGCGCGGCGCGGGCGCAAGCAGGCGGTCCAGCACATGGCCCGCGAGGGCACCCAAAAGCGCGCCCAGAGGCCCGCCCAGAACCAGGCCCATTCCGGCGCCGCCGATCATTCCAATGGGACTCATGCGCGTCTGTCCGCCCCCGCCCTTCAACGCTTCCTTAAGGGTGATGGCGGGTTAATGGCCCGCACCATCCCATGTCGATTCATTGACGGCCCATATTATCCCATGTTAACCCAAACTCACCCATGCGATCCGATGTCCGCTGCGGCGGACCTTGCGGCGCAGGCCGGTGATGCCGGCAGTGCGGGTGCGTTTTTCACCGCGTTTCGGTCGGGGACAGAGGGGCAGCGCGGGCGTCATGGATCGCTTCGTGTCCACCTACACCATGCGTCTCGACGCGAAGGGGCGGGTTTCCATCCCGGCGCCCTATCGCGCGGTGCTGGGACGGGAGGGCGCGGACACACTCTATTGCCATCCGAGCCTTGCGGAGCCGGCGCTGGACGCGGGCGGCACGCGGCTTCTAGAGGAAATCGACGCGCTGATCGGACGCTTTCCGCCCTATTCGGAAGCGCGCGAGGAATTGTCGGCGGCGCTCTACGGCACCAGCGAAACCCTGAGGGTGGACCCGGAAGGGCGTGTGATGCTGACCGAGACGCTGAAGGCGCACGCCGCCATCACCGATACCGTGTCCTTCGTGGGGCTCGGTCACAAGTTCAGGATCTGGGAGCCCGAGCGCCTGCGCGCGCACCTTGCCGAGGCCAAGGACAAGGTGCGGCTGCTGCGTCGCGCGCTCGGCTCCTCAGCGGAGAATGGAGGCAGCAAGGGATGACAACGGGCCGCGGGGTCGGGCCCACCGACGCCGCAGGCGGACCGGCCCGTCACCTTCCCGTCATGCTGGCCGAAGTTCTCGCGCACCTCGCGCCGAAGGATGCCGGTTCCTATGTGGACGGCACCTTCGGCGCGGGAGGCTACAGCCGCGCCATCCTGGAGGCGGCCGACTGCCGCCTCATGGCCATCGACCGCGATCCCACCGCCATTGCCGGCGGCGTTCCCCTGGTGGCGCAGGCGGGCGGCCGGCTGCGCCTCGTCCAGGGACGCTTTTCCGATCTCGACACCCTCGCCGAAGCCGAAGGCGTTGTGCCGCTCGACGGCGTGGTCCTCGATATCGGCGTTTCCTCCATGCAGCTCGACGAAGCCGAGCGCGGCTTCTCCTTCCGCCGCGACGGTCCGCTCGACATGCGCATGAGCAATGACGGGCCAAGCGCCGCCGACCTTGTGGCGGAGCTGGAGGAAGAAGAGCTCGCCCATATCCTCTACACGCTGGGCGAGGAGCGGCTCTCGCGCCCGGTGGCGCGCGCCATCGTGAAAGCGCGGGCGGAGGCGCCGATCCTGCGCACCGCTCAACTGGCGGACATCATCTCCCGCGTGATCCGGTCCAAGCCCGGCGAGATCCATCCCGCCACGCGGACCTTCCAGGCCCTGCGCATCGCGGTGAACGGCGAGCTGGACGAACTGGTTGCCGCCCTTGCGGCGGCCGAACGGGCGCTGAAGCCCGGCGGCCGCTTGGTGGTGGTCACCTTCCATTCGCTGGAAGACCGGATCGTTAAGACTTTTCTGGCAAACCGAAGCAAGGCGCCTTCCGCGTCGCGCCATCTGCCGCAAGCCGAGGGTCCGGCCCCGTCCTTCCGCCTCCTGGCCAAGGGGGCGGTGGAAGCCGGACCGGAGGAAATCGCCGGAAATCCGAGGGCTCGCTCCGCGAAGTTGCGGGCGGCAGAGCGGACCGAGGCGGCGGCGCACGGGGAGGGCGACCTTGCGGGCCTGCGCCCGAAACCGTTGCAACGCCGCGGGCGGAGATGGAGCTGAATGTTTCGCATCGCCAACCTCGTCATGGTCGTGGCGCTGCTCGTGACCGCCGCCGTGGTGTATCAGGTGAAATATTCCTCCACGGCCGACGCCGAGCGGCTGGCTCATTTGCGCCAGGCGATCCGCGCCGAGCGTGACGCGATCGCGGTGCTGCGCGCGGAATGGGCGCGGCGCACCTCGCCGCTTTATGTCCAGGGCCTGGTCCAGCGCCATCTCGATCTTCAGGTGCTGAGCGTGGACGCCATGTCCACCCTCGACGACCTGCCGGCCAAGCCCGCCGGCGGGGGCGACGGCATTGGCGGCATGATCGAGGCGCTGAGCGACGCGCCCCTCATCACCTCCTCCATCGGCAAGCCGGACAAGCCGCCGGCCCCGGCCAGCGCCGGCCCCGGCCCCTCGGTCAGCGGCGGAAACGGCGGCGCTGCGGTGCTGCCCGCGACGTCCGCGCTGCGTCCCGCCTCGGCTCCCGTCACCGTTCCCAAGCCGGCGGCCCAGCCCGGCGCTGCGCCGCGTCCCGTCACCGCCCGGCCTTCCGCGACCCCCGGCGCCGTCGCCTCCGAACCGGCGGCCGTGGCCGCTCCCCCGCCGCCCGCCGCCAATCCCGTGGAGGGACTGGTGCGCGGAATCGGCAGCTTCTTCGGGCCGGTCGTGCCCTCCAGCGGGCATTGAGGAGCACATTGATGAACCTGCCCTCATTCAGCTTCCCGCGTCTTTCTCTGCCGCGCATCGACCCGTCGCGCCTGCCCCGCATTCCGCTTCCCGGCTTCGTGCGGGTGGCGGCGGGCTTTGTGGGCCGCTTCCTGGCGCGCCTCGCCCTTGCCATCGTGTCGGCCATCGTCGAGGTCTATCTCGGCCTCACGCACCGGGTGGCGCGGATCATCTACGGCCTCGTCATGGGCGTGATCCGTTTCGCGATCGGGCTCGTGCGCTTCGCCTTTGCCTTTTCCCGGGGCACGGTGCGGGCGCTGTTCGGTCTCGACCGGGCTGACCCGGAGACCGTCACGCGGGCGCGGCTCAAGCTGATCGTGCTGGCCTTCAGCCTGATTTTCATCGCGGTGGCCGGCCGCCTCGCGCTGCTCGCCACCTTCGCGGACACGGACGGGGACCGCGTGGGCGGGTCCGCCATCTCTTCCGCCCGCCCTGACATCATCGACCGCAACGGCGACACGGTGGCCATCGACGTGAAGTCGCCGTCCCTGTTTGCCGAGCCGCGCCGCCTCATCGACCCCGACGAGGCGCTGGAAGGGCTTTTGAAGGTGCTCCCGGACCTCGACGTCGCGGAGGCGCGCACCCGGCTGAATTCCGGCAAGGGCTTTGCGTGGCTGAAGCGCGAGATCACGCCGGCGCAGCAGCGCGCCATCTACCGACTCGGCCTGCCGGGCATCGGCTTCGTGCGCGAAAATCGCCGCGTCTATCCCGATGGTCCCACCATCTCCCACGTCCTGGGCGGGGTGAACGTGGACAATCAGGGCATTGCCGGGATTGAAAAATATATCGACGGCTCGGGCCTTGCTGAACTCCATCTCGCGGGGCTGGCCACCGACCGCCAGCAGGAGCCCGTCCAGCTTTCCATGGACGTGCGCGTCCAGAACGCGGTGCGCGACGAGCTCGCCAAGGCGCGGGAAAAGTTCAAGGCCAAGGCGGCCATGGGCATCGTGACCGACGTGCGCACGGGCGAGATCATCTCCCTGGTGTCGCTGCCCGATTTCGATCCCAATATCGGCGGCAATCCCAAGGACGACGCTTATCTCAACCGTCTGACCACCGGCGTCTTCGAGATGGGCTCCACATTCAAGGCCCTCTCCTTCGCCATGGCGCTGGATTCGGGCAAGATCGGCCTCAACTCCTCGTTCGACGCGCGCGGCGCCCTGTCGTTCGGGCGCTTCTCCATCCACGATTATCACGCGGAAAATCGGGTCCTCTCGGTGCCTGAGATCTTCCTGGTGTCCTCGAACATCGGCACCGCCAAGATGGTGCTGGCGCTGGGCGTGGAGGCGCACAAGGCGTTCCTGAGAAAGATGGGCCAGCTCGACCGGCTGCGCACCGAACTGCCGGAAAGCTCCGAACCCATTGTTCCCAAACGCTGGGGAGAATTGAATTCCGCGACCATCGCGTTCGGCCACGGCCTCTCGGTCGCGCCCCTGCAGGCCGTGATGGCGGTGAATGCGCTGATGAATGGCGGGCGCCTCATCCCCCCCACCTTCCTGAAGCGCACGCCGGCCGAGGCGGATGCGTTGGCAAAACAGGTCCTGAAGCCCGAGACCTCGGACAAGATGCGCTATCTGTTCCGTCTGAACGCCGAGGCGGGCAGCGCCCGCAAGGCCGAGGTGCCCGGCTATCTGGTGGGCGGCAAGACCGGCACCGCCGAGAAAGTGGTGAACGGGCGTTACGCCAAGAACAAGCTGCTGACCTCGTTTACGGCGGTCTTTCCCATGGATAAGCCGCGTTATCTCGTGCTTGTCATGCTGGACGAGCCGCAGCCTCTGCCCGAGACCCACGGCTATGCCACCTCCGGCTGGAACGCCGCGCCCACCGCCGCCAAGATCGTCGAGCGGGTGGCGCCCATGCTCGGGGTGATGCCGCGCCAGACCTTGCCGACGGCGGACCAGATGCTGAAGGGCTTCGTGCCCTCGGACAAAGTGGCGGCGCGCTGATGGCGCTGGTGCTGTCAGACCTCCTCAGCGGCCATGCCCGCCTGATGCGGGGTGCGGGGGAAACCCGCGTCGCGGGGGTCACGGCGGACAGCCGGAAGGTAACGCAAGGCGTTGTTTTCGTTGCCATTCCTGGCACGAAGTCCGACGGCGCCCAGTTCATTCCCCAGGCGGTGGCGCAGGGAGCGGCGGCGATCGTGATGGAGCCGTCGGGCGAGATGCCGGCCGGCGACGTTCCGGTGGCCTTCTCCCTCAACATCCGCCGCTCCCTGGCGCTGGCGGCGGCCCGGCTCCATCCCCGCCAGCCGGCGAAGGTTGCGGCGGTGACCGGCACGGCGGGCAAGACCTCGGTCGCGTTTTTCCTGCGGCATATCCTGGAACAGCTCGGTCATAAGGCCGCCTATCTTGGAACATTGGGCCTGATCGCGCCCGGCGAGGCGAGCTATGGCGGCCTCACCTCGCCCGATCCGGTCGACCTGCATGCCACCCTGGACCGCCTTGCCGCGGCGGGGGTGACGCATATGGCGCTGGAAGCCTCGTCCCACGGGCTCGACCAGTTCCGCCTCGACGGCGTACGGCTGGCGGCGGGCGGATTTACGAATTTAGGCCGCGATCACCTGGATTATCACCCGACAATAGAGGCGTATTACCGGGCCAAACTCCGCCTTGTTACGGAACTTCTTCCCGACGGCGCCCCCCTCGTCGCGCTGACCACGGCCCCGTACGGAAAGACCACTCTCGCCTATGCCCGCACCCGGGGCCTGCCCACCCTTGCCATCGGCCCGGGCGGCGATCTGGACGTGGCCGCGATCCGCTCCGAGGGGGTCGGTCAGGGGGTGCGGTTCGCGGATGGGCGGACCTTTGAGGTGCCCCTGGTCGGCGCCTTCCAGGCGGACAATGCGCTGCTCGCGGCGGGCCTCGCCATGGCGCTGGGCGAAGAGCGGGATGCGGCACTGGCCGCCATGGCCCATCTGCCGGGCGTGCCGGGGCGCATGGAGCGGGTGGGGTCGGACCCCAACCGGCTGGTGTTTGTGGATTATGCCCACAAGCCCGAGGCGCTCCAGGCGGTGCTGGACACGCTGCGCCCGGCGGTGCACGGGCGGCTCATGGTGGTGTTCGGCTGCGGCGGCGACCGGGACCGGGGCAAGCGCCCGCTCATGGGCGCCATTGCCGCACAGCGCGCCGATCTCGTCATCGTAACGGACGACAATCCGCGCTCGGAAGATCCCGCCGCCATCCGCGCGGAGATTCTTGCCGCCGCCCCCGGCGCGCGCGAGATCGGCGAGCGTGACGAGGCCATCGACGCGGCGGTCGGCATGCTGCAACCTGGGGACGCGCTCGTGGTCGCCGGCAAAGGTCACGAAACCGGCCAGATTATCGGCGACCGGACGCTTCCCTTCTCGGACGCCGCGGCGATCCTCGCCGCCTTGGGGAGACACGGGTGATGATGAACGGCCTCACGCCTCTCTATGAGATCGACGAACTCGTGGCGGCGACCGGGGGACAGGTGCGCGGCGTCCCGCGCGCCATCACCGGCATTTCCATTGATACCCGCACGCTTGCGCCGGGCGACGCCTTCTTCGCCATCACCGGGGACAAGAGCGACGGCCATGATTATGTGGCCGCCGCGCTGGAGAATGGCGCGGCCCTCGCCGTGGTGGCGCGGGACAAGGCGGCGGACTTTCCCGCCGACGCCCCGCTGCTGCTGGTGGACGACGTGCTGGCGGCCCTGGTCGCGACCGGGCGTGCCGCCCGCGCGCGCTCGCAGGCGAAGATCGTGGCGGTGACCGGCTCGGTCGGAAAGACCACCACCAAGGAGGCGCTGCGCCTCGCCTTGTCGGCGGACGGCCTGACCCATGCCTCGGCCGCCTCCTACAACAATCATTGGGGCGTGCCCCTTTCCCTGGCGCGGCTGCCGCGGGAGGCGCGCTTCGGCGTGTTCGAGATCGGCATGAACCATGCCGGCGAGATCACGCCCCTGGTGCAGATGGTGCGCCCGCACGTGGCTGTCATCACCACGGTCGAGGCGGTCCATATCGCCCAATTCTCCGGGATCGAGGCGATCGCGGACGCCAAGGCCGAGATCTTCGCGGGCCTGGAGCCGGGCGGCGCGGCGGTGCTGAATGTGGACAATCCCCAGTTCGCGCGCCTTGCCGCCGCCGCCGAGGAACGCGGGGCGCGGGTGGTGACCTTCGGGGCGCAGGACGGGGCGGACGCGCGCCTGCTGGACCTCTGCCTGAAGGCCGACTGCTCCACCCTGGTCGCGGATATCCTGGGAACCCGCGTGACGCTCAAGGTCGGCATGCCCGGCCGCCACATCGTCCAGAATGTGCTGGCAGTGCTTGCCGCCGCGCAATTGCTGGGGGCGGACCTCGCGCTCGCGGGCCTGGCGCTGGCGCGCCTCAAACCGCCGCCGGGGCGCGGCGTGCCGGTGCGCCTGCTGGTGCCGGGCGGCGTCGCCACCATGCTGGACGAAAGCTACAACGCCAATCCCGCCGCCATGCGCGCCGCCATCGATGTGCTGAGCCGCACCCCGGTCGGCCCGCGCGGGCGCCGCATCGCGGTGCTGGGCGACATGCTGGAGCTGGGAACGGACGGGCCGGCGCACCATGCGGAACTGGCCGAGCCGCTCACCAAGGGCGGCATCGATCTCGTCTTCTGCTGCGGCCCGCTGATGCGTTCGCTGTGGCAGGCCTTGCCTTCCGACCGGCGGGGAGGCTATGCGCCGGCATCCGACACGCTCGTCTCCATCCTCGCCTCGGCGCTCCGCCCCGGCGATACGCTGATGGTGAAGGGGTCGAACGGCTCGCGCATGGGGCCGCTCGTCAAGGCGCTGGCGGACCGTTTCCGCGCGGCCGAAGAGGCCGTGCTCTGATTGTGAAGGCCGCATGGCCCGCGCTCCCGCCAGCCGGGAGGGCGTGCCCCGCGCGTGAAGGATAGCCGATGCTCCAGTGGCTCTCGCAGCTCAACGACGTCTTTCCCGGCGTCAACGTGTTCCGCTACATCACCTTCCGCACGGGCGGCGCCATCGTCACGGCGCTGCTGTTCGTCTTCCTGTTCGGCCCGGCCATCATCGCCTCGCTGCGGGTGCGCCAGGGCAAGGGCCAGCCGATCCGCACCGACGGGCCGCAGAGCCATCTGGCCAAGAAGGGCACGCCCACCATGGGCGGCCTGATGATCCTGTCCGGGCTCATCGTTGCCACCCTGCTCTGGGCCAATCTCTCCAATCCCTATGTCTGGGTGGTGATGGGGGTGACGCTGGGCTTCGGGCTGATCGGCTTTTATGACGACTATCTCAAGGTCACCAAGCAGAGCCACAAGGGCTTTTCCGGCAAGGCGCGGCTCGCGGCTGAATTCCTGATCGCGGGGCTCGCGGTCATCGCCTTCATCCATGTGGGCAAGGCCGGCCTGTCCTCCTCGGTCGCCTTTCCCTTCTTCAAGGATCTGCTGCTGGACCTCGGCTGGTTCTTCGTGCTGTTCGGCGCCTTCGTGATCGTGGCCTCGGGCAATGCGGTGAACCTCACGGACGGGCTCGACGGCCTTGCCATCGTGCCGGTCATGATCACCGCCGGGTCGTTCGGCGTGGTCACCTACCTGTCCGGCAACGTGGTGTTCGCGGATTATCTCCAGATCCATTATGTGGCCGGCTCGGGCGAGCTTGCGGTCCTGTGCGGGGCCGTCATCGGCGCCGGGCTCGGCTTCCTCTGGTTCAACGCGCCCCCCGCGCAGATCTTCATGGGCGACACCGGTTCGCTGGCGCTCGGCGGCCTGCTCGGGGCCATCGCGGTCGCCATCAAGCATGAGATCGTGCTCGCCGTGATGGGCGGCCTGTTCGTGCTGGAGGCGGTGTCGGTGATCGTGCAGGTGATCTCGTTCCGCCTCACCGGCAAGCGGGTCTTCAAGATGGCGCCGATCCATCACCATTTCGAGCAGCTCGGCTGGACCGAGAGCCAGGTGGTGATCCGCTTCTGGATCATCGCCGTGGTGCTGGCGCTGCTCGGTCTCGCGACCCTCAAGCTGCGCTGAGCCTCCATGGTCCCAGGTGACGTGCGGCCGGATGCGGCCGCTCTCGCACGCGAGCGGTCGATCCTCATCGCCTGCCTGTGCGACATCGCGCTCATCGCGCCCTTCCTCAGCGTCGGCATCTGGGCGAATTCGCTCATGATGCTGGCGGAATGCGCGCGCGGCACGCTGCTGGTGATCCTCGAACTGCTGCTCCTCGTGCTGATGCGGCGCATCCATCGCGGGCGCATCCACGACTATGATTATGGATCGGGCAAGATCGAGCAGTTCGCCAATGCCGGCATCGGCACGGCCATGGGACTGGCGGGATTCTGGGTGGCGGGCAGTTCGCTCTGGCGCTGGTTTCACCCGCCGGCGCAGGACGCCTTCGGCCTGCTGATGGTGGCGGCGCTGGGCGGCGTCAATCTCATCCTCAATGCCTGGCTGTTCTGGAAGCTGTGGAGCGCGGCGCGCGACGGCGCCTCCATCATCCTCACGGGGCAGGTGAAGACGCGCCTTGTGAAGGTGCTGTCCTCCGGCATCGTCATGATCGCCTTCTGCGTGAATGCGGTATTCGTGGAGGGGGTGGTTGGCCAGGTGGCGGAACTCATCGGCGGCCTGTTCATCGCCGCCGCCATGATCCAGCTCTCCGTCTCCATGTGGCTGCAGGCCTTGCCCTCGCTGCTGGACCGGACCCTGGAGGAAGCCCAGCAGCGGATGATCAACCGGGCGCTGGCGACGCATTTCGACGCCTATGACCGGCTGATCGCGGTGCGCTCGCGGCTCTCTGGCAATACGCCCCATGTGCAGATCGAACTGGGATTTCGGGCCGAGCGCACCATGTGGGACGTGCAGGGCGTCATGGACCGGGTTGCGGCGGATGTCGCCAGTCTCATTCCCGGCGCCGTGGTGGCGGTGGTCCCGCGCGCGGAGTAAAACGCAACCTTTTTGTTGCATTTAAGATGTGGGCGGGTCATTTTATGCAACATGGAGGTTGCCAATGACCGTCGACACCAACACCATTCGCAAGACCCTGATCCTCAAGGCGCCGCAGGAGAAGGTTTGGACCGCGCTCACCGACCATGTCGCCTTCGGCGCTTGGTTCCGCGTCGCCATTGATCGGCCGTTTGCGGCAGGCGAACGCTCCACGGGCCGGCTGCGCGTGCCCGGCTATGAGCATGTGAAGTGGGATGTCACGGTGCGCGATATCCGTCCCATGACGCTCTTCTCCTATACGTGGCATCCGTTCGCGGTCGACGCGGACGTGGACTATTCCGCCGAGGAGCCGACGCTTGTGGAATTCCGTCTGGAGCCGGTAGAGGATGGCACCCGGCTGACGGTGATGGAGACAGGCTTTGACCTGGTGCCCGCCCACCGGCGGGTGGAAGCCTTGCGCATGAACAGCCTCGGCTGGGGCGCGCAGATGGAGAATGTGCGCGTTCATGTCGAAGGGCAGGACTGAGGAAGAGGCGGCGGCCCTGTTTGCCGCGCTGGGGGACGGCACTCGGCTCGGCCTTCTGCGCCGTCTCGCCGAGAGCGAGGCGCAATCCATCGCCCGGCTCTCCCATGGCACCGGCCTGACCCGGCAGGCGGTGACGAAGCATCTGCATGTGCTGGAGCAGGCCGGGCTCGTTGCCGGCACGCGGTCGGGCCGCGAGAGCCTGTATAGCCTCGACCCGGTCGGTCTCGGCGCGGCCCGCGCCTCTCTCGACGACGTGTCCGCCCATTGGGATGCGGCGCTCGCGCGCCTCAAGGACTTTGTCGCGGGGTAAGGGCGGCCCCCATCTTCCCTTCCGCCGCGCCGCGCACTAGTGCTGAGCCGTCACATTGTCCTTTGGCGGCTTGCCCATGATTCCCGTTTCCACCTTCAAGGATCGCACCGTGGCCGTGTTCGGGCTCGGCGGCTCCGGGCTCGTCACCGCCCAGGCCCTGATGGCGGGCGGCGCCCATGTGCTGGCCGACGACGACGGGGCGGCGGGGCGGGCGAAGGCGGAGGCGGCGGGCATCCCGGTCACGGACCTGCGCGCGGCGGACTGGAGCGCCTTTTCCGCCCTCATCCTCTCCCCCGGCGTGCCGCTCACCCATCCCGCGCCCCATTGGACGGTGGAACGGGCGCGCGAAGCCGGGATCGAGGTGATCGGCGACATCGAATTGTTCTGCCGCGAGCGGCGCGCCCATGGGCGCCATGCGCCGTTCATCGCCATCACCGGCACCAACGGAAAATCCACCTCCACCGCGCTCATCGCCCATCTGCTCCAGAAGGGCGGGCGGGACGTGCAGCTCGGCGGAAATATCGGCACCGCCATCCTCTCCCTCGCTCCGCCGATGGGGCGGCGCGTGCATGTGGTGGAATGCTCGTCCTACCAGATCGATCTTGCGCCCTCGCTCGATCCCTCCATCGGCGTGCATCTGAACCTCACCCCCGACCATCTGGACCGCCACGGCTCCATGGAGGGCTATGCGGCGGTGAAGGAGCAGCTCATCGCCGGCATCGAGACCGGCGGGACGGCGGTGGTGGGGGTGGATGACGCCTATTCCCGCGACATCGCCGCGCGCGCGGCGGCGGCGGGAACCCATGTGGTGCAGGTGAGCGCGACGCAAAAGCTGTCGGACGGCGTGTGGCGCGACGGCGACGCCATCGTCTGGAGCGAGGGGGGCGTGGAGCGCTTCCGCCTGTCGCTCGCCGGCATTCCCGCGCTGCGCGGCGCCCACAACGCCCAGAATGCGGCAGCCGCCTTTGCCGCCGCGCGGGCGGCGGGCCTCGCGCCGGAAGTGATCGCGGTCGCCATGCGCAGCTTTCCCGGCCTGCCCCATCGCCTGGAACAGGTGGCCCGCGCGGGGCGCGTGCTGTTCGTGAACGACAGCAAGGCCACCAATGCCGACGCCACCGAGCGGGCACTGCTGACCTTTCCCGACATTTTCTGGATCGCCGGCGGCAAGCCCAAGGCGGGCGGCATCGCGCCGCTCGCGCCTTTATTCGGGCGCGTGCGCAAGGCCTATCTCATCGGTGAGGCGGCGGAGAGCTTCGCGGCGAGCCTTGCGGGCGTGCCCCATGAGGTGAGCGGCACGCTGGACGCGGCAGTGGCGGCGGCGGCGCGCGATGCGGCGCTGAGCGAGGCCGCCGAGCCCGTGGTTCTGCTCTCCCCGGCCTGCGCCTCGTTTGACCAGTTCGCCAATTTCGAGGCGCGCGGCGATGCCTTCCGGGCACTCGCGCAGGCGCAGCCCGGCGTCGCGTGAGGCGTCAGGGCGTCATTTTCTGGTAGGTGTTCTTGAAGTCGTCCTGGATGACGACGGCCTTGCCTTCGGCCTTGACCATGAGCGGCGTGTCCGGCGTCACCACCCCATAGGACCAGCCCGTGGGCAGCTTGAGCTTGGCACCCAGCGCGGGCAGCGCCTCATAGCTGAGGGCGGGGTCCACGGACTTGGCATAGGACTGCATCACATAGACCGCGCCGTCCGGGTCGGTGAGGCGGAAGGTGGGCTTGCCGGCATCGAAGCGATAGGTCGTCTCGCGATCGATCATATGCTCGCGATAGGCCGTGCCCAGCATATCTGCGACGGTGAGGTCGATGGTTGCCCGGCTTTCCAGCGTCAGGCCATTGACCGTGATGATCTCGCCCCGGGCGGTGGCGCCCTTGGGGATGATCTTGTCCATGATGAAGTGGCGCGGCCCGTTGAGCAGCACCTTGACCGCGCCGAATCGCTTGCGCATCTCGCTCTCGCCGACGCCTTTCCATTGGTCCTGCGGGCAATCGCCATAGCCGAGCGTGTTGAACACCTGCGCCGTGAAGCCGCTGAGGCTCACCGTGACGGGGATGATCTCGCAATAGCGGTAATCGCGCAGCACTTCGGGGACGACGGGGGCGAGCGGCGCCTCGGCGCTGGGCGCGGCGGCGGGTGTCCTGGCCAGGAATTCCGAGGCGCTCTTCGCCGCCGACTGGGCAAAGGCGCCGGCCGGGGCGAGGGCGATCACGACGGACAGGATCAGGGCGTTCACGGCGCGTCTCCGCAGCGGCGGGGCCTCGCTCGCCCCAAAGCGCATGTAGCATCGCCCCGCCGGGGCCGCGACGGGCCTGCCGCGAGAGAGCCAAAAAACGCCAGGGCGCGAGGTCCCCGGCCCCGCCTGCATGCGGCGGGGAACGCGCATGCGCGCGCAGGTCTTGTTCCTGTCGCCGGGGCATGGCAGGTCGTGCCCGTCTGACACGGGAGCGCGCATGATGGACGAGGTGGCAACGGGCCTGGTGGCGCCGCGCCGGGTGGCGGGCCTTTCGCAGATGGCCGGGGAATACGACCTCATCCTGTGCGATATCTGGGGCGTGGTGCACAATGGCGTGCGCGCCTTTCCTGCCGCCTGCGACGCGCTGGCCCGCGCCCGCGCCGGCGGGGCGAGCGTGGTGCTGGTCTCCAACGCGCCACGACCGGCGGATTTCGTCGCGACCCTGCTGGAGCGGCTTGGCGTGCCGGAGGGCACTTATGACGCCATCGTCACCTCGGGCGACGTGACGCGCGCGGTGCTGTCCGAGCGCAGCGGCGCGCGGGTCTATCATCTCGGTCCGCCGCGCGACATCGGCACCTTCGACGGCCTCGGCCTCACCATGACCGATCTCGACGTGGCCGACCTCGTGGTCTGCACCGGCCTGTTCGACGACGAGGTGGAGACGCCGCAGGACTATGCCGAGCGCCTCGCCGCCATGCGGGCGCGCAATTTGTTCTTCATCTGCGCCAATCCCGACATCGTGGTGGAGCGCGGCTCGCGCCTCATCTATTGCGCGGGCGCCATCGCCCAGCTCTACGACGAGATGGGTGGCGACACGCTCTATTGCGGCAAGCCGCACAAGCCGATCTACGACACCGCCTTGGCGCGGGGCCGGGCGCTGCGGGACGGCGCCATCGGCGAGGGACGGGTGCTGTGCATCGGCGACGCGCTGCGCACCGACATCATTGGCGCCACCGCCGCGGGTTTTGACAGCCTGTTCATCGCCAGCGGCATCCATGCCGAGGAATTGAACGCCAAGGAAGGCGCCGAGCCGGACGCCGCCGCCCTGTCCAACCTGTTCTCGGGCCATGCCCATCCGCGAGGCGTGATGCCGCGCCTCGCCTGGTGAGGGCGGCCCCCGGCTTGACGCTTGGGCGGGGCTGCGCGAAGGGTGCGCGCAGCTTTCCGCTTTCCCGCAGGGTGTTTCGCGCGAAGGATCCGGCTGCGCGAAGACGTACAGGATCAGGCCGACCGACGTGAGTGAGCCCGCACATCCCGCCTTCCTCGTCAGCGATGGTGCCGCCCCCCTGCCGCCGGCCCTGTCGCGCCCCGTTCTGGCCATCGGCAATTTCGACGGCGTGCATCGCGGCCATCGCGCGGTCATCGATGCCGCCCGCGCCTTGGCGCAGCGGCTCGGCCGGCCGGCGGCGGCGCTCACCTTCGAGCCCCATCCGCGCAGCCTGTTCCAGCCCCATGTCCCCCTGTTCCGCCTGACGCCCGGCACGCAGAAGCTTTCCGCGCTCGCCGCGACCGGGCTGGACGGAGCCATCGTGCTGCCCTTCGACGCGGCGCTGGCGGCGATCCCCGCCGAAGGCTTCGTGGCGGACATCCTGGTGGGGCGGTTCGCCGCCTCCGGCGTGGTGGTGGGGTTCGATTTCCATTTCGGCCGCGCCCGCGCCGGCTCGCCCGCCTTCCTGCGCGAACAGGGCGCGCGGTTCGGCTTCGAGGTCGAAGTGGTGGAGCCGACCCGGGATTCCGGCGACCCGGTCTCCTCCACCGCCATCCGCAACGCGCTCGCCTCGGGCCAGGTGGGCCATGCCGCCCATATGCTAGGGCGGCCCTGGTCGGTGCGCGCGCAAGTGGTGCATGGCGACAAGCGGGGCCGGGTGCTGGGTTTTCCCACCGCCAATCTGGTCCTGCCGGCGGGCACCGAACTCGCTTTCGGCATCTATGCGGTGCGCGCCCGCGTCGGGGAGCGGATGGTGGACGGCGTCGCGAGCTATGGGCGGCGCCCCACCTTCGACAATGGCGCGGCGCTGCTGGAAGTCTATCTGTTCGATTTTTCCGGCGATCTGTACGGCCAGGAGATCGAGGTCTTCCTGCACAATTATCTGCGGCCGGAGATGAAATTCGCCTCCATCGAGGCGCTCATCGCCCAGATGGAGAAGGACAGCGCGGACGCCCGCGCGCTGCTCGCGGGCGCGGGCAATCCCGCGCCCTGACCGGCCGGGCACGGCCCGGCCGG
>JBFMAV010000085.1:0-16574 GCA_040755535.1 Pseudomonadota bacterium | reverse complement strand
CCAAATTTAGATATAAAATCCCTTACGAAGGCATCGCGAAATATGACAGATTGTATATATAAATCGGATGATAAATAAATAGTATTTGGGTCCAGATTCATACGCTGTACCTAACTGTGGCGGCGGCGCAGAGCGCTGCGAGAAAGTTGACGGCGTTGCGATCGCACTATCTTGCGACGCACCGGAAGTCCTTGAAGCGGCACAACGTGCGCTCGATGATCGGTTACGTGTGAGAAGTCTGAGCGCGACCGGCTCGCCCATAAGTTATTCCGGGAACCTGCGGAAATTCTCCTGGGCCGAGAAGGCCGGATCAGCATAGTCGAGTGCAAAGATACGATTTCAATGTTCTCTTTAGTTGACGCCGATTTGGAGGAGGACATGCGCCCGCAGCGCGAGCTGCTATGGCTTAACAAACGAATGGACCGAAAGTCAGTTTGCAGCGGCGTTGGTTGCGGCGGAAAATCCCGAAGGCGTAGGCCCTACCGAAGGTTGCTCTGCGGCAAGCGACCCTTATCTTGAGAAACTGAAGGTGCGGCTTGAGACAACTTCTACAGTGCCGTCTCCCCCCCTCACCCCCGCATCACCCCCGGCGGTTTCCAGCTGCCCGCGCCGGGCGGGAGGATGGAGGGGGTGCCGGTCTTGGGCCAATAGAGCCGCATCACCAGATAGATGGGGCCGTCCGGCGCGGGCAGCCAGTTGCTCTCCTTCTCCGCGCCCGGGCTGTCCTTCTGGATGTAGAGGGTGAGGGAGCCATCGGCATTGCGCTTCATCTGGTCCAGCATGGGGGAATTGATGAGATAGCGGTCGATGGGATTCTTGATCAGCAACTGGGTGGTGCCGTCATAGAGCGTGACGGACCAGAAGGCGTTCACCGGCGGCAGGCCGTCTTTCGGGAAGGTCAGGGTGTAATTGGCCTTTGAGCCATCCAGCGGCGCGCCCTGCGCATCCTGCCGGGTGAGCGGATAGGTCGCCTCCTCCGGGTCATTGCCATAGATGCCGGCCTTCGCCCCCACCGCGCGCAGCAGCCAGTCGCCATGGAAGAAGGCGGCATCCCCGCTCGCCGCCCCCACCCGCCAGCCATTGATGTCGGCGCCGAGCGCGGCCACCCCCGCCTCCACCTTGCGCAGCCCCTCCTTCATGCCGAGCAGGATTTCCGCCTTGTCCGCCACGGACAGGGCGGAAAAGGCGAAGCCGCGCCCCGGCCCGACGCCGATGCGCGCCAGCTGCTCGCGGATCCACAGCTCGTCCGGCATGGCCGGGGCAAAGCGCAGGGCGAAATCGAGAAACTCGAAGAATTCGGTGCGCGCGAGATCCGCGCTGAAGGCGGGAAAGTCCAGGCGCGGCGCGGGCGGCGGGGCCTCCGCCCCCAGAAAGGCGGAGAGCGGGCGCACCTTGTAGCCCGCCTGCACCGCCTTCACCCCCGCCATGTCGGCGGCGTTGAACAATTGGGTGCGGAAGATGGTCAGCGCGAACCAGGTGGAGGCGCGGAACACTTTCGCGATGCCGCGCGGCGCCTGCCCGCTCCAGTCCGGCCCCGCCACCAGATAGTCGCCCGCCCCATTCCCCGTCGCGCGGCTGCCGATATAGCCGTAATTATAGGTGTTGGCGTCCACCAGCTGCACCGAATAATAACGCCGCGCCTCCACCGCCGGCACGCTGATCACCACGGGCTCGGCCCGCAGGTCCAGCCAGGCGAGGGAATAGGGCGTGTCGCTGTTGGGGGTGGGGATGGACGTGTCGCGCCAGGTGAACACCCGCGCCTCGTTGAACAGCGTGTTGAACGGCGCCTTGTATTGGCCCGAGGCGGGGTCCACCGCATAAGCATGCATGACGCCGTAATTCATCACCAGCGGCAGGCCATAGATGAAGCCCGCCTCCGCGATGTCCTTGGCGGCGAAGAAACCGGGGCGCCCGCTCGCCCGCGCCGCGCGCGTCCCCGCCATCCCGGCCAGTCCCGCGGCCGTCAGGCCCTTCAGCATCTCGCGCTTGGTGAGCATCATGTTCGCCTCCCTGTCCTTCCGTCCGCCTTGGATCCCGTTCGGATCGCGGCCCGGCGCGCCGCGCGGGCGTCTTGACCTTGGCCGCAACGGTGCCCGCCGCCTTGCGCGGGATCAAGCCCGGCACGCGCGGCCTGGGCGGGCGGGTCATTTTTCGCCACTGGACGCGCGCGGGCGGGCATTGCCCAATAGGGGAAGCTTGATCGGCGGAACGGCCAATCGGATGCGGGCAGGATGAGCGTCAGCACGAAGCGTTCCGCGCGGGGCCGCGCCGCAGGCCTTCTCTCCGTCGCCGGCCTGATGCTCGCCGCCTGCGGCGCGCCGGACAGCGACGCCTTCACCGGATACATGGAGGGCGACCTTCTCTTCATCGGCCCGCAGGAGGCCGGGCGGGTGCGCGAGCTTCCCGTCTTAGAAGGCAGCGCGGTGGCCGCCGGCGCGCTGCTCGCCCGCATGGAGGACGACATCCAGAGCGCGGATCTTGCCGCCGCGCGCGCAAGCCTCGCGGAGGCGCAGGCCCGGCGCGACAAGGCCCGCGCCGCCCAGCAGCGGCCCGAGGAGGTGGCGATCCTGGAAGCCGGGGAGCGCCGCGCCGCCGCCGCCTACGACCTCGCCGGCATCGAGCTGGAGCGCCAGAAATCCCTGGTGCCCAAGGGCGCCGCCTCCAAGGCGACGCTGGACACCGCCCAGCATCAATATGACCAGGCGGGCGCGAGCCTCGACGAGATCCGGCGCCAGATCGACGTCGCCCGCATCGCCGCGCGCGACGAGGACATCGCCGCCGCCGAGGGCGCGGTGCTCCAGGCCGAGGCGCAGCTACAGGCCGCGCAGGTGCGCCTCGACCGCCGCCGCCTCACAAGCCCCGCCGCCGGGCGCGTGCAGACCCTCTATTACCGGGTGGGCGAACTGGTGCCGGAGGGGCGGCCCGTCGCCTCCGTCCTGCCGCCCGACCTTATCAAGGTGGTGTTCTTCGTGCCCGAGGCGCGCCTGCCCCGCCTTGCGCCCGGCGCGTCGGTCGCCATCGCCTGCGACGGCTGCCCACCCCTTTCGGCGCGCGTCAGCTTTGTTTCGGACAGCGCGGAATACACCCCGCCGGTCATCTATAGCCGCGAGGAACGGGCCAAGCTCGTCTATCGCGTGGAGGCGCGGCCCGACACCCCCGCCGCCGCCCGGCCCGGCCAGCCGGTCACGGTGCGCCTGTCGGGCGGGCCGTGATGGACGCGGACATCGCCATCCAGGTGGAGGGACTGCGCAAGCAGTTCGGCAGCCATGTGGTGGTGAACGATCTCACCATGACCGTGCGGCGGCGGCAGATCTACGGCTTTCTCGGCCCCAACGGCTCGGGCAAGACCACCACCATCCGCATGCTGTGCGGCCTGCTGACCCCGGATGCGGGGACGGGCACCTGCCTTGGCCACGACATCCGCACAGAGGCCCGGCGCATCCGCGCCAAGGTCGGCTATATGACGCAGAAATTCTCGCTCTATGCCGATCTGTCGGTGCGCGAGAACCTGGAATTCGTCGCCCGCCTCTACCGCATGGCGAAGCCGCACGCCGCCGCCGCCGAGGCCATCGCCCGCCTCGGGCTGGAAGGGCGGGGCAAGCAATTGGCGGGCGAATTGTCGGGCGGCTGGAAGCAGCGCCTCGCGCTCGGCGCCTGCATCCTGCCGAAACCCGAACTCCTGCTGCTGGACGAGCCCACCGCCGGCGTCGATCCCCAGGCGCGGCGCGAATTCTGGAGCGAGATCCACGCGCTCGCCGCCGAGGGGCTCACCGTGCTCGTCTCCACCCATTACATGGACGAGGCGGAACGCTGCCACGAGATTGCGTACATCGCCTATGGCCATCTCCTCGCCCAGGGCCGCGTCGCCGACGTGATCGCGGCCTCCGGCCTGTCCACCGTGACCATCGAGGCGCGGCAGGTCCAGGACGTGACGCGCACCATGGCTGAGCTCGCGCGGGTGCTGGAGGCATGCCCCGGCATCGACATGGTGGCCCCGTTCGGCACGCGGCTGCATGTGTCGGGCCGCGACCCGCAGGCGCTTGAGGCCGCGCTCGCCCCGCTGCGCGCGCGCCCCGACCTCCTCCTCACCGCCGACGCGCCGACGCTGGAAGATGTGTTCATCGATCTGATGGGCCGCTCGCGGGACAACCGGGCATGAGCGCCGCCGGCTTCGCGCAACGGGTGGGCGCCATGGTGGTGAAGGAATTCATCCAGCTGCGGCGCGACCGCGTGACCTTCGCCACCATGATCGCCATCCCGCTGCTGCAACTGGTGCTGTTCGGCTATGCCATCAACACCACGCCGCGCAACCTACCCACCGCGATCCTCGCGCACGAGAATACCGACGTCACCCGCGCCATCGTCGCGGCCTTGCGCAACACCGATTTCTTCGCCTTCACCCGCCTCGCGCAGAGCGAAGCGGAGGCCGAGCATCTGATCCGCGCGGGCGAGGTGCTGTTCCTGGTGGAGATCCCCGCCGGCTTCGAGCGGGCCTTGCGGCGCGGGGAAGCGCCCGCGCTCCTGGTGGCGGCGGACGCCACCGACCCCGTCGCCTCGGCCAATGCGCTCGGCGCGCTGGAGGGGGTGGTGGGCACCGCGCTGCGCCGCGCGCGCTTCGTGGATGCGGCGGGCACCGCGCCCTTCTCCATCCTCCAGCACCGCCGCTACAATCCGGCGGGCACCTCGCAGCTCAACATCGTGCCCGGCCTTTTGGGCACTATCCTCACCATGACCATGCTGATCTTCACGGCCCTCTCGGTGACGCGGGAGGTGGAGCGGGGCACCATGGAGAGCCTGCTCTCCATGCCCATCAATCCGGTCGAGATCATGCTGGGCAAGATCCTCCCCTATGTGCTGGTGGGCATCCTGCAGGGCGTGCTCATTCTCGGCGCCGGCATGGTGCTGTTCGCGGTGCCGGTGGAGGGCTCGCTCGCCTTGCTCGCCCTCGTCACCCTGCTCTTCATCACCGCCAACCTGTCGGTGGGATATACCTTCTCCACCCTGGCGCAGAACCAGCTCCAGGCGGTGCAGATGAGCTTCATGTTCTTCCTGCCCAACATCCTGCTGTCGGGCTTCATGTTTCCGTTCGCGGGCATGCCGATCTGGGCGCAATGGATTTCCCAGTGCCTGCCGCTCACCCATTATCTGCGCATGGTGCGCGGCATCCTGCTGAAGGGCTCCAGCTTCACCGACCTCGCCCCCGATATCGCGGCGCTGGTGGTGCTGATGCTGATCGCCATGAGCATCGCCGTCGCCCGGTTCCGCCAGACGCTGGATTGACGCGCGCAGACCACGCCGCACGGGCGTCCGCCATCACGGCACCGGGCGCAGGCCGACGAAACCGGCCTGGGCGTCGTAGAGATAATCAAAGGCGTTCAGGATCCGCACCCCGGTATTGACGAAGACGCGATCCGGCCGGTTCGTCAGATGGATAATGCTGGGCGTGACGGGGTCGTTCGGCTCGCCCACGTCAAACCCATAGCGCAGCGGCGAGCCAGGACCGCCGAACGTCACCGCGAGAGGGGTGCCGTGCGCCAGCGTGAGGGGAACCTTGCCCCTGGATGTCGTGCGTCCTTCGGTCTGGCCATTCGGCAGGGTCAGGAACATGCTGGTCAGGCCGGTGTCGAGGAGCGCCGTGCCGCAGGCCGGCGGGCTGCGACGGTCCACGCTGATGCAGGCGGGCAGAGCGCCCCAGTCCCCCGTGGCCGGCACGGTCTGGAGCTTCACGAAGCGGAAACCCTCCAGCAATTCCGGCGTGAGGCCCAGCCAGACCCCGCGCCGTGTGACCACATAGGCCTGGCGCATGGCGCCCGGTGCCGCCGACGTGCCCATGGCTGACAGGCTGAGAAAGGGATTGCGGGCGCGGCTGCCGGGCTCAAGGGCGGGATCGCGGTCCGGCGCGGCGGACACGCTGGCCGGCTGGGGAGTGGTCGAGGCGGACGCCTGCGCCGCCGCCTTGGCGGCCGGCTGGCGGGCAAAGCCCACCCCGAGCATGGCGATCGAGGTGGGGCGCGCGACCGGCTTGCAGCGCCGCGCGGTGGGCAGGCAATCCACCCGCTCCACCGCCAGCACCGGCAAAGGCCGGGTGGTGACCTGCGTTCCCCCCGCACCGGCAAGGGTGAGGGGCACGCGAACCCAGGTGCCGCGCATGATGCGCCCCGAGGAACCATAGGTCAGTTCGCCACGCCCGATCACGGGAAGCTTGGCGAGATCGGGAATGAGCCGTGCCGCCACGACGACGCCGGTCGAGCCGGTGTCCATCACCGCGCGCACGGTGGGTCCCCCGCCCACGGACAGGCTGAGCTTGGGCGGGTGGCGCAGCGGATCGCCCTTTAAGGGCGCATTGAGAAAGGCGAGGAACTGCGCCTTGCTGCCCGGCGCCACATCGGGGGCGCCGGAGGGAGCATTGGCGGGGGGCTGGGCGGCGGCCGGGGCGGCGGCCTGAGCGGGCGGCGGAACGGGCGCCTGAGCCCGCGCCGGAAGCGCGGCCAGGGCGACCGCCACACAGGACGCAATCAAAGCCGGGGTGGACGTGAACGTCGGGAGGGACTGCATCCTCAATCCTCAACTGGAGACCTGCACGGGGAAACCGAACACGAAACACCGAGCACGGGAGACCAAACACAGGACCCGCCTCTCGCCGCGCCGCGCACCGTTCCGGCGCGGGCGGGTTCGGGGTTGCCCTCGCGGCGTGATCCGCCCACTCTGCCCATCCCTGCTTCAACATCGTGGCGAACATGCGTACCGAAATCACAGGCACCACGCTACCGGTTCTCCAAGTCACCCTCGCCCCGGGCGAGACGCTGATCGCGGAGCCGGATCGGCTCTCCTGGATGACGCCCAATATCGCGCTGAACACCACCATGGCGACAGCGGGGGCCAGCGGCTTCTTCGGTGCGATCGGCCGGGCCATTTCCGGCGGCGGGCTGTTCATGACCGAATTCACCGCCGAGGGCAGCGAGGGCCTGGTGGCGTTCGCGGCCACGGTGCCGGGCAATATCGTGGAAGTGCATGTGGCGGCGGGGCGGGGCTATATGGTCCAGCGCAGCGGCTTCCTGGCGGGGGCCCATGGCCTGGAGCTTTCCATCGGCTTCCAGCAGCGGCTCGGCGCCGGCGTGTTCGGCGGCGAGGGCTTCGTGCTCCAGCGCCTCGCGGGGCAGGGCACGGCCTATGTGGAACTGGGCGGGGAGATCATCTCCTACACGCTGGCGCCGGGCCAGACGATCCTGGTCAATCCCGGCCATGTGGGCATGTTCGAGGAGAGCGTCTCCTTCGACATCACCATGATGCGCGGCATCAAGAACATATTGTTCGGCGGCGACGGGCTGTTCCTCGCCCAACTTACCGGGCCGGGCAAGGTATGGCTGCAATCGCTCACCCCCTCCAAGCTCGCCCACGCGCTCGCGCCCTATCTGCCCTCCGGCGAGCGGCACTGAAGCATCTTTCGCGCGACCGGTGGCCCGGTTCGCGGCACGAAGACGGGGTTGAAACAGGATCGGGCGCGCCGCGTCCGGTGCCCTGGAGCGGTTCTGAAACGCGCGCGGGGGCTCGACTTTCCGCGCGCGCGGGCGCAAGGGGGGCGCACCCTTTTCCCCGCCGCGATCCGAGCCCATGAGCGTTGATACCCCGAGCTATGACCCGCTTCGCCCCGTCGCGCCCGAGCGGCGGGTGTTTTCCGCGCGCGATCTGTTCGCGCTGTGGTTCAGCCTCGGCATCGGCCTTTTGGTGCTGCAGGCGGGCGCGCTGCTCACGCCGGGCCTCAGCCTCGCCGCCGCCCTTGCGGCGATCCTGGTGGGATCGGTGATCGGCGTCGGCCTGCTGGGGCTCGCGGGCGTGGTCGGGGCGGATTCCGGGCTCGCCTCCATGGCCATGCTGCGGCCGACCCTTGGGCTTCGCGGTGCGGCCCTGCCCACGGTGCTGAACGTCGTGCAACTGGTCGGCTGGGGCGCATTCGAGATCATCGTCATGGGGGATGCGGCGGACGCGTTGGCGAAGGCGACGTTCGGCGTCTCGCTGCCCGCCGCCTGGACCCTGCTGTTCGGCGCGCTTGCCACCGCCATCGCGGCGCTCGGGCCGGTCTCGTTCGTGCGCCGCTTCCTGCGGGCCTGGGGGCTCTGGCTGCTGCTGGCGGCGGCGCTCTGGCTCACCGTGCGCCTCCTGTCCCTGCACGATCTTTCCGAATTGCTCGCCCGGCCGGGCACGGGCGCCATGGGCTTTGGCGGGGCCGTGGACCTGGTGGTCGCCATGCCCCTGTCCTGGCTGCCGCTCATCGCCGATTACACCCGCTTCGGGCGCAGTCCCGGCGCCGCATTCCGGGGCAGCACGCTCGGCTTCCTCCTCGCCAATATCTGGTTCTATGGGCTCGGCGCCGCCTACGGGCTCGCCTCGGGCGGCGAGGTCTCGCTGGTCACCACGCTCGCTCTGGCGGGGGGCGGGCTGGCGCTGCTGCTCATCCTGCTGGACGAGACCGACAACGCCTTCGCCGACATCCATTCCGCCGCCGTCTCCGCCGCGACCCTGACGCCGGGCCGCGTGCCGGTGATGACGGTGGGGTTCGGCCTCATCTGCACCCTGATCGCGCTCGCTCTGCCGCTTGGGCAATATGAGAGCTTCCTGCTGCTCATCGGCTCGCTCTTCGCGCCCCTGTTCGGCGTGGTGCTGGCCGACCATTTCCTGGTGCGGCGGCGGACGGTGCGGGCGGACGAGATCGACCGGATGGGCGGCGCCTATTGGTTCACGGGCGGATGGAACGTCGCCGGGATCGCCGCCTGGGCGATCGGCATCGCGACCTTCCACGCCGTCACGGCGCTGGCGCCGGGGCTGGGCGCGACGCTGCCGGCGCTGGTGGTGGCGGGCGTGGCGCATGTGGGGCTCGCGCGGATGCGGTGAGCCGCAGCTAAAAGGCTAAGCTTGGCGCAGAGTCTGGAGCGCGATGGCCCCGGATCAATCGTCCATCTTCAGCGCAGCGATGAAGGCTTCCTGGGGGATTTCCACCTTGCCGAACTGGCGCATCTTCTTCTTGCCCTCCTTCTGCTTGTCGAGAAGTTTGCGCTTACGGGAAATGTCGCCGCCATAGCATTTGGCGGTCACGTCCTTGCGCAGGGCCTTGATGGTCTCGCGGGCGATGATCTTGGCGCCGATGGCGGCCTGGATCGGGATCTGGAACAGATGCTGGGGGATCAGGTCCTTCAGCTTCTCGCACATGGCCCGGCCGCGGAATTCGGCGCGGGTGCGGTGAACCAGCATGGAGAGCGCGTCCACCGGCTCGGCATTCACCAGGATCGACATCTTCACGAGGTCGCCCTCGCGATAATCGGTGATGGCATAGTCGAACGAGGCATAGCCCTTGGAGATGGACTTCAGGCGGTCGTAGAAGTCGAACACCACTTCGTTCAGCGGCAGGTCATAGGTGACCATGGCGCGCGCGCCCACATAGGTCAGCTCGATCTGGTTGCCGCGCCGGTCCTGGCAGAGTTTGAGCACCGCGCCGAGATAATCGTCCGGGGTGAGGATGGTGGCGCGGATCCAGGGCTCGCGGATTTCCTTGATCTTCACCACGTCCGGCATGTCGGCGGGATTGTGGAGATCCTGCACCGAGCCGTCGTTCATCTCGATCTCATAGATGACGGAAGGGGCGGTGGCGATCAGGTCGAGATTGAATTCGCGCTCCAGACGCTCCTGGATGATTTCCAGGTGCAACAATCCCAGGAACCCGCAGCGGAAGCCGAAGCCGAGCGCGGCCGAGGTCTCCATCTCGAAGGAGAAGCTGGCATCGTTGAGGCGCAGCTTGCCCATGGCGGCGCGCAGATCCTCGAAGTCCGCGGCATCCACGGGAAAGAGTCCGCAGAACACCACCGGCTGGGCCGGCTTGAAGCCCGGCAGGGCCTCCGCGCAAGGGCGCTTCTCTTCCGTGATGGTGTCGCCGACGCGGGTGTCGGCCACCTCCTTGATGGAGCCGTTGAGAAAGCCGATCTCGCCGGGGCCGAGGCTTTCCATGGCCACCATCTTGGGGGTGAACACGCCGACGCGATCCACGTCATAGGCGGCATCTGCCCGCATCATCTTGATGCGCATGCCCTTTTTCAGCACGCCATCGATGATGCGCACCAGCACGACCACGCCGAGATAGGTGTCGTACCAGCTGTCTACCAGCAGCGCCTTCAACGGCGCCTCGCGGTCGCCGGTGGGGGCGGGCAGGCGGGTGACGATGGCTTCCAGCACCTGGTCGATATTGAGCCCGGTCTTGGCCGAGATTCCCACCGCCTGGGAGGCGTCGAGGCCGATCACGTCCTCGATCTGCGCCTTGACCTTTTCCGGCTCGGCGGCGGGCAGGTCGATCTTGTTGAGGACCGGCACGATCTCGTGATTGTTGTCGATGGCCTGGTAGACGTTGGCGAGCGTCTGCGCCTCCACGCCCTGGGAGGCGTCCACCACCAGGAGCGAACCTTCCACGGCGGCCAGCGAGCGGTTCACCTCATAGGCGAAATCCACATGGCCGGGGGTGTCGATGAGGTTCAGCGTATAGGTGTTCCCGTCCTGCGCCTTGTAGGAGAGGCGCACGGTCTGGGCCTTGATGGTGATGCCGCGCTCGCGCTCGATGTCCATATTGTCGAGCACCTGGTCCGTCATCTCGCGTTCCGACAGGCCGCCGGTGGTCTGGATCAGCCGGTCGGCGAGCGTGGACTTGCCATGGTCGATATGGGCGACGATGGAAAAGTTGCGGATATGGGTCTGGGCGCTTGCGGTCATGCGCGCCGCATAGCATTGGGGCCGATGGGCCACAAGGCGCCGCGGCCCCCTGGCGCCTTATGTGGCGAGGTCGGCGACCCGCGCGGCGGCCCGTTCCACGGTCTCGGCGCGGAGCATCTCGGTGATCGCGGCGGCGGGCATGGGATGGCCGTACAGGTAGCCCTGCGCGAACTCGCATCCGCGCGCCCGCAGGAAGCGCGCCTGGGACGGCGTCTCCACCCCTTCCGCGATCACCCGCAGACCGAGCGAGCGGCCCATTTCCAGCACGGCGCAGACGATGGCGGAATCGAACGGGTCGCTGTCGAGATGGGCGACGAAGCTGCGGTCGATCTTCACCGCGTCGATGGGCAATTGCTTGAGATGGGTGAGGGCCGCATAGCCGGTGCCGAAATCATCAAGCACGATCCGCATCCCCGCCGCGTGGAGCGCGTCGAGGATCGGCGCGACATATTCGGAATCGCGGCCGAGGAACACCGTCTCCGTCACCTCCACGTCGAACAGGCGCGGGTCCATCTCCGCGTCCCAGACCACGCCGAGCAACTGGGCGGCGAGGCCCGGATGGGTGAACTGGGCGGAGGCGAGGTTGAAGGCGACGCGACCGAAATCGTGCTTTTCCTCCAGCCAGGCCCGGACATCGCGGACGATCTGGCGCAGCATGGCGTCGCCCAACTGGACCGCAAGCTCGGGATCCTCGAAGGCGGACAGGAACCGGTCCGGCGTGAAGAGCGTATCGGGGTCGCGCTGCCAGCGCATCAGCGCCTCCAGCCCGACCACTTCGCCGGTCAGCAACGAAATCTTGGGCTGGTAATAGGGCCGGATCGCGCCGGACTGGAGCGCGGCGGCAAGCTCGCGGTTCAGCAGGACGCGCTCGGTCATGTCGCGCCGCATGGCGGGCGCATAGAGCACCGCGCGATTGCGCCCCTGCGTCTTGGCCGCATACAGGGCGAGGTCGGCATCCTTCATCAGCTCGCCCGGCGCATAATCGGGGGCGGGGCACGCGGCGATGCCGATCGAGGCGCGGCTGGAGAGGGTGCGCTCGCCATGGGAAAGGGGATGACGAAAATCCCGCAGGATGGCATCGGCCAGGCCCACCGCCGCTTCGATCGAGGGCTGGCGCGGCAGCAGGACGACGAACTCGTCGCCGCCGAGGCGCGCCACGGCGCCAAGGTCCCCGGCCAGATGCTCCAGCCGCCGTGCGGTCTCCACCAGCAGCGCGTCGCCCGCATCATGGCCGAGCGTGTCGTTCACATCCTTCAGCCCGTCGAGGTCCACGAGGAGCAGGACGAGTTGGCCATCCTTCGGGCGCGCCTCGCGGATCACCGCGTCGAGGCGTGCCTGGAAGGCGGCGCGGTTCATCAGGCCGGTCAGGGGATCATGGGTGGCAGCGTAGCGCACCTGCTGCTCGGCGGCGAGGCGGTCGGTGATATCCACGACGCCGGTAACGACGCACGGCCGCCCATCCATCTCCGTGAAGGCCCCGGCCAGAAGGACGGAGCGCAACTCTCCATGGGGCAGGCGGATGCGCGCCTCGAAATTGGTGACACGCCCCTCCCGCGCCAGACGGTCGAGAAATTCCGCGCGGGTCGCCGGGTCGTCGAAGGACGGGTTGCCGAGCAGCGAGCCGCCGACGGTCAGCGCATCGCCGAAATAGCGCGCCCCCGCCTCGTTGACGCGCAGCACGCGCGCGCTTTCCAAATCGGCGATGGCGAGGGGAATGGGGACGGTGGCGAAGGTGTTTTCCAGCAGGTGCTGGCTTTGCAGCAGCGTCTTGCGGGCGATCCGCTCCGACTGGGTGGCCGCCCATTCCAGCCGGCCCTCGCGATTGGACTGCACAACCACCAGCACCATGACGGCGTTCAGCATCACCACCGCGAGGGTGAGGCCGGGAAAGGTCGGCGTGTCGGGCGGCAGGCCCACATAGGCGAGGAGCAGCACCACGCTGCACACGGCCCCGGCGCCGACACGCCAGCGGAAGCCGACCGGGACCGCGAGATAGACCGTGATGGGATAGATCACCATGGCGAACAGAGCGACATCGCTGCGGATGGAGACCAGGACCGCCGCGCCGGCGCAACTGACCAGAACGCCCGTGACCAGCGCCATCTCCACCTGGGCATAGGTCCGGGCCCAACGCAGCGCGACCAGATACATGATCGCCACCGAAATCAGAAAGGCGCGCGCGCCGAGGGCCATGACCAGATAATTCGATCCGGTGAGGCGCAGGTCGCTGAAAATGAAACCGAGATTGATCACCAGCGCGAGGCCGCCAAGAACGCGCGCATGCCGCATGAGCTCCGGGGTCCGATGCACCCGGTAGTCCTGCTCCTGCGCCTGCGCCGCGAATTCCCCCGTCCAGGCGTTGAGCCGCGTCTCCCCCATGTCTTGCCCCGCTCTCCCCGCGCGTAGTGATAGGCGCGAACGGTGCACCGCGGCAATCCGCCACCCGGCTCATGGTTTAGAAGTGCGCCAGATATCCGCCATCAATCGCCAGAACATGGCCGGTCACGTAGCTCGCCGCATCGGACGCGAGAAATACGGCCGCGCCGGCGATCTCTTCCGGGCGGCCCCAGCGTCCGAGGGCCGTGCGGCGGGCCAGCCAGTCGCCGACCTGCGCATCGCCAGCCATGGCGGCGTTGGGAGCGGTCGCGAAATAGCCCGGCGCGATGGCATTCACGGTGATCCCGTTTGGGCCGAACTCCGCCGCCAGAGCCCGCGTCAGGGCTTCCAATCCACCCTTGGCGGTGGTGTAGCCGGCATCCCCGGCGCGGGCGAGCGGGCCGGCGATGGATGTGACATTGATGATACGTCCATGGCCACGCGCGATCATGGCGGGTGCGAGCAGGCGGCACAGATGCGCCGGCCCCAGCACCATCGCTTCCATCAGCCGTGCGAAGGCCGCCGTGTCGAGGTCGAGAAACCCCCGTCGATCGCGCGCGCCGGCATTGTTGACGAGAATATCGATGGGTCCCGCAGCGGCGAGCGCGGCCTCTGCGGCGGAGAGATCGCAAACGTCGAAGGCAAGGCCGCGCGCCCCGCCGCCGGCGGGCAGGTCGGTCGCAATGCGTTCCGCCGCCGCCGCCGCCCTCGCGGCGTCGCGCCCGTTCACCCAAACCTGCGCCCCGGCCTGCGCCAAGGCGCGCGCCATCTCATAGCCAAGTCCGGAGGTTGCTCCGGTCACCAGGGCCGTGCGGCCGGACAGGCAGAAGGGGTGGGGCAATGGGTCTTCCCTTGGTGCGGACGGCGCCGGGTGGTGCCCTGAATCTGGCAGCATCCTGGAATACGTCTTTTCCAGCAAGCCGTTAAGGCAGCGGCTCTCAACCCGCAAGCACCCGGACGAGGCGCTTCTCCGGCTGCGCGCAGGGAGGGCGCAATGCCGCGCCCGCGAAACAGGTGGACGAACCTCATGCCGTAATTTTACTGCACTTTCCGCGCGCTACTGTGGCGCAGCTGTGGGGCGAGTCCGGGAGGCACATGTGAGGAAGCCGTCGGGGAAGTGGGTTTGGGCCTTGGTTGCGGTGGCGAACATGCAGGTGGGGCTGGCAGCCGCGCCGGCTTTCGCGGCCCAGACCGTGCGGTGCGAGAGCTACAACAATCGTCGGTCGGTGTGTCCGCTGCCCAATCCTGGACAGGTTAGCCTGCGCAACACCCTGTCGCAGGCGGCCTGCGTCCAGGGACGGAGCTGGAATTACGACCGCCATTACATCTGGGTGGACGACGGCTGCCGCGCGGAGTTCACGGTCGGCTCCGGTTCCAATTCCGGCGCGGGCGAGGCGCTCGCGGCAGCGGCTATCGTCGGGCTCGCCATCGCGGCCGCAGCCGCATCGGGCGATGACGATCCGCCCCCGCCCCCGCCGCAGCCTTATCCCAATTACGCCCAGGGCTATGGACCGGGCCCGGGCTATGGCCCGCCGCCCGGCTATGGGGGATACGGCGGCGGCTATGGCGGCGGCTATGGTCCGCCTCCGGGGCGGGGCGGCCAGGTGCCCGGCTGGATGGTCGGCAAGTTCGCCGGCTTCAACCCGCAACAGCGCCTGCGCATCGACCTCAACATCTATCCCGACGGCCGGGTCATCGCGAAGGTCAACAACAATCCCGTGGACGGCTATGCGCAGGGACAGCGCCTGTTCATCGCCGGAAACCTGTTCGACGTGACGCCGACCGTCAACGGCATCATCACCCGGCAGGTGGGCAATCCCGGCAACGAGACCCATTACGGCCGCGCCCGCTAGAGCATGCGCCGATCAGCCTGCACCGCAGGCAGATCGGATCACGCATTCTCTTTCAATAGTTTAGAGACTGATTCACCGATCAGGTTGATTCAACCTGATCGGATCAGGCTCTAGAGCATGCGCCGATCAGCCTGCACCGCAGGCAGATCGGATCACGCATTCTCTATCAATAGTTTCGAGACTGATTCACCGATCAGGTTGATTCAACCTGATCGGATCAGGCTCTAGCGCACGCTCCCATCTGATCGCATCGCGATCAGATGGGGTCAAACCTGAACGTCTGGACTCCGCGCCGCCGGGCCAGCATTGGAGCCGGCGGCGGCGCGTCACGCGGTTCGGCGCATGCCGGGAGCCTCGGCGGCGTGATCCGGCGCGGTGCGGCGGTCGAACGCCATCTGCGCCGCCTCGATCTCGGCGACATGCGCGGTGGCCCATTGCGCGAGCGGGCCGAGCGTGTCGGCGAGCGAGCGACCGAGCGGGGTCAACGCATATTCCACGGTCACGGGAACCGTCGCGAACGCCCGGCGCGTGACGAAACCGTCGCGCTCCAGACTCTTCAGGGTCTGCGACAGGACCTTTTGGGAAATGCCTCGGATCCTCCGCTTCAGCGCGTTGAATCGCACCGGCCCCTCCATGATCACGACCAGGAGCAGCACGGTCCATTTGTCCGCGATGCGATCCAGCAGCAGGCGGGTGGGGCAGCGGGCATCGAAGGGATCCGGCAGGTGGACGGAAGCATCCCCGCCGCAGGGCGGTGTGGGCGCAGGGTGAAGACCCATGGAGGACTCCAGGCGAGGGTTTTCGGGCGGCATATCGGCGGGTGGTTTCCCCGTCGTAACCAAATGAGAGCAAGGTTCCTTCTTACGCCTAGATAGCAAAATCGCTATCTGGTTTCCATCAGAAACCGGCTAGGAGTGACCTTCATGAAAATCGCCTTGATCGGCGCCTCGGGCGCGGCGGGCTCGCGCATTCTCAAAGAGCTGTCCGACCGCGGCCATCGGGTGACCGCCATCGCACGCGACATCTCCCGTATCGCCAGCTTGCCGGGCGTGACCGCCCGCTCGGGCGACGCGCGCGATCCTCAGGCCCTTGCCCCGCAGCTAGAGGGACACGACGCGGTGGTCAGCTCCATTCATTTCGTGGCCAGCGACCCCGAGGCCCTGATCGCAGCGGTCAAGGCAGCGCGCGGGCCGCGCTATCTCGTGGTGGGCGGGGCCGGAAGCCTGGAGGTGGCGCCCGATGGCCCGCGATCCCTCCCCGTGGTCGGCATAGGCGACCTGGACATCAAACCGGGCGCGCCGCTCTATGACGCGCCGGACTTTCCAGCGCTCTATCTCGCCGAAGCCAAGGCCGGCGGTGCCTTCCTCGCGCGCCTCAAGGCGGAGCCGGAGCTGGACTGGACCTTCCTCTCGCCCGCTGCCGAATTCGTGCCCGGCACCCGCACCGGCCGCTTCCGCCTCGGCGGGGATGAGTTGCTGGTCTCGGACAGCGGGCGCAGCTTCATCAGCTTCGAGGATTATGCCGTGGCGCTGGTGGATGAGATCGAGACGCCGAAGCATCGCCGCGCGCGCTTCACCGTTGGTTACTGAGGCGTCC
>JBFMAV010000084.1:0-16862 GCA_040755535.1 Pseudomonadota bacterium | reverse complement strand
GGCCCGGCGGCCCCCGCGCGCCTCCTTCACGGCCTTGCTGGCCGCGGCCGCCGCCGTCGCGGGGGCGCTGGTGGCGATGGGGCTCGTGTTCGATGCCGGGCCGCTCTCCGCGCGCATGGCGCTTCATCTGGTCGTGATGAATGTGGTGGCGCCGCTGGTCGCCGCCCTCTTGAGCCTGCTCCTGGCAAAGGGTGTGACCGGCTGGAACCGGCTCTGGGCTTTCGCCACGCTCCAGATGGCCTTGCTGTGGGCCTGGCATGTGCCGCGCCTTGCCGATGCGGACAACCTCGCCAGCCAAACCGTTCTGCTTCTGGTGCTCCTTTGCGTGGCCACCGGCTTCTGGATGGCGGTGGCGGGCGCCGGGCAGGCCCGCCGCTGGGGCGCTGTCGGGGCGCTTCTGGTGACGGGCAAGCTGGCCTGTCTTCTCGGCGGCCTGCTGCTGTTCGCCCCGCGAGACCTCTATGGCCTTCCGGCCATGGTGTTCGCACTCTGCGCGGTCGGCCCTTCGAGCCTGGAGGACCAGCAGCTTGCGGGCATGATGATGCTCGTCGCCTGCCCGCTCAGCTATGTGATGGCTGCGGTGGTGCTCACCGTGGATGCAGTGGGAGCCACGGCTCCCGACGCGCCGCGCTCGCGCCTCCCGGAGCGGCGCTGACCATGGCGCCGCCATCGCGACGCCGCTGGCGGCAGCCCCTCCGCATCGCTCTTGCCCTCGCCGTGATCGCGGGCTTGGCCGGCGCCGGATTCGCGGCGCTCGGCGCCTACAATATCGCGGCCAGCACCGGACATTGGGCCATCACGGAACGGCTTCTGCGCTTCGGCCTGTGGCGCTCGGTGGCGGTGCGCGCACCCGACGAGGCGCCGATCCCCCTCAAGGATTCCGACCTTATTCGCCTGGGCGCGGGCCATTTCGAGCAAGGCTGCGCCACCTGCCACGGCGCGCCGGGCCGCACCGCCGACCCCGTGACCCGCACCATGCTGCCCACTCCACCGCCTTTGCATCGTGAGATGCTGGAGTGGAGCGACGGCGAACTGTTCTTCATCGTTCGCCACGGCATCAAATATACCGGCATGCCCGCCTGGCCGGTGGAGGACCGGGACGACGAGGTCTGGAGCGTGGTCGCCTTCCTGCGCGCCCTGCCGGACCTCACGCCCGACCAGTATGCCACCCTCGCCGGTTCACGGGGCCGGCAGCCCCAGGGGCTGGAGCGCGATGCGGACGCGCCGCTTTCGGCCTGTGCCGCCTGCCATGGGGATGGAGCCGAGGCGCCGTCCAGCCGCTTGGTGCCGCGCCTCCAGGGACAAAGCGAGAGCGTCCTGCGCACCGCCCTCGACGATTATGCGGACGGCCGACGCGCGAGCGGCATCATGCGCCTCGCCGCCGCTCCTCTGACGGCGCAGGACCGCGCGGCGCTCGCCCGCCATTACGCGGCCCTTGCGCCCTTGCCCCCCGCGCCCGCCGACGAGGCCCTGGTGCAGACGGGCGCGCGCCTCGCGACGCAGGGCGACCGGGAGAGCCGCGTTCCGGCCTGTCTCTCCTGCCATGGCCCCGCCGCCCGGCCGGACTTTCCGCGCCTTGAGGGACAGAATGCGCGCTATCTCGCCCAGCGGCTGCGCCTGTGGCACGAGGCGCCCGCAGACGCGGACACGAGCGCCTGGGCGCAAGTCATGGCGCCCATCGCACGGCGGCTGAACGCCGACCAGATCGACGCGCTCGCGGCCTATTTCTCGGCGCAGGATCCGCGCCCCCGCACGGCGGCGTCCGGCACTTCGGGGGAGACGGCGCCATGACCTTTGCTCGGGTCCGGTCGGTGCCGCTCCCCATGGCGCCCCCCGGCGCGCTTGCTCTGGGGTTCGTCCTCAGCGGGTGCGCGGGTCCCCAGTCCATGTTGGCGCCGGCCGGCGCGGAAGCAACGGACGTGTTCCATCTCTCCCTGGTCCTGTTCGCCGGGGCGGGCCTGATCCTCGCCTGGGTGGTGGTGACACTGGCCCTCGCCCTGTTCGGCCCGCCGGGCGTGCGCGCCGTCCTGTCCTCGCGCCGGGCGGTGCTGGTGGCCGGCCTCGGCGTGCCGCTGGTGGTGCTCACCCTGCTGCTGGTGGTGGGGCTCATGATGATGCGCGAGCGCACCCTCTGGCCGGAGGATGGCCCGCGCATCGCCGTCGTGGGCGAGCAATGGTGGTGGCGCGTGACCTATCTGGCGCCCGACGGGCAGCGCATCGCGGGGGCGAACGAGATCCGCATCCCGGTGGGCGAGACGGTCACGCTGGCGCTCGATGCGAGCGACGTGATTCATTCCTTCTGGGTGCCCTCGCTCGGCGGCAAGAGGGACATGGTCCCCGGCCGCACCAACCATCTGCGCATCCGGGCGGAGCGCGAAGGCCGGTATCGCGGCCAGTGCGCGGAATATTGCGGCGGGGCCCATGCGTTCATGGCGCTCGAAATCATCGCCATGGCGCCGGACGCCTATCGCGCCTGGCTCATGGCCGCCGCCGAACCGCCCGCGCCACCCTCCGAAGCACTGGCGATCGAGGGCCAAAAATACTTTCTCTCCACCGGCTGCGGCGCCTGCCACGCCATCTCCGGCACGCCCGCCACCGGCCTGATCGGGCCGGATCTCACACGGGTCGGCGCGCGCCGCCAGATCGGGTCGGCCATGCTGGACACCTCGCCCGAGACACTGGCGCGCTTCATCGCCGATGCCCCGGCCCATAAGCCCGGCACGCTGATGCCGGCCTTTCCCATGCTCGCGCGCGAGGAGATCGACGCCATGGCCGCCTATCTGTGGAGCCTGCGATGAGCCAAGCGCCCGCCACCGAGGCCGGGGCCGGCATCCCGCCGCCCCATTATGACCGGCCTCGGCCGCCCCAGGAGCTGGTGGGGCTGGAGGAGGTCTGGCGGCTGCCGAAGGGCTGGCGCGTGCTCAGCGCCATCAACAATTCGGTGGTGGGATATCTCTATATCGGCGCCGCCTTCCTGTTCTTCCTGCTCGCCGGCATTCTGGGCCTGCTGATCCGCACCCAACTCGCGGTGCCGGGCAACGGCTTCCTCTCCCAGGACACCTACAACCAGATCTTCACCATGCACGGCACGGTGATGATGTTCCTGTTCGCCGTGCCGGCCGTGGAGGCGCTGGGGGTGCTGCTGCTGCCGCAGATGCTCGGCGCCCGGGACCTGCCCTTTCCCCGCCTCGGGGCCTTCGCGTTCTGGGCGTATTTCGTGGGCGGCCTCGTTTTCTTCGCCACCCTGTTCTTCGACCTTGCCCCGAGCGGGGGCTGGTTCATGTATCCCCCGCTCACCGGCACCGCTTTTTCGCCCGGCATGGGCGCGGATTTCTGGCTGCTGGGCATCGGCTTCATCGAGATTTCGGCCATTGCGGGCGCCATCGAGATCATCGTCGGCGTGCTGCGCACCCGCGCGCCCGGCATGACGCTTGACCGCATGCCCATCTTCGCCTGGACCATGCTGGTGTTCGCCGCGATGATCGTGTTCGCCTTTCCGGCGGTGATCCTCGCCACCATGATGCTGGAAGTGGAGCGCGCCTTCGGCTGGCCCTTCTTCATCACCGCCAAGGGCGGAGACCCGCTGCTCTGGCAGCACCTGTTCTGGTTCTTCGGCCATCCGGAGGTCTACATCATCTTCCTGCCGGCGGCGGGCATGGTGTCCATGATCGTCCCCGCCATGGCGCAGACCGAGCTGGTGGGGCATCGGCTGATCGTGGTGGCGCTGATCGCCACCGGCTTCTTCAGCTTCGGCCTGTGGGTGCATCACATGTTCACCACGGGCATTCCCATGGTGTCGCTCGGCTTCTTCTCGGCGGCGAGCATGGCGGTCGCCGTGCCGAGCGGCATCCAGATGTTCGCCTGGATCGGCACCATCGCCGCCGGCCGGCTGCGCTTCGCGACCCCATCGCTGTTCGTTCTCGGCTTCATCGCCATCTTCACCATTGGCGGGCTGTCCGGCGTCATGGTGGCCATGGTGCCGTTCGACTGGCAGGTCCACGACACCTATTTCGTGGTGGCCCATTTTCACTATGTGCTGGTCGGCGGCATGGTGTTTCCGCTGTTCGCCGCCTTCTATTACTGGGCGCCGGCCTTCAGCAGCCGGCCCTTGTCCGAGCGGCTGGGGCGGTGGGTGTTTGTCCTGATGTTCCTGGGCTTCAACCTCGCCTTCTTCCCTCTGCATATTGCCGGCCTGCTGGGCATGCCGCGCCGCGTCTACACCTATCCCGACGGGCTGGGATGGGAGCCCTACAATCTCGCCTCCAGCGCGGGGGCCTATGTGTTCGCGGCGGGCATCCTGCTATTTGTCCTCGACCTGTTCCGAAACCTGCGGCCCGGCGGTCCCCCGGCCGGGAATGTCTGGCAGGCGGGTACGCTGGAATGGCTGCCCACCGGCAATTACTCGGTGCGCAGCGTGCCCCATGTGGAGGGCCGCTATCCGCTCTGGGACCGCCCGGACCTGCCCCGCGAAGTGGTGGAAGGCGCGCATTACCTGCCGCGCAGCGCGACGGGGGTGCGCGAGACCATCGTCACGTCCGCGGTGGAGGGGGAAGCGCAATTCCTCATGCGCCTGCCGGCGCCCGGCTGGTCCCATGTCGTGGCGGCCATCGCCATGGCCGCCTTCTTCCTGCTGCTGGTGGCGAAGGCGGTGACCCTCGCGCTCGTCTGCGGCGTCCTCTCCATCGCGGCCATGGTGGCCTGGATGTGGCGCAGCGACCCGCCGGATGCAGGGGCGGTGGAGGTCGCGCCGGGGGTCATCGTCCCGACCTATGTCAGCGGCCCCGCCTCCCCCGCCTGGTGGGCCATGGTGGTGCTCATGCTGGTCGCCGCCGCCCTCTACCTGTCCTATGTCTTCTCCTATCTGTTCCTCTGGACCGTCTCGCCGCAGGTCTGGCCGCCGCTCTCGCGCCTGCCAGACGCGGCCTGGACATGGGCCGCCTTCGGCTGTCTTAGCGCGAGCGCGCTCGCCCTCGCGGCGGGGGATCGCGTGCTGCGCCGTGCGGGGCCGCCGATCCTCCTCGCGGCGCTGGTGACCTTCGGCCTTTTGGCCCTCGTCGGCGCCATCGCGCTCGATGTGCGCGCCATGAGCGCAGCGGGCATCGCCCCCACCCGCGATGCCTTCGGCGCCGTGACGTTCATGGCGCCGCTCCTCCAGGGGCAGGTGACGGCGGCGGTGGTGGTGATCGGTCTCTTCGCCCTGGCGCGCCTCGCGGCGGGGCGGCTGACGGCGGAGCGCCGGGTGGTGTTCGACACGCTGCGCCTGCTGTGGCTCTACGCGCTCGGTCAAGGTGCCCTCGGGCTTGCCCTCACCCATGGCTTCCCCCATCTGGCGGGAGCGGGCGGATGACGCGCTTCGCCCTTGCCAGCCTTTACGGACCGCTGCTGTGGGCGGCGCAATTCCTGCTGGTCTATGCGAGCGAGTCCCTCGCCTGCAAATTCTTGGGCGCGGACGCGCATCGCGTCCTGGTCCTCACCGCCTCGCTCGCAGCGGCGCTCGCCGTGACGATCCTGCTTCTGCGCCAGTGGCGCGGCGACATGCACGGGACAGCGGCGTCGCTCGGCGTGGGCCTTGCCGGCCTTGCGCTGGTGGCCATCATCTGGACGGCGCTCCCCGCCCTCATTCTGCCAAGCTGCGCCGCGCCCACCTGAAACTTCGGCGCGGGCGTGGGAACCCGAAGGGGCCTTCGCCTCTTCCCCACTTGGACGCGCGCACGGCCAAGGAGAGGCTTCACGTGATTGATCGACGGGTGTTTCTCATTGGGACCACGCTGCTGGCCGCCGCCCAGGCGACGCCCGCGCCCGCGCAGGCGCCGGCCGGCGGGGACGAGGGCGCCCCGTTCGATGCCCAGACGGTGCGCAATCTCGCGCGGGAACTTGCGGCGCGACCGTTCAAGGCCGCGGACCGCACGCTGCCGCCAGAGCTCCAGAAGCTGAGCTACGATGCTTATCGCAACATCCGCTTCAATCCCGACCGCTCGCTGTGGCGAGGCCAGGGGCTGCCCTTCGAGGCGCAACTGCTGCATCGCGGCTTTCTGTTCGCCGACCGGGTGGACATTCATGTGGTTGCCGGGGGAAAGGCGCGGCGGCTCGCCTATGACCCGAACCTGTTTCGCTTCGAACACGGCGTGACGCCGCCGCCGCCCGGGCTCGACCTCGGCTTTTCCGGCTTCCGGCTGCACGGCCCGCTGAACCGGGCGGACTATTTCGACGAGATCGTGGTGTTCCAGGGCGCGAGCTATTTTCGCGCCGTGGGCAAGGGGCAAGGCTACGGCTCCTCGGCGCGCGGCCTCGCCATCAAGACCGGCGCGGCGACCGGCGAGGAATTTCCGATCTTCAAGGCGTTCTGGATTGAGCAGCCGGCGGCCGAAGGCAAATCCATCGTGGTTCACGCGCTGCTGGACAGTCCGAGCGCCACCGCAGCCCATCGCTTCACCATCCAGCCCGGCGAGACCACCATCACCACCGTCGAGATGTCCCTGTATCCCAGGACCGACCTGTCGGAGGCCGGGATCGGCGGGCTTACCAGCATGTTCCTGTTCGGACCCAATGATCAGATGGGGTTTGACGATTTTCGCCCCGCCGTGCGCGATGCGCAGGGCCTCGCAGTGATCGACGGGTCGGGCGAGCACCTGTGGCGGCCCCTGACCAACCCGCGCCGCCTCGAGGTCAGCAGCTTCCGGTCCACCAATATGCGCGGCTTCGGCCTGATGCAGCGCCAGCGGTCCTTCTTCGACTATCAGGACCTGGAAGCGCGCTATGAAAAGCGCCCGAGCCTCTGGCTGGAGCCGATCGGCGATTGGGGCGAGGGCGCCGTCCATCTGGTGGAAATCCCGACCCCGGAGGAGGTGCACGACAATATCGTCGCCTTCTGGCGCCCCAAGGACACGCTGCGCAAGGGCGGCGAGTATAACTACACCTACCGTCTGCACTGGGCCTGGGACGTGGCCGAACCGCGCGATCTCGCGCGTGTCGCCGCGACGCGGGCGGGAGCAGCCGGCGACCGCCGCCTGTTCGTCGTCGATTATGTGGGTGGATCCGTGCGGGATCTTGCGCCGGACGGCGTGGAGGCGCGCGTGACCACCAATGCCGGGGACATTTCCAACATCGTGCTCCAGCCCAATCCGGAGATGCAGGGCACGCGCCTCAGCTTCGCCCTCAACCCCAAGGGCACCGATGTCGCCGAGCTGCGGGCCGGGGTGTTCCGCGAGGGCAAGCCGCTCACGGAAACCTGGATCTACCGATGGACGCCGTAGCGTCTGCCCCGAGCGGGGCGGGGAAATCTGTGGCTCTCCCCGCCGAGCAGCCGCTCCCCATGCCGGTTCAGTCGCTCGGAACGTCACCGCAGGCGCAGCGCATGGCGCGCTCCGGGTCCTCCGGCCTGTGGGCGCGCCGTGCGCTGGTGCTTTTCATTCCGGCGCTCCTGACAGGGGCCGCCGCCTATGAAATGCACGCGGTGCTGGACATCGGCGGGGTGACCGGCCTCGAATGGATCGTTTTGGTCCTGTTCGTGCTCCTGTTCGGCTGGATCAGCCTCACCTTTTCCACCGCGCTCGTCGGCGCCCTGTCGCTGGCGCGCGGGCGGCGCGAGCTCGACATCGATCCGCACGCGCCCCTGCCCGATCTTGGCCTGCGCACCGCCATCCTCATGCCGATCTACAACGAAGCGCCGACGCGGGTGTTCGCGGGCCTCCAGGCCATGGCGGAGTCGCTGGCGCAGACCGGCCGGGATGCTCATTTCGATATCTTTATTCTGAGCGATACCACCGACCCCGACCTCTGGATCGCCGAGGAAGCCGCCTATCTGGACCTGCGCGCGCGCCTGCCCGGCACGCGGCTCTATTATCGCCATCGCGCCGAGAACACGGACCGCAAGGCCGGCAACATCGCGGACTGGGTGCGTCGCTTCGGTGGCGGATATGACGCGATGCTGGTGCTGGATGCCGACAGTGTCATGACCGGCGCCTGCATGGTCCGCCTCGCATCGGCGCTGGAGCAGAACCCGGCGGTGGGCCTCCTGCAAACCCTCCCTGTCATTGTTGGCGCGCGCACCCTGTTCGCGCGGCTCCAGCAGTTCGCCGGCCGGCTCTACGGGCCAATGCTCGCCCATGGGCTGGCCTTCTGGTTCGGGCCGCAGGGCAATTACTGGGGCCACAACGCGATCATCCGTACCCGCGCCTTTGCGGCGGCGGCGGCCCTGCCGCACCTCAAAGGCCCCTCCCCGTTCGGCGGGCCGATCCTCAGCCACGATTTCGTGGAAGCGGCGCTCCTCGTGCGCGCGGGCTGGGGCGTGCACATGCTGCCATCCCTCGGCGGAAGCTATGAAGAAGGCCCGCCCTCGCTCGCCACCATCGCGGTGCGTGACCGGCGCTGGTGCCAGGGCAACCTCCAGCACGCGGCCGTCCTCCCGGCGCGCGGCCTCAGCGGCATCAGTCGGGTGCACCTGCTGACCGGGATCGCCAGCTATATCTCGGCCCCGCTCTGGCTGATCATGATGCTGGCGGGCCTGCTTACGGCGCTTCAGGCGCGGTTCGTGCCTCCGGATTATTTCCCTTCGGAATTCTCGCTATTTCCCAACTGGCCCGCTCAGGATCCCGCCCGCGCGGCCTGGGTGTTCATCGGCACCATGGCGGTTCTGGTCCTGCCCAAGTTTCTCGCCTTGGGGTTCGCGCTCGCCGACGGGCAGGAGCGGCGGGCGTTCGGCGGCGGATTTCGGCTGTTCGCCTCCACGCTGAGCGAGATCCTGATCGCTGGCCTGTGCGCTCCGATCAGCATGTTCTCCCAGACCCAGGCGGTCGCCAGCATCCTGGCAGGACGCGACAGCGGCTGGCAGGCCCAGGACCGGGACGACGGCTCTGTGCCGATGGCAGCCGCACTCCGTCATTTCCTGCCGCATATGCTCCTGGGCGTGGCCTTCGCCGCCGCCACGCTCGCCATCGCCCTTCCCCTCGCGCTCTGGATGTCTCCGGTGATCGTCGGTCTAGTTCTGGCGGCGCCCCTGGTGGCGTGGACCAGCAGGCCGATCAGCGGTGCGCTGCTGGCAACGCCGGAAGACCGCGCGCGCCCGCCTGTCCTTGAACGCGCCTTCGCGCTGCGGGCGCATTTCGCGCGCTTCGCCGTGCCCCCTGGAGGCATCGATCGCCTGCGCGCGGATCCCGGCCTGCTGGCCTTCCACCGCGCCACGCTCCCCGATCAGGGCCGACGCAAAGCGGGGGATTACCGCCCCGATCGCCTGGTCGCCCGCGCCAAGCTGGAAGACGCCGCCGATCCGGTCGCCGCGCACGGGCTGACCCGTGCGCAGATGCGCGCAGCCCTCGGCGATGACGTGGCGCTGGACCTCCTGCTGGGCCACCCCGCGCGTGAGGCCCTCACTGCGCCGTCCGCGCTCCCCCCGCGAGGCGCGCGCCGCGCGCCAGCAGGACGGCCCGCCTAACCGCGCGCCGCGCGCGCGGTCAAGCCAGCGCGAACCGGCCGGGCCGCCGGGCGTTGTGTGAGGAGGCGCGCACCGCGCACGGCGACCGGAAAGGCAGCATCATGGCCAATGCCAGCAAGAAACACATGGGGCCGGGGACCCGCGGCAAAGGGGCCGGGGCCGGCGGCCAGACCGACCTTCCCAAGGATAAGATCGAGGAGAACATGGTGCTCTCCAACCGGGACAAGGCGCGCCACGCCGACGCGCGCGGCCTCGACGGGAAGGGCGTCCAGAGCGAGCAATTCCAGGATCACTCCGCGAACCGCCTGGACCGGGACGCCTGAATGCGTCGCATGTCAGGCGACGACAGCACTACGGAGAGGATCACATGCAATTCCATGATGTGGGCGCGGTCATTTACTTCGTCGGACTGGGCGCGGGGACCCTGCTTTTGCTCGCGGGGCTTCTCTACGGCACGTGGCAGCGGCGCTTGAGCCGCGAGGAGACCGGCCATGCGCTGCCCGGAGAAGATGCGCCGAGCGGTGCGGGTCCGGGCCGAGGGGCGGGGGTCGCACATGCCCTCGCCCGGGCCGCGGAGCCCACGCGTGACCGACGTGGGCGCAACCTCATGATCGGCGGGGGGATCCTGGTCGTTTGCGCCCTGCTGATCGGTGCCCTCGTGCCCACCACCCAGAAGATCGACATGGACCGCCCCACCACGCCCGACCCCACCGGCGACGCGCGCCCCGCCCAGCCTACCGACCCAACGGCGGTCGGAAACTCCCCGGTGCGCTGAGCCGATTGCAGATGTCGATCCGCTCCTCAAGGCGGTTCGAACGCACCAGGAACCGGTCGCGCGCATGCTCGCGGACGGTTTGACTGTCTCGCCTGGGATCTCGTCGCGGCCGGCAATGCCTGGGAAACGCCGGGGCATGGCGGCCCCGACGCGCGAGGAAAGTACCGTCCGCGACGGTCGATCGGTCCTAGAGGGGCAACAAGCGGGGCGAGGCGGCGGAGGGAAGGTCCTGGGTGGTGAAGGCCGGCGCAAGGCCGGGCCCGAAGCCGCAGGTGTCCGGCCCCGCGCCACAGCCCGATCGCTCGCGCTCCCGGGAGAAATCCGGCCGCTCCATCAGATAGAGTTCGCACCAGGCCTGAGCGCCGATCTTGCGCACCAAGGCGCGCACATTGAGCAGGGCGGAATGGACCGCCTTGCCGTCGCCCGGATCATTCACCACGTCGAATGCGGGCTGCACGGAACGCGCGTATTTCATCGCGGCCAGGGCCTCGCCCCGAATATGGCACTGCTCCTGCGCCTCGGACGCAGCGGCGACCATCCCCGCAAGCATTGTCTGCTCCGCTACAGCTTCGTCCGATAGCTGCGCAAAGACGAGAGCAAGGGAAACAATCGCCAGTTGTGAAAACAACATCGAGGCAACCTTAATGATCCGCAAGCCAAGCGTAGCTGCCGACTGGTTGCTTCCTCCCTAACTGACCGATGGCGAACTATTTTTTACGCCCTACGACTAAAGTTAGCCAAAAAAGGCGATCCAAAGGAGTCCAGAACAACATAATACCGCGACACCGGCAACCGAAAGGTAGATCACATTATCCATCACTTTCCCCCGCATACGTGACCCGCGCGCGAGCGCGCGGGTCGGACAGCGTCATCCTCTCAAGGTGGCGCCGGTCTTCTTCGAGACTTCGGCAATGATGCGGTTGGCGACCGCATCGATCTCGGCATCGGTCAAGGTCCGCTCACGAGGCTGAAGGACAACCTCGACCGCCACGGACTTCTTGTCCTCGGCAATGCCCGCGCCCTGGTACACATCGAAGATGCTGGCGCCGGTGACCAGCTTCTTGTCCACGCCAAGGGCAGCCCGCACGATATCGGCGGCGGCAATGCCGCGATCGACGACGAAGGCGAAATCGCGCCGCACGGGCTGGAAGGCGGAGAGATCCAACGCCGGCTTCACCTTGGTCGGCTTCGCCTTGGGTTCCGGAACCCGGTCCAGGATCACCTCGAAACCGACAATGGGGCCGGACACGTCAAGGGCTTCCAGGGTGGCGGGATGCAGCTCCCCGAACGTGGCCATGACGTTCGGGCCGAGGCGCAGGGCGCCGGAGCGGCCGGGATGATACCAGCCGGGCGCGTCCGCCGTGACCTGGAGATTGGCCACCGGCGCGCCGGCCGCCGCGAGCACGGCCAGCGCGTCCGCCTTCGCGTCGTAAACATCCACGCTGCCGGCCGCGCCCTGCCAGAAGCGGCCCGCGCCAGACGCCTTCGCCGTGCCGCGCCGCACGCCGGATGCAGCCATGCGCTGGTCTTCGGGCCGGTCGCCGGCGAACACCTGGCCCACTTCGAACAAGCCGGCATCGCCATAGCCGCGATCGCCGTTGGTCTGGGCCGCACGCAGAAGACCGGGCAGCAGGCTCGGGCGCATGTCCGAGAGGTCGGAGGCGATGGGGTTGACCAGCGCCAATTCTGGCGCGCCGCCACCGAACAGCTTCGCCTCGGCCGCCGGAACGAAGGACCAGGTCACGGCTTCCACCAGCCCGCGCGCGGCAAGCGCGCGCCGTGCCTTGCGGGTGCGCAACTGGAGCGCCGTCAGGACCGGCTTGCGCCCGCCGCCGTCTCGCGGGAATTCGGTGAGCGGCACGCGGGCAAGGCCTAGAATGCGCACCACCTCTTCCACGAGGTCGGCCTTGCCTTCCACATCGCCGCGCCAGGAGGGCGGAACCACCTGCACCACCGGCCCGTTTCCCGACACCGCAAAGCCGAGGCGCGCCAGGACGCCGCGCATCTCCTCCTCGCTGGCCTCAAGGCCGGAGAGGCGCTTCACCTCGGAGAAGGGGAAGTCGATGGTGCGCGTGGTGTCCGGTACCGTGCCATACACCACGACTTCCGACGGCGCGCCGCCGCACAGGTCCATGACGAGGTGCGTGGCCAGTTCCAGGCCCGGCAGCATGAAGGCCGGGTCGATGCCGCGCTCGAAGCGGAAGCGGGCATCGGAATTGATGCCGAGCTTGCGTCCGGTCTGGGCGATAGTGATGGGCTCCCAGAGCGCGGATTCGATCACCACGTCGGTCGTGGTCTCGTCGCAGCCGGACTCTTCGCCGCCCATGATGCCGGCAAGGCTCTCCACGCCCTTGTCGTCGGCGATGACGCACATGGTCTCGTCGAGCGTGTAGGTCCGCCCGTCGAGCGCCAGCAAGGTCTCGCCCGCGACGGCGCGGCGCACCACGAGGTCGCCCTGCACCTTCTTCAGGTCGAAGACGTGCAGCGGGCGGTCGCGATCCATGGTGAGCAGATTGGTGATGTCCACCAGCGCATTGATGGGCCGCAGGCCGATGGCGCGCAGCTTCGCCTGGAGCCAGTCGGGCGAGGGACCATTCTTCACCCCGCGCACCACGCGCAAGGCGAAGGCGGGGCACAAGGACGGCGTGTCGCCGAAATCGAGGCGCACCGTCACCGGCGAGGGGAAGGTGCCGGCCACCGGCTTCACGTCCCGCGTCTTCAGCGTGCCGAGGCCGGCGGCCGCCAGATCGCGGGCAATGCCGGAAATGCCGAGGCAATCGGCGCGGTTTGGCGTCACCGCGATCTCGATCACCGGATCGCCAAGGCCCAGCACGTCCGCGAACGGCGCGCCCACAGGGGCGTCCGCCGGCAGTTCCAGGATGCCGTCATGCTCCTCGGACAGGCCCATTTCGCGGCCGGAGCACAACATGCCCCGGCTTTCCACGTCGCGGATCTTGCCGATCTTCAGCTCGGTGCCGGTGGCGGGAATGATTGTGCCCGGCGCGGCGAAGACGGTCTTCAGCCCGGCCCGCGCATTGGGCGCGCCGCAGACCACCTGGATGGGATCGCCCGCCCCGATGGAGACGGTGCAGACCCTGAGCTTATCGGCATTGGGATGCTTCTCGGCGGTCAGCACCTCGCCCACCACGAAGGGCGCGAGCGCCTTGCCTTTGTCCTCCACCCCTTCGACCTCCAGGCCGATCAGGGTGAGGCGCTCCAGGATCTCGTCGAGCGAGGCCGGGGTGTCGAGATGCTCTTTCAGCCAGGAGAGGGTGAATTTCATGGGTCGCCGTCCGTGATGTGTTGCCGCCGCGCCCTGGGCGCTGGCTTCCCCCTCCCCATCCCTCCCCCGCAAGCGGGAGAGGGAGCTTGCGGTCGCGCCTCGGAAAAGCCCTCTCCCGCCTGCGGGGGAGGGGTGGGAGGGGGCAGAGCCGGGCGCCCCTTGTCCTTACGCGCTGAGCCCACCCGCCAAAGTGGGGAAATCCAGCGGCCGGAAGCCGTAGTGCGAGAGCCAGCGCACATCCGCTTCGAAGAAGGCGCGCAAATCGTTCATGCCGTATTTCAGCATGGCGATGCGGTCGATCCCCATGCCCCAGGCGAAGCCCTGATAGACGTCCGGTTCGATGCCGCAATTGCGCAGCACATTGGGATGCACCATCCCGCAGCCCAGGATCTCCAGCCAGTCATTGCCCTCGCCGAAGCGGATCTCTCCGGGGCGCGAGCGGTCGCATTGGATATCCACTTCCATGCTCGGCTCGGTGAAGGGGAAGAAGGACGGGCGGAAGCGCATGGTGACGCGCTCCACCTCGAAGAAGGCCTTGCAGAACTCCTCCAGGATCCACTTCAGGTGCCCCATATGGGAGCCCTTGTCGATGACGAGGCCCTCCACCTGATGGAACATGGGGGTGTGGGTCTGATCGCTGTCGCAGCGATAGGTGCGGCCCGGGCAGATGACGCGGATCGGCGGCGTGTTGGCCAGCATGGTGCGCACCTGCACCGGCGAGGTGTGGGTGCGCAGCACCTTGCGCTGCCCGTCCGCTCCCGGCGGCAGGAAGAAGGTGTCGTGCATCTCCCGCGCCGGGTGGCCTTCGGGGAAGTTCAGCGCGGTGAAATTGTGGAAGTCGGTCTCGATGTCCGGCCCTTCCGCCACCGAGAAACCCATGTCCGCAAAAATGGCGGTCAGTTCTTCCGTCACCTGGGCGATGGGGTGGATGCGGCCGATCTCCACCGCCGGCTCGCGCACCGGCAGCGTCACGTCCACCCGCTCGCTGGCGAGGCGCGCCGTGAGCGCCGCAGCCTTCAGCGTCTCCTTGCGCGCGGCCAGCAGGCCCTGGACGCGGTCGCGCAGGCCATTGATGGCCGGGCCCATGACCTTGCGCTCGTCCGGGCTCATGGCGCCGAGCGACTTCAGCAGTTCGGAGACCGAGCCCTTCTTGCCGAGGGCGGCGATGCGCACCTGTTCGAGCGCGGCCTCGTCATCGGCGGCGAGGATGCCGGCGGCGATCTCGCGCTCCAGCGCGTCGAGGCCGGGATGGTCGGTCAAAACGAAGTCGGACATGAGAAAAGTCCCTTGGTGCTCTCCGCCGGAGGCGTCCAGGAAAGGCGCCGCGCTTATAGCTGCGCCGGACCCACAACGAAAAGCCCCGTGCGGAAACCCGCCGGGGCTCATCGGTCTCGGAAAGGCTGAGGGAGGAAACGCTCAGGCGGCGAGAGCCGCCTGCGCCTTCTCCACGAGGGCCTTGAACGCTGCGGGCTCATGGATGGCGATATCCGAGAGCACCTTGCGATCCACCTCGATCCCGGCCTTGCCGAGACCATCGATAAATCGCGAATAGGTCAGGCCGACATCCAGCTCGCGCACACCCGCATTGATGCGCTGGATCCAGAGCGCGCGGAACGTGCGCTTCTTCACCTTGCGATCGCGGTACGCATACTGCATCGACCGCTCGACGGCGGACTTGGCAGCGCGGATGGTATTCTTGCGACGGCCGTAAAAGCCCTTGGCGGCTTTGTAGACCTTCTTATGCTTGGCGTGCGAGGTGACGCCGCGTTTCACACGGGACATGGGAAATCTCCTTCGCTAGCGCTCAGCCGTTGGGCAGGAACGACTTGCGGATGATCCGCGCATCGCTCTCGCACAGGATGGTGGTGCCGCGCAGATTGCGGATCTGGTTGTTGGTCCGCTTGATCATGCCGTGGCGCTTGCCAGCCTGAGCGGCGATGACCTTTCCCGTACCCGTCAGACGGAAGCGCTTCTTCGCTCCCGACTTGGTCTTCATCTTGGGCATTTTGGCTCTCCACGGCCGCAGATCCCCTGCGCCAAAGCGCGGGCGACATGCTCAGCCTTTGTTGCTGTGAGCGATATGAACCGGCACGGCAGCCCTTATGAGCCGGCTGGTTCGGAGGCCGCACTCGTTACAGGAGCGCGCGGCGAAAGGCAAGGCCGCAGATCACTGGCACCTCGTGCGCGGGGAACGCGCGCACATGCCGCGCGCTTGGCGCAGGGCAGCCATGCTGACGCCGCGTCAACGCCTTAACTTGGCCCCTTCAATCGCATGTGATGAGCCATTGCGGCCGGAACCCGCTGTGCGCGGCGCAACTTCATCCGGCAGGAGTTTCGACCCATGCGCAAGAACGCGTCCTTTGTGCTGGCCGGCCTCGCCATCGCGGGGATCGGCGCCCTCGCCTCTCCCGCGCGCGCGCTGCCTCTTGGAGCATTGGCGCAACAGGCCAATGCCCTGCCAACGCCAGTGGAACAGGTCCAATGGCGCGGCCCCGGTTACGGCGGCGGCTGGGGACCCGGCCCCGGATGGCGTGGCGGCTGGGGCCCCGGGCCGGGTTGGGGACCAAGGCCCGGATGGGGGCCAGGTCCCGGATGGGGTGGAGGCCCCGGATGGAATCGCGGTCCCGGATGGGGGCCAGGCCCCGGATGGGGATGGAACAGGCCCGTCGTGGTCGCCCCCGCCTGGGGCGGGGGGCCGCGCTGGGGATGGGGTCCGGGCGGCTGCGCCTGGGGTGGCTGCGGCTGGGGACCGGGCGCGGGCTTTGCCACCGGCGTCATCGTCGGCTCGGCCATCGCGGCGCCTCCGCCGGCGGTGGTCTATGGCGGCCCGCCGCCGGGAAGCGCCGTCGCTTACTGCATGCGCCGGTTCCGGTCCTACAACCCGGCAACCGGCACGTATCTCGGGTATGACGGCCGGCGGCATCCCTGTCCCTGAGCACGTATGATATGAATTTCTTGGAGCTGCCCTCTCCCCTTGGGAGCGGGCCGGGAGAAGGGTGATGCGTAGGATTGTCTCTCTGATGGCCGCTGCGGCGGTAATGGTGGGCGTGGCCGTCCCTTCGGCGCAGGCCCAGGCTCTGCGCCCCGTGATGCCGGCGATTGACTCCGCCGGCGCGGTGGATGTGACCCCTGTCCAATGGCGCCCCGGCTGGGGCTATGGCCCGGGTTGGGGTCCGCGTCCCGGCTGGGGCCCGGGCTATGGCCCGCCCCCGCCCGGCTATTACCGCAACTGCGGCTGGGGCGGCTGCAACAACAACAATGCGGGCGCCGCCGCAGCGGCCGGCCTCGTGGGCGGACTGATCCTGGGCGCGGCGGCGGCGAGCGCCGCCCAGCAGGCCCAGCAGCCCCCGACGGTCTATTACGCGCCCGGGCCG
>JBFMAV010000083.1:0-17426 GCA_040755535.1 Pseudomonadota bacterium | reverse complement strand
GGCTCGGGTCCACGCGATTAATTGAGGCTGATCGCGCCTATTGGGCCGGAGGCGGACCAAAGGTGGTGGGCGGCGGGCCGAACGTGCCGGCGCTCGGGGGAGGGCCGAAGGTGCCGGAGGAAGAACTCCCCGAGGAGGAGGACGAACTGGCGGCAGGAGCGGCAGCGGCCGGAGCAGCGGCCGGGGCGGGCGTCGCAGCCGGGGCGGTTGTTGCAGCCGGGGCCGGCGTTGCGGCCGGCGCTGCGCTCGCGGTGGGCGCCGCGGGACGGGGGCGGCTCGGCCGGGCCGGCTGCGCTGGCGTCCCCTTGGGATCGAAGCCGGCATAGACCACGTAGCGCTCAATCTCGCCGGGCGAGGCCAGCGGGAATGAAATCGTGTCCTCCACCACCGAAAAGGTCACCTGTCCTTCTGCCGCCGGGACATTGACGGGCACGTTGAAGAACTTGGTCTGGATGGTTTTCGGTGTCGGACCTTCCTGCACCACGGCGATGCGGATCGGCACATTGACCGCGCCGGGAGTGCCTTTGTCGCCCAGCAGAACGCGCCCTTCGATGCCCACCTTCATGGTCATCGTGCGGGTGCCTTCGATGATCGCGCATTCGCGCGCCAGATTGCTGATGGAGCCCTGGTAACGCAGGCCGCCGCCAGGGGCAGGCACCTGCCAGGCGGAAGCGCCGGAGCGCACGTCCACCATCGGGCAGGAATATTCAATGGCATCCGGACCCGAGCCGAGCGCGAGCGGCTGCGGGACGCCCGTAACCGGACCGCCGACGCCCGCCACCGCCTGGTCGGAAATGCGCTGCGCGCCGGAGGAGGGATCAACTGTGGTGCCGGGCGCGCCGAACAGCCCCTGAGAATTGCCCCCGCAGCCGGCAAGCATCAACGCCAGCGCGGCTGGCGCCAGCACGCGGCAAAGCGAGGACGCGGTAGACGGCAACCCCATGACGCAACTCCCAATCCGACGGACATGCCGCTTTTGTATAACAGAGTGTTAACCGCCCCTGCAGTCGGCAAGGGCGGTTGCGGCGGGACTATTGTCTCGCATGGTTAAAGTCGATCAGCCGCCGGACAGGCCCTGCGGCCGGCCCACCACCACGGTCAGGGCCTTCTGGGCATCTGTCAGCCGCTTTGCGGCCCGCTTGATATCGTCCAGCGTCACCGCCTGGATAAGGGCATTGCGCTTGTCGATATAATCGATGCCGAGATCATCGATCTGGATCTGGAGGAGCTGTCCCGCCACCTTCGCGGAGGTGTCGAAGCGCAGCGCATAGCTGCCCGTCAGATAGCTCTTGGCCTCGTCCAGTTCCTCCTGGGTCGGCCCTTCGCTCAGGATCTTGGCGAATTCCTCGCCGATGATGCGAATGGACTCGCCCGCGCGCTCATTCTTGGTGGCGGTGCCGGCGAACCACAGGCCCACATGGTCGAGCGCCACCTGATAGGAATAGACGGAATAGGCCAGCCCGCGCGCCTCGCGCACTTCCTTGAACAGGCGCGAGGAGAACGCGCTGCCGCCGAGAATGTGATTCAGCACAAACGCGGGAATGAAGTCCGGGTCCTGGCGCTTCAGGCCGCTCGAGCCCATGAGCACAACGGATTGGGGCACTTCCAGGGGCACGACATCCACAGTCCCTATGCCCTTCGGGGTCACCTCAGCGACGGGCGTGAGCTCCGCCTTGGCGGGCAGCGCGCCGAAAACGTGGTCCAACGCCCGGCCGAGGTCCTCGGGGCTGATATCGCCCACCACCGCAACTTTCAGATTGCTACGGGCCAGGGTCTTCTTCGCGAATCCCGCGAGATCCTCGCGGGTGATGGTGGGCACGCTCGCAAGGCTCCCGTCCACCGGCCGCCCATAGGGGTGGTCCGGGAAGGCGCGGGAAAACCAAGTCTCGCTGGCGATGGAATTGGGATCGGTCGAGCGGCGGCGCAGGGCCGCGAGCTGGGCCGCGCGAATGCGCTCCACGGCCTCGGGATCGAAACGCGGCTGCGTGACGGCAAGCCGCAGCAAGTCGAAGGCGGCGTCCTTGTTTTCCGACAAGGTGCGCAGCGAGCCGCGCAGATCGTCGCGGTTGGCGTCGAACCCGATCTCCATGGCCTTGTCCGCAACCGCCCGGTGAAACGCCTCTGCGTTCAGATTGCCGGCGCCTTCGTCCAGAAGCGATGCGGTGAGACTGGCGACCCCGGGCTTGGCCTTGGGATCTTGTGCGGCGCCGCCGATGAAGGCGAATTCCATGGCAATCAGGGGGAGGGTCTTCTCCCGCACGAGCCAGGCCTCGATCCCGCCCGGACTGACGACACGGATGATGCGCGTCGTCTGAGATTGCGCCGCTTGGGGCGTAACGAGGGAAAGAGTCATGATCATCAACACCAGAAAAAACCCGAACACGCGGGAAAACACGGCGGGCGCCGTCATGAACGCTTCTCCGGCGCGCTCGCCGTGGCTGGGGCGGGTGGGGGGCTGAGATGCCCGGTCACGGCGCGATCCACCGTGAGGTAGCGACGCGCGGCCTGCTTGACCTCGTCGGCCGTCACGGCCTTCACCTTGTCAGGCCAGGCATTGACGTCTTCCGCCGACATTCCGGTGGCCCAGGCCGCCCCATAAATGCGGGCGAGGGTCGCCTGATTGTCGCGGGCATAAATGGCGTCCGCCGTCAGCCGAGTCTTGGCGCGCGCCAGTTCAAGATCATCCGGGCCGTCGGCGGCGAGCTTCGTCACCACTCCATCCATTGCGCCCTCAAGCTGATCGAGCGTCACGCCCGGCCGGGGCGAGGCGGACACGCCGAAGCGCGTCGCATCGTAGGACGTGCCTTGATACCAAGCGCCCGCGCCAGCCGCGAGGCCCTGCTCGGCCACGAGCGCGCGATACAGCCGTCCGGTCTGGCCGCCGCCGAGGATCTGGGCCGCCAGCTCCAGCGCCACGGCCTCGCTGCCGGCAGCGGTGCGATAGGAGGGGACCAGATAGGAGCGCTGCACGCTTGGCTGCGCGACACGCGGGTCGGTCAGCACCACCCGGCGATGGGCCTGGGGCTCGGGCTCCTGCGGTCGCGCGCGGGGCGGCGTATCGGCGCGCGGAATGGTGCCATAGGTCTTCTCGGCCAGCGCCTTCACTTCGGCGGGGTCCACATCGCCCGCCACCACCAGCACCGCATTGTTGGGCGCGTAGAAGCGGCGATAGAAGGCCAGCGCGTCCTCCCGGTTCAGCTGCTTGATCTCGTGCTCCCAGCCGATGATCGGATGCTGATAGGGATGATTGACATAGGTGGCGGCCTGGAGGGATTCCGAGAGGCGCGCGCCGGGATCATTGTCGGTGCGCATGCGGCGCTCTTCGAGCACCACGTCGCGCTCGGGAAGCACGACCTCGTCGGTGAGCTTCAGCCCCGTCATGCGGTCAGCCTCGAAGGTCATCACCTTTTCAAGGTGCTCCTTCGCCACGCGCTGGAAATAGGCCGTGTAATCATAGGAGGTGAACGCGTTTTCCTGGCCGCCGAGCCGCGCGACTTCGGCCGAGAACAAACCCGGCGGCGCCTTGTCGGTCCCCTTGAACATCAGATGCTCAAGAAAATGCGCGATGCCGGACTTTCCCGGCTGCTCGTCCGCTGACCCCACCTTGTACCAGACCATATGGGTGGCAACGGGCGTGCGGTGGTCTGGAATGACCATCACCTTCATGCCGTTGGCCAGTTCGAACTGGCTCACCTCCGGGCCGGCCGCCTGGGCCTGGGAGAGGGAGGCGGCGGCGGAGAAGATGGCGGCCATGGCGAAGTGTCTCAATGTCACGACGATGGGTGTCCCGGGCTGGAACGCGGGGAGCACGAGCTTTAAGACGCGGCGAACGGGGCCGCAAAAAGCTCGGCGGGACAGGCGGGGCGCGGGGGCGCCTCGCCTCCGGCGGGCGGGGCCGCCTTAATTGTTGGTGACGCCCTTGCTGGTGTTCTGCAGGTCGAAGAAGTTCGGCAGCGAGAAGGCCTCCTGCTTCTTTTCCACGGTCCCATAGGGCGCGTTGGGCGCCGGCGTCTGGTAGCCGGGCGGCGGGTCGATCAGGCTCTCGCGGGTCGGCTCGCCGGTGAAGGTCAGCGGCTTTTGGTCCGAATAGCCGCCATTGAGCCCCTTGGTCCAGCCGAAGAAGCCCAGCTCGCTCGGCATCAATTCATCGCGACCGCGCCGATCCGCGCCGACCGGCGGCCCGTTGGCGACGCTGGCGGTCGGCTTGTGCTTCACATTGTTGAGCTGGGACGGGAGCAAGGGCTGTCCGCGCTGGTCAATGCCGTTGAGGCCGACCGGGGTGCGGTCCTCGGCATTGGCGGCCTGGGCGCGCATCACGTCGGGGTCTTTCGGCCAATTGGGATTGGTCGCGGCCGCGCTGGGCTTGGGTGCCGGAAGATTGCCGGTCGCGCCCACCTGCGGCGGGGGCACCACCAAAGGCGCGCGCTCTCGATAGGAAATCGTCGGCTTTTCGTCCGGAACAAGGCCGACCGCGCTGAAAACGTTACGGAAAAAGTCGCCGCTTTCCTGCGCCAAGACGGGCAGAGGCGTGAGCGCGAGTCCGCCGGCGAGCACAACGCCAAGGGGGGCTGCCGCCCGCGCCGCGCCGCGCCGCGCCGCGCGACCGTTGAAGCCAAACCGTGTCATGTCCGCCCTCGTGGGGTTCATTCTCGTCGGGTCTCCTCGGGCCGTACTCGGCACCGCCCGCATTCCACTCTAACGGCTGACGCCCGAGGGCGGCGTTTTTGAGGCGCGGGAGAAGAGCGCATCATAAAGCAGCACGATCACGCCCACAACGACGGCCACGTCCGCGACATTGAAGACGTACCAGCGAAAGCCGAAGGCGTGCAGGGAGATGAAGTCGAACACCGCTCCATAGACCAGCCGGTCCACCGCATTTCCCAATGCACCCCCGATCAAAAGCCCGAGCGCCACCGCCTCCCGGCGCCGCGACGTGCGGGCCAGCCAGGCGGCGAACAGGACTGCGGCAACCACCTTTATCGCCAGCAGCACCCAGCGCCCCACATCTCCCTGCGGGAACAGGCCGTAGCTGATGCCGGTGTTCCAGAGATAGACGAAGTCCATGAACGGCAGGATTTCCTGCATGGACCCGGTCCAACTGTCCGACCAGTGGAGGACCGCGAGCTTGCTGCCCTGGTCGAGGGCCAGAACCACGAACGCGACCAGCAGGCCGAGCGGCAGGGGCGCCATGGTCTACTCCGCGGCGGCGCGGGCGGCGAGCTCCCGCAGCGCCTGCGCGTCACGGGGGGTCACGTCCGGATAATCGGGGTCGGTGCCCACCAGCGGCGACACCTTCCAGGAGCGGGCGCATTTGCGTCCCTGCGCCAGGGCGAACACGACGCCGACGCCCGGCACGTCCTCCAGGCGGAAGGAATCCGCCGGGGCCTCGTCCGTGCGCAGCGTCAGGTCGCTGGTGATGCAGGCTTCCGCAAGGTCCACGCCCTCCAGGGCCGACAGGAGATCGGGATCGGTGACATGGAGGATGGGTGCGGCCTCCAGCGAGGAGCCGATGCGCTTGGCCGCACGCTCCACCTCCAGCGCGCCGAGCACGACACGGCGCACCTGACGCACCCGCCGCCACTGGTCCGCCAGCGCATCGTTGCGCCACTGGGCCGGGGTCTCGGGGAAGGTCAGCAGATGGACCGATCCCTCCGATCCGCCGGTGCGGGCGAGATAGGCCTCCTCGCAGGTGAAGCAGAGGATGGGCGCGAGCCAGGCGACGAGGCGGTTGAAGACCTCATCGAGCACGGTCAGGCAGGCGCGGCGCGTCACCGAGGAGATCGGGTCGCAATAGAGCGCGTCCTTGCGCACGTCGAAATAGAAGGCCGACAGCTCGCTGGTCATGAAGGCGGTCAGCAGCGCATGGACTTTCTTATAGTCGAAGGCCGCATAGGCGGCGCGCACCTGCCCGTCCAGCTCCTGCAGGCGGTGCAGAATGAGCTGTTCCAGCGCCGGCATGGCTTCGAACGCCACCCGCTCGGAGGGGTGGTAATGGTGCAGCGAGCCGAGCAGCCAGCGGATGGTGTTGCGCAGCTTGCGATAGGTGTCGGCGGTGGTCTTCAGGATTTCCGGGCCGATGCGCAGATCGTCCGAATAGTCGGAGGCGCACACCCACAGGCGCAGAATGTCCGCGCCGGACGCCTTGATGACATCCTGCGGCGAGACCACGTTGCCGAGCGACTTGGACATCTTGCGTCCGTCCTCGTCGAGCACGAAGCCGTGGGTCAGCACCGCGTCATAGGGCGGGCGGCCGCGCGTGCCGCAGCTTTCCAGCAGGGAGGAATGGAACCAGCCGCGATGCTGGTCCGAGCCTTCCAGATACATCACGGTGTCGGGGCCGTTGGGCGCGCGATTGGCCTTGAGGTCGTCGCGCACTTCCAGCGTGAAGGCGTGGGTGGAGCCCGAGTCGAACCAGACGTCGAGGATGTCGTCCACCTTCGCCCAGCCTTCGGCGGCACGCTCTTGAAGGAAACGCTCGCGGGCGCCCTCCTTGTACCAGGCATCCGCGCCTTCGGCCGCGAAGGCGTCCGCGATGCGGGCATTGACGGCGGAGTCTTTGAGGATTTCCACCTCGCCGTCGCCCTTCTCCTTCACGAAGACGGCGATGGGCACGCCCCAGGCGCGCTGGCGCGAGACCACCCAGTCGGGGCGGTTGGCGATCATGCCGGTGATGCGGTTCTCGCCCACTTCCGGCACCCATTGCACGCTCTTGATGCCGTAGAGCGCCCGCTCGCGCAGCGTGTCCGGCACGTTGCCGGGCAGAGTCGCCGGTCGGGGCGCCGGCGCGCCGTCGGCGGTGCGGATGTCCTGGTCCATGGCGATGAACCATTGCGGCGTGTTGCGGAAGATGACCGGCTTCTTGGAGCGCCAGGAATGGGGATATTGGTGCTTGAGGCGACCGCGCGCGAGCAGGTTTCCGGCGGCGATGAGCGCCTCGATCACCGCCTTGTTGGCATCGCCCGTCTCGCCCTTCTCGGTGATGACGCGGCGGCCTTCGAAGCCGGGGGCCTGGGCCGTATAGAAGCTGTCCTCGTCCACCGTATAGGGGATGGCGGGATTGATGCCGCGCTCCTCAAGCCAGCGGCGGTTCGCCACCCACACCTCGAAGTCCTCGCGGCCGTGGCCGGGGGCGGTGTGGACGAAGCCGGTACCGGCATCGTCGGTAACGTGGAAGCCGTCCAGCAGCGGCACCTTGAAGGCATAGCCGCCCAATCCGGCGCCTGCGAGGGGATGGGCGAGCGTGAGACCGGCAAGGGTGGCAGCCGGCACATCAGCGAGCTTCACGAAGGCATTCACCCGCGCCGCCTTGAACACCTCGTCGGCCAGCTTTTCAGCGAGAACGAGCGTATCGCCTGTCTTTGCCCAATTATCGTCGGGCGCGTCCGTAACCTCATACAGGCCGTAAGAGACCTTGGGAGAATAGCAGACCGCGCGGTTGCCGGGCATGGTCCAGGGGGTGGTCGTCCAGATGACCACAGACGCCTTTGAAAGGGCATCGTTAGCCGACCGGCCAGGGGCGGAACCTGGTACGAAATCGACCGCGACAGGTACTTGGGATGAAGTGACCGGAAACTTCACCCACACCGTATCGCTCGTGTGGTCCTGATACTCCACCTCGGCCTCGGCCAGGGCGGTCTTCTCGACCACGGACCACATGACGGGCTTGGAGCCGCGATAGAGCAGGCCGTTTTCCGCGAACTTGATAATCTCGCGGGCGATCTGCGCCTCGCCGGGGAAGCTCATGGTGAGATAGGGATGATCCCAGTCTCCCTCCACGCCCAGGCGCTTGAATTCCTTGCGCTGTTCGCCCACCCAATGTTCCGCATAGGCGCGGCATTCCTGGCGGAAGGCGATCATGGCGGCGCTGTCGGAGAGGTCCGGCTTGGACTTGCCCTTCTTGCGGTAGTTCTCTTCCTCGATCTTCCACTCGATGGGCAGGCCGTGGCAGTCCCAGCCGGGCACGTAATTGGAATCGTGGCCCAGCATCTGCTGGGAGCGCGTCACCACGTCCTTCAGGATCTTGTTGAGCGCGTGCCCGATATGGATGTTGCCGTTGGCATAGGGCGGGCCGTCATGCAGCACGAAGCGCGGCCTGCCGGCGGCGGTCTCGCGCAGGCGGCCATAGAGGTTCATCTTCGCCCAGCGGTCCAGCAGTTCCGGCTCCTTCTGGGGCAGGCCCGCGCGCATGGGGAAGGCGGTCTGCGGCAGGAAGAGGGTCGCGGAATAGTCCGGGGACGAGGTGTCGGGCGTCTTGTCGGTCATGGGTCGCGTGGCTCGGATGAGGAGGGCGTCGTCGCGGCTGCGTTTACCCGGCCAGCCCCGCGCGCGTCAGGCGCGCCGGCGGGGAGCCGGGCCGGTAATTCGCGGCGCCGCGCCGCGCGTCCTGGAAGTGAAAAAGGCCATGCGGGGCTTCTAGCAGGCGGGCGGCCAACAAGAAAGGCCGGCCGCTGGGCCGGCCGCGCGGGCGCCAAACGGACAGGGCCCCGGCGTTCCCGCCGAGGCCTTGCCTTCCCCTCTTCTTATCGGATGGCGGACCGGGGTCGCCCCCGGCCCGAGGCGCTCACGAGTGGTAGGCGCGTTCGCCGTGCTCGGTGATGTCGAGGCCCTCACGCTCCTTCTCCACCGACACCCGCAGCCCGACGACCGCGTTGACGACGAAGAAGATGATGGCCGAGCCGATGCCCGAGAGCAGGATGGTGACGCCGACGCCCTTGAGCTGGGCGATGACCTGGGTGGCCATGTTGTACTCGGCCACCGCGCCGGTGGTGTAGTCGAACACGCCGGTGCCGCCGAGCGCCGGGCTCACCACGATGCCCGTGGCGATGGCGCCGAAGATGCCGCCGACGCCGTGCACGCCGAACACGTCGAGCGAGTCATCGTAGCCGAAGGCGTTCTTCACGGTGGTGCAGAAGAAGAAGCACACCACGCCGACGATGAGGCCCGAGACGAGGGCGCCCATGATGCCGGCAAAGCCCGCCATGGGGGTCACGGCCACGAGGCCCGCCACCGCGCCGGAGACGACGCCGAGCATGGACGGCTTACCCTTGGCGAGCCATTCGATGATCATCCAGGACAGGGCCGCGCCGCAGGTGGCGAGGAAGGTGTTCATCATCGCCAGGGCGGTGAGGCCGTTGGCTTCGAGGTTCGAGCCGGCATTGAAGCCGAACCAGCCGACCCACAGCATGCCGGCGCCGACCAGCGTCAGCGTCAGGGAGTGGGGCGAAAGGGCTTCCTTGCCGTAGCCGGTGCGCTTGCCGATGATGATGCAGCCCACGAGAGCGGCGATACCGGCATTGATGTGCACCACGGTGCCGCCCGCGAAGTCCAGCGCGCCGAACTTGTAGAGCAGGCCGGCATCGGCGAGGACCGCGTCCAGGGCTTCCTGGGCGGCGGTCTTGGCGGCGCCGTCAGCAGCGGCGGCGAGCGCCTTGGCGGCAGCATCCACCGCGTCCGGGCCGGCCCAGTACCACACCATGTGCGCCATGGGGAAATAGATGAACGTGACCCAGAGCGGCACGAACAGCACGATGGCCGAGAACTTCACCCGTTCCGCGAACGCGCCGAAGATGAGCGCGGGCGTGATCATGGCGAAGGTCATCTGGAACGCCACGAAGGCGAGTTCCGGAATGGACACGCCGACCGAGAAGGTGCCGGTCGCGGATTCCGGGGTCACGCCCTTCAGGAAGGCCTTGGAGAAGCCGCCGATGAAGTCGGAGCCGCCCGTGAAGGCGAGCGAATAGCCGTAGACCACCCAGATGATGCCGACGATGGCCACCGAGTAGAACACCTGCATCAGCACCGACAGCATGTTCTTGGAGCGCACGAGGCCGCCATAGAACAGCGCGAGGCCGGGGACCGACATCATCAGCACCAGGCAGGCCGAGACCAGCATCCAGGTGGTGTCGCCCTTGTTGATCATCGGGGCGGCGGGCGCCGCGTCAGCGGCCGGCGCGCCGGTCTGCGCCAGCACGGGCAAGGCGAGCGCCGATGCCGCCAGGAGGGTTGGCAGTCCCACGCGGGACCAGGTCTTGAACGTCATGGAAGAAGGCTCCGTCGAATGGGGGAATCTCAAAGCGCGTCGGCGTCGGTCTCGCCGGTCCGGATGCGCACGGCGTGGTCGATCTGGAAGACGAAGATCTTCCCGTCGCCGATCTGGCCGGTCTTGGCGGCTCCGGAGATCGCCTCCACCACCTTGGCGACCTGATCGGTGGGCACCGCCACCTCGATCTTGAGCTTCGGCAGGAAGCTCACGGCATATTCGGCGCCGCGATAGATCTCGGTGTGGCCCTTCTGCCGGCCGTACCCCTTCACCTCGGTCACGGTGAGCCCGTGAACCCCGATACCGGTGAGGGCGTCGCGCACCTCCTCCAGCTTGAACGGCTTAATAATGGCCATGACGATCTTCATGGATCGGTCCCTGTCCCCTGAAGGCCCACCGCCGGACGGCGGATGCGGGCGTTTCTCACGGACTCCGCCGGTGGGAGCGGGGAATTCCGCACCTCGGCCGCGAGCCTGCGATAGGGGGAATCAAGGACCGTGCCAGATGGAGCGGAGCCCGTCTCTTCGCTGCTTATTTTCTCGCCATGCCCCGACTCGCCATGCGGTCGTCGCGCCTTCGCCTCATTTTTTGCCTGTTTTTTGTGCGGCGTGCGCGTCTGCTGATCATCAGGGGGCGACGGGCCGAATGAGACCTTCCTGGGTAACCGAGGCGACCAGCAGGCCATCCCGCGTGAAGAACTCGCCACGGCAGAACCCGCGGGCGCCGAACGCGGCCGGGCTCTCCTGGACATAGAGCAACCATTCGTCCGCGCGGAAGCGACGGTGGAACCACAAGGCGTGGTCGAGGCTCGCAACCTGCATGTCGGTATCAAACACGCTCTTGCCGTGCGGCAGCAGCGCGGCCTGAAGGAGCGACAGGTCCGACGCATAAGTGAGCACGGCCTGGTGGGCGGGAAGGTCGTCCGGCATCCGCCCGCGCACCCGGATCCACAGGCTCGGGCGGGCGGGCTGGCCACTGCCGCCCACATAGGGGGAATCCAGGCTGGTCGGCTTGATCTCCAGCGGACGCAAGGCCATCCAGCCGCGCGTCGCGGAACTCGGATAGCGGGCGAGCAGCTTCTCCCGCCACACTTCGTCGCCAGGAAGCTGCTCCGGCATCAGCACGTCAGGCATGGCGGATTGGTGCTCGAACCCCTCTTCCTCCACTTGATAGGAGACGGACATGGAAAAGATCGCCCGCCCGTGCTGGATGGCGACGACCCGCCGCGTGGTGAAGCTGCGCCCGTCCCGGATGCGGTCCACATCGAACACGATCGGCACCTTGGGGTCGCCGCCCAGCAGGAAATAGCCATGCAGCGAATGGGCGACGCGATCCTCGGGCACGGTGCGCCGCGCCGCCACCAGGGCCTGCGCCAGAACCTGCCCGCCGAACACCCGTCCGCCATCGGGCGAGGCGCTGCGACCCCGGAACAGATTGATCTCCAGGGGCTCCAGGTCGAGGATGTTCAGGAAGGCGGCAACATGATCTGTCATGGCGGGACCTTATGGTTTTCTGGCGCGACTGGACCTTGCAGGTCCCGCGCCGTCAAGCCGCCGGTCCCGGCTGAGGCTCGATCCACGCGCGCCCAAGGGACGTAATTCCGTCGTCACCGGACGGTCCTGGCGCGAGCCGTACCGGCGGGTGATTGCGGACCGCAGGAGGATGTCATGACCCAATTCGCCATCGGCCCCAACCAGGCCGGAAGCGCCGATGTCGCCATCGCGGGCGGCGGCCTTGCGGGGCTGAGCCTCGCTTTGGCGCTGCGCGAGGGGCTCGGCGCCGACGCGCGCATCAGCGTCTTCGACCCGACGATCGGGCGCGACACGTCGGGCGACATGCGTGCCTCCGCCATTGCCGCCGGGGCGCGGCGCTTGCTGACCACGCTCGGTGTGTGGGATCGCCTGGGCGGCGCAGCGGAGCCGATCCGCTCCATGCACGTGACGGACAGCCGCACCCGCGACGTGGCGCGGCCGGTCTTCCTCACCTTCGACGGCGATGTGGAGCCCGGCGAGCCCTTCGCCTATATGGTCCCGAACGCCCGCCTCCTCGATGCGCTGACCCAGGCCGCGCGGGATGCCGGGATCGACCTTCACGCGGCCCCCGTCTCGGACTTCGTCACCCATCGCTCCCATGTTGAGGTCGGATACGGCGCGGGCCGTCGCCTGTCCGCCGCGCTGCTGGTGGCGTGCGACGGCGCGCGGTCGCGCCTGCGCGAGATGGCCGGCATCCGCACCGTATCCTGGGCCTATGACCAGTCGGCCATCACCTTCACCGTGGAGCACGAGCGGCCCCATGACGGGCGCGCCGAGGAGCATTTCCTGCCGCCCGGCCCGTTCGCCACCCTGCCTCTGCCCGAGAACCGCGCCTCCATCGTGTGGACCGAGCGCACCGAGGATGCCAAGCGCATCGCGGCGCTGCCGCCCATGATCTTCCAGGAGGAACTGGAAGTGCGCTTCGGTCATGCGCTGGGCTGGGTGAAGCCGGTCTCGAAGCCGGGCGTCTATCCGCTCGGCTTCGCCATGGCCCGCAGCTTCATCGGCGAGCGCTTCGCGCTTGTGGGCGATGCCGCCCATGTGATCCACCCCATCGCCGGACAGGGTCTCAATATGGGCTTGCGGGATGTGGCGGCGCTGGCCGAGGCCATCACGGACGCCGCCCGCGTCGGCCTCGATTTCGCCGGTGCCGACGTTCTGGAGCGCTATCAGCGCTGGCGGCGCTTCGACACGCTGGCGATGGGCGTTGCGACCGACGGGCTCAACCGCCTGTTCTCCAACCGCTCGGACGTTCTGCGGCTCGTGCGCGACGTGGGCCTCGGCATGGTCGACCGCCTGCCGCGCCTCAAGGGCCTGTTCATCAAGGACGCCGCCGGCCTCACCGGCGCCGTCCCCCGCCTCCTGCGCGGCGAGGCGCTTTAGAGCATGTGCCGATCAGCCTGCACCGCAGGCTGATCGGATCACGCATTCTCTATCAATAGCTTAGAGACTGATTCACCGATCAGGTTGATCCAACCTGATCGGATCAGGCGCTAGCCTCAGCCCCGCTGGGCCACGAGGAAGAGGCGCGGGAAGGCGAGCAGGACCTTCCCGTCCGCCCTTATGTGGTAATGGCGTGCGAGCCGCGCGGCATAGGCCGCGAGGAACGCATCCCGCTCCGCCCCGTCCAGCGGGTCGAGGAAGGGCCGCAATCCCGTCCCTTTCACCCATTCGACGATGGCGGGAATCCCCTCCAGGGGGTGCTGGTAGACGGTTCGCCAGATGTCCACCCGCACCGCATGGGGCACCAGCAGGTCATAATAGCCATCGGCGCTCGGCAAGGGCGTGCGGGCGCCGGCCGCGTGCGCGAGCTTTTCCGCCCAAGGGCCGTCGAGCGCGGTCTCGCGCATGGCGGCGTGGGACGGCTCATCGAGATTGTCCGGCATCTGCACGGCGAGGAACCCGCCCGGCGCGAGCAGGGAAAGCAGGCGTGGGAACAGGCGCGCATGGTCCGGCACCCATTGCAGCACGGCATTGGCGAAGATCAGGTCCGCCGGCTGCTCCAGGATGAAATGACTGGCGTCGCCCGCCTCGAAGCGCACTGCCGGCAGGCGGGCGCGGGCGCTGGCCAGCATGTCGGGCGATGTGTCGATGCCCATCACCTGCGCGCCCGGAAAGCGCTCGACGAGGAGTTCGGTGGAATTTCCCGGTCCGCAGCCGAGATCCACGCACAGGCGCGGCGCCGCCAGCGGAATCTGCGCCAGCAGGTCGCGGGGCGGACGCGTGCGCTCATCCTCGAATTTCAGATATTGCCGGGCGTTCCAATCCTCCGCCATGGGCCTCTCCTGTCATGTTCGGGCCAGCGTGCCGCCTCAGCCCGCATCGCTTTCAAGCGGATAGGCGGCTTCCACGAGATAGGGGCCGCCGCCCACCGAGTCCCGCGAGGAAAATAGGACGAAGCGGGGCACGCGGAACGGCTGGCTGCGATAGCTGCCGCGCGTGGCGAGATAGTCCGCGACCTGACGGCTGGAGGCGTCCCGCAGCCGGGCCAGCGTGACATGCGGCTTGTAGGACCGATCCGGCGAGAGGCCGAGGCGCTGCATGAGGCGCTCATGCTCGGCCTGAAGCTCCATCAGGGCCGGCGTGGAGCGCACCGAGGCGAAGAGGGAGCGGGGCTTGTGCCCGCCGAACTGGTCCAGCCCGTCCAGCGACAATTCGAACGAGCGGCGGCGGATGCGGCCCAGCGCATACATCACCTCGCGGGCGACGGTATCGTCCACATCGCCCACGAAGCGCAAGGTGAGGTGATAATTCTCCGGATCGATCCAGCGCGCGCCCGACAAGCCACCGCGCAGCATGGAGAGGCCCATTCCGACATCCGCCGGGATTTCGAGTGCTGTGAAGAGTCGCGGCATGGGCGCCTCCTATGCGCGAACGGGCAGAGCGGACCGATGGTCCTAACAAAGAGGATTCGCGGCCCGCTGCAAAGCTCTGGTCAGCGGAGCGGCACGAAGATGTCCACCTCCAAGGCTTCCGGGGAGGCGCTGGTGGGGTCCGTGAGATACCGCTCGATATAGAAATCTTGCCCCTCGATATTCCGGGAATCGAGATAATTGGCCACGCCCTCATAGGTCGTGTCCATGTCCGCGAACGAGCCGGAATGGTGAAATTTCATCACCCGGCCGGAATAGGAGGCGCCCATCTTCACGCCCTCGCGGGGCTTCTCCGCGCTGTCGCCGCTGAACGGCACCTGCGCCTCGAACTCAAATCCTGCCTCGTCGGACTGGGTGTAGGCGATCATCACTTCGCCCGCGCGCTTGAGGCCGATCCGATTCATCTCGGCGAGGATGGCATCGACGGTCGCGACGATCGTATCGAACCCCTCGTCCCATGACGATGTCCCCGCCTTGGTCAAGACGGGCATGGGGTTGAGCACCACGGGCTCGCCCATGACCGTGTCGGTATGCGCCGGACCAGCCGGGCCGGGGCCGGGGGCGGGCGGTACACTGCCTGACGACGGCGCCGGTTCGGCGGACGGGGCCTGTGCTGCGCCGGGCGCGGCGGAGTTTGCCGGAGGGGGCGCGGGGGGCGTCGGTGTGGCTTGAGCCTCAGCCGGAGCGACCGGCGGCGCGGACGGAGCGGCGGGCGGCTGCGATGACGCGGGGGGCGCAGACGGCGAGGCGGGGCCGGCGTGTGAAGGCCCTGCTGGCGGAGGAGCCGCTGGAGCGGATCCGGTTTGGGCGTCGCCGGCCGGTGCGCTGTTTGCCGGAGGGGAGGTCGGAAGCGAGGGCCCTTGCGCAAGCGCCGCTCCGGAGAGCCACAGACCCGTCAAGAGGCCGGCGACGAGCGCCCGCGCGCCGCTGTTGATGTTACCGAACGTCATGGTGTCGGTCCTTGCCGCGCGCCCCGCCGCGCGCGCGCCTCATGTTCTGGTCGAAACCCCGCCACGCGCCAAGGGGGGTGGCGTGCGACCCTGTGCCCGCCATATAAGGCGGGATGGCGGCATCCGTCGTCCCCGTCGCAGCTAAACGCAGCCTTTGAGCCAACCGGTCATGGCCAACCTCCTGGATCGCGCCTTTGTGAAAATGAACGGGCTCGGCAACGAGATCCTGGTTCTGGACCTGCGCGACGATCCCGTGGACGTGAGCGCTGCGGCGGCGCGCGCGCTGGCGCGGGCGGATGTGCTGCCCTTCGATCAGGCCATGCTGCTCTATCCGCCCCGGCGCGCGGACACGGCCGCCTTCGTGAAGATTTTGAATTCGGACGGCTCGGAATCCGCCGCCTGCGGCAATGGCACGCGCTGCATTGCCGCGCTCGAAGGCGCGCGGACGGGGGCCTCGCGCATCCTGTTCGAAAGCGCTGCCGGCCTCCTGGATTGCGTTCTGGAAGCGGATGGCACCGTCACGGTGGATATGGGCGCCCCGCGCCTCAACTGGGCGGAGATTCCCCTCGCCCATGAGGTGGCCGACACCGCCGCCAGCGACATTCCGGGCTATGACTGGCTCGGCCCGGCGAGCTTCGTGTCCATGGGCAATCCCCATGCCGTCTTCTTCGTGCCGGACGCCGGCGCGGTGGATGTGGAGCGGCTCGGCGCCGAGCTGGAGCGCAATGCGCTGTTTCCCGCGCGCGCCAATATCTCCTTCGCCGAAATGATCGGGACCGACCAGATCCTGCTGCATGTGTGGGAACGCGGCGCCGGGCGCACCCGCGCTTGCGGCACGGCCGCCTGCGCCACCGCCGTCGCCGCCGCCCGCACGGGCCGCTCAAGCAGGCAGGTGCGGGTGACGCTGCCGGGGGGCGACCTCGCCATTTCCTGGCGCGAGAGCGACGGCCATGTGCTCATGACCGGCCCGGTCGCGCATGAATTTTACGGCCGGATCACGCCGGCCATGCTGGCGGATGCGCCATGAGCGCGCCCAGCCGCGCCCCGGTGGACGTCGTCACCTTCGGGTGCCGGCTGAACACGCTGGAATCCGAGCAGATGCGCCAGGCCGCGACAGCGGCGGGGCTGGAGCGCACCATCATCGTCAATTCCTGCGCGGTGACCCAGGAGGCCGTGCGCCAGGCGCGGCAGGCGATCCGGCGCCTGAAGCGGGAGCAGCCGGACGCGCGCATCATCGTCACCGGCTGCGCCGCCCAGACCGAGCCGGAAACCTTCGCCGGAATGGCCGAGGTGGAGCGCGTGGTGGGCAATGGCGCCAAGGGCGCGCCCGAGACCTGGGTGGAGGCCCGCGCCGCGCTGGATTTCGGCGTCAATGCCGAGGAGCGCGTGGTGGTGGACGACATCATGGCGGTGCGCGAGACCGCGCTGCACATGGTGGACGGCCTGGACGGGCGCACCCGCGCCTTCGTGCAGGTGCAGAATGGCTGCGACCATCGCTGCACCTTCTGCATCATCCCCTATGGCCGGGGCAATTCACGCTCCGTGCCCATGGGCGAAGTGGTGGAGCAGGTGCGCCGGCTGGTGGAAGCGGGGCACCGCGAGGTGGTGCTGACCGGGGTGGACCTGACCTCCTATGGGGTGGGCCTGCCCGGAACGCCCACCCTCGGCAAGCTGGTGCGCGCCATCCTCAAGCATGTGCCCAATCTCAAGCGCCTGCGGCTGTCCTCCATCGACAGTGTCGAGGCGGACGCGGATTTGCTGCGGGCGCTGGCGGAGGAGGAGCGGCTGATGCCGCATCTCCATCTCTCGCTCCAGGCAGGGGACGATCTGATCCTCAAGCGCATGAAGCGCCGACATCTGCGCGCCGATGCCATCCGCCTCGTGGCGGAGATGCGACGGCTGCGACCCGATCTCGTGTTCGGCGCGGATCTCATTGCAGGCTTCCCCACCGAGACCGAGGCCATGTTCCGCAACAGCCTCGACATCGTGGATGCCTGCGGCCTGACCTTCCTCCATGTCTTCCCCTTCTCGC
>JBFMAV010000082.1:0-17573 GCA_040755535.1 Pseudomonadota bacterium | reverse complement strand
ATCGATCCGTGTGAAGCAAACCCGTCGGCCTTCGGCCGGCGGGTTTTTCGGTAAGGAGCCGCCGCGGCCCAATCTGCGGTTCAGCCCGCTCGCCGCATGGCATATGCGACGTTCGCGCGCTTCCGCCTGAGTCCCGACCCAAAGGGCGAACGGAGCCGTTCCTTTAGCATGCTTGAAGGCGTTCCTGCTGTGAGATAAGGGTGCGCTTCGACCACCGAGTCAGGTTTCCTGGATGAGCGGCGTGAATCAGAAGCAGGAGGTGCTGTATCGCCTCGGGATGGTCCATCCGTTGGTTTTGGGGGAGCCGGAGCGTCTGGGGGGTGACACATCGGCTTGGCTATCCCACGTGCCTTTTGCCTTCTGGCTGACCCTTGTTTTGCGGCCGCATGTTTTTGTGGAACTGGGCACGCATACCGGCGTCTCCTATTCGGCATTCTGCCAAGCGGTGCGGGACTTAGATCTTCCGACACGGGCTTTTGCTGTCGACACTTGGCAGGGCGATCAGCACGCGGGCCTTTATAGCGATAATGTCTTTCGTGAATTGAACCTCTATAACGAAGACAAGTATGCTGGTTTTTCGCAGTTGATGCGCTGTACTTTTGATGAGGCAGTGCAGCACTTTGCTGATCATACGGTTGATTTGCTCCACATTGATGGCCTGCACACGTATGAGGCGGTGCGTCACGATTTCAAAAGTTGGCTTCCGAAACTGAAGCCCAATGCCATTGTACTCTTTCACGACACGCAGGTTCGCGACCGAGGGTTCGGCGTTTGGAGGTTGTTCGAGGAGCTTAGACGAACTTATCCCGCCTTTGAGTTCCACCATGGGCACGGTCTCGGCATCATCTGTGTGGGCGATAAGGTTCCCGCCGGACTAGAGGGGCTCCTCTTGGCACCCGGTCGCGCGCTGGATCCGGCCGTGGATGCCGCCATCCAGTCTTACTTCTCGACCCTGGGCGAGAATTGGGTGAAGCGAGGGGCCCGCGAAGCAGAGCTTCAGCGCCAGTTGAATGCCGTCGAAGTGCGCCTCGACGACTCTCAGCGCGACATGCTCTCCCTGAAAGACAGCGTGAGACGGGCGGCAGCCGAGGCCACGCAATCGGTCACGAGCGGGGAACCGGAGTTGGCGCAGCGAAGTTCCCGATTACAAGCCGAGAGCGTCGCCCGGCTGAGCGGGGAACTCGCGACGCAGCGCAGGCGCAACGTGGAAGAGGTTGCTGAGCTCAACCGCGAAATCGAGAGCTTGAAAGACCAGCTCGACAGCGAGCTCATCCGCCGCGAGCGCTTGGCGGCGCTGGCAGCCACCCATATCGCGTGCGCCCGCCGTGGCCTGAAGGGGGCCATTGGCGCAGTGGTGCGTCGCTATGGCTCCGGCCCGCTGATTGATCAATGCGCTGCCCTCACTCGATCTGGCCTGTTTAATCGTCGATATTACATTTATAATTACAAAAATCAGATGCTGCCGAATGTCGAGCCGGTTGTAGATTATGTCCTCTCAGGTGCTTATGAGGGAAGAAATCCAAATCCTTTGTTTGATAGCTCTTATTATTTGCGCACAAATCCGGACGTGCACTCCAGCGGTGTGAATCCGTTACTTCATTATATATTGGACGGCGAGGCCCAGGGACGCCGCCCGAGTCAGGTGTTCGATCCGATCGAATATCGCGCTGCCCACCCGGAGCTCGCGTCCGACACCCTGGCGCTGGCGGATTACATCCAGCGGGCGCATCCCAGTCTTCCCATCAAGGGTGGAAGTGTCTTTACCCGCTTCTGGCGCCGCTGGGTGGCGTCAACTGTTCACCGGGAAGCGGGTTCGCGCACCGTCCTCTCGAAAGGCGGGAATCGGTCGATCGAAGCAAAATATCTGAGCAAGATCAGTTTCGAGCCGGAGCCGGGGCCGGTGCCGGTGCCGGCGGTGCCGGCTGACCGTTGCGGAAAATATGTCTGGTCACTGGACGCCTCTTATACTTATCTTCCGCCGGCGCCCCCGGCACAACTGGATGCGCGAATTGCTGCGCTTCCGTACCGGCCTCTCTTTTCCATTGTGGTGCCGCTTTACAATACGCCTCTTGACCTCCTGGCGAAGCTGGTCGCATCGGTCCAAGCCCAATGGTATCCGGATTGGGAATTGATCCTCGTTGACGATGCCAGTCCCAAGATGGAGGTGCGTGCCGCAGTCTCCGCTTTGGATGACGCACGGATCATAAAACTCTTTCAGGGTCAAAATTCCGGAATTGCTGGAGCCACCAATGCGGGCATTGCAGCCGCAAACGGTGACTATATTGTTTTCCTCGATCACGATGATGAATTGACGGTCGATTGTTTGTATGAATTGGCACGGTGCGCGACGCGCAATGATGCGGATTTTATCTACAGTGATGAAGATAAAATTGCATCGGACGGTCGTTTCGTGGAGCCGTTCTTTAAGCCAGACTGGTCGCCCGATACTCTGATGAGCTTGATGTATACATGTCACGTCAGCTGCATCCGAAAGAGTCTTCTGGTGAAGGTCGGCCTATTGCGTCCTGAATATGATGGATCTCAAGATTGGGATCTTGTGCTCCGCGTCACGGAACAGACCACAAAGATTTTTCATATTCCCAAGGTTTTGTACCATTGGCGGATCATTCCCCGTTCCACCTCTGGGACATTCGACGCGAAGCCGGCAGCGCTTGTCGCGGCCAAGCATCTGCGTCTCGATGCTCTGCGCCGACGAAATGCCCAAGGGGTCATCGAGGATCTCGGACCTGGCAGCGCCTACTCGCGTGTGCGCTATTTCGTCAGCGGATCACCGCTGATCTCGATCGTCATTCCGTCCAAGAACAATCCCTCCGTCTTGCGTAAATGCCTCGATTCAATTTTCTCGATCACGGCCTATGAAAATTATGAGGTTGTGATTGTAGACAATGGATCCACGAACGAGGCCGCGCTGTCCTATTTGTCGACGTTATCTGCCAATCCGAAAGTCAAGGTGCTCGTTCAGGACCGCCCGTTCAACTTCTCGGAACTGTGCAATGCGGGAGCGCGGGAAGCAGGAGGAGAAATTCTGCTTTTCCTGAACGACGACACGGAAGTGCTCAACGGGGATTGGTTGGAACGCATGGCCGGCTATGCCCAGCAGACGCACGTGGGCGCGGTCGGCGCCAAGCTGCTGTATCCCAATTCCCTGCGCGTTCAGCACGCGGGGGTGGTGAACATCGCGCCGGGTCCGAGCCACGCCTTCCTGGGGGCGGCGCGCGAGGAGCCAGGCTATTTTGCCCGCTCTTTGCTGGAGTACAATTGGATCGCCGTGACCGGTGCGTGCCTGATGGTGGAGCGCGTTAAGTTCGATGCGGTGGGACGGTTCGACGAGAGTTTCCCGGTCGCCTATAACGATGTGGATTTGTGTTATCGGCTTCTTGAGGCGGGGTATTTTAACGTTCTTGTTCCCGCGGTTGAGCTCTTGCATTACGAATCTTTAAGTCGAGGTATCGACCACCTGACTGAGGAAAAGCGCCGGAGGTTGCATTTGGATAAGCAGCGTCTGGACTTGGCGCATCCGGATTTTTATCTTCATGATCCGTTCTACAATGAAAATCTTAACCCCAGCGAAGTCGGATTTAAACTTCAGGCCTAGAGCACGTTCCGATCTGATCGAATCGCAATCAGATCGGTAAAACGTTCTCTATCGATCATTGAGAGACTGATGCACCGATCAGGGTGTTCACCCTGAGCAGATCCATCTCTGGGGTTGCGGCAGGTGCGCCGATGCACGGGACAGCGCCGCCTGAAGGCGGCGAGAAGGTAAAGGTGGGGCGGGGTGCTGAACGAATCCGATACGCTGACGTCAGCGCGCGACTTTGGCCGAGCACGCTCCGGCCCGGCCCTCGCGGCTTATCTCAACTGGGTACGCTCTGAAGTTCAGAGCTACTCCATCGATCGTGTGGTGTTCGTTGAACCGGCCTGCGGATGGCTGCAAGCGTTCGTGCAGGCATTTCCCGACCGCGGAGAACTGTGGCTGAAAGGCTCCGAAGAACAGTTCAAGTTGGCCGAGATCCAACACAATCTGATCGAGGAATCCCTTGCTTCGATTTCGATTGGATTCAACGGCCTCAATGCGCGCCAGATCTTTTCTCATTACGGTGTCCCCGCGCCCGCAGATCACGTCCTTGCCGACCTCCAATTGACGGAGGACCTGCGGTTCGGTTTCGGCCAGGAAGAACTGACGCACCGGTTCGTTCGCGCGTTCAAGTGGGATTTTTATCGGGCGGCCAATCGTTTGCGGTCAGGTTTATACAAGCGCCTGGTCGGCTCCGGGCTGCGGCCGGGAATGCAGGTGGCGGTTGTGGACATGGGCTGGACCAGCGGACTTGTCGATTCCTGCGAGCGGGTCATCCGAAGCATGCTGGATGTCAATGTCCATGGGTTCAGCTTCCTTCTGACGGAGGCCGACCAACTCATCGCGCGCGAGGCGCGTTTCTTTTTCAAGAGTTTCGCGGGCCATCTCGGCGTTGAAGCCGCGCAGGCCGCAGCGATGGAAAAGCGATTGGACCTGCTGTCTGTGGCGATGCTGCCGCCGGATTGGCGCAGTGGCTCCCCGGTTTCCCCGCATGCCGGGCCTTTGGCGGCGGGAATTGAGGATTATGCACGCCTGGTGGCCGAGCAGGGACGGCTATCTGGCTCCGCTGGGCCTTTGCTGGAGGCGTTCGGACGAGAGGATAACGACTTACTCAAGCCGCTGATGAACCTCGACCGCGCCTAAATCGCTTCGGCGGCACACACAGCGCCACCGAAGACGCGTCAGGTTTCGTTAAGTCGTGAAATTCACGTGCTCCCACCACAGCAGAGCCCACCGCTTCCTCTTCCTCAATGCACGCTCACCGTGACCAGCGATTGCTCGCTGGCATTGGCAAGAGCGGCTTCCCGGCTGTCGGTCAGCAGGATGGGCGTGCCGTCCGCGGCGTGAAGGGTAAAGAGCACCAGGCCCGGGGCAAGCGCGGGCGCCTGAGGAAACATCTGTTGCACCTCTTCGGAGCGGATCGTGCGCACATAGGCAAGATGGCCGCCGCCGAGGCCCGCCAGAGCCTCCGGGCTGATGGCGGATGCGCCCGCCTTCGCCTTGGTGTCAGCGTTCGTGTCGGTCTTTGCAATCATGGTCCTGTCCTTTCTCTCCGCTAACGCGGCGCATGGGGCATCGGATCCGCTTAGCGAACGGACAAGATGTCGATGCGCCGGGCCTGGCGGGTCGGCTCAGGCCTCGCGAGGTCGATGGACAAGAGCCCATTTCGCAATTCCGCTCCGAGAACATTCATGCCCTCGGCGAGCACGAAGGTGCGCTGGAATTGCCGCGCGGCGATCCCCCTGTGCAGGAAGATGCGATCGCTTTGATCTTCGGTCTGACGACCGGAGATGGTCAATTCCCGCTCCTCGAGCGTGATCTCCAGCTGTTGGTCGGTGAATCCCGCGACCGCGAGCGTGATGCGCAGGCGCAGCGGGGAGCCGTCCACCGGGTCGATCCGCTCCACATTATAGGGCGGATATCCCTCGGACGCCTTCGTCACGCGGTCGAGCGCCCGCTCGACCTCGTCGAACCCGAGAAGAAAGGGGTTCGACAGCGAAGAGATACGCGACATGAGCCAAAGTCCTTCATCAAGCGACTTTGCGGTTAAGGAAACGGCACTTCCGCCGCTTCCCGGGACCCTTGCGGCGTCCCGTTCTGGCTCGATATGGGGTGGCGATCCCGCCCCGGCAAGGGGGCGGGAGAGAGTCACATCACCTAAGGCCCGGGGGCGGTGAAGCGTCAGGCGGCGCGGGCCGGCCCGACGCTGCTGACCGGCGTGAAGCTGTCGGCGCTTGCCGCAGCCCATTCCTCAGCATAGGGGGTCTCGCCCGGGGCATCGAGCAGAATCCCCTTGGCCAGGAACGGGTAGAGACGGTCCAGCGGCTTGGCTTCGACGGGTGTCAGACGATGCCAGATATGGTGGGGCTGTAGCTCGGTGGGATGCGCAAGCCCCGCTGCCGCGACTAGGTCGGCGAGGGCTTCCACCGTATGGTGCTGGAAGCGCGCCACGCGCTCCGCCTTATCCTCCACCACAAGGCCGCGCTGGAGGTGGGGATCGTTGGTGGTGATGCCTGTGGGGCAGTCGCCGGTGTGGCAGCGCATGGACATCACGCAACCGAGCGAGAACATGAAGGCCCGGGCGGCGTTGCACCAATCGGCACCCACCGCCATGTTGGCGGCCATGCTGAAGCCGGAGGTGACTTTTCCCGAGGCCGCGAGGCGCACCCGTTCGCGCAGGCCCGCGCCCACCAGCGCGTTGCGCATGAGCACAAGCCCCTCGCGCAGCGGCATGCCCATGTGATTGGTCAATTCCTGTGGTGCGGCTCCGGTGCCGCCCTCGGCGCCGTCCACGACGATGAAGTCGGGCGTGATGCCGGTCTTCAGCATCCCTTTGGCAAGCGCGAACACCTCGCTCGGATGGCCCACGCACAATTTGAGGCCGACCGGCTTGCCCCCGGACAGGTCTCGCAGCTGAGCGACGAATTCCATCATCTGCGCGGGCGTGGCGAACGAAGGATGGCGGGAGGGCGAGATGCAATCCTCGCCCATGGGAATGCCGCGAATTTCGGAAATCTCCGCCGTCACCTTTGCGGCGGGCAGTACGCCGCCATGACCGGGCTTGGCGCCTTGGCTGAGTTTCACCTCGATCATCTTGACCTGATCGTCCGCCGCCTTCTCGGCGAACAAGGCCGGGGCGAAGGTGCCGTCGCGGTTCCGGCAACCGAAATAGCCGGAGGCCACCTGCCACACGATGTCGCCGCCATGGATGCGGTGATAGGGAGAGAGGCCGCCCTCTCCGGTGTCGTGATAGAAGCCCCCCTTCTTGGCGCCGAGATTGAGCGCCTCGATGGCATTGCGCCCCAGCGATCCGAAGCTCATGGCAGACACGTTGAGCACGGCTGCGTCATACGGCTTGGCGCAGTCCGCGCCGCCCACGCGCACCCGAAACGGTTCGCTCGCCACCGGCATGGGGGCGAGGGAATGGGTCATCCATTCATATTCCTGCGCGCTGGTGTCGAGTTCCGTGCCGAAGGGCTGGCGATCCTCCTCGCCTTTGGCGCGGGCGTACACCAGGCTGCGCGCCTGCCGGTTATAGGGCGTGCCGTCCAGATCGCCTTCAACGATATACTGGCGCAGATAGGGCCGCACGGCCTCGAACAGCCAGCGTACCGAGGCGACGATGGGATAGTTGCGCAGCAGGGAATGATGCTTCTGCGTGACGTCGAACACGCCGACGAAGGCGAGGGGAAAAAGCAGACAGAAGAAGAACAGCCAGAGATGGCCTCCCCCGAAGGAAAGGATGAGGCTGAGCAGGCAGAGCGCCACAACCGCGACAAACACGCCGTAGCGGCGAATGAGCTTCTTCGTGCTGGCGTCGATCAGGCCGTGCATGGAATCCCCCCTCATCATCTTCTTGGGCTTATGTGCCGCGGCTCAGTTTGACGCCACTCTAAAGTGCACGGCGGACAAAAAGTAGGTCCTTGCCAATGCCCCTGACCTTCCGCGGCATATGGGGGCGGGGGCCCGCCGCCGCCCCGCTGCGGGCCCTTCAGGCGCTGCAAGGCGCTCAGGCGGCCGCGGTAATCGGCCCGCGGCCCGCAAGTGCCCGCAGCCGGTCAATCTGGGGAGGCAATTCGCTCCAATAGCGGGCATGCAGTTCCAGATTGAGAATGGCACCGGGCTCCGGCGTCAGGGTCGCGGCGATCTCGTCCCACGGAAGGCTGCCCCAGCCGAGGGGCAGATGCAGATCGCCCTCGCCAAGTCCCAGGCGTTCCGCCTCGTCCATGGCCCAGCTTTCCAGCGGTCGACCAAAGCTGTCATGGGCGTGGATGTGGCGGGCATAAGGGGCAAGCGACGCGATCTCGGCCGCGGCGTCGAGCTTGCCGTCGGCACAGCGCAGATAGGCGTGGCTGACGTCAAGCGTCGCCCGCACGCACGGATGGGCAATGGCATCGATCTCCCCGGCAAGGCGCGCGGGGCTTGCCGTCTCGCGCATGGGGGCGAAGCGGAAAATGTTCTCGACGCACAAGGTCACGCCTGCACGGCCGGCCTGATCCCCGGCCCGCTTCAAGGCTTCGCGCTGGCGCGAATAGGCAACGGCGAACGTCTCGTCCGGGTCGCGTACGCAGCCGGAATGAATGACGAGATGAACCGCCTCCAGCGCCTTGGCCACCTCAATGGATGCCTCCAGCAAGGCGGCGTGGCCCGCGATACGAGACGGGCTCTCCATGAGGTTGATGGCTAGGGGCCCGTGGACCGTATAGCCAAAGGGCCGGCCCCGAGTCAGGCGCACGAGCCGCTCCAGTCGCTCGGTCATGACCCGGCCTCCGGCCACCAGGGTCCAGCAGAAAATCGGAAGTTCGACGAAATCCACGCCAAGGGCTTCGGCTTCGTCCAGCTTCTGGGCGAGGTCCGTGAAATCCGGGCTTCCCGAGCGCAAGGTGTATCCGATGCCGCGGACCGAGCGGGCGAGGGGGGTCTTGTCCATGGGGCCGGTCTCCTTGGCCGCAGCCGAAATCGATGAGCCGGCACTTTGCCGGCAGTGTCTGAAGCCTATGTGTCACGCTTGAGCTTCAGCGCGGCGTCCCTCAGGCCGCCGCGGCATGCAAAGCGCGGACCTCCCGCGCCAGTGTCATGGGATCAAAAGGCTTGGCGATCACGCCGATGGCGCCGAGTTCCTTAAACTGCGCAATCTCGTGCGCCTGGGTGCGCGCGGTGACAAAGATGACCGGAACGGGCGGGACAAGGGCAAGGTCCTGCAGGGCGCTGAAGGTGGTGCGGCCGTCCATCTGGGGCATCATCACGTCAAGCAGCATCAGGTCGAGACCGCCCTTGCGGGCGCGTTCAAGCGCCGCCGCGCCCGATGGCGCCGTTTCCACCGCAATGTCGGGGTCCAGACACAGGGAGAGGGTGACGATCTCCCGGATATCCGCATCATCGTCCACATAGAGAACGCGCAACGTCATGATGCTCCGCGCGCCGGCGCCCCTTTGTTCGAGTCTGTCTGAGCGTCCAGAAGACCTGCCAGAGGGGCGAGGCCTCCCTTGCCCCGGCGCAGGATTGCGTCGAGCAGGCGGGCCATCTCCGGGTCCCGCGCAACGGCCGAGCATCCCACCAAGGGGGGCAGGCGACCGGCAGCCTCAGATAGGATCGCCTCCAGATCCTCCGAAGACAAGGCCGGATCGTCAAACTGGACAATCAGCATGTCGCAGCCGCGCAGCGCCAAGGCCGCCCGCGCCTCGGCAAAACTCGCGGCGGCGATCACCTCCGCCCAGTCCCGCGCGGCCTCGGCAAAGGCACGGCGTGCCAGCGCTGACGGGCACAGGTGGAGCAGCAGGGGGGGGCGATCGAGGTCGGGGAGCAGGGCTCTGATGCGGGCGCGGTCGGGTGGGCAGTCCAGCCACCCTGCCACCGGCAGGAGGGACGGAGGCACGGCGCCGGTCTCCATCGCGGCAGTGGCCGGGGCCGCGACGGGTGTCAGCAGCAAGAGGGGGGTGGTCCGCGTGCGCTCGCTTCGGCGCAGCGCGCGCAGCAGCGCAATGCCGTCGCGATCCCGCAGGAGAGGAGCGATCAGGATCGCCCGATAGCTGCGCAGGATGGCACGGCCCTCGCCTTCAGCTGCCGTTTCCGCCCGTTCGATCGAAATACCAACCCGCGCCAGGGCGGCGCACAGCACTCGCGCGCGGTCTGAATCGCTCTCGACCAGCAGAATTGGGGAGGTTTCAAAGGCCCGGGGTGCCTGCGCGGTGGTGCGCCAGGCGGGCAGGTCAACCTGAAAGGTGGTGCCCAATCCGACTTCGCTCTCAAAGGAGATCTGGCCTCCGTGGCGCTCCACGATTTCTTTCACGATGGCGAGCCCGAGCCCGGTTCCCCCCCTCTGCCGGGTGTCCGTGGTGTCGGCTTGGGCGAAGCGGGTGAACATGCGCGCGCGGAAGGCTTCGGGAATCCCGCTGCCGGTGTCACGTACGCAGACCCGCACGCGATCCTCGCGCCGCTCCAGCGTCAAGGTGACGAGGCCCTCGGCGGGGGAGAATTTCACGGCGTTGGAAATCAGATTTGTCAGCACCTGGATCAAGCGGTCCTGATCGCCGATGACCGACATGTCGGCTGGCTCGGCAGCGAGCGTGAGGCGCACGTCATGCTCGGCGGCAAAGCCCGTATTCTGCTCGATGGCGAGACGCGCCACCTCCTGCATGTCCACCGGCTCGCGGGCGAAGGTAAGCGAGGCGGACTGCATCTTCTGGATATCGAGAATGTCGTTCACCAGGCGCACGAGGCGGCGGCTGTTCTCGTGGGCAATGGAGACGAGCCGCCTGGCGCCGGGCGGAAGCTCCCCGGCGGCACCGCCGTTGAGAAGGCCGAGCGATCCGGCGATGGAGGTCAGCGGGGTCCGCAACTCGTGGCTCACGGTGGAGACGAATTCATTCTTCAGGATGTCCGCGCGCTTGCGCTCGGAAATGTCGTGCAGGATGGCCACCAGGCGGTGCCCACCGCTCGCCTCCATTCGGCCCACGACCACATCCACAGGCAGGGCGGACCCATCCTTGCGCCGTCCGGTGAATTCGCGCGCCGCCGCTCCGTCCGCCGCCAGCGCCGCCAACTGGTCGAACATGTTCGAGCCGGCCGCCCCAGCCTCCTCCGGCGGCTGGAACAAAAGAGCCACCGAAGCCCCGTTCAGCTCTCCTTCGGACCAGCCGAACATCCGCGTCGTCGCGGGGTTCGCGGTCTCGATGCGCCCTTGCTCGTTGACGGTAACGATGGAGTCCATGGCGCTTGCCAGGGTTGCCCGATGGCGCGCCAGCGTGTCCGCAAGCACCAGTTCCGCGCGGCGGCGCGCCAGAAGATGGGTGATCATCACGAGCGAGGACCCGACCACCACCGCGATGGCGGCAGAGAGCAGCAGCAGCAGCGTATGCTTTGTCCTTTGGCTGGCGAGCCGTACCTGAAGGGTCTGTTGTTCGGCGGCCGAGATCTCGGCCGCGGAGATATCGGAGACGATGGCGCGGATGCGATCCATCAGCGCCTTGCCGCGCCGCGCGTCCATCACGTTGGACGCCGCGAGCCCGCCTTGTCGGTTGCGCGTGTCGGCCATATCCAGAAGAAGCCGGATCTCACCTTCGGCATAAAAGCTCAGCTCCCGCAGGGCCACGGAATGCTCTGGGCGCGCCCAGGCCAACGCGCTCAGAGCCTCGATCTCTTGCCGGACCCTGTCCCGGGCTGTCTCAAGGGGGGCCAGGAACTCCTCTCGCCCGGTGACCACATAGCCGAGCGTCCCGCTTTCGGCGCTGAGCAGGTCCTCGAAGATGCGCTGGAGATGATCGCGGATGAGGGACGAATAGATCAGCTCTTCCCGCAGTTTGTTGGATGAGGCGAACTCTCGGAAACTGGCGAACCCGACCGCCAGGACGATCGCCACGGCCATGCCGGCACTGAGCACGCCAATGACAAGCACGCGCCCGATGCCGCGCCGCCTGTGCCGGCGTTCGCGCGGGGGCGTCGCGGCCTCGCCGGCCTGCGCATTCCGCTCCCCGCCCGGCTCGGGGGCTGTCCTCGCTCTCATCCCTGACGCCCCTGCATTCGCGCCATGGCGCGCTTCGCCTGTCCCGACGCCTGTCCGCTATTCCTGCCGCAACTCCTGCGTCCGCGCGACACCGATTTCACGCCGGGAGCGGGCCACACCTGATCACGCCCGATTGTCCCGCTTGTGCCCGCCGGCAGGAACGTTTCGCCCGATGGCGGCGCGTCTCCACAGACCCGTAACGGGGACGTTGGCGGCCGGCGCGCCGTGGTGCGCCTAAGCGCCTCAGACCGGCAAGCGCAGATGCAGTTCCCAGCGCGATCCCGCACGCTGGACCCGAAGGTCGGGTGTGAGCTTGGAAATGAGGAAGCCGGTCAACTGCGCCGCGCGGTCGGGATCTTCGAGCAATTCCTCCGCCGTCGGGGGGCGGTTGGCGATGGGTGGGGCAACGCCCTCGTAGCGCAGGATGATATCGAAGACGAGGTCATTATAGCTGGTGGCGACCTCGATGGTCTGATGGTTGCCGTCCACCAGGTCGCGGCCGATCAGGTCGATGGCCTGCCAAGCGACAAAGGCTCCCCGCTGAACCACATCCGTCCGCGCCCCCCATCGGGCGCCTTCCGCCTCGATGAAGCTCGCGACTTCGTCGTGGCTCGCCTCGCCGGGGATGAATTGGCGCACCACGCGCCGCGTGACGCCAAGTCGAAACAGCGCCAGCAGGCAGACCGTCACCAGGACGGACACCGCGAAGGAGGAGAACGTCACGAAGCGCAGTTCCGGCGCCCGCCCCTCCAAAATGTGACGGATCGGCTCGTAGGCGATGGCGGTGACAAAACCCATGCCGATGGCGAGCACTTTGCGCGCGTCCAGCACCCGGCTCGCCACCAGTTGCAGGCCGTTGACCGTCGTAAAGGTCGAAAGGAACAGGAACAGCGCGCCGGTGACCGAGTCCGGCATCAGAAACCAGAACCCCATGATCTTCGGAACGAAGGAAAACAGGATCAGCAGGCCGCCGGTCCAGAAGGCGAGGGTGCGGGCGGTGCAGCCGGAGGCGGCGGCCAGCGCCACCGCGCCGCCCGACGCCACCATGGGCAGGGCGTTGATGCCGGCGGCGAGCAGATGCATCACCCCTTCCGCGCGGATGCCGCGACCGATGGAGAGAAGATCGGGTGCCTTCCAGTCGCGGTCGTTGTTGCGCTGGGCGATGGTCTGAACGCCCATTGAGGTCAGTGCGAAGACGAAGCCTGTAACGGCGAACGGGACGATGGCGCCCGCTTCGAGGGACCAGCCGAAAAGGGGCAGGGAGGGAAAATTTACCCAGGTCGCAGCATTGAACTGGGCCACGTCGAACGGGTCGAGCTGCCCGAGCAGCGCGCTCACCGCGAGACCGGCGGCAAGCCCGATGAGATTGGTAAAGAGCCGCAGCCGGTGGCGCACATAGACATGCAGGATGACCAGCGTCGCCAGCGTGAAGGCGGCGATGCCCAGATGCATGGTCGCGGTGCTGTGGCCCGTGGGGACATCGAGGATGAGGACCAGACCCTGCTGGCCGAGCCCGACGCCGATGAGGAACACGGCGAGCCCCGCCACCTCCACCGTGAAGATGCCCCGCAGCCGGTAGATGACGAAGGAAAAGACGATCTGCGACAGGCCCACCACGGCCACCATGGTGAAATTCTGCGCAAGCGACAGGCCTTCGGAGGAGGCATAGAGCAAAGCGGGAATGGCGGCGGTGGTGCATTGGAGCGGGTAGAAGAGGCCAGCTCCCAGGCCGAACCGGCCGAAGCCCTGGAGCAGCGTCACCACCCCCGCGCAAAACAGCGTGGTCGCGGTGAGCGACAGATACATCCCGGTTTCGAGCCCGAGGCGCGACGCCGCAAGGCCCGGCACGCCGAGCAAAGCGGCGAGAAACGCCACCTGCTGCAACGCGGCCGGAAACGCCACCCGCGCGGGCGGGACGTCGTTCACGCCATAGACGAGGCCCTCGGGCTTGCGCATGCCCGCCCCGTCAGGTGACGGGCATGAGCGGGGCGCCGGGCTTGTCGGTGACCCAGAGATCACCGCTGTCCAGGTCGAACCACCAGCCATGGAGCTGGAGCGTGCCGGCTTCCACCCGCTCGCGCACCCAGGGATAGGTCATGAGATTGTCGAGCGAGCCGAGAATGGAGGCGCGCTCCGCAAGGAAGGGCACCTCCTTGAGGTGTTCCAAAGGCATGGCGCGCTTACCGCCTTCCACCGCCTCGTCGGGGATGTAAAGGCGGCTGGCCTGGAGGGCCATTTCCACCCAGGGGCCGACGAAATCGCGCGGCGGGCGCTCGCCCCCGGCGGTGGAGAGCATCGCCTTGATGCCTCCGCAATGGGCATGGCCCAGAACCACGATGTGGTCGACCTTCAGGTCGCGCACCGCATATTCCAGGGCCGCGCCTGTGCCATGCAGGCCATCGTCCAGCGCATAAGCGGGCACGAGGTTCGCGACGTTGCGGACCACGAACAGCTCGCCCGGCTCGGCGCCCGACAGAATGGCCGGATCGACACGCGAATCGGAGCACGAGATCATCAGGGTCGCGGGGGCCTGGCCCTTTTCCGCGAGCTGCGTCATCAGCGACGGCGCCTGCTCGTAGAAGCGCGCCTTGAAGCGCCGGACCCCATCCACCAGGTGATGGATGTCCCGGCAGGCGTCAGAATGGTGGTGGGTATGGGAATGTTCGGTCTCGTCAGTCACCGGCAACTCCTGCGATGAGTGTCTGCGGCTGGCGTCCGGCATGCAGGGCAGGCGACGCATGTTCTGCGTAGCTGAAATGTTGTGCCGCGAAAAGGGGATGAATGCGTTCGAAACGAAACAGGCGCCCCGGAGGGCGCCTGCTTGTGTCGAACCCTTTGTCGAACTCTTGGATCCTCAGCGGCGGAAGCCGCCGCCGCCGAAGCGGTCGCCGCCGCCATAGCCGCCACCATAAGACCGCTGGTCGGACCAGGACCGTGCCCGGCGTTCCGAATCCAGTTGCTGGGTGTTGTAGGAGCGGTCCACCGGCTGCCAGCCGCTGGATGTCGCGCGGTTCCACTGACCGTTATTGTGCTGGTAAACGTTGCCGTCGCGGTCGGTGTAGACGTTGCCATTGTTCCAGGCGACCGAGTTTCCCGTCCGCTGGTTGGTGGCAACGCCCTTGCTGTCTACGCTCACCTGGCCATCCTCGCGGCTGACCGAGGTGGAAGAGGCATGCGCCGTTCCGGTGGTGGGATTGGCGCCCGCCGAGGCGCGGTTGGCGTCGAAGTTCCCGGTATAGGCATTGCCGGTCACCGATGCGCTGGAGGCGCCGCGGGCGCCGGTATAGGGATTGTACCGGCTGGTGTCGCGGGCGCCGGCATAGTTGCCGGTGTAGGGATTGAACGCGCCCGCCGAGCGGCCGGCGACGTCGGTGCCCCGGGCCGTGGTGCCATAGCCCGAGCGCGCGCCCCATTCCGTGCCGTTCCAGGTGGTGCCCCAGGCCTGGGTGACCGTGGCCGAGCCGCCCCAGCGTCCATAGATGTTGGCCTGGTTGATGTTGGTGTAGCCCCAATGGCCATACGGAGCCGCCCCCCAGTAGGGACCCCAATAGGGCGTGACCGCCGCGCCCCAGGCCCAGCCCGCGGCGAAGCCGAAACCGAAGCCGACGGCCGAGCCGAGGGCGAAGCCCGCGCCATAGCCATAGGTCGCCGGGCAGGCATACCAGTAGTTCACGCCCGCATAGCCGGTGCAGCTATAGCCCGTTCCATAGACCACTGTGCCGCCGGGGGCGACGATGACGCCCATGTAGCCGGGCGTGTAGCCGACCACGACCGTTTCCGGCTGGACGGAATAGACCCGGACATAGGTCACGTAATGGACCGGAGATGCAACGGGAATGGTGTAGATCACCGGCGGCACTTCCGCCGCAACGACCCAGGGGCCGGTGGCGGCGCGCGCCGTGAACCACACGCCGTTGACCACGACGTAATAGCTCTGCGGCGACACCATGATCACCGGATAGGGCGTGTTCACCGCATATTTGAGCGGCGTCCCCTCGACGGCGACGAACTGAGGCGCGCCGCCCGAATAGGTGACGGTGGTTGTGGTGCTGCGCTTCACCGTCGAGGTCTGGGGAATGGTTGCCGCGATGGCCGCTTCCTTGGCCTGCGGGGTGCCGGCCACGGACACCAGCACATTGGCCTGCGGATCCTGCGGCGAGATCTTCGCGAAGTCCGCCGGCAGCGCATCGGAGGCCACGAAGGTCCAGGGGCCGTCCGTGCTGGTGGATTTGAACCAGCGGCCGGAGATCAGCACATAGAAGGTGTTGGTTGTGGTCTCCATGAAGACCGCATGGTCGGCATTCTTCATGGTCAGCAATTGGGTGCCGGCAACCGGCAGCATCTCGGGCTGGCCATTGGTCTGGACCAGCTCCGTGGGAACCAGCGACACCAGGATGGCCGGCGGCGGGACCACGGGCTTGCCGTCCTTGTTGAGGAGCGGGTCCGCCTGGATCTGCTTGGAAGCGAGCTGCGCCGCCTTCTGAAGGTCGGGGGTGGGATTGGGATTGACGACCCAGGTGCCCGTCAGCTGTCCGCTCTGATACCAGGTGCCCGCCGCCTGGAGGTGGAAGACACCGTTGGAGTCGTGGAGGATCAGCGGGCGCGTGTTGATGACCCGCTGGAAGGTCGGGGCGCCGTCCACCGAGCGCATGGTCGGCTCGCCCGAGATCGGCACAAGGATCGTCGCCGTATCGGTGAAGACGATGCGTGGCGGGGCATTGTCCACCGGCTGGGTGCGCAGCTCCGCGAGCTTCTGGTTGACGGCATAGCTTGCCTGCAACTGGTCGAGGCGCGCCACGAGGCCGGTCTTGGGCAGGCGTTGCTCGATGGCGGCCTTCACCTGGGCGGCCTTGTCGGGTGCGGTGACGACCTCGACCTTATCGACCTGGATGTTGCTCAGCTGAACGAGGCCCGCGGCCTTGTCGATGGTGGCCTTTGCCACGAAGTGCGCGAAGCCGTAGGCCGGGCTGCCGTCCTTCGGGCCGATGGCGAGCGCCGCGCGGCCGGAAATGGTGTCGCCGTCCCACGTCTCGATTTGCGGCTGATAGATTTCGAGGCGGTTGTCGCCCATGTCGAAATCGCGCGGCCACGTGGTGCTGGCGGCGCCCAGGGGCGCGCTCTGCTGCCCCTGAGGCGCCGGTTGCTGGCCATAGGCGGCTGGCGATATGACCAGGCCGGTGATGGTGAGCGCGAGGATCGCGCTCCGGCTCATGGACGATGCCAAGTCCATCCTTCTTCTCCCTGATGATCGCCCCCGATCGTGCGAAGCTCTAGCACTAATCGCAGGCGGACGCAGCGTGATGACAGGCTGCGGGGAGAAAACGTTTTGACCTGAAACCCCCGTTCTTCAAGGGATTATGGCGGGTTCTTGGCAAACTCGCGCCGCTGTGACGGCGCGGGGACGGCGGCAAGTGGGGAGGGGCTGCGCCCCTCCCGTTCGCGTCATCGGCGGTGGTGATCCCCGCCGCCATGACTGTGTTCCGCATGGCGCTCATGGCCGGCGTGGTCCTCGCTCCGGTGCTCATGGCCGCCCTTGTCACCCTTGTCACCCTTCTCCCCGTGATCCTCATGATGCCCGCTGTCGCGGTCGCGGTCACCCTCGCGGCTGTGGTCGCCATCGCGGTTGCGGTCGTCCCCGCTCCGCTCGCGCGCATCGTCGGACCGCTGACCTTCGTCGCGCGAGCGGTCGCGGTCGGCATCGGGGCGATCACCTTCGCGGCCGGACCGGTTCGCGTCGGAGCGGCCCATGTCTTCCGAGCGGCCCATGTCTTCCGAGCGGTCGGGAGCCTTGTTGTTCTGCTCTTTGTTGGCTTCGTTCTCGGGCTTTTCCGAGCGACTGGGAGGAGTCTGTGTTCCCTCCCGCGGAGTCGGCGTTGACCGGTTCTGGTTGTTTTCGGCGGGCGAGGTCTGTGTTCCCTCCCGCGGGGTCGGCGTTGACCGGTTCTGGTTGTTTTCGGCGGGCGAGGTCTGTGT
>JBFMAV010000081.1:0-18276 GCA_040755535.1 Pseudomonadota bacterium | reverse complement strand
CCGGGCTGGCCTTGGCGGGGCTGGCCCTGCTGTCCAGGTTGCCCCTGTTGCCCGGGCTGGCCTTCGTGCGGCTGACCTTGTTGACCGGGTTGTCCCTGCTGCCCCGGCCGTTGCCCATTGTTCTGGGGCCCAGACCGGTTGTTATCGTTATTGTTGAAATTGTTGTTTGAGTTCTGATTGTTGAAATTGCGGTCGTTGTTGTAGTTGTTGACGTTATTGTTGATCGTCGTGTTGTGGTATGAATTCACGTTCTGCGACATATAGTTGCCGCCATAGGCGCTGAAGCCCCCGAACGCACCGCCGAACCCGCCCACACCGACGCCGACACCGCCGACACCAATTCCGACGCCCCCGACTCCCACGCCCACTCCGACGCCGCCAACGCCGACTCCGACCCCCACGCCGCCCCAGGCGCCGCTCGACCAGGCTGACACCCCGAGGCTGACCCCGCCCCAGCCGGTGCCGACGCTGACCGAATTGCCCCAGCGGCCATAGATGTTGGCAACGCCGACATCGGCAAAGCCCCAGCCGCGCCCATAGGGCGTTGCGCCGGCATAAGGTCCCCAATGGGGCGCGACGCCCGCGCCCCAGGACCAGCCCGGCGAAAAGCCATACCCGAAGCCCCGCGCGCCGATGGCAAAGCCCGCGCCGACCCCGTAGGTGCTTGGCGGCGCAATCCAGCGGCTGCCGACATAGCCGGGATAGGTGTAGCCCGAGCCATAGACCACCGTTCCGCCCGGCCCGGGCACCACGCCCATATAGGCCGGGGTATATCCTGTGGTGACGACCCCGCCCTCGACTCCATAGACCCGCACGCCGGTCACATAATGGACGGGTGAAGCCGGCGGGATGGAGTAGATGGCGGGCGGCACGCTCTCGGCCACCCGCCAGGGGCCGCTCGCCGCCGCCCCGTTGAACCACACGCCGTTTGATACGGTGTAATAGCTGTTTTGCTCAACCCGGATCACAGGGTTCGCGGAATTCTGGGCATAAGAGAGGCTCGTACCCTGGATCGGCGTGAAGGCGGGCGTGCCTTCATAGGTGACGGTGGCAGAGGCGTTGGCCGGCACGCTCGCGGTCTGGGGCAGGGTCGCCGCGATGGCGGCGTCCTGCGCCTGCGGCGTTCCGGCCACCGAAATCAGGACATTGGCCTTCGGGTCGCTCGGCGAAATGCGGGCGAAGTCGGCAGGCAGCGCAGTGGGTGCCACATAGGTCCAGGAACCCGTGAGGGTGGGCGCGGTGAACCAGCGGCCCGACACAAGCACGAACACCGCATTGTCCGACGGGTTGATGAAGATTGCATGGTCCGCATTGGTCCAGGTCTTCAGGTCAGTGCCCTGGACGGGGCCGATTTGCGCAGGTCCGTCCGTCTGCACCAATTCCGTCGGTGTGGTTGCCACGATGATGGCGGGCGGGGTGGGCGGCGCCTTACCGGTGGCGGGCAAAAGGGGATCTGCGGGCTGCACCGCCTCGGCGGCCTTTGCCGCAGCGACGACATCGGGCGGCACTTGTGCCGTGTTGACCCAGGGCCCGCCGACCTCGGAGGCTTCGTACCAACTGCCGGCGGCCTGGAGGTGATAGGCCTGCGCGGAATCCCTCAAGATCAGCGCCTGGGTATTCATCACCCGCTGGAACCCGCTCGCTCCCGGCACGGGGCGCAGGACCGGCGTTCCGGAAATGGGCACCAGGGTCGTCAGGCGATCCGCGAAGACGATCTTGGGCGGGGTTGTGTCGATGGTGGCATTGGAACTTGCTGAGGTCGCCGAAACGCTCGCTGTCACCAGAGCTTCGGGTACGCTTAGGGTCGTGCCCGACAACGACCGCCGCAGGGTGCTGCGCACCTCTTCGGCGTCTGCGGGCGCGAGCGGGAGTGCCACCTCCTCCACATGGATCCGGGAGATCTCGACCATGCCGCTCGCATCCGCGGCCGAAGCGTCCGCGCGGAAGGTGGCATAGCCATAATGCGGCGCCCCGTTGGCCGGGCCAAGCGCGAAGGGGAGACGTCCGGTGATACGCCCATCGGCGAAGGTCTCGGCGTGCGGCGGGTAGAGCCGCATCTGCTGCTGCCCGATGGTAGAGACACGCGGCCAGGCAGGCTGCGCCTGCGCGGTCGCGGGTCCGCCCTGGGCGGGAGGCGTTTGTTGCGCATGGGCAAAGGGCGACAAGGCGGTCGCCGTCATGAGGATCAATGCGGCGCGGACCAACAGACCTTTAGACATGGGAGCCTCCCGTGATGGCTGCGTTCTAGCTCCAAAGAGCGTGCTCCGCGACATACCGATTTGTAATTTTTCGGTATGACGGTACGTCATGGGGCGGCGGCCCCCTGCGGTTGCTGCGCTCGCTCGCGGGTGCGCGATTTTGAACATCGTCGCTCGACCGGCGCGCGCGGCGTCAGTTCGCCTTGCCTCCCGCCGCGTTCGCGGCTAAGCCGCGCGCACGATCGGAAGGACACCATGGCGCAGGACGGCCTCAATTATCGCGATGCAGGCGTTGATATCGACGCGGGCAACCGGCTTGTGGATCTCATCAAGCCCTTGGTGAAGGCAACCGCCCGTCCCGGCGCGGATGCGGACATCGGCGGCTTCGGTGGGATCTTCGATTTGAAGCGTGCCGGATTCACCGATCCTCTGCTGGTCGCCGCGACCGACGGAGTCGGCACCAAGCTCAAGATCGCCATCGAGACCGGCAAGCACGACACGATCGGCATCGACCTCGTCGCCATGTGCGTGAACGACCTCGTGGTGCAGGGCGCTGAGCCGCTTTTCTTCCTCGACTATTTCGCGACCGGCCGGCTCTCGCCGGAAGTGGGCGCACAGATCGTGCGCGGCATTGCGGGCGCCTGCAAGGAGAGCGGCTGCGCGCTGGTGGGCGGCGAGACGGCGGAAATGCCGGGCATGTATGCCGACGGCGACTATGATCTCGCCGGCTTCTCCGTGGGTGCCGTGGAGCGAAATGCGCTGCTGCCGCGCCCCGATGTCCAGGCGGGTGACGTGATCCTCGGCCTTGCGTCGGCCGGCGTCCATTCCAACGGCTTTTCGCTGGTGCGCCGGGTGGCGGAGCGCGCCGGGCTCGGCTGGCACGATCCCGCGCCCTTTGCCCCGGGCGAGACCCTGGGCGCGGCACTGCTGACGCCGACCCGCCTCTATGTGAAGAGCATCCTCTCTGTGATCCGCTCGACTGGCGCGGTGAAGGCGCTGGCGCATATCACCGGCGGCGGCATCACCGAGAATCTGCCGCGCGTTCTGCCTCAGGGCACGCAGGCCCGCATCGATCTCGGCGCGCTTGCGGTGCCGCCGGTGTTCCGCTGGCTTGCGAGCGCGGGGGGCGTCGCGCCCGAGGAGATGCTCCGCGCCTTCAATTGCGGGATCGGCATGGCGGTGGTGGTGCCTGCGGATTCGGCCGCGTCCGTAGCCGAGGCGTTTACTGCGTCGGGCGAGAGCGTCACGCGCCTCGGCGCGATCGAGGCCGGCGACGGCGCGGCTCATGTGGTTTATGAGGGGCAACTTGCTCTTTAAGCGGGGTGCCTGAGGGTTTGGCGGTGCCGGCAAGGCTTAGAGCGCGCTTCGATCGGAGCGGATCGCACGCAGGCTGGAAACCGCGTATTCTGTCATTGATTTAGAAGGGCGATTCCCCGACCTGCGTCGCGTCAGTCGGCAGGGATCGCACGTGCTTGAACCGAGCCGGCGACGGCTCCGCGTGGCGTGGCTGGGGTAGAAATGCAAAAGAAGCGCACGGCGGTCCTGATTTCGGGGCGCGGTTCCAACATGTCGGCGCTTATCGCGGCGGCCGAGGCGCCGGATTTCCCGGCCGAAATCTCTCTGGTCATCTCCAACCGCCCGGACGCGGCCGGCCTGCGCGCGGCGGAGGCGGCGGGCATCCGCACCCTTGTTCTCAATCATCGCGAATTTGCAGACCGCATCGCCTTCGACGCGTCGCTCGACGCCCATCTGCGCATCGAGAGCATCGACATCATCTGCCTTGCCGGCTTCATGCGGCTGCTCACCCCCTGGCTGGTGGAGCGGTGGCGCAACCGCATGATCAATGTCCATCCCTCGCTGCTGCCGGCGTTCCCGGGACTAGACACCCACGCCCGCGCGCTGGAGACGGGTGTGCGCTTCCACGGCTGCACGGTGCATTTCGTGCGCGCCGAGATGGACAGCGGGCCGATCATTCTGCAAGCCGCCGTGCCGGTTCTGCCGGGCGACGATCCGGATGGGCTGGCGGCCCGCGTGCTGCATCAGGAACATGCCATCTATCCCGCCGCCCTGCGGCTGCTCGCATCGGGCGCGCTGGAGGTGGCCGAGGAGAGGGTGGAGATTGATGGCGTCCGCTTCCCGCAGGACGCGCTGGTCTCCCCCTCCGTCTGAACAGGGCGGCCTTACTCCGCCTTCTCGATCCGCACCCGATTGTCGTGGAAGGCAGCGCCGCCCGCCGGGGCGACCGGGTCCGAGCCCGTCAGCGTATTGATGCCGCGCCCCCCTTCATGAGCATGGTTCGGCTTGATCTGTTCCGACACCACCACCCCCGGCCGCAGGCCATCGAACAGCCGCGCAACCAGAGCGACCTGCCCGCGCGGATTGGAGACGATCACCTTGTCCCCCTCCGCGAGTCCGAGCCGCGCCGCATCGTCCGGATGAATGAGCAATGAGGGCGGGCCTTCGCGCTGCGCCGAGGTCGCGGTCTCGGTGAAGGTGGTGTTCAGGAAATTGCGCGCCGGCGCCGTGACGAGCCGGAAGGGGTGCTCCTCCGTCGCCTCCTCGATCACGGCCCAATGGTCGGGCAAAGGTGGCATGTCGCCCGCCGGGCCGAATGTGCCGGGGGTGGGAATGGGAATACGGGTCCAGTCCGGCTTCAGGCGGAAGCGCCCGTCGCGATGGCCGAAGCCCTTTAGATAATGGGCGGTCTCGAACTCCGGCTGCACATCGATGAATCGCGCCGTCTCCAGGCGCTCCAGCGTGCCCCAGCCGGAGTCCTGCAAGGTCCGGTCGATCAGCTGGCGCGGCGAGAGCGAAAAGCCGGGATGCGCGGCGCCCAGCCGCGCCGCGAGGGCGCAGACCACATCGTGGTTGGAGCGGCATTCGCCCGGCGCCTCGGTGAGCTTGGGTCCAAACAGAATGTGCTGGTGACCGCCCGCCGTGTAGAGATCGTCATGCTCGGTGAACATGGTGGCGGGCAGGACGATATCCGCCTGGCGCGCGGTGTCGGTCATGAAATGCTCGTGCACCGCCACGAACAAATCCTCGCGCGCAAAACCGCGTCGCACCTTTTCCTGCTCGGGCGCCACAGTCATGGGATTCGTGTTCTGGATGAACAGCGCCTGCACCGGCGGCCCGCCCGAAAGTGCCTCGGGCGCGCCGCACAGAATGTCGCCAATCCGCGACTGATCGAGCGCGCGGGTCGAGGCATCGCGCACATCCAGCCCCTCGATCAGGGTCTTGCGCAGGCGATAGATGCCCGAATTGGAATGGAAGGCACCACCGCCTTCGTGCTGCCAGGCGCCCGAGACGACCGGGATGCAAGCGACAGCGTGCATGTTCACCGCGCCGTTGCGGCTGCGCGAAAGGCCGTAACCGATCCGGAAATAGGCGCGCGGCGTGTCGCCCACAAGGCGGGCGAAGGCCTCGATCTCATCCACCGACAGGCCGGTGATGGCGGAGGCCCATTGCGGCGTGCGGTGCGCGAGATGCGCCTCCAGCTCCTCCGCCCCCGACGCATAGCGCGCGAGATAGGCCCGGTCCGCCTTTCCGTCCCGGAACAGGATGTGCATGACCGCGCAGGCGAGCGCGCCGTCCGTGCCGGGCCGCAGCAGCAGGGGAATATCCGCCTGTTCCATGGTGGGGGTGCGATAGACGTCCACCACCGCGATCTTGGCGCCACGGTCCTTGCGGGCCTTGATGGCGTGGGTCATCACATTGACCTGCGTGGACACCGCATTGGTGCCCCAGATCACCACCAGATCCGAGCGGCCGATCTCGCGCGGGTCCGCGCCCGCGAGCTGGCCGGTGCCGGCCATGTAGCCGGTCCAGGCGGGATTGACGCAGATGGTGGAGAAGAAGCGCGAATAGCCCTTTGTGTGGGTCAGACGGTTGAGGCCGTCGCGCATCACATGGCCCATGGTGCCGGCGTAGTAATAAGGCCAGACGGATTGCGCGCCATGGGTGCGCTCGGCCTTCAGCAGCGCCTCGGCAATGGTGTCCAGCGCCTCGTCCCAGGAGATGGGGGCGAACTGGCCCGAGCCCTTCGGGCCGGTGCGGCGCAGCGGGTGCAGCAGGCGGTCGGGATGGTGCGCGCGCTCCGCATAGCGGGCGACCTTCGCGCAGATGACGCCCGCCGTATAGCTGTTGTCCGCCGCCCCCCGCACGCGGCCGATGCGGCCATCCTCCCGGATCTCCACCTCAAGCGCGCAGGTGGAGGGGCAGTCATGGGGGCAGGCGGAGGCACGGATCGCCACATGCTTGGTCATCGTCACACCCTGGACCGGGCCCGATCGGCCGGTCCCTTCGAAACGTGAGCGGCGCGGCTCACGCCGCGCCCGTCGTGCCGATCATAGAGGGGTTCTGAAAACGCACCATGGCCGGGCGATGCCCGGCCATGGTCTTGGTTCGATCAGGGCGAAGCCGCTCGGGCTCCGTCCTAGGCTTCTTGTGTCCGCGCGCGGTTGCGCAGGAACCAGCCGAGCGCCACCACGAACACCGCGCCCACGCCGCTCGCGAGATAATGCGGCAGGTTGGCGGGCTTGAGGCCGATGGGGGAGTCGGAGTCCGGCTTCACAAGCTCCGGGTCATAGCCCTGCATGTATTGCAGCGAGACCACGTCGCCCACCACCATTTCGCCCGCGATCCAGCCGAGCAGCGCGGCGCCGGCCCACACCATGATGGGGAAGCGGGTGAGCAGGGCCATGACCAGCTGCGAGCCGGCGATGATGAGCGGAATGGTCAGCAGCAGGCCGAAGATGAACAGTTCGGGATGGCCACGCGATGCGGCGGCGATGGCCACCACATTGTCGAGGCTCATGACCGCGTCGGCGATGGCGATGGTGCGCACCGCCTTCCACAGGCTGTCGGAGGCTTCCACATGATGGGCCTCTCCGTCCCCGTCCGTGACGAGCTTGACCGCGATCCAGAGCAGCAGCAGGCCGCCCGCCACTTTCAGCAGGGGCACGCCCAGCAGATAGGAGACCACCAGGGCGAAGATGATGCGCAGGCCGACCGCCGCGCCCGCGCCCAACAGAATGCCCCAGCGGCGTTGCTTCTCGGGGAGAGAGCGGCAGGCGAGGGCGATGACGACGGCATTGTCGCCGGACAGCAGCAGATCGATCCAGATGATCTGCAGCAGCGACAGCCAGAAGGTGGGTGAGGAGAAATCCATCACGGGTCCTCTTCAATTGCGCCGCGAGGTCGGCGGCGGTTGCTCGATATGTGGGGCGTTTAGGTCAGACAGGCGGACGGATGCCGGGTTGCATCGTTCCGCTGGGGAAAGTCATGCGCGAAGAAAAAGGGGCGCGAACGCCCCTTTTTAGGACATCCTCTCAGGCCGCGTGGCTCTTCGCCTTGCGCAGGCGCCCGACGCCATAGGCGATCCCCACCACGAGCAGGGCGCAGATGGCGGCGACGGGATATTCCCAATGGTGAGCCACCTCCATGCCGCCGATCCGATCCGTCACGGCGACGTCGGTCAGCAGCATTTCGCCGGCCACCCAGCCGAGCAGCGCAGCGCCGGCCCAGACCAGGAAGGGGAAGCGATCCAGAACCGCCATCACCAGCGACGAGCCGGCGATGATCAGCGGGATGGAGATGGCAAGGCCGAGGCCCAGCAGCAGCCAGCTGCCATTCGCCACCGCCGCCACGGCCACCACATTGTCGAGGCTCATGACGATGTCCGCCACCGCGACCGTGCCGACCGCCTTCCACAGGCTCTCGCTCGCCTCGACCGTCTCTTCGCCGCCGTCATCGGGAAGCGCGAGGTCCACCGCAATATACATCAGCGCGAGCGAGCCGATGAGCTTCAGCCAGGGCAGGGCGAGCAGGGTCGCAACGATGCCGGTGAACAGGATGCGCAATGCCACCGCGACGCCGGCCCCGGTGATAATGCCCCATTTGCGGGTCTTTTCCGGCAGAGAGCGGCAGGCCATGGCAATGACCACGGCATTATCGCCCGAGAGCAGGATATTGATCCAAATGATCTGAATCAGCGCCAGCCATAGCGCCGGAGAGTCGAGCGACATTGTTCCCCTTCCTCGCCTTCGCATTTCCCCAGGCATACCGGCGTCTGGTGCGCCGTATTTTGAATGCCGTCGGAAAAAGCTACTGGACGCTGTCTATCCCCACAACCAAAACCAAACACTGCAACGCGCAAAAAGCATATTGCGACGCGGCCGGTTGAACCGGCCGCGTCCGTGCCGTTCGACTGATGTCAGCCGACGATTTCGTTGCCCGCGAAGAACTGGGCGATCTCGATGGCCGCGTTGTCGGTGCTGTCGGAGCCATGGACCGAATTGGCCTCGATGGATTCCGCGAACAGCTTGCGCAGCGTGCCCTCGGCCGCATTGGCCGGGTTGGTCGCGCCCATCACCTCGCGATAGGCGGCAACGGCATTCTCGCCTTCCAGAACCTGGACCACCACGGGGCCGGAGGTCATGAAAGCCACGAGGTCCGCGAAGAAGGGGCGCTCGCGGTGGACCCCGTAAAAGGTCTCCGCCTGGGCGCGGGTCATCTCGATCCGCTTCTGGGCCACGATGCGCAGTCCCGCCTTCTCAATGACGGCGTTGACGGCGCCGGTCAGGTTGCGGCGCGTCGCATCGGGTTTGATGATCGAGAAAGTGCGCTCGATCGCCATGGTCACCGTCCTATTATGTTCTAGAAAGTCGCAAACCCACGCCATGGCGCGGATTGGCGGCTCTTAGCAGCGATGCCCCGCCACGGCAAGCGAGGCCGGGGACAACGTGCCTCAGCGCGCCTCGAAAACCTGAGCGAGGCGGGTCATGAAGGGCTCGTCGGTCTGCTCCACCCGCAGCGGCGTCACCGAAATGCGTCCCTCGTCCAGCGCCCGCAAGTCGGTGCCGGGCGCGGTGGTGTGGACGCGCCGCTCGAAGGCGATCCAGAAATAGGGATTTCCGCGCCCGTCGCGCCGCTCGTCGATGCGCATCAGCTTCTGGTCGCGCTTGCCCTGGGCGGTGACGGCGATGCCGGTCACCTCATTGGGCGGCCGGTCCGGAAAGTTCACATTGATGACGATGCCGGCCGGAATGCCTTCCTTCAGCAGCGTGCGCACCACGTCCGGCCCATGGGCCTCGGCGGTCTCATAGCTCGGATTCTCGCGCGTCGCGGGGCCGAAGGCCTGGGAGAGGGCGATGGAGGGAATGCCGAGAATGGTGCCTTCGATGGCCCCGGCGACCGTGCCCGAATAGCTGACATCCTCGGCGATGTTCTGCCCCCGGTTGACGCCCGAGAGGACGAGGTCCGGCGGCTGGTCCGCCAGCAGATGGCGCACCGCCATGATCACGCAGTCCGTGGGCGTGCCCTTCACCGCGAAACGGCGCGGCGCGACCTGGCGCAGGCGCAGCGGATCGCTGAGGGAGAGCGAATGGGCGACCCCCGACTGGTCGAATTCCGGCGCGACCACCCATACATCGTCCGACAGCGCCTGCGCGATGCGCAGGCAGGCATCGAGGCCGGCCGCGTGGATGCCGTCGTCATTCGTCACCAGGATACGCATGTCGTCCTATCCTTCTTCGGCTTATGGACCGGCGGCCGGCCAACTCCCTCTCCCGCTTGCGGGGGAGGGGCGGGGCGCGCTTGGCGCAAGCCGTACTCGAAAAGTGCGACATGCCCGCGCGAGGAAACGCCTCAGTTCGCTTTTTCAATCACGCTCAGCCCGCCCATATAGGGCTTCAGCGCGTCGGGCACCGCGACCGCGCCATTCTCCTGCTGGTAGGTCTCCAGCACCGCCACCAGCGCACGGCCGACTGCGACGCCCGAGCCGTTGAGCGTGTGCAGGAAACGCGGTCCCTTGCCGTCCTTGGGGCGGAAGCGGGCATTCATGCGCCGGGCCTGGAAATCGCCGCACACCGAGCAGGAGGAGATTTCGCGGAACGCATTCTGTCCCGGCAGCCAGACCTCGATGTCGTAGGTCTTCTGGGAGGCAAAGCCCATGTCGCCGGTGCACAGCGTCACCACGCGATAATGCAGGTCCAGCTTCTTCAGCACCGCCTCGGCGCAGGCGAGCATGCGCTCGTGCTCCTCCAGGCTCTTTTCCGGCGTGGTGATGGAGACCAGTTCCACCTTGGTGAACTGGTGCTGGCGGATCATGCCGCGCGTGTCGCGCCCCGCAGAGCCGGCCTCGGCGCGGAAGCAGGGCGTGCAGGCGGTGAGGCGCAAGGGAAGCTCGTCCTCGGAGAGAATGGCCTCGCGCACGAGATTGGTCAGCGGGACTTCGGCGGTGGGGATGAGCCAGAGTCCTTCAGCCGAAAGGCTGACGGCCTCTGCACCCTCGGGCTGGACCCACCGTGTGGCGAAGAATTGGTCGTCGCGAAACTTCGGCAATTGCGCCGTTCCAAACATCACTTCGTCGCGCACCAGCAGCGGCGGGCTGACTTCCGTGTAGCCGTGTTCCGGCGCCGTATGGGTGTCCAAAAAGAACTGTCCCAGCGCCCGTTCCAGCCGCGCCATCGGACCCTTGTTCACCACGAAGCGGGCGCCCGAGAGCTTGGCGGCGGTTTCGAAATCCATGAGGCCGAGGGCCTCGCCGATCTCGAAATGCTGCTTGGGCGTAAAGGCATAGGCGCGCCTTTCGCCCACCACCTTCAGCTCCACATTGTCGTGCTCGTCCTTGCCCTCGGGCACGGCATCCAGCGGCACGTTGGGGATGGCCGCAAGGCGGGCGTTCAGGTCAGCCTCGATGGCCTTCACCTCGGCTTCCAGCGCCGGCACGTCTTCCTTCAGCTTCGCCACTTCCGCCATGAGGGCGGCGGCCTTGGTCTCGTCCTTCTGGGCCTTGGCCTGGCCGATCTCCTTGGAGGCGGCATTGCGGCGGGCCAGCAGCGTTTCCAGCGTGGTGAGCTTGGCGCGGCGCTGCTCATCCAGAGCGAGCAGGGAATCGCGCAGCGCGATCGCCTCGGCGGCGGGCATCTGGCGGCGCGTCAGCGCCCGGACGAGGCCCTCGGGTTCGTCGCGAATCCATTTGATGTCGTGCATGTCGAACCTGCTCCAGCAGAACGCCGGCCCCAGGACGACCCGTCAGGCCCGGGCTTGGCCCGGGCATCCACGGCGCTCCATGGGCACGCCCGGAACAGCCGCGTGGATTGCCGGGAAAAAGCCCGGCCATGACGGGCGCGAGGAGGGACCCCCGTCCGAAAAACATACGGGGCGCGCCGGACGCAGGCGAAACTAGGCGTCGGAGGATGCGGCCTCGCGGGCCTTTTCTTCCGCCGCCCGGCGCCGCTCGACGATGCGCACCAGATAGACCGAGACCTCGTAGAGAAGCAGGGTCGGGAGCGCAAGGGAGAGCTGGGAGATCACGTCCGGCGGGGTGAGCACCGCCGCCACCACGAACGCGCCCACAATGGCATAGCGCCGCGCCTTCACCAATTGATCCGCCGTGAGCACGCCGATGCGGGCGAGCAAGGTGAGGATGACCGGAAGCTGGAAGGTGATGCCGAAGGCGAGGATCAAGGTGGTGATGAGGGAGAGATATTCGGAGACCTTGGGCAGCAGGGAGATTTCCGCCTGCCCGTCGCCGCCCGCCTGCTGCATGTTGAGGAAGTAGGTCATGGCCAGCGGCATGGCGACGAAATAGACGAAGGCCGCGCCGATGAGGAAGCAGAAGGGCGTCGCGATCAGATAGGGCAGGAAGGCCTGCTTCTCGTGCTTGTAGAGGCCCGGCGCCACGAACATGTAGACCTGCGTCGCCACCACAGGGAAGGAGATGAAGGCCGCGCCGAACATGCCGAGCTTGATCTGGGTGAACAGGAATTCCTGGGGCGCCGTGTAGATGAGCTTCACGCCCGCGGAAAAGCCGGACGCGAACTCATAAGGCCACAACAGGATGTTGTAGATGGCCTTGGCGAACATGAAGCACAGGAAGAAGGCGAGCAGGAATGCGATCACCGACTTGATGAGCCGGGACCGCAGTTCGACCAGATGCTCGATGAGGGGCGCCTTGGAGGCGTCGATCTCGTCCTCGCTCATGCAGGGAACCCACTTTCCGGCGGCTTCGGGGGCTCCGGCTTGTGCGCGGTGGGCGCCGGCAGGTCAAGGGCAGGGGGAGCGGCCGGTTCGGGCAAAGGCACGAGCGGCTCGCGGGACACCGGCAGCGTGGGGGCGGCGGCGGCCGGCGCGATGCCCGACAATTCCGAGGTAATGGCCGCCGCCGCAGCGGAGGCAGCAGCCGCGGATGCGGCGGGAATGGCCGTGGGCGCGGCGTCCGGCGCAGCGGCAACCGCAGGCGTCGCGGACGCGGTTCCGCCTTCCACCGTGGAGCGGATTTCCTCGCGAATGGAGCGCAGGGGGTCCAGCGCCTCCATGCCGGGGAAGCTTTTCTTCACGCTGTCGGCGGCGCCGCTGGTGATGTCGCCGATTTCCTTGCGGATTTCCGACAGCTCGGCTTCCCTAAGGGCATCCTGGAATTGCCCTTGGAACTCGCCCGCCATGCGGCGCAGCTTGGCGATGGTTTTGCCCACGGTGCGCAGCACACCGGGCAGCTCCTTGGGACCGATGACGATCAGCGCGACCACGCCAATCAGCATCAGCTCGGACCAGCCGATATCGAACATGTCCGCCTATTTCCGGCAGCTCAGCCGCCTTTTCCCCGCAGATTGAGCGTCAGACCGGCTTTTTCTCGGCCTCGGGCGCCGGCGACACCTGATGCGGCAGCGGGCGCGGAGCTTCCGGCGCGCTGGCGGGCGGGGGTGTCTCGTCCTCGGCCATGCCCTTCTTGAACGACTTGATGCCCTTGGCCACGTCGCCCATGAGGTCGGAGATCTTGCCGCGACCGAACAGCAGGAGCACCACGGCCAGCACCACAATCCAGTGCCAGATGCTCATCGAACCCATCACTCACCCTCCGTGAGATTTCCTCGCGACGCTCCGCAAGCCTCGCCTGCCGCGCCTTCTTCGTTTCGCGACACTAGGACCCGGACAAGGCGAAAACAAGGATTTCCGCTGCGTCCACCGCGAGCCCCACATCCTGTCCCGGCGCAAGGCCGGAGCGCGGCTTGAGCCGGGCCGTGAGCGGCCGGTCGAGATCGGCCACCGCAATCCGCGCCAAATCAACTTCCCCAAGGGAACGATGCTCGATGATGCGCCCCGCGATCCCCTCGCCGGCCGGCAGCAGCGTGATCCCCTGCGGCCGGATGGCGCACACCGCCGCCCCCTCGGCCACGCCCGGCGCGGGAAAGGTGCCGACCGGCGTCTCGACTCGCCCCGCGACCACGCGGGCGGGGACTTCGTTCAATTCGCAAAAGAACCTCGCGACCTCCAGATCGCACGGCGCGCGATAGAGCACTTCCGGCGGCCCAGCCTGCGCGATGCGACCGGCCCGCAGCAGCACGATGCGGTCGGCGAGGCGCATGGCTTCCTCCGGGTCGTGCGTCACCATGATGGCCGTGGCGCGCACGTCGCGCAGCACATCCAGCGTGTCCTCGCGCACCTGGTCGCGCAGCCGCCGGTCAAGGCCGGAAAAAGGCTCATCCAGCAACAGGATGCCGGGACGCGGCGCGAGCGCACGTGCGAGCGCCACCCGCTGCTGCTGGCCGCCCGACAATTCATGGGGGTAGGCCCCCGAATGGGTATCGAGCCCGACGCGCGAGAGGGCGCGCAGCGCCTCGGTCTCGGCCGCCGCGCGGGGCAGGCGGGCGAGGCCGAACTTCACATTGTCGAGAACGGTGAGGTGCGGGAACAGGGCATAGTCCTGGAAGACGAGGCCGATGCCCCGCCGCTCGGGGGGCACGAAGACCTTGGGGCCTGCCACATCCTGCCCGTCAATGGCGATGCGGCCCCGGTCCGGCACCTCAATGCCGGCGGCGAGGCGCAGCAGCGAGGTCTTGCCGCAGCCAGAGGCGCCCAGCAGGCAGACCACTTCACCGGGCCGCACCTCCAGGCTCACGCCCCGCACGGCTTCCACCGGGCCGTAGCTCAGATTCACATCCTCGAACACGAGGCTTTGGGCAAAGGCAGGGGGCGAGCGATGTCGCATGGCGGCCGGCGTCATGCGTCCTCCCCGTCACCGTCCGCCTCTGGCTCTGGCGTGAGGATCAGGTCCAGCAATTCCGGCTCCAGCGGCTCCTCGTCCTCGCGCAGCCGGTCATCGTCCGAGGGCAGGGGGATGGAGAAGCCCGACGGCACGCGCGGATCGATAAGGCCCGCGCCCTTCATCTCTTCGATTCCCGGCAGATCATGGATGGCGTCCAGCCCGAAATGCACCAGGAAAGCCGGTGTGGTCCCGTAGGTGACGGGTCGCCCCGGCGCGCGGCGGCGTCCGCGCAGGCGGATCCAGCCCACCTCCATCAGCACGTCCAGCGTGCCCTTGGAGGTGGAAACGCCGCGAATGTCCTCGATCTCGGCGCGGGTGACCGGCTGGTGATAGGCGATGATGGCCAGCACCTCGGTCGCCGCGCGCGAGAGCTTGCGCAGTTCGGGGGCGGCTTCGCCCGCCACTTCTGCGAGATCCGCCGCCGTGCGCAGCATCCATCCCCCGGACACCCGCACCACATTGACCCCGCGCCGGGCATAGTCGGCGGACAGCGTATCCATCAGCGCCGCGATATCCGTGTCGCGCGGCACATGGCGCGCGATGGTCGCGGCATCCACCGGCAAAGGCGAGGCAAAGAGCAGCGCCTCCACCACGCGCATGTCGCGGACCAAAGCGGCTTCGCGTTCGTCCAGCGGGCGGGCGTCGAACAGGTCGATGCGGGGCGCGGCGCGGGTCACAGCAGCGTTTCCTGCGTGTCACGCGGGCGCAGCCAGAGCGGGGCGAAGGCGCCGTCCTGGCGGATGTCCAGCATGCCTTCACGCACCATTTCGAGCGTCGCCGAGAAGCTGGAGGCGAGGGCGGTGGCCCGCTGGCTCGGCTCGGCCAGATAATCGATGAGGAATTGGTCGAGGCGCATCCAGTCGCCCGCGCCGGCCCCAACCAGCCGCTCCAGCCGCGCGCGCGCCTCCGCCAGCGACCAGACCGCCCGGGTCTTCAGCGTCACGTATGAGAGCGCATTGCGCTGGCGCTGGGTGGCATAGGAGGAGAGCAGGTCATAGAGACTGGCATCATACACCACCCGGCCGGCGGGGCGGGCCTCCTGCGCGGGCGCGGCACGGGCGAACACGTCGCGCCCCAGGCGCGGGCGCGCCATCATGAGTTCCGCCGCCTTGCGGATGCGCTCCAGATGCCGCAGCCGCCGTGCGAAGGCGTCCGCCATCTCCTCGGCCGAGGGTCCGTCCTCCTTGGGCGCGGGCGGCAGCAAGAGGCGCGATTTCAGGTAAGCGAGCCAGGCGGCCATCACCAGATAGTCCGCCGCAAGCTCCAGCCGCACTTTGCGCACCGCCTCGATGAAGGCGAGATACTGGTCCGCCAGCGCCAGGATGGAGAGCCGCGTAAGGTCGATCTTCTGCGTGCGCGCCAAAGCCAGCAGCAGATCGAGCGGCCCTTCGAAGCCGTCAATGTCCACGACGAACGCCGCCTCTCCCGCTTCCGCCGGCTGGTCCTCGGCAAAGTCAGAAGGGTCGGTCGCCGTGCTCATGTTTTCGCGTCAGCCCTCCAGGTGCCGGGCCAGCGCGCGCTGCGCGTCCGCGCGGTCGAACGGTTCGGGCGCGCGGCGGGCGGCCAGCGCCGTGGCGGCGCGCGTTTCTGCGATCCCGGCCAGCACCGGCGCATGGGCCGCGACGGCGCGCATTTCGTCCATCCGCCCGTTGCAGTGAAGCAGCATGTCGCATCCGGCGGCGAGCGCGCCCTCCGCGCGCTCCGCAAGGCCACCCGCGAGCGCCCCCATGGACAGGTCGTCGCTCATGACGAGGCCGGAAAAGCCGATAAGGCCGCGCACGATCTCGTCCATCACCACGCGCGAGGTGGTGCAGGGCGCGTGCGGGTCGATATCCGCGTAGACCACATGGGCGGTCATGGCGAGCGGCAGGTCCGCGAGCGGACGGAAGGCCGCGAAATCCGTTTCTTCCAGCAGCGCGCGGGGCGCCGCGACTTCCGGCAGCCGCTCATGGCTGTCCACGGGGGCGCGGCCATGGCCGGGAATGTGCTTCAAAACGGGCAGGACGCCGCCCGCCAGCAATCCTTCCGCCGCCGCGCGGGCGAGGGCGGCCACCTGGCCGGGCGTATCGCCATAGGCGCGGTTGCCGATGATGCCGTGGCCTTCGGGCAGGCGCAGGTCCGCGCAGGGCAGGCAGTCCACATCGATGCCGAGCGCAAAAAGGTCATCCGCGATGAGGCGGGAATTGATCCGCACCGCGTCGAGCCCGGCATTCCGGTCGCGTCCATAGAGCGCACCGAACGCCTCGGCGGGCGGATAGTCCGGCCAGTGCGGCGGACGCAGCCGCTGGACGCGCCCCCCTTCCTGATCAATCAGAACGGGCGCGGTCCATCCGAGCGCCGCCCTCGCCTCGGCAACCAAAGCGCGGACCTGGCCGGGCGTGTCCACGTTGCGGGCGAACAGAATGAGGCCCCAGGGCGCGGCGTCCTTGAGGAAAGCCCGCTCCTCTGCGAGGAGTGTGTGACCGGCGAGGCCGGTGATGAAAGCGCGCGAGGTCATGGTCTCCGGCCTATCGGCGGCCCCTCACGCCGTCAAGGCGGCGGGCCGAGCGGGAGTGTCCCGCAATTCCCGCGATTCGGCCAATCTCTGCCGTTGGCGGCGTGGGCGCCGCGGGATGAATTGCAGGCACAGTTTCATTCGGGGGGACCATTAAATGGTCAAGCTCAAGCGAAATCTCGGTCTGTTCGAGGCCATTGGCCTGTCTTTGTCGGTGATCGCGCCCACCATGGCCATGGCGCTGAACGTGGCCATGGCCGTGGGCGTCGCGGGCGTCGCGGCGCCGCTCGGCTTTGCGGTCGGCACGGTCATGGTGGTGATCGTCGGCCTGTCCTTCGTGTTCTTTTCCAGCCGGGTGTCGCGCACCGGCTCTGCCTATGCCTATATCGGCCAGACCTTCGGCCCGAAGGCCGGCTTCCTCGCCGGCTGGTGCATGCTGCTGCTCTACACGGCGGCGGGCTCCGGCGCGGCCGCGCTCGTGGGCGACTTCCTGAGCGCCGCGCTCGCGGATCACGGCATAAAGCTCGGCGGATATTGGCTGCTTCTCTCGGTGGCGGCGCTGGGGCTGGCGGTGATGTTCGCCTATCGGGAAATGTCCTTTGCCACCCATCTGATGCTGATCCTCGAACTCTCGTCCGTGGCCGTCATCATCTATCTCGGCGTCCTGATCCTGAAGGCGGTGGGGGCCGAAGGCGGGCTCAGCACCGCGCCGTTCCATCCCGATCCCGTCTCTGGCTGGTGGGGCATCGGCTATGCGGTGGTGTTCGCGGTCCTGTCCTTCGCCGGCTTCGAGGCGGCGACCACCCTTGCGGAAGAGACCGACCGGCCGGGCAAGGCAATTCCGCTCGCTTTGGTCTGCACCGTGGGGCTCGCCGGCCTGTTCTTCGTGTTCGGGTCCTATGTGCAGGTGATCGGCTTCGGCCTCGACAACATGAAGGCGCTGGCCGCCGACGAGGCGCCGCTCAATACGCTGGCGCTCAAATATGGGACGCTGCGCATGGCGACCGCGCTCGATATCGCCTCAGCGGTTTCGGCTGTGTCCGCCGTGCTCGGGACCCTCTCGGCGGGCGCGCGCATGCTGTTTGCGCTCGGCCGCTCGGGCTTGTCGGAAACCGCGGCGCGGGTGCATCCGGTTTACGGCACGCCCTCGGTCGCGGTGTGCATCATCGGCACGCTGATGCTGGCCGGGCTGCTGGCCTGGGCGCCGCTGGTCGGCCCCTCCACCTATTTCGACGATGTGGGCACCATCGGCGTGCTCGCCCTCATCCTCGCCTATCTCGGGGTGACGGCGGCGGCGGCCTATCACGGTCTGCGGGGAGCAGGGCGGATCTGGCTTGTGATCGGGGCGCTCGGCACCCTCTCCATGGCCTGGCCGCTCTATAATTCCGTTTATCCCGCTCCCGCCTTCCCGGACAATCTGTGGCCCTATGTGGTGATTGCCTGGGTGGTGGTGGGAACCGGCCTGGTCATGGCGAAGCCGGGACTTGGCCGGGACCCCGAGGCGTGAAAAGGGCGCCTCCCCGCGGGGGGAGGCG
>JBFMAV010000080.1:0-18300 GCA_040755535.1 Pseudomonadota bacterium | reverse complement strand
AATCCCTGTCAAGTCCGTCAAAGGCATCGCCCAACGCCCCGGAGATGGGGCGCTCGATCCAAGGATCGGACGCAGGTGTGGTCCAGTCGGCGCGCGGCGGATGCGCGGCGCCGTTGGAGGGAGCGCCGCTCGGCGCAGCACCTTGCGGGGCGACGCCTTGGGAGGCGGCCGGACGGCGGGGCACGAAGGAGACGGGACGATCGGGGGAGCGGGGTGCCGCCTGCGGTGCCGCCCGCTCCGGCGCGGGCTGAGCATCGCGCGCCCGTCCCGGAGCGCGCTCCGGCGCCCGGTTCGGAAGCGGGCGCGGCGCAGGTTCGTCGTCGGAGATGATCCGCCGGATCGAGGCGAGGATATCGTCCATGGACGATTCGGAAGGCTTCGCGCTCGCGGACATGTCCCGACCCCGGTCGAAGACGCCCTTTCATCCGCGCGAGAAGCCGCGTTTGAGCTGGGACGCCAGAATCACACCAATGATTCGAGTATCGCACCGGCATTCGGATGCAGCAAAGGCCGCATCCGCGCCATGTCCCCTACTTTCCGTCCGGGGTCCGCACGCCGGCCCAGCTGTCGCGCACCTGATGATAGTGCACTTTGGGATCGTAGACCGGCACCTTGAGGCCGAGCGCCATCGCATCCAATTGGCCAAGGGTGGAAATCAGCGAATAGGCCGCGACCACGCGGTCACGCTGGGCAACCACCAGGGCCGACTTTGAATTGGTGAGGTCGGTCTGGGCGTTCAGGACGTCCGTGGTGGTGCGCTGGCCGACGCGCCATTCCTCGCGCACGCCTTCCAACGCGAGGGTGTTCGCCGCCACCTGCGCCTGCGCGGACTCGATCTGCGCCTTGGCGGCCACCAGCGAGCCCCAATATTGGACCGCCTGGGTGCGAACCTGGTCGCGATTCACATCCACCTCGATGCGGGCCTGGGACAGATACTCCTTGGCCTGCCGGATGGCGGAATATTCCGCACCGCCCTGATAGATGGGCACCGTCAGGTTCAGCGTGATGCTGGCTCCCCTCTGAGTGTCCACCGTGTCATTTTGGTCGTGGCTTTGCTGAAGTTGTCCCTGTGCGCTCAGCACCGGAGACAGGTTGCTTTCCGCCATGCGCACCTGGAAATTGGCGGCATCCACTGCGAACTGCGAGGCCTGAACAGCGGGATGGTGCTGGATCGAACTGCGGATGACCTGATCGAGATTGGTCGGAATCCGCCGCTCGATGCCATAGCCCGGCGGCGTGAGCTTGCCCGGATCCTGGCCGATGACCTGGCGGTAGACCGCACGATAGGACGACAGGTTGGCGACCGCCTGGGCCACCTGATACTGCGCTTCCGCGACCCGGGCCTCAGCCTGTGCGACGTCGGTGCGGGTCACTTCGCCCACATTGAAGCGGTCGCGCGTGGCGCGCAGTTCCTGCTGGAGTGAGGCGAGGTTCTGATTCTGCAACTCCAGCAGCGCCACGCCCTGGATCACGTCCATATAGGCGGTGACGCCATTCAGGAGGACGGTCTGCTCGGTGTTGCGCAGGGTCTCGCGCGAGCCCTTGACCTGCGATTCGGCCTGTCGCGTGGTGTTCGCAGTCAGGAAGCCGTTGAAGATGGTCTGAGTCACCGTGAGGTTGAAGGCGCGCGGAGCAAGCGTGCCGTTGCTGCTCACGCCACCGGCGGTGTAGCGCGAATATTGCGAGGCGACGCTCGCCCCGGCAGAGATGTTCGGGCGATAGCCCGAGAGCGCCTGCGAGACGTTTTCGTCCACGGCACGGGTGCCGGCACGCTGCGAATTCAAGGTAGGATTATTGATATAGGCCGCTGCGAGAGCAGCGTCGAGCGACTGTGCGCCCGCTCCGGACGGCAGCGCGCACAGCGCCACCGCAGCCAAGGAAGCGAACACATTGACGCGCAGGTTAAACCGCGCCGAAAGGGACATGCACCTCTCCCCGACCCACGCAAACAAGAATTTGCTGATCCGCCCAGCTCAGCACGCTACCCGGACCATAGCCATCCGACTCGGCGGAGGGAACCGACCGGTTCGAGCAAAAGTAGCTTTTATGTTAACCGCGGCAGATGGGCCACAGATGCGTCCCGCCACCACCGGTCAGAAGGTGAAGCGCGGCGGAGCCTCGAAACCGGGAAGCGCGGGGGCTGCGGCATTGAAGGCCGACACTTCGGACGCGGCGGTGCCGACCTTGGTCAGTACGATGGCCCGGCCCGCGCCGCCCCGGCCCTTCACACCCACCAGCCGCGCGCCATCCTTCAATTGAGCGACCAGTGCCTCAGGCACATCGTCGATCGAGCCGTTGAGGAAGATGATGTCGTAGGGAGCTTCTCCCGCCCATCCGGCGGTGAGGGAACCCTGGAAGGTGGCGACGTTCGCGGCGCCCACATCCGACAGTGCCGCATTGGCCGCGGCGACCAGATCGGCATCGTCCTCCACGGAGACCACCTGACCGCTCAGGCGCGCCAGCAGCGCCGCGCTGTAGCCGGTGCCGGCGCCGATGGTCAGCACCAGATCGGTGGGTTGAACATCCGCGAGCTGAAGCAGCTTCGCGAGCACCATGGGTTCGAGAATATAGCGTGCCGGCGCAGTGGGAGACGCCTGGCGAATGATGAGGTCATCATCGATATAGGCGAGCGAGCGCAGCGCATCCGGAACGAACCGCTCGCGCGGAATCTCCAGCATCGCCTCGACGATTCGGAAATCGGTCACATCGTTGGTGCGGACCTGTCCATCCACCATTCCACGACGCAACTCGGCGAAATCGATCATCGGAGCCCCTCCGGCCATGCCCGCTTTGAGCCATTCCAGGGTCAAGAGCCACAGCAGCGGGCCATTTGCAAGCGGCTGAAAGGTCGCCGGAGGCGCCCTGCTCCATCATGCGGCTTGCATGCCACGCCGGAGCTGGGCGACCGCCCCTTGCCTCAGGGGCGAGGGAATGGGCGGGGGAACGCCCCCGCCCATGAACTCACTTCTTGCCGGTGTCGGCGATGCCGGCCACGGTCACCTGACGGAAGATCACCTTGTCGCCCACGGAGAGCTTCTTGAAGCCGTCCTGGTCGCCGGGAACCGTGATGTCCACGGAATTGCCCATCGGGCCCTGGAGGGTCACGGTGCGGGTGGCGGCGTCGATCTTGGTGATCGCGGCGGCGATCTCGCGACGGTCGGTCACGATCACGCCCGGCTTCGCGCCCTTAGGCGCAGAATCAAGGGTCTGCACATCGGTGGGCAGCGGCGTGCCGTCATTGGGCTGCACGACGCTGATTTCAGTGACCTGCTCCATGGCGGCGGTCACGGTGTCACCAACCTTGATCTGCGGGAAATTCTGCATCTCCGGGCCGGCCTTCAGGACCACCCAGTTTCCTTCGGGGCCGACCAGCGTGAACGTACGGTTCTTCTCGTCGACGGCCGAGACCTTCGCCTTCATCTCGTTCTTCACAACGAAGCCGACGGCCAGGATCGGATCGGCCGCGAACGCCAGGGTGGGCAGCAGCGCCACGGCGGCGGCGGCAATCAGGGTGCGCATTTTCATCGGACTTCCTCCTGCATCATCGCCCCCGCGCGGAGCGATGCGACTGCCTAGCTGGCGGTTGCGACGTCCTCAAGTCACCGGCCCACGTAATAATTGGCCGATCGGCCAGGGCCACCAGAATACCTCACGCGCGCCCCTTTTCCGCCACGCGGCGGACAGCGGGGCGCCTTTTGCGGCCGCGCGAGGAGAGGCGCTGCCGTCTCCATGGCTCGGCGCGCGCGGCCGGCTTGCGACTTCAATCCTGAGTGAAATTGCTTCGCCCCGCGCTGCGGCGGAGAGAGGTTCGCCCGCCCGCGCCTGCTGCTGAAGGATCTGTTCGGTGCCTCGACCGAGGCGGCAGGTGGCCGAACAGGTCCTTCAGGGTTGTATCCACGTTGGAAACCTCGGTATGACCTTAGGAACATAACGCCGAGCTTAAGGGTGACCGGATGCGCCGTTCTTTCACCGCCCGCCCCCGCAAGATTTCGTCCGGCGGTATCGGTGCGCTTTTGGCCTCGACGGCGGCCTATAGCGGCCTAGTTCGCGGCGACGGCGGCGCAAAATGCCTTCACCGCGCAGTTCACGCTGAAATTCTGACCGCTCTCCGGGGATTCCTGCTCGCCGGCTCACGCTGCGTGACGTGGGAATCTTGTCGCCGGTTTGCTCTCACCCCGCAGGGCACGCTGGAGCGAAGCGCCGGGGGACACCGTCCGGCCCGGCCTTGCACAAATATCTACGGTGCTTTAACAACCCGGCTCATGAGGCCACGTGGCGGAGTGGTTACGCAGCGGACTGCAAATCCGTGCACCCCGGTTCGATTCCGGGCGTGGCCTCCACTGCGGCGAGCGTGAGCCGATGACTGCTTTGCCGCATTCAAAGACCGGACAGGAAAGCGCCCCGACGTGTGGCGCCCGTCCCGTGACATGCGGCTCAGACCGGAGACATTGATGCTTTTCGCCCTTTCCGAGCGCGTGCGTGCAGCCATTCACAAGGACGAGAATCTGCGGGTCATCTACCGCCTCTTCCTGTCCGATGGCACGAAGCACTGGAAGGGCTACGCGCTCGCCTTTTCTTTCATGGGCCTGATGGCCGCCGCCACCGGCGGCATGGCGTATCTCATGAAGGATGCCATCGACTCCATCTTCGTGGAGCCGACCGCGCAGGCCATCTGGGCCGTCGCGATCGTCATGATGCTGCTCTCCATGATCAAGGGCTTCTCGGCCTATGCCCAGTCCGTCACCATGGCACGGGTGGGCAACCGCATCGTTGCCGACAACCAGAAGCGCGTCTTCGACCGCCTGCTGGCCCGGCCGGTGACCTTCTATTCGGCCCATCATACCGCCGACATCACCATGCGCTTTTCCGCCGGCGCCTCCTCGGCGCGCGATGCGCTGAACCTGGTCATCACCTCCATCGGCCGCGACATGCTCTCGCTGCTGGCGCTTGGCACGGTGGCGGTGATCCAGGACCCGTTCCTCGCCCTGATTTCCGCCGTGGTGATGCCGGTGGCGGTGATCGGCACGCGCAAGCTGATCAAGAAGGCCAAGAAGATCTTCAAGACCGAGTTCACCAGCATGGTGAAGCTGAATTCCCTTGCGATGGAATTCATCCAGGGCGTGCGCACCGTCAAAGCCTATACGTTGGAGCCGGTGATCCGTGAGCGCGTCTTCACCTATGTGGACGACGTCGAGCGGGCCGCAAACAACCTCAATCGCACCCAGGCCAAGTCCAGTCCCCTCATGGAGACGCTGGGCGGCTTCGCCATTGCGGGCGTCATTCTCTACGCGGGCTACAATGTGGTGGTGCTCAACCGCACGCCGGGCGAATTTTTCTCGGTCCTCACCGCGCTGCTGCTCGCCTACGAGCCCGCCAAGCGCCTCGCCCGCTTCCATGTCGAACTGACCCCCATGATGGTGGGCGCGAACATTCTGTTCGACCTGCTGGACGGGGATGCGCCGGAAACCGCGCAGGACAATCTGCCCCGCCTGCCGGTGGATCGGGCGCGGATCGAGTTCCAGGACGTGGAGTTCGGCTATCGCGACGGCGAGCGCGTTCTGCGCGGGGTCAATCTGGTGGCGGAGCCGGGCCAGACGACCGCCCTGGTGGGCGCGTCGGGTGGTGGCAAGACCACCATCATCAATCTGATCGAACGCTTTTACACGCCCCAGGCCGGCGTGATCCGCATCGACGGGCACGACATCATGCAGCATGCTCTGCCCTCGGTGCGCGGCGCCTCGGCCCTGGTGAGCCAGGACGTGTTCCTGTTTTCCGGCACGGTGCGCGAGAACATCGCATTCGGTCGTCCCGGTGCGAGCGAGGACGAGATCATCGCCGCCGCAAAGGCCGCCCATGCCCACGACTTCATCATGACCTTCGAGCAGGGCTATGATTCGCAGGTCGGCGAGCATGGCGTGCAATTGTCGGGCGGACAGCGCCAGCGCATCGCCATCAGCCGCGCCTTCCTCAAAGACGCCCCCATCCTGCTGCTGGACGAGGCCACCGCTGCGCTCGACAGCGAATCGGAAGCCGAGGTGCAGAAGGCGCTCGCGGCGCTCCAGAGCCGCCGCACCACCATCGTCATCGCGCACCGCCTGCAAACGGTCGTGGGCGCGGACAAGATCTGCGTCGTGGACGGCGGCAAGGTGGTCGAGGTGGGCCGCCACGAGGAATTGCTGGCCGCGCGCGGCCGCTACTATTCCTTCTACCAGATGCAGTTCGCCCATGAGGCGAAAGGCGAGGAGAGCGGCGAAGCCCCGGCTTTGCTGAGCGCGTGAGGGGCCGCGGCAGATTTCTTGCCGAACCACCTTCACAAGGAGGCGTTCCGTTGCTATACGGCGCGCCTCGCAAGTGAGCACCTGATCCCCGGTAGCTCAGCGGTAGAGCAACCGGCTGTTAACCGGTTGGTCGCTGGTTCGAATCCGGCCCGGGGAGCCACTTGTTCTTAAAAATCCTCCGTCCGCTCGCGGCCGGGGGATTTTTTGTTTTCAGCGCCAGCTCAGCGCAGCCACGAAGTCCGCCGCCGCGCTGCGGACAGCGTCGAGATGGGTGCAGAGGCACACATGCTCGCCATTCGCGATCTTAAGGAGGCGCGCGTCCGGCCGCGCCTTGGCGATCCGCTCTAAATGGGCGAGGGGAACCACCCGGTCGCCCGTGCCGTGGACGGCGAGCAGTGGCGCGCGCACCGCCGCGAACGGGAGCGGCGCCATCGCCTGAAACTGCGTTACGTCATTCAGGGTCGCGGACAGGCGCTCCGACAACCGGCTTGCCACGCTGTTCTGGAGGGCAATGAGGAGCGGCCCTGCCTCCGGATGGCGCAAGGTGCGGCGCTGCACGTCCGGGTCGAGAATCGAGCGGCGCGCGGCCGGGCCGGGATTGAGCCGCGCCGCCAGCGAGACCAGCTCACCCAGCGGGCGCAGCCGCGCCGCAAGGCGAATGAAGGGCAGGCGGCGGGCCGCGCCCGCGGGGATTTCGAGATGTCCGCTGCAGGCGGAAATCAAAATCAGGCCCGCGCAGCGATCCGCATGGCGGGCGGCGAAGCTGATCGCGCTCGGCCCACCCGCCGAGACGGCGGCCACAAGCGCCCGTTCCAGCCCCAAGGCGTCCAGCAGGGCCGCCAGAAGGTCCGCCTGGTCGGCCGGCGCGCGGCGGGCATTTTGGGGCGTCCCCAGATAGCCGGGACGCGAGACATTGATCAGCCGAAACGCGGGCGCACGCCCGAACAGGCACTGCGCCAGGATCAGCCCCTGATCCCAACCGCCCATGCCGCCATGAATAGTGAGGAGCGGCCGACCGGCGCCCACGTCGCATATCTCGATGGGGCCAAGCTGCGTCGCCACAAGCCGGGGCCGGGGCAGGCTGGCATGTGAGGCGCGGGAGGCGTCGCTCACCCGCCGAACACCGACCAGTGCATGGTCTTGGCCAGTTGTTCCAGCGCCAGCGAGCCCAGAACCGAATTGCCATGGGGATCGAGGCCCGGCGACCACACCGCGATGGAGGCCTTTTCCGGCGCCACCACGAGGATGCCCCCGCCCACCCCGCTCTTGCCCGGCAGACCGACGCGGAAGGCGAAATCGCCGGACCCGTCATAATGGCCGCAGGTGAGCATCAAGGCGTTGATACGGCGCGCGCGCTCGGAGGAAATGACCGACACGCCCTTGCCCGGCAGCCGGCCGGAAAAGGCGAGATAGCGGCCCGCCATGGCCAATTGCCGGCAGGTCATGGTGATGGCGCAGTGGTGGAAATAGACCCCGAGCGCATGGTCCACCGGATTTTCCAGCACCTTGAACGCCTTCATGTAATTGGCGAGCGAGGTGTTGAGAAAGCCGGTCGCCTTCTCCGAGCGCGCCACATGCTCGTCGATGGCAACCGTGTCATCGTCCGCCACGAAGCGGCAGAAGCGCAGGATTTCCCCCAGCACCTCGCGCGGCTGATGGCCGGCCAGCAGCACGTCGGTGACCGCGATGGCGCCGGCATTGATGAAGGGATTGCGCGGCTTGCCCTTCTCATATTCGAGCTGGACGATGGAGTTGAAAGGATGGCCCGAGGGCTCCTTGCCCACCCGGTTCCAAAGCTGATCGCCCACCTTGCCCAAGGCGAGGGTCAGCGTGAACACCTTCGAAATGCTCTGGATGGAGAAGGGCACGTCCGCGTCGCCCGCCGTGTACATCTCGCCGTCGGCGGTGAACACGGCGATTCCAAACTGGTCCAGCGGCACCTTGGCGAGTTCGGGAATATAGCTCGCGACCTTGCCGCGCTCCGGCCGCGCACGCATGCGCGCCGCGATCTCTTCGACCACGCTGTCCAATTTCACCAGTTCGGTCCCCATCGGAATTGGCTTTTTCCCGACACTATACCCATATGCCAGTGAAGCACGAGCCTTGCCGGGCCGGCGCTGGAAGGCATCCATTGCCCGCCCGCCCGCGTAAAAGCGCACGCCGTGTGCGCATGCTCCCATCCGTCCGCTCACGCGGAAAGGAGCGCGCGCCCACGGCGTCGAATGACAACGGATCCGCCCTCGCCGAGGCCGCCCCGCGCGCCGCGATGGGACGCGGGTCCCGGAGGCCCCGCCATGCGCCCTGCCCTGCTCTGGTTTCGCTGCGATCTGCGGCTGCACGACAACCCCGCCCTTCAATGGGCGTGCGAATCGGAGCGGCCGGTCGCGGCACTGTATGTGCTTGATGAGGATTCGCCGGGCGTGCGTCCGCTCGGGGGCGCGGCCCGCTGGTGGCTGGCCCAGTCGCTGCGCAGCCTCGCAGCGGACCTTGCGGTGCGGGGAATTCCTCTTTTGGTGCGCAGCGGTCCCGCCACCGATCATGTCCCGGCGGTGGCCCGCGATCTGAAAGCCGAGCGCGTCGCGCTCAATTCCCGGCCGGGGGCGGCGGAAGCGCGAGTGGACGAAGCGGTCGCCCGCGCCCTCGAACAGGCGGGCGTCGCGGTCAAACGGTTCAATGGCCATCTGCTGCACAAGCCGGGGGCGATCCAGACGCTCGCGGGCGGCCTGCCCCGCACCTTCAGCTCGTTTCACCGCGCCGCGCGAAAGGCCGCCGCGCCGCGCCCACCGGCGCCCATCCCCCCCGGTCTGTCCGGGCCCGGCACGACCCTTGGGGATGCGCTGAATCCTTGGATTGCGCAGGTCGGGCTCGAACCTGTCGCGCCCGACTGGTCAGGTGGGCTGCGCGCCGCCTGGACGTGCGGAGAAGCGGCGGCGCGCGCGCGGCTCGCGGACTTCGTGGCCGGTGGTCTGAGGGGATATGCGCAGGGGCGCGACTGCCCGGCCGCGCGCCACGTATCGCGGCTGTCCCCGCATCTCGCCTTCGGGGAAGTTTCGCCCAACCAGGTCCTAGCGAGCGCGCGCGATGCGGCGGACGCCGGCATGGTTCCGCAGCGGGACGCGGAGAAATTCGAGGCAGAACTCTATTGGCGGGAATTTTCCCACCATCTGCTGGAGGCCGAGCCGGACCTCCGTAGCCGCAATCTCCAGTCCCGGTTCGATGCCTTTCCCTGGCGCGAATGTCCTGGAGAACTGAAGGCCTGGCGGCACGGACGCACCGGCTATCCGCTGGTCGATGCCGGAATGCGCGAGCTGTGGCAAACCGGATGGATGCACAACCGGGTGCGCATGGTGGCCGCGTCCTTCCTCGCCAAGCATCTGCTGCTGGACTGGCGCGACGGGGAATCCTGGTTCTGGGACACGCTCGTGGATGCCGATCCGGCGAACAATGCCGCAAGCTGGCAATGGGTGGCCGGGACCGGCGCGGATGCGGCGCCCTATTTCCGGGTGTTCAACCCGGTGCTTCAGGGCGAGAAGTTCGATCCCGATGGAGCCTACGTGCGCGCCTTTGTGCCGGAGCTGGCGAAGCTTCCCGCCGCCGTGCTGCACAAGCCCTGGACAGCGGACAAGGCCACGCTCGATCGCGCCGGTGTCCGTCTGGGCGTCACCTATCCCCGCCCTATCGTGGATCACGACGCCGCCCGCGAGCGGGCCTTGCGGGCCTTCGATCACGTCAAGGGAAATTAGCGCGGATCGGTTGCCGCACAGGGAGGGTTCCGGCTAGTTTGCGGTCCTTTCCTTCAAGGTTATTCGCGCCATGACCATCCGCAACGGCCTCGTCGAGTCCATCGGCCACACGCCGCTCATCCGGCTCAAGAAGGCCTCCGAGGAGACCGGCTGCACCATTCTGGGGAAGGCGGAGTTCCTCAATCCGGGCCAATCGGTGAAGGATCGGGCCGCGCTCGGCATCATCCGGGACGCCATGGCCAAGGGCCAGTTGGAGCCCGGCGGGGTGATCGTCGAAGGCACGGCAGGAAATACCGGCATCGGGCTCGCGCTGGTCGCCGCACCGTTCGGCTTCAAGACGGTGATCGTCATTCCCGAGACTCAGTCTCAGGAAAAGAAGGACATGCTGCGCCTTGCCGGTGCGACCCTGGTCGAGGTGCCGGCCGTCCCTTACGCCAATCCGAACAATTACGTGAAAGTCTCCGGCCGTCTCGCCGAGGCGCTCGCCAAGAGCGAGCCGCAGGGCGCCATCTGGGCCAACCAGTTCGACAATGTGGCGAACCGGCAGGCCCATATCGACACGACCGGCCCCGAAATCTGGGACCAGACCGACGGCACGGTGGACGGCTTCGTCTGCTCGGTCGGCACCGGCGGCACCTTCGCGGGTGTCGGCATGGCGCTGAAAGCCCGCAATCCCAATGTGAAGATCGGCTTGGCCGATCCCATGGGGGCCTCGCTCTATTCCTATTACACCACCGGCGAACTGAAGGCGGAGGGCTCCTCCATCACCGAGGGCATCGGCCAGGGGCGCATCACGGCCAATCTGGAGGGCGCGCCCGTCGACGCGGCGTTCCAGATCACGGACGAGGAAGCGATTCCGATCGTGTTCGACCTGCTGGAGCATGAGGGTCTGTGCCTGGGCGGCTCCTCCGGCGTGAACATTGCCGGCGCCATGCGCCTCGCCCGCGAACTGGGGCCGGGGCACACCATCGTCACCATCCTGTGCGACTTCGGCACGCGCTACCAATCCAAGCTCTTCAACCCGGCCTTCCTGCGCTCCAAGTCCCTGCCGGTTCCGGCATGGCTTGAGCGCACGGCCGCGGTGCCGAACGTCCTCGTCTGATCCTCCCGTTCGCGAAGGCTGAACCCATGTCCCTCTTCGTTTCCACCGACTGGCTCGCCGAAAACCTGCGGGCGCCCGACCTCGTCATCGTGGATGCCACCTGGTTCCTTCCGCCGCGCGAGAAGGAAGGCGCGGCGTCCTATCTCGCGCAGCACATTCCGGGGGCGGTCTTCTTCGATCTCGATGCCATCTCGGACCAGACCAGCGATCTTCCCCACATGCTTCCCGAGCCGCGCGACTTCGCCAATGCGGTCAGCGCGCTCGGCATCGGGGATGGGGTGCGCATCGTGGTCTATGACGCCCAGGGCCTGTTCTCCGCGCCCCGCGTCTGGTGGACCTTCCGCGCCTTCGGGGCGAGCGACGTGAAGATCCTGGAGGGCGGACTGCCCAAATGGATCGCCGAAGGCCGCGAGGTGGAAAGCGGTCCCTCGCGCCGTCCCGCCGCCGTGTTCACGCCGCGCGTGGATCGCTCCATCGTCGCCGACATGGCCCATGTGGAAAAGGCCATCGGCACGCAGACCCAGATCCTGGATGCGCGGGCGCGCGAGCGTTTCACCGGCGAGGCGGCCGAGCCCCGGCCCGGCATTTCCTCCGGCCACATTCCGGGCAGCCTCAGCCTGCCCTCATCCAAGCTCGTCAAGGACGGCCATCTCGTGCCGCCGGAGACGGTGCGCGCGGAGCTGGACGCCGCCGGCTTCGACATGAGCCGCCCCGTGATCACCACCTGCGGCTCCGGCGTCTCGGCCGCTGTGCTGTGGATCGCGCTGGAAAGCGTGGGGAAGCGCCCGCAGGCGCTCTATGACGGCTCCTGGACGGAGTGGGCCTCGCGCGGCAAGCCGGTGGAAACCGGCGCCTGACCCCCTCTCCCCGCGTCTGCCTTACGCGACCGGCCGGAACGTTCGGCCGGTCTTTTTTTTTGCCTGTTGAGAAGATCTCGCCTCCGTATGGTTACGGAGGCAGAGCCGCGTGGCCGCAACGCCGCGTGAGGTTTTCGCCGCCATCCGGTTGCATCCCGGCGCGAGCGCCCTTTGCGCTGCACAATGGCAAGCTTCGAACAAGCTTGCGCCGCAAAACATAAGGCGGACTGCCTTTCGGTCGCATTCAGAGCGCCGCCCGTCTTTTGCGCGGCGTCTCTCTCGTGCGACCCGGGCGCAGCGTATTTTTGATTTTAAGGGTGCACTTCATGACACTCGCCACATATTCCAATGCCGAGCCGCGCAGTCTCGGCTTTATCGGCGCGATTATTGAGAAGGTGAACTTCAAGCATTGGCCGATCATCCTGAAGTTCGTCTCGCTTGCGATGATGCTGTTCGCGGTCGCTGGTGGCGCGATCTACATGATGAACGACACATCGCGCTATATCGAGAACCGCTTCGAACGGCTGATTCGCGACGATGCGGCGGGCACCATCGCGCTCGGACGCGCGAGCCGCGCGCTCGCCTTCACCAGCGCGTCGCTCTATGAGGCCCTGATCGCGCTCACCACGGCGGACACGAAGAGCGCCACCGAGCGCCAGGAACAGGGCGTCAAAACCTTCAACGAACAGATGGACGCCGCCAAGCATATCCTGCCGGACCGGGCGGCCGAGTTGGAGGGCTTGCAGAAGGCCTTCATTGAGGCTGTACGCGGGGTTTGCGCGGAGCCGCTCAAGATCGCCCTCGACTCCACCTCAAGCGAAGACACGGCGGAGGCTTCTCGCCTCATGAATCGCTCCTGCCGCCCCGCCATACAGGATGTGGGCGACAAACTGGCGAACGTGGTCCGCGACCTCCAGGCCAAGCTGGAAGACACGACAACGGGCGTCATCGCTTATTCCCATGACACCGCCTTCAAGACGCTGTCCATCGTTGGCGCGGCCATGACGGTGATTTTCATCCTGTCCGCCCTCACGGCGCTGATCGGCATCTCGCGCCCCATCCATACGCTGACCAGCGTTCTCACCGCCATCGCCCAGGGCAAGCTCAACACGTTCGTCCCGGGCCTTGAGCGCAAGGACGAACTCGGCACCATCGCGCGGGGCACGGAGACGCTGCGTCTCGCCCTGGTAGAAGCGGAAGCCGAACGGGCGGAAGCGGCCGAGCAGGAGCGGCGCAATGCCGAGCGCATGCGCGAGGATCGCAACGCCATTGCCGATGCCTTCGAATCGAAGATGGGCACGCTGGCCGGCGCCTTCGCCTCTTCCTCAAGCGAGGTCTATGACGCGGCGCGCAGCCTCTCGGAATCGGCCGAGGAGACCTCTCGGCAGGCCCGCGCCGTGGCAGGCGCTGCGGGCAACGCGTCCACCAATGTCCAGACCGTCGCGGCCTCAACGGAGGAAATGAGCGCCTCGATCCGCGAGATCGGGGAGCAGGTCAGCCATGCGGCGGACGTGGCGCGCAACGCGTCTGAAAATGCCTCGCAGACCCATCGCGAAATCCGCGACCTGTCCAAGGCGGCGGCGGAAATCGGCGAAGTGGTGGAACTGATCACCAACATCGCCGCCCAAACCAACCTCCTCGCCCTCAACGCCACCATCGAGGCGGCGCGGGCGGGCGACATGGGCAAGGGCTTCGCGGTGGTGGCGCAGGAGGTGAAGCAACTCGCCGCGCAAACCGCAAAAGCAACGGAAGTCATCGGCGGCAAGGTGTCGGAGATCCAGGGCGCCACCGACCGCACGGTGGATTCCATCGAGAAGATCGTCGGCATCATCAATGATATCCGCCAGTCCACCTCCGCCATCGCCTCGGCGGTTGAGGAGCAGGGCGCGGCGACCCGTGAGATCGCGCAGAACACGCAGAATGCCGCGAGCGGCACGGAAGCGGTGAATGACAACATCCAGGGCGTCGGGCGCGCGGCGGAAATGACCGGCGCGGCCTCCTCCCAGATGATGACGCTGTCCAACTCACTGTCCGACCGGGCCGGGCAATTGCAGGACGAAGTGAAACGCTTCGTGGAGAATCTGCGGGCCTGACGGCACGATTGCCCTGCCGTCCCTCCTGGGCGGCAGGGCATCACCGACGGCAAACCCAAGACATCTCCGGTTGCACCCACCCCACTACCAATAATTGAACCGTCACACCCCGTTCGCGCGCCCGCAAGCTTCGGGCAAGCGCATCATGTATCCATGGCAGCATCCAGGTCAGGGTCCGTGCGGACTGCGCCCTTGGATGAGGAACGCTCCGGGCGAAACACAGAAGTTCGCCGCAAAGGATGGTACCTGCCATGGGGTTCAGTCACTGGCCGATCCGATTCAAGATCCTGGCCCTGTCCGCGCTGATGCTGGTCTCCGGCCTCGGGGGAATCGCGGCTGTCTCATTCAATGCGCAACGCTCGCAGGAGAGCCTTGACCGGCTTCAGGCCGATGCGGCGCAGGGCCTGCTTGCGCTGTCCGGCGCGAGCCGTGCGGCAGTCGGCGCGCAGGCCATCATCTACAAGGCACTCACCAGCACCCTGACGGGAGAAAATCTCCAGGTCGCCAACGGCGTCGCCGGCGCGAGCCGCGCCTTCAACCAGGAGATGGAGACGGCGGGCGCCGCGCTCCCGGACCAGGCGGGCGACATCGCACGCCTCACGGCCGCTTTCACGACCACGGTGGAAAAGACCTGCGCCGAAGCCATCACCCTCACCGCCACGTCTTTTTCCGCCGAAGACAATGCCCGCGCCACCGCGATCATGCACGAGACCTGCGACCCTTCGCTCCGCAAGGTCACCGAGCAGATCTCCTCCTTCGTCGCGAAGTCGCGGGATGCGCTGGCCGCGCGCGTCCATGAGCTTGAGACCGCCGCGACGCAGCGCATGCTGGTCTTCCTGGCCGCCTTCGGGGCGGTGATGCTGCTCGCCTTTGCCCTCAGCGCGCTGGTCGCCACCTTCGCAATCGCCCGCCCGGTGCGCCGCGCCACCGCGCTTCTCCAGGATCTGGCGGAAAACCGGCTCGACACGCAGGTCCTCGGCACCGAACGGCGCGACGAGATCGGCGCCATGGCCCGCAGCGCCCAGCAACTCCAGACCGCCCTCGCCGGGGGCGAGGCCCTGCGCCGGGAAGCCGCCCTCCAGGACCAGCGCAATGCCGCGCGCATGCGCGAGGAACGCGAGGCCATCGCTCGCGAATTCGAAGCCCGCATGGGCGCGCTTGCGGGTGCCTTCGCCTCCTCTTCGTCCGAGGTTTCCGATGCCGCCCGCAGCCTCGCCGCGTCAGCGGAAGAGACCAGCCGGCAGGCGCAGATCGTCTCCGGCGCGGCGACCCAGGCATCGGCAAATGTCCAAACCGTCGCCTCGTCGGCGGAGGAAATGAGTGCGTCGGTGCAGGAGATCGGCGCCCAGGTGAACCATGCCGCAGAAATCGCCCAGGTGGCACAGGGCGCGACCGAGCAAACCCATGGGGAAATTCGCGAACTCTCCCGCGCGGCCGGACAGATCGGCGAAGTGGTGGATCTCATCACCACCATCGCCGGCCAGACCAACCTGTTGGCGCTCAACGCCACCATCGAGGCTGCCCGCGCGGGCGAGATGGGCAAGGGGTTCGCGGTTGTCGCTTCCGAAGTGAAGGAACTGGCGTCCCAGACGGCCAAGGCGACGGACGTCATCGGAACCAAGGTGCGCGAAATCCAAGGCGCGACCGAGCGCACCGTGGGATCGATCGAGAAGATCGTCTCCATCATCGGCCAGATCCGCTCCGCGACCGTCACCATCGCAACCGCGATCGAAGAGCAGAGCGCCGCGACGCGGGAAATCGCCTTCAGCACGCAGCATGCGGCGGAAGGCACGCAGGGTGTGAACGACAATATCCGCGGCGTCGGCCGCGCTGCCGAGATGACCGGCACCGCCTCGACGCAGATGATGGCGCTCTCCTCCTCGCTCTCCGACCAGGCCAGCCAGTTGCAGGACGAAGTGGTGCATTTCGTGGAGAATCTCCGCCAGCGGTGAGCGGACGGCGCGGCGAGTCGAACCGAAAGACGCGCACGTCGCTCGCTAGACCTTTATTGTGGCGTTCGAATTTCTTCCGTTCAAAAACAGATTGTCAGCCCGTCTTGTTTGATTTGCTTGCGGATTGCGGGCGGCATGGATCCGTTTTGCGCCACCGACGCGCACGACCCGTGCCTGGAACGCGCCGTTCGGCCGTCCCCCGCACTTCAGCAGAGAAGACTCTGGCAGATCCTGAGTGTGATTTTCCTATATCAAGCATTTTTCTATTTTTATCACTCTATCTCGATTGGTCATTCCTGCGATTTTCATCGATTTTTTTAACATCATGCCTGTCACGCGATCAGATGCAACTTGAAATGCTCCCCTTACATTTCCATTTACAATGCATTTTCATGACAACATAGGTCAGAATGGGGTCATCTCACACATACTTTACTCTCTGACTCTGATAAATGAACAGATAAGCTCAACCAATGATCGCAGCATTATAATATCTGCGGCGCGCGTGTGGAGCTCCGTCAGTATTTCGCATCAGGGTGCAGGGATAAAATCATGTCCTTCAAGAATCTCTCGATCATGATCAAGATCAGTTCGCTGGTCGTCTTGCTCGGCTTGTGCGCCATCGGCGGCGGACTGTTTTCAGCGCGGCTCATGGGCGACATGAGCGATGCGCTGAACCGGACTCTCAAGGAGGACGCGGGCTTCATCCAGCTTGCGCGCCTGAGCCGCCAGGTGGTCGATCTCCAGCGGGCCGCCTATAAGCTGTCCGTCTCAAATACGGATGCAGCGATCCGCGCGGCAGACGCGGAGATCGAGCGCATCGTTCAGTTGATCGACCGGCGCGCCGCCGACGCGATCGCGGCAATTCCGCACCTCGAAGCGCCCATCAAGGAGATCGTCCGCCAGTCAAAGGCCGCGTTGACGGGGGCGTGTGCGCCGGCCCTCAAACTGGGGCGCGAGTCCACCGACAATGAGGGCATCATCAAAGCCGCGCAGATGATCGTGAGCGACTGCGAGCCGAGCCTCAGCGCCGTGGTGTCCGCCAATGCCAAGCTGATCGACGACGCGGTGACCGAGAGCAAAAAGAGGGCGCAGGAGCTTGAGGCTCTTGCGGATTTGAAGATCAAGTTCATCCTCTTCGGCACCGTCGGCGTTGTTCTGCTCGCGCTCGCCGCCGCTTTTCTCGTGTCGCGCTATGCCATCGTGCTGCCCCTGGCGCGCCAGATCGACGTCATGGGCGCCTTGAGCAATGACGATCTCTCCGTGACCGTGCCCGATGCGGACCGCAAGGACGAGGTGGGCCGCATCGCGAAGGCGCTGGAACTCTTCCGCCTCGCCCTGGTCAAAGCCGACGATTTGCGCAAGGACGCCGCCCTCCAGGAGGTGCGGAACGCCGAGCGCCTGAAGGCGGAACGCGAAGCCATCGCCTCGGACTTCGAGAGCAAGATGGGCGCCCTCGCCAATGCCTTCGCCTCCTCCTCGCGGGAAGTGTCCGAGGCCGCGCGCGGCCTGTCCGCCTCCGCTGAGGAGACCTCGCGCCAGGCGCAGGCCGTGTCCAGCGCCGCCAGCAATGCCTCGAGCAATGTCCAGACCGTCGCCGCCTCCACCGAGGAGATGAGCGCCTCGGTCCAGGAGATCGGCCACCAGATCACCCACGCCGCCACCGTGGCCAAGCAGGCGGCGGAGGCGACGGAACTGACCCATTCGGAGATCCGCGACCTCTCGCGCGCCGCTGGGCAGATCAGCGAAGTGGTGGAACTGATCACCACCATCGCCGGCCAGACCAATCTGCTGGCGCTCAACGCCACCATCGAAGCGGCGCGCGCCGGCGAGATGGGCAAGGGCTTCGCCGTGGTTGCCTCCGAGGTGAAGGAACTGGCCTCCCAGACCGCCAAGGCCACCGAGGTCATCGCCAGCAAGGTGAACGAGATCCAGGGCGCCACCCAGCGCACCGTGGGCTCCATCGAGAAGATCGTGACGATCATCTCCGAAATCCGCCAGTCCACCTCGGCCATCGCCTCGGCCATTGAGGAACAAGGGTCCGCCACCCGCGAGATCGCGTACAACACGCAGAGCGCCGCGCAGGGCACCCAGGGCGTCAACGACAATATCGCCGGCGTGGGCCGGGCCGCCGAAATGACCGGCGTCGCCTCCACCCAGATGATGTCGCTCTCCAATTCGCTCGCCAGCCAGGCCAGCGACCTCCAAGACGAAGTCCAACGCTTCGTCAACAATCTGCGCGCGGGCTGACGCGGGGGGGGGGGGGGGGGGGGGG
>JBFMAV010000079.1:0-18491 GCA_040755535.1 Pseudomonadota bacterium | reverse complement strand
CCAGCTTTTCATTTCGGAGACCCGAACCCTGCCAGAAATGCCCAAAATCTCCGAAATGCACTAAGCGATTGATTTTACTTGGTTTTAATTTTCGGAAATAGTCTCCGAAATGGTCTCCGATAAGTCTCCGAAATGCATTTCTGGACCAGCTGGCCGGTTGGGGAAGGGCTCTTCCAACCACGTACCCCCAGACAATTCGCCCGCGCGTCCCGTGATCGTCGTCTGGCTTGCGCGGACGGAATGGCGTTCCGGTGCGGCAACCTACGCTTAAGGCGGCGGTCGGCCCAAGCAGTGGTTCGTGCTCGGGACTTTCTAGTCCCGAAGCTCGTCAGCCAGATGCCAGATGTAGAACATCGACAAAAGGGCTGCTGTGCCAATTGGATATTCTATGTAATCCGGCATACCACCTGCGCCTAGAGCTAATGATGAAGCGCTGAGGATGGCTGTCGCGACGACGATTTTGTCCCTGCGCTTCATCAGTCGTCCGTATCGACGTAGATGTTGTTGCGGCTGTACAGGCTGCCAGCGCCGTAGGGGTTATTGATGCTGTCGGATGAGTAAGGGCTCCCGTAGCGTCCATACGGGTTGCTCGTGCTGTCCGCGTCGTATGGATTGCTGCTGAGACGCCCCCGATAGTTGCCCTGGCTGTCATAAAGCTTGGGCGCGTCGGTCGCGTAGGGGTTCGTCCAGGACTTGTTGCTGTAGGGACTTCCGCGCTCGCTGTACGGGTTCATCAGCCCGTTCGGCTTGTAGGGGCTCCCTGCGCCGTAAGGGTTGCTAAGGCAATTCGGATCAAACGAATTGCAGGCGGCCGATGCCTGCGTGGCAAGGGCCGCCGTGATGGCAAGTGCTGCAATCCAACGCATTCCGCAACCTCATGGGCCTCAAGGCACTCATACCTATCATGACGGGAAATGGCTGCGACGCCTCCTTTCTGGTGGTGCTGATAGCCCCGTCAGTCCGAGTTATCCACAGTCCATAGCCGTTCACTGGCATTCATAGCTGTCAGTAGAGTTTCAGTACATCTAGCCGAAATAGCGTATTAGCTAAAATGCAGTCATGGTGAATTGTGCGATTGCATTAGTGATCGTATGGTCTCGTCATGATTAAAGTGACACTCCGCCAGCACCATGTGCTCCTGATTGGCAGGGCCAATATTGTCCTTCTCGACCACGGAAGCCGGGGCGGACGCTTTGCGCCATTGGGGATATCTGCGCCACCGGACGTGAAGGTGACCCTTCAGAGGGCTGGCGAGGGCCGGTCCAATCGCACGGAGGCTCAAGATGAGCCGCGATAGTGCCCAATCCGCCGATCCTATGTGCGCGAGGATCATCTCAAACAGAACCGTCTGTTTGATGGGCTGCCGCAGATCAATCGAGACAGAAAATGCAGTGCGTAATGGGTCAGCCCATTCGGCAGGCACCGGAGGCGCGCGGCTTGATGCGTTCATTAAAAAGCGAAGGCCGCTTTGGGAAAGGGCGCCGTCCAATCAAACCGTTTCCGGTTCCCCTGACGCTATCTCGGGCCAAAGCGGTAGAGAGAATGTAACCCCTGATGAAGATGGCGCCAAGGAGCCTCGTTTCTCTCTGGCTGGAGAGACGCACCAAAGCCAGACCGTTGGCACGCTCTCGGGCCTCCGCTCGGTGACGGCGACCTTGCAATTCTTGTGATGTTCAATCAGCGGCGCCCCTGGTTGCCGCCAATGGAGGATTAGGTCATGGCTAGTGGTGGTGGCAGTGCTCCGAAGCCCGATCCGAACATCGGTATCGCTGCGCTCAAGTCGGCGGAGACCGGCGAGAAGTGGCTTGAGGTTGCCAAGGAACAGTTCGGCGTCGCCAATGAGCGACAGGACAAGCTCGACGCCCTGACATCCCAGGTCACGAACGAGCAGCTTACGTCCATGAAGCAGGCCAATGGATGGGCTGCCCAGGATCGTGAGCGATACATCGGCACCTTCCGGCCGATGGAAGACCAGTTCATCGAAACGGCGAACAACTGGGACAGCCCCGAGCGCCGCGCCCAGGTCGCGGCCGAGGCCAAGGCGGACGTTCAGAATGCCTCTGCCACGGCGCGACAGTCGCGCGAACGGCAGATGACATCCATGGGCGTCAACCCGGCCAGTGGGCGCTTTGCTGGGATTGAGGCGTCGGCGGACACCGCAGCCGCACTCGCCTCGGCTGGTGCGCAGAACGCGGCCCGTAAGCAGGTGGAGGCCCAGGGGATCGCTCTGAAGTCCGACGCTATCAATATGGGGCGCGGACTGCCATCGCAGGCCACCCAGGCGCTCGGCCTCGGCGTGAACACCGGCAACTCGGTGGTGGGCAACAATGTCCAGTCCAATGCCTCCTGGACCACCGGCACAGACATCCTGAAGTCTGGATATGGGATGGCCATGCAGGGGTACGGCCAGCAGGCGAACATCCTGAACGAGAAATACCGCAATGAGCTTGCCGGCTGGGAGAAGCAGCAGAGCGCCAGCGCGTCCAATGTCCAAGGCCTCATGGGAGGCATCGGACAAATGGCGAGCCTCTTCATGTCAGACGAGGATGCCAAGACCGACAAGAAGCCGGTTCGCGGCGCCCTGGAGGCTGTGCGAGGCATGCCCGTGGAGGAGTGGACCTACAAGGACGGTGCAGGGGATGGCGGACGCCATATCGGCACCTATGCCCAGGACTTCCAGCGCGAGACCGGCAAGGGCGACGGCAAATCCATCCCTGTGATCGATGCCATCGGCGTGACCATGGGCGCGGTGAAGGAACTGGACAGGAAGGTGCAGCGGATTGCGCGCAACATTGGACCGATGCCGGTACGAGGGGCGGGCGGAATGACGAGCTTTAAGGGGTAATTGGGAACCTCACTTTCGTCTCCTTGCTGCTGGTGCTCTCACCTCAGATACTCGCGGGAAAATGAGTCGCGATGTCGAGGCACGCAATTGATTGAAGGACGGCTATTCACACGCGATTTCCTGCTTGAAGGCATTCAAGAAACGGCAGATTGGCGTGCGATTGACAGCGCTGAGATGGCGGCATGGAGCGCGCGCGCTAAGACAATGCTTGATGCGGTCGCAGGCCGCAGGAATGCCAATGAGGCTCAAACTGAGGCAGACGTCGTATATCCGCTGCTCGAATCCATTGGATGGGCAGACCGCGACCCCCAACCTAGTCTATCTGAGAAGCGCCGCTTGGATGTCCCCGACGCGCTCCTTTACCCGAGTGCCGCGACCAAAGCGCTGGCCGCATCTCTTGATCCGGCGCGACGTTTCCAGCACGGGTTATGTATCGTGGAGGCGAAACGTTGGGGCCGTGCGCTTGACCGTGAAACCAAGGGTCGAAAGGACGAGGAAGGCACACCCTCATCGCAGATGCTGCGCTACCTGCGGCGCGCGGATGACAGGACGCAGGGCAAGCTTCGTTGGGGTGTCCTAACCAACGGGCGGCTGTGGCGGCTCTACTTCCACACGGGTACCGGCACGTCAGAGAACTTCCTCGAAATCGACCTCGGCATGGCCTTGAGGGTGGCTGGCTGTGAGCCGGACATGGTCGACAAGGCTATCGTACCAGAGGGGTTGAGTGAGGATGCTTGGCGCACCCATGTGCTGCGACTCTTCGTGTTGTTGTTCGGGCGCGCCGCCTTCTTGCCCGATGCAACGGGTGAGACCTTCCATACCCATGCTTTGCGAGACGGAAAACGCTGGGAAGAAAAGGTCAAGAAGTCTCTTTCGGAGAAGGTTTTTGGGGAGGTTTTCCCTGCGTTGGCTGGCGCCTTGGCGACCGCCGATCCGCTACGTCACGACCCCCTCACACCCGCATATCTCGATGAGGTGCGGCAGGGCGCACTTATCCTGCTCTATCGGCTGCTGTTCGTGCTCTACGCCGAAGATCGCAACCTTCTGCCGGACGAGAGCGGCCCGTATGCCGAGTTTTGCCTAACGCGCGTGCGCTTCGATGTCGCCAAGCGGGAGGAGGAAGGCCGACCCTATCCCAGGGGTGTCGCCACCATGTGGCCGCGCTTGATGACCATTTTCTCGGCTATCGCTGAGGGCAACGACGATCTCGGCATTCCGCCCTACAATGGCGGCCTGTTCGCTCCAGATGCGGCGCCAATCCTGACCCGCGTGCAAGTGCCCGACTCGACGCTTGCGAAGATCATCCTTGCGCTCAGTCACGAGCCCGATTCAGGAGATGGGCGCGGACTACGCTACATCAACTACCGTGACCTCTCTGTGCAGCAGCTGGGCAGCGTCTATGAGCGCCTGCTTGAATATAAGCTCGCGGCAGACGGGCCGAATGTGACAGTCGCGCTTAGTGCCTTTGGGCGCAAATCCTCAGGCAGCTACTACACGCCGGACGAACTCGTACAACTCATCATCGCCCGCACGCTAGGGCCGCTGGTGGAGGAAGCGGAAGCCACTTTTAGCGCGAAGGCGAAGCAGGCCAAGGGGAGGCCGGATGAGCTTGCAATGCTTGACCCGGCAGAAGCTATCCTGCGGCTGAAGGTCTGCGACCCGGCGATGGGCTCGGGCCACTTCCTTGTCACTCTGGTAGACTGGATGACAGACCGCGTGCTGGAGGCTATGGCGGCGTCCGAACTTGCCGTTCCGGGTTATTCTTCACCGGTGTCCGCCCGCATTGAGGCGATCCGCGACCGCATCCTCCGCCAAGCGGAAGCCCACAAATGGCCCATCGTCCGAGCGCATCTCGACAACAAGGCCGTCGTCCGCCGCATGGTTCTGAAGCGCTGCGTTTATGGCGTGGACTTGAACCCAATGGCGGTGGAACTCGCAAAGGTGGCGCTCTGGCTTCATTCCTTCACAGTCGGCGCGCCGCTGTCGTTCCTCGATCATCACCTCGTCTGCGGCAATGCGCTCTTCGGCGAGCGTGTTCGGCCGGTCATGGACTGGGCCTATGGAGGCAATCTCCTCATCAACGACATGGTGCAGAAGGCCCGCGGGGCCGCGCGCGGCATGGAAATGGTGGAGGAACTGACCGACGCCGATATCGCCGAAGCGAAGAGCTCCAAGAGCCTGTTCGATGACGTGCAGGCGGTCACTCATGATCTTCGCGTTTTCATGGACCTCGTACACGGGGTGCGCTGGGCAGGCGGCGATAGAGTGCGGGCGAGAGCCATCGCTCGCTTGCAGCGGGGCGATTTCGGGGATCCGATTAAGCTGCTCAAAGGCGAAGTCGCGCCGCCCGCCGTATCGGAGATACAGCAGGCGCTACTGGACGGTGCGGAGAGAAGGTTAAAGCTCAGCTTAACCGAGAAGAAGGCGCTGGCCGATGCACAGGAGCGCGCGGCGCTACCTGGTATCCTCGAGGATGTGCGAGCCGCCTTGTCGCGTGAGCGATTTCTCCATTGGGAAGTCGCCTTTCCTGGTGTCTGGACAGACTGGGAGAGCGCGGAGCCCAAAGGTGGCTTCGATGCTGTGATCGGAAACCCGCCGTGGGACAGGATGAAGTTTCAGGAGGTGGAGTGGTTCGCGGAGCGCCGGCCTGAAATCGCCATGGCCACGCGCGCGGCGGATCGCAAGCGCGCAGTGGTGGCGCTGCTTCAAACCCCTGACCTCATGGTGGCGGATTACGAAGCCGCCAAGGCGCGGGCCGAGGGTTCGGCGCTTGTGGCGCGGGAGTGCGGCTCCTATCCTCTGCTGTCTGGCGGCGATGTGAACCTCTATTCGCTCTTCGTCGAGCGGGCGCTGGCGCTGGTGAATCCCACTGGCATCGTCGGCCTACTCACTCCTTCCGGCATTGCCTCAGACAAGTCAGCCTCTACATTTTTTAAGTCGGTGGCGACGACGGGACGGCTTGGCAGCTTAATTGACTTCGAGAACAGGCGTGGCGAACTGGAGCCGTTCTTTCCGGACGTGGACAGCCGCTTCAAATTCTGTGCGCTCGTCGTGGGCGGGCCGAAACGCTTTTTCAGTGAGACGCTTTGCGCCTTCTTCCTGCAAAGCGTAGATGCGCTTGCCGACCCCGAGCGCGCCTTCACTCTAGCACCGGCGGACTTCGCAAAGGTGAACCCCAACACCGGCACCGCACCCATTTTTCGTACCCGGCGTGACGCGGAAATCACTACCGGTATCTATGACCGCCTGCCGGTGCTGGTGGACCGGCGCAGGGCGGAGCCCGTCTCGGTCTTCCCTCTGCGCTACTCGACCATGTTCCACATGACGAATGACAGCCATCTCTTCGTCACCAAAGCAGAGCTTGAAAAGACGGCCTATCCCGTCGGAGGCGGACGCTGGCGGCGCGGAGCAGAAGAGTTCGTGCCGCTCTACGAAGGCAAAATGGTGCAAGCCTTCGATCACCGCGCAGCCAATGTCATCGTCAATCCAGCGAATCTGAATCGGCCTGCACAGCCAGAGCCTGCCACAGATGCGCAAAGCGCGGACCCCGCATGGCTGCCGAACCCGCAATACATGGTACCGGCAGCATCGGTGGACTGGCCATCAGGCCTGGGTTGGGCTCTGAGCTTCAAGGACATCGCATCGTCAACCAATGCGCGTACGATGATCGCGGCGCTAGTTCCCTTTTGTGGCGCAAGTAACAAACTGCCTTTACTACTTCCAAATGTTTCAAGCGCCAAGAGAGGAGCTAAGGGTAAGGCAGTCGCCCAGTACGTTGACTATGCTCCGTTGATATTGGGCAATCTGAACGCGGTTCCATTCGACTATATTGCTCGCCAGAAGCTGCACAGCACGACGCTCAATCTGTTTATCGTAGAACAACTACCCATACTGTCACCCGCCACCTACACTCGTTTCTTTGGCCCGAAGACCGCGCGCGACATTGTCCGCGAGGAAGTGCTAGCGCTGACCTACACGGCGCATGACATGGCCCCCTTCGCCCGCGATTTGGGCCATATCGACCCTGCGACGGGCGAGGTGAAAGCGCCTTTTAAGTGGGATGCGCGCGACCGCCTCCGGCGCCGCGCCAAGCTCGATGCGCTCTATTTCATGCTCTACTTTCCGAGCAGTACCGCTGCCGAAATGGCAACCCTGCGCGACACGGCAGCCTACATCTATTCGACCTTCCCCATTGTCGAACGGGAGGAGATGGCTGCCCATGGTCACTATCTCAGCCGCGACCTGTGCCTCCTGTACCTGAACGCGCTGGCGGCAGGCGACCCCGATGTGGTGATCGCAGTGTAAGAGTGGAATGCGGGGAACGAAAACGCATCACTGCATCGACTGCGCCCAGCCCAGTTGGAACATGCAACCCTTGTAAATCTCGTCCTGCGCCATGCGCGCATCAATGGCGCGGCGGATCGCCATCCCATTCGCGAAGCCGCCTGCGAACGCGGCGCCAGGGCTCTGCGTGGGCGTCACTGTCGCATTGTAGGTTTGGAAGCCACTTCCGGCCCCGAAGCTGGAGCCGGAGACGTTGTAGCTCGACGGCGTCGCCACAATCCCCGGCCCGCTCGGCATCGGCACCGAGCTCATGGAGGCGGCCTTACACCGGCCGTTATCAATGACGAACTGCCGCTCACGCGCGGCCTCCGTCTTCAGTGTCGGATTCTGCCAGGAGGCAGGCGCGGAACCTGCCGTCTGACATCCAGCCAGCGGAACGGTGATCAGCAGCAAAATGAGCGGGCGTCGCATAGGGTCTCCTTCCCATGAGGAGGGCGGAGCTTGAGCGGCACCATTTTGGGCGTCTAATGAATGTTTGGAATCGATTGGCTGGGATCGATTCACGAATTTGATTAGTGCTTCCGACCGCTTCCGGTCCATCACGGAAATGAATCAGTGGGCAGGAACTGATTCAAATTATTCGTTGGCGCTAAGTCCGCTTCCCAGGCGAGAAGGCACGTCTCGAATGGAGGATGATCTCAAGTGCAACAAGAAATAATTTCGCGTGAAGAGCGTATCCCCACTGATTGGCTCCGCGTCTTCAACCCCAACATGCTCGCGCCCGACGACGCGACGGATGAAGAACTGGAGTTGCACGTCGCGAGGCTCGAATGCGCTCAAGGGATTGATGGCCTTTCAGCGTCGCTCCTCGAAAAGCTGTTGGCGTCGCTTGGCGATGCGCGCGAGAGATTGCTGAATGCTCAAGTGCTGGCATAGTGGCGAGTAGCAGGGCGGCTCGGTCTCAGCACCACCCGGAACGGGCCGCCCACCCCCACGCAATGTCTTGAATAGACATCGCGCGGAGAGAAGGCTGCAGATTGAGGGCAGATTATGGGTGGTCTTGAATTTGAGGGCGTTCGCCTAATGCGCCTCTCTGAGGTTGTGCAGCAGGTTGGGTTGAGCCGATCCACTATCTACAAGCGAATGGACGAGGGCCGTTTCCCCCACCCAGTTGATCTCGGGCCGAATATTGTGCGTTGGCGCAGCGATGATGTAGTCGCGTGGATTGGTTCACTCGATCGTAAGAAATGAATTCAGCGTGAAGCTGTGATTGTCTGGAATATTAAGCTGGATCGTCGGGTGCGTTAATAGGTGAGGGACGGGTGTGGCGCGAGATTGGATAAACGGGCGTAGCTCTGTGCTGCTTGGTGAGCTTTGGGGGTACGCGCTTCAACAGAGCGAGGTCCGCGAAATCGCAGAGGGTGTGAGGCGCGAGCTTCCCGGTGAGTGGACGGATAATGATGCGCAGGCCCTCGCGCTGGAAATTCTCTTGAGCAACGCAGGGCTGGATGGGCGACTGAGGTTTTCAGGGGTCGGCCCGGACAATAATCGCGCCAGCATTCCATCCACATATTTCAACCCTCAGCTCAGGCGCGGACACACGTCACATCGCGGATTCAATCCTGAGACCAATCAAATCAGCTTCGCACCGCTGCATGATGTTCAGGATGAAGTATTTGATGCGGCATGCGAGCAGGCTGTGCAGCACCCTGACCTTTATCATGACTGGGAAGAGGTCGAGGTTGAAGCGGCTTCTCTGTCCACCTTTCTTCGCGAGGTGCGCGAATGTGTAGTGGCAGATGTTGCGCCGGAGAAAGGGAAGCGTGGCGCGAAACCTAAATATGATTGGCAAGCATTCCACCTCGAGGCGCTTCGAAAGCTTGAAGAAGAGGGGGGGATAAACGCGAGTGTTGATCCAGGTCCGAGTGGATTCAGCCAAGCGAAGCTCGAAAGGCATATGGCTGACTGGTTTCAGGAGACCAGCGTCTCGGTGCCCTCTGAAAGCGTAATCCGGTCACGGATCAAGGCGCCTATGGAGGAGTATGAGGCGAAAGGCTGGAAAGGCCGATAATTCCCGGCCGCCAATTTTCGGCAAATTCGGCGGCTTGTTGGTGGGTGCTTGTGATTTCGTGCGGACATCAACAGGAGGTCCGCATGTCCACGATCATTCCCGCAGCTGATAATTCGGCTGTTCCGTTCAGTGAGCGCCGCTGCCTGAGTGTGGAGCAGGCGGCCAGCTACATCGGCCTCGGCCGGACTTCAGTTTTCAATCTGATCCGCGATGGTGAACTTCAGACGATAAAAGTCGGCCAGCGGCGCCTCGTCGTTCGAGCGTCGGCTGATCGGTTCATCGAAAAGCAGATCGCGGAGGCGGTGTGATGACCCCCTCCACCCGCACTCCGGTCAACGACTTCGCCATCGCCGCCCAGAACCCAAGCCTCATCGCGTGGTGCCGCCTCGCCGCGCCGGAGGAACTGGAGTTCTTCTCCGCCCACGAGCGCGCCGGAAGTGACTTCGCAAAGCTCATGGCCGGGCACGGCATCCGGCCGGTGATGTTTATCCGCACCTTCGAGGGCGTGGAGGGCGTGCACAGGACGCCCGTTTGGCTCGCGGGCGACCTTCCTTGCGCCGACGACCTCCAGGCCCTGCGCTTCCTGGACCGCATGGACCCGCGTGAAGTCGTGAACATCGCCACGCGCCAGTCTCTCCAATTCGAGACATTCTTGCGCTGGCACCACAAGCGCCCTGAAAAGCTCAAGCACTGGCTCGCGAATTAGGCGCTACGGCGCCTCATTCATCTTTTCACCGGACCCTATATAAAACAGGTGACCCGTGGCTGACCTCGGTGAATATTTCGACGCAACGTCGATCCCGAATTTTGGACCTGATTTCGACAGGCTGCCGGACCTTCCGGCGCTCACGGAACTGAAGGGATACCGGCAGTGGGTGGGATGGACCTGGACCCGGCGCCAGACAGTCGATGGCTGGCGCTGGACGAAGCCGCCCGTCAACCCCACGAACGGCCGGAGCGCCAGCGTCGCGAGCCCCACCACGTGGTCAACTTACGAGCGCGCGGCGAAGTCGGTTGAGGAGCGCGAATTGGCTGGCGTCGGCTTTGTGCTGACCGATCGCGATCCCTATGTCGGCATCGACCTCGATAAATGTCGCGACCCCGCCTCTGGTGAAATCGACGCTTGGGCGCTGGAGATCCTCGCCATCGCTGAAACCTATGCCGAGGTGAGCCCGTCTGAGACGGGCATCCGCCTGATCGCACGGGGTGGTTTGGAGAAGGCGTCCAAGTGTGACCCCGCCCACGTGGAAATATATGATCGGGGAAGGTACGTCACCATCACCGGCCGCCACGTGCCCAGCTCCCCCACCGAGATCCGCGAAGCGCCCAATACCCTCGCCGCCCTGGCTGCGCGCATCGCCACCTTCCGGCCAGAACCTGTTTCGCCCGCCAAGCCGACCACACTCAAAACGGAACGCACCGCAGGTTCGGACCGCAACTTCTTCCGCGCGGTCAACAACCTCGCTCTCGCCAATCTTGCGGTGTGGGTGACGGCGTTGTTCCCTGGCGCGAAGGGCAGCCAGAAGGGCTACCGCATCACGTCGAAGATGCTTGGCCGGAACCTGCAAGAAGACCTCAGCATCACGCCGGAAGGGGCGGTTGACTTCGGCGTCCACGACATGGGGGATGCGCGCGATGGGAAGCGGACGCCGATAGACCTCGTGCTGGAATATGGCGGCGCACCCAACGCCACGGACGCGGCCTTGTGGCTGTGTGATCGCCTCAACCGCGATCCCGCAGACCTTGGTTGGGAGGACCAGGACGAGCTTGCCCGCCTGGGCGCCGAGATCGCAGAGGCCATAGAAGAAGGTCGGGCCGGTGGTCAGCCGTCCGCGCCTGCCGCCGCCTCCGCTTGGCCCGCCGTAACACTGGTCAGCTTGGAAAATGGCCGCCGGGCGCCTCCCGCCTTCGACCTCGTCATCCTGGGTGACGGCCTCGCGAAATGGGCAGCCGACACCGCCCGCTCCACCTCAGCGCCGTCCGATTACGTCGCTGTAGCGTTCCTGGCCCTCGCTGGCGGCGTGCTGGGCAACGCTCGGTGGCCGGAAGCCCGGTCGGGATGGTCTGAACCCCCCATCTTGTGGACCGCGCTCGTGGGTGATCCCTCGGCTGGCAAGAGCCCGGCGATGGGGCGCGTCACTGCATTGGCCGACGAGATTGAAGCAGAACTCGCCCGACGCCACGAAGCATCCATGCGCGATTACGAACGGGCCAGTGTGATTGCCAAGATCACCCGCGACCAATGGGAAGCGCAGGTGAAAGCGGCGATCAAGAACACGCCCGGTCTTCCGCCGGTTCACATGCCCGCTGAGGCTGAGGAACCGGTCAAGCCCCTGCGGGGCCAACTTGTTGTTGGTGACGCGACCACCGAAAAGCTCGCCCACCTCGCTGCGGGAAATCCGCAGGGGATGCTGATGACCCGCGATGAACTTGCGGGGTGGCTGTCATCGCTCGGCCGCTACGGTGGCGGGGATACGGATCGGGCCTTTTATCTCGAATGTTATGGGGGGCGTTCCTTCAATTTGAACCGCGTGAAGCTGGACGCCCCGCTCTACATTCGCCATCTCACCATCGGCGCCCTCGGCTCGATCCAGCCTGAGCGCCTCGCGCCAATCCTGGACAGCGCGGAAGACGGCTTGTCGGCGCGCTTTTTGTGGTGCTGGCCCGAGCCGCCTCGTGAGTTTCGAATTCATGATGTGCGCCCCTCCGACGCGCTTCCTCGCAAAGTGGTGAATTTGCTGCACCACCTTGCGATGACCACGGACGCGCTCGGCAACCCCGATCCCATCAAGGTGCCACTCGACGTTGGAGCCAACGATGCCCTCGAAGCATTTGGCCAGCGCATTTTGGACCGATCCCGCGAGGCCAGCGGGAGCTTCGCCAGTGCGCTCGGCAAGGCGCGCGGTCACGCACTCCGACTCTCCTGCATCCTCGAACATATCTGGTGGGCAGCGCTGCCAGGACGCAATGCCGAGCCCGCCGCTATTTCTGAGCGAGCCATGGTGGCCGCCATCACCATGATGGAGGGCTATTTCCTCCCAATGGCGGAGCGCGTGTTCAGCGATGCGATCATCCCTGCGAGCGACCGGGACGCGGTGCGCCTCGCTCGGTGGCTGCGCAAAGAAGGACTTACCGAATTCAACGCCCGCGAGGTGCGCAATCGCTTGGGGGGCTCACTCCGCAAGGCGGACGCGATGGATGCAGCGTGTGACGTGCTGGTGGACGCGGGCGCGCTCAGGCCCGTTGCGCGAGGGGCAGGAGCCAAAGGGCGGGCGCCCAAGCAGTTCGCGGTAAATCCGCACCTTGTTGAATGACATGAGGACTCCGAAATGCATTTCGGAGACTTATCGGAGACCATTTCGGAGACTATCTCCGGAAAATAAAATGCAATGATATCAATGATTTATCGCATTTCGGAGATTTTGGGCATTTCGGGACAGGGTTTGGGTCTCCGAAATGCGAAACGAGCCGATAGGAGACGATGATGACACCCCGGCAGATGCAGTTCGTGCGCGAGTATCTGGTGGACCTCAACGCCACGCAGGCCGCGATCAGAGCGGGATACAGTGCCCGCACGGCGAACGAACAGGGCGCGCGTTTGTTAGCCGATGTTAGCGTGGCCGCCGCCATCAAAGCCGCGATGGACGAACGCTCCCGCCGCACCGGCATAACCGCCGACCGCGTGCTGAAAGAGGTTGCCAAGCTCGCCTTCCTCGACATCGCCGGGGCTTTCAACGCGGACGGCACGATGAAGCCCCTCCACGAGATCGACCCCGATGTTCGCGCCGCCCTGGCTGGTCTGGAAGTCGCGGAGATCACGGGCGACGAGGGGCAGGCAGTCGGGCGCCTGCGAAAGATCAAGCTCGCGGACAAGACCGCGAACCTGACGCTCCTGATGCGGCATCTCGGCATGCTGAACGACAAGGTGAAGCTTCAGGGAGATGCGGACAACCCGCTCGCCCTGCTGATCCGGGAAGTTCAGGGATCGAGCCTCAAGCCCGTCCAGAACCCCTCTGACGACGACGAGGGGGAGTGCGTGCGGCCGGTTCATTGAGCGCCGCAGCCTGCCAGAGAGATGGGGCCGTCCTTTTGGGCGGCCCTTTTTGTTTGCCTACCCCGCCCTCCCGTTCGCCCATATTCACAGCGGTTCGCCCCAAATCAGCGCCTGCGGGTGGGGTTGGCGATGGGGTTGAGCATCCGCCCGGGTCAAAAATCTTCCAAATATCAATAACTTAGATCAGGTGATTGGCGGAGAGAGAGGGATTCGAACCCTCGATACGGTTTCCCGTATACACGCGTTCCAGGCGTGCGCCTTCAACCACTCGGCCACCTCTCCGTCTCGGCAGGAGCACCGGCTTAGGCGGGGATATCCGCGCTTAAGACGCCTTAGATCCAGGCCGTCCCAGGTGCCGCCTTGGGGGCGGCCGCTGTTTGGGCGGTTTGCCGGTTGAGAGCAAACGCCTGGGCGAGGCGGCGGAATATAGCGGCTGGAATCGCGCTGGCAAGCGGATTTGAAAGACTTTTCCCCGGCCATGGATGGCGGGGCCGAGGGTAGCGGTAACACCCGCCTTCGCCCGCGATAGCCGCCCTTCTGCTCGCCTTATTCCCTTTTGCTCCCCCCTTACGACCGGAGTGTTCCGCCGGACCTCGGGACAGAGCCCCGAAATCCGGCCGGAGCGGGCGCCCTCAGTCGCGCAGCAGGTCGTTGATGGAGGTCTTGGCGCGGGTCTGCTCGTCCACGCGCTTGACGATCACGGCGCAGGCGAGCGAGGGGCCGGGGCGGCCGTCCGGCAGGGGCTTGCCGGGCAGCGTGCCGGGCACCACCACCGAATAGGCCGGCACTTCACCAATGAAGATCTCGCCGGTCTCGCGGTCCACGATCTTGGTGGAGGCGGAGATGAAGACGCCCATGGACAGGACCGCGCCGCGGCGCACCACGACGCCTTCCACCACTTCCGAGCGGGCGCCGATGAAGCAATTGTCCTCGATGATGACCGGTCCCGCCTGGAGCGGCTCCAGCACGCCGCCGATGCCCACGCCGCCGGAGAGATGGACATGCTTGCCGATCTGCGCGCAGGAGCCCACCGTCGCCCAGGTGTCCACCATGGTCCCCTCGCCCACATGGGCGCCGAGATTGACGAAGGAGGGCATCAGAACCACGTTCGGCGCGATATAGGCGGAATGGCGCACGATGGCGCCGGGCACGGCCCGGAAGCCGGCCTTGCGGAAATCCGCGCCGTTCCAGGTCTCGAACTTGGAGGGCACCTTGTCCCACCAGGCCGCGCCGCCCGGGCCGCCGGTGACGATGTTCATCTCATTGAGACGGAACGACAGGAGCACGGCCTTCTTCAGCCATTGATTGACCTGCCACGTGCCGTCCTCCGCCGGCGCCGCGACGCGCGCCTCGCCCTGGTCCAGCAGCTTCAAGGCATGCTCCACCGCCTCGCGCACCTTGCCGCGGGTGGAGGAATCGATCTGCGCCCGGTTTTCGAAGGCGTCGTTGATGGTGGCTTCAAGCTGCGCGTGGGACATGGAAGGTTCCTCTTTGGATCGGTGCGCCGGAAGCGGCGCGCGGTGGGGCGGCGGGATCAGCCGCGCTCCTTCACCGCCAGGAATTTGAGCTTGGGCCATTCCTCGATGGCGCGGTCCAGCACCCATTGGCTGCGGGCGAGATAGACCGGGGCATTGTCGCGATCGAGGGCGATGGAGAAGCGGTTTCCGTCCGTGAAACGCTCCACCTCGGCATGCTCGCCCACCACCCAGCGCGCCGTGACATAAGAGACCGTCTCGTAGCGGATGGGAACGCCATATTCCTTCTCCAGCCGCGAGGCGAGCACGTCGAGCTGAAGGGTTCCCACCACGCCGACAATGGGCAGCGGATCGGCCACCGGGCGCATCACCTGCACCACGCCTTCCTCCGCCATGTCCTGCAGCGCCTTCTGCAACTGCTTGGTCTTCATGGGATCGCCCAGCATCACGCGGCGCAGGATTTCCGGCGCGAAGTCCGGAATGCCCTCGAAGCGGATGGCCTCGCCCTCGGAGAGGGTATCGCCTACCCGCAGCATGCCGTGATTGGGAATGCCGATGATGTCGCCCGCCACCGCCTCGTCCACCGTCTCGCGCTCCTGGGCGAAGAAGAAGATGGGATTGGCGATGGCCATCTGGCGCTTCTCGCGGGAATTGAACAGCTTCATGCCGCGCTTGAAGGTGCCCGAGCACAGGCGCACGAAGGCGACGCGGTCGCGGTGGTTCGGGTCCATATTGGCCTGGACCTTGAACACGAAGCCGGAGACGTTCGCCTCCGCCGGCTCCACGGTGCGATCCTTGGCCGTGCGGGGCAGCGGGCTCGGGCCGAAGCCGCCGAGGCCGGAGAGCAGTTCCGCGACGCCCGCCTCCTTGATGGCGCTGCCGAAGAAGACCGGCGAGAGATGGCCCTCGCGAAAACTCTCCAGGTCGAAGCCGGGCAGGATGCCGAGCGCGAGGGACAGGCCCTCCACGCTCTCGTTGAGGATGCGCTCCTCCACCCCGTCGAGGCCGATCAGGTCCTCCGGAGCCTCGAACGGCACGATGCGGGTCAGCGGCCCGCCGCGCTCCTCGGCCAGCAGCGCGCGCTTGCCGGGCACGTCGATGAGGCCGCGCGCATCCACGCCCATGCCGATGGGCCAGGTGAAGGGCGTGAGGTCGAGCGCCAGGGTGGCCGAGATGTCATCCATCAGGCCGATCGGATCGAGCCCTTCCCGGTCCACCTTGTTGATGAAGGTGAAGATGGGGATGTCGCGCAGCCGGCAGACCTCGAACAGCTTGCGGGTCTGGCTCTCGATGCCCTTGGCGGCATCGATCACCATCACCGCCGCGTCCACGGCGGACAGGGTGCGATAGGTGTCCTCGGAAAAGTCCGAGTGGCCGGGCGTGTCCAGCAGGTTGAAGACGATCCCGTCCCGCTCGAAGGTCATCACCGAGGAGGTGACCGAAATGCCGCGCTGCTGCTCGATCTCCATCCAGTCCGAGCGGGTGCGCCGCCGCTCGCCGCGCGCCTTCACCTGCCCCGCCTGGCGGATGGCGCCGGAGGCGAGCAGAAGCTTTTCGGTCAGCGTGGTCTTGCCCGCGTCCGGATGGGAAATGATGGCGAAGGTGCGCCGGCGCGTGAAATCGGGATCGCCGGCCTTCGCGGCGGCAAGGGGAGCGGTCGGGTCGAGCATGCGTTCTTCTACCCGGAAATGGCGGCCGATCAAACAGGCGCGGGGCACGGCGACATGATAGACTTCGGTCACCAAACGGAGGCGGGCGTGCGGACAGTGTCAGGGAAAATGGGGGGCGGGGTCCTGTTGGCCCTCGTCTCACTGGGCTTGGGGACGATGCCGGCCGGCGCCTTGATGGCCCCCGAATATTACGAGCGGGCAAGAAACAGCGCGACGGATGTCATCGTCCTGAAGGTGGGCGGCGTGACGGCGCCAAGCGAACCCTTCGGCTATTGCCAGGTGAAGGGCACGGTCGAGAAGGTGGAGCGCGGAACCAACTATGCGGGGGGCACGACCGTGGACATCGCGGTCCCCTGCCGCCAGCCCGGCGCCAAAACGCCCATGGGCCCGGTCATCTATATCAGCCTCCCGGACCTTCAGACCTACCCGTTTGGGCGGGCCTATCTGATGCCGGACGGCCGATTGTCGCTCTACCAGTATCGCCCGCTCAAAGTGTTCCCGTGAGCGCGTGTGCCGATCTCGTTGCGACGCAATGAGATCGGCACACGCGAACCGGTGGCGCGCGCCGCTCAGGCGCCGTCCCATTCGTCTTTCAGAAGGGCATATTGGAACGTGTTCTCATAGACCGGCGCACCCTGTGCGCTGGTGCTGAACGAGACGAATTGCAGGAACAGTCCTTCGCGCCGCATGCCGAGCCGTTCGCACAGGCGCTGCGAGGCGTGGTTGTCCTCCTCCACATAGGCATAGAGGCGCCGCGCCCCGCGCTGCGTGAACAAGTCAGCGAATAGCGCGCGCGCCGCCTCGTGCGCGAAACCCGCTCCGCCGAAATCCGCGTTGAAGTTCCAGCCGACAGAATAGGTGTCGGGCGGCTCCGGCATGCAGAAGAGGTCGCCGATGAGACGGTCGCTCTCCCGCAGGCAGACGGCGATCTGGGTGTCGTCGGCGCTGCGGGCGCGTGCCTCGGCCTCGGCGGCGGAGAGGTCCGCGAGCCGCAGAGACAGGAAGCAACTGGCGCGGGGATGCTCCAGATAGGCGAACAGACCGGGGGCGTCGGCGGGCGTGAAGGACCGCAGGCGCAGCCGCTCCGTCGTGATCGGGTCCATGGGGGGCCTGCCAGGCGCCCCTCAGTCTCCGGTTCCGGGCTCGGCGGAGAACAATTCTTCCTTGCCGGGCTTGCCGTCCCACTCCTTCGCGTCGTCGGGAGCGTCACGCTTGATGGTGATGTTCGGCCAGACCTTGGCATATTCGGCGTTCAGCGAGAGCCATTTCTCCAGCCCGCCCTCGGTGTCCGGCTTGATCGCCTCGGCAGGGCATTCCGGCTCGCACACGCCGCAATCGATGCACTCGTCCGGGTGGATGACGAGCATGTTCTCGCCTTCATAGAAGCAATCCACCGGGCACACAGAGACGCAGTCCGTGTATTTGCAGCGGATGCAGTTCTCGGTGACGACATAGGTCATGACGTGATCCTCATCGCCGGTGGAGGGGGCCGGCGCATTTGACGCGATTAGTCTGTAATTTCCTCGTAAGTCACGAGGGCGGATGTAGCATCCTCTCGCCGCTCGGAAAAGCCGATCACCCGCAGGACGCGGACCGCATGGTCCAGGCCGACGGTGATGACATGGCCGGCACGCACCATGTAACCCGCGCTCGTCACTCGCACCCCATCCACGCGCACATGGCCTTCGCGGACCAGGGTCGCGGCGGCGGCACGCGCGCGCACCACGCGCGCATGCCACAGCCACAGATCAAGCCGCTGGCGGGCCTGGGGTGTCGGCTCACTCACTCAGTTGCCCTTCTTCTCCGATTCCAGCTTCGCCTTGAGGGCGGCGAGAGCGGCGAAGGGGCTGTCGGGGTCGGCCTGCTTCTCGCGCCGCCGGTCCTGGTGAACCTGAACGCGCTCGGGACGTGGCCCGCGCTGGGCGTCGCCCTCGGGGCGCGACCTGAAAGGCCGGTCGGAGCGGGGCGGCCGCGCGGCGCGATCGTTCTCCCCGCCCGCGTTCCCGGCCCCCGCTTCGCGCGGCTCGCCGGAGCGTTGCGGCCGATTGCCATGGCGGTGCGCGGGACGGCCGTCCCGGCGCTCTTCGCCCTC
>JBFMAV010000078.1:0-19501 GCA_040755535.1 Pseudomonadota bacterium | reverse complement strand
CGAGCCAAAATGCCGTCAATCTCGATATCAGGCGCAATGTCGAGCAGCGGCACCAAGGCGAAGGCCCGCTCCAGCAGCCGGGGATGCGGCAGAATGAGGTCCGGCCCGCTCCGGCGCTCCTGCCCAAAGATCAGAATATCAATGTCGATGGGGCGCGGCCCGTAGCGATCTTCCCGCGCGCGGTCCCGGCCGAGGCGGCGCTCCACGTCGAGCGCAAGCGCGAGAAGATCCTCGGCGGTGCGCTGCGTCTCCACCTCCACCACCTGGTTCACATAATCGGGCTGCGGGATCGGACCCCAGGGCGGGGTCCGATACATGGGGGATTGCACACCAATGGCGAGATCCTCTCGCGCGAGCAGGCGCAGCGCCTCCGGCAAGGTGCGCGTCGGCGTGCCGCTGTTGCCTCCGAGGCAGAGATAGGCGCGCGTCACGGCGCCGCCCGGATCGCATCGAGAACCCGCACCGCCTGCACATGGGCGGCGACGTCATGGGCGCGCACGATGGACACGCCAGAGAGGATTCCAAGCGCGTGCGACGCCAGGGTTCCGGGCAGACGCTCCGCTGGCGTGGAGGGATAAAGCCGCCCGATGAAGGACTTGCGGGAGGTGCCCAGCAGCACGGGCTGGCCGAGGGCCGCCAGTTCGCCGATCCGCCGAAGCGCAGTGAGATTCTGCTCGGGCGTCTTGCCGAACCCGATTCCGGGATCGAGCACCACGCGCTCGCGGGGCAGGCCAGCAGCCTGCGCCCGCTCCAGGGCGCGCGCGAAGACGGCGTGCATGTCGCTCATGATGTCGATGCCGGCATCGATCTCCTCGCGGTTGTGCATGACGACGGCTGCCGCGTCGAAATCGGCCGCGACGCGCGCCATGTCCGAGTCGCGCTGAAAGCCCCAGACGTCATTGACGATGGATGCCCCGGCCGCGAGGGCTTTTTGCGCCACCTCGGCCTTCCAGGTGTCCACCGACAGGGGCGGGGCGTCGGGCCAGTCCGCCAGCCCGGCGAACACCGGCGCGATCCGTGCCCATTCCGCGTCCGCCGGCAGGGGGGTGTGGCCCGGACGGGTGGATTCGCCGCCCACGTCCAGAATGTCGGCTCCCGCGTCGCGCATGGCGCGCGCATGGACGAGGGCATCCTGCGGCGCGGCGCTGAGGCCGCCATCGGAGAAGGAATCGGGGGTCACGTTGAGCACGCCCATGACGAGGGTGCGCGGCCCGAGCGTCAGGACGTGGTGGCGAGCCTTCAGGGTGCGCGGGATGATCTCGGTCATGGGTCCGGCCAAGGTGGGCGAAGCAGGTAAGCCCGCGTGGCGGAGCAAGGCAAGGGGCGCGCCGTTGCATCCCGTTCGAACCGCGCGCAATTTCGCCCCGGCTTGAGCGGTGCGGTGCGGAGGGGGAAATGAGTTCCTGGACGGTGGCCCTGTGCGCCTTCGGCGCCATCCTGGCCGGTGCCTTCGGCGCCGTGTGGCTCGCCCGCCGGGCGCCGCCGGACTGTCTTTCGGACGATACGCGCTACACACTCAAGGTCACGGTCGGGCTCACCGCCGCCGTCACCTCCCTGATTCTCGGCCTCATGATCACGTCGGTCCGCTACAGCTACAGCGAGGCGGCGGCGGACGTGGAGGAATATGCCGTCGCCCTGCTCCAGGGCGATCTGGAATTGCGCGACATCGGCCCGCCGGCCTGTCCCGCGCGCAACCTGCTGGCCGATTATGTGCGGCTGATCCTGGCCGAGACCTGGGCGGAGGGGGAGGATTTCCCGGCGCCCCAGTTCGAGACCACCTCCACCGCCCAATTGCTGCGCATGAACGAGGCGGTGCGTGCGCTCAAGCCGGCGAGCGAAGATCAGGCCGCCAGCCGGGCCGAGGCGCTGGCGACGTTCAAGGCGCTCATGACCCACCGATGGAAGCTGTCGGGCGATGCGGTGAGCCGCATTCCCACCATCTTCATCCTGGTGGTGGTCGGCTGGCTCACGCTGATCTTCTTCAGCTTCGGCTGGTTCGCGCCGCGCAATCCGCTGGGCCTCGGGGCGCTGGTGCTGTCCGGCCTGTCCATCGCTTCCGCCCTGTTCCTGGTGGTGGAGATGGGTGAGCCCTTCGCCGGGCCGATGCGGGTCTCACCGGCGCCGCTGAAGGACGCCCTTCACGCGATGACAAGCCATGGGTGCGACGCCGCGCGTCCCGCACCCTGACGCCTCCACGGCGACGGGATCGGTGCTCCGCGGCGATGGAACGCGCGCTAGGCGACCTGCCTCAAGCCGGGAATCGCGGCCACGATCCGCTCCACCACCTCCGGACCGGCCTTCTCGCGGGCATAGTCGATCACTTCGCGGGTGGCTTCCTGCACCTGCTGCATGGTGAGGCCCGCCGCCATCATCTTGTCGGCCACCACCATCAGGCGCGCCATGCCCCCGAAATGCCGTGTGCCCGCCAGCACGGTCGTCTCGGCGGACAGTGGCTCCGCGCCGTCGCAAAGGCCGGGAATCGCCGCTGCCAGTTGCGCCATCGTGTCGGCGGGCGCCTCGCGGGACAGGAACTCGATCACCACTTCGACGGCGCGAGTCGCTGCGTCCCGGCTGAGACCCACCTTGCTCTGCAAGCGGTCGATCAACTCCTCCACGGGCGCCTCCATCGATTGGCGCGGGATATTGACCGTCCACCGGCAGCGAGGCAAGCCGCACCTTGTGCCCCTGGCGGTGTTTGCGCGAAAACCGGGGCAGCAAGGAGGCCGCCATGGCGCATGACCCGTCCGACGCGACGATTTTCCTCGGCCGCAGTGCCGGCCTCGGCGGCGCACACCGCGACGAAACGCTGCTGCTGCGCCTTGCCAACCGGCACGGGCTCATCACCGGCGCGACCGGCACCGGAAAGACCGTCACGCTCCAGGTGCTCGCGGAAGGATTTTCCCGCGCCGGGGTGCCGGTGTTCGCCGCCGACATCAAGGGCGATCTCTCCGGCATCGCCGCGCTGGGCGAGCCGCGCGATTTTCTGGTGCGCCGGGCGCGCGACGTGGGGCGCGACTACGTTCCGGAGCGGTTCCCGGTCGCGTTCTGGGACCTGTTCGCGGAGCAGGGACACCCGGTGCGCGCCACCGTCTCCGAGCTTGGGCCGCTGCTGCTGTCGCGCCTGATGGGCCTCAACGACACCCAGGAAGGCGTCCTTAACATCGCCTTCCGCGTTGCGGACGAACAGGGCCTGCTGCTGCTGGACCTCAAGGACCTGCGCGCCATCCTCACCTTTGTCGCGGACGAGGCGCCCCGCCTCTCGCGCGAGTATGGCAATGTCTCCGCCGCCAGCATCGGCGCCATCCAGCGCCAGCTGCTGGTGCTGGAGAATCAGGGCGCCGAAGCGTTCTTCGGCGAGCCCGCGCTCGACATCCGCGACCTGATGCGGATCGATGCGGCCGGCCGCGGGGTGATCAACATCCTCGCCGCCGACAAATTGATGGGCGCGCCGCGCCTGTATGCCTGCTTCCTCCTGTGGCTCCTGTCCGAGCTGTTCGAGGAACTCCCCGAGGTGGGGGACGTGGACAAGCCGCGCCTGGTCTTCTTCTTCGATGAGGCCCATCTGCTGTTCGAGGATGCGCCGCCCGCCTTGCTCGACAAGGTGGAGCAGGTGGTGCGCCTGGTGCGCTCCAAGGGCGTCGGCATCTATTTCGTGACGCAGAACCCGCTGGACGTGCCGGACAAGGTGCTGTCCCAGCTCGGCAACCGGATTCAGCACGCGCTGCGGGCCTTCACCCCGCGCGACCAGAAGGCGGTGCGGGCGGCGGCCGAAACCTTCCGTCCCAATCCCGCCCTCGACACGGCCGCCGCCATCACCGAACTCGGCAAGGGCGAGGCCCTCGTCTCGACGCTGGAGGGGAACGGCGTGCCGAGCATGGTGGCGCGCACCCTCATCGCCCCGCCCGCGGGCCGCGTCGGTCCGCTCACCCTCCAGGAGCGCCGGGACATCCTTGCGCAGAGCCCGCTCGGCCGCCTCTATGATCAGCCTGTGGACCGCGTTTCCGCTTTCGAGATGCTGCGGGACAAGAACGAGCGGGGCATGGCCGACCCGGCGACGCCCCCCGGTCCCTGGTCGCGTCCCGCGCCGCCCCCTCCACCCGGCGGGCGCCCAGGCACCTCGGTTCCCCGTGCCGGCGGGCCGCCGCCCACACCGCGTTCCCCGTCTGCGCCACGTCCCGCGCCCGCCCCCCGCGCGCCCGAGGTCGAGCGGCCCGCGCCGGCGCCGCGCGCTTCCACCCGCATGTCCACCACGGAACTGGTGGTGCGCCAAGTGGCCCGGTCGGTGGCAAGCCAGGTCGGAGCGCAGATCGGCCGGGCGATCCTGCGCGGCATATTGGGCGGGCGGCGGCGCTAGCGCGATGCGCTGGGGCGAGGGCAAGGGGCAAGGGTCAAGGGGCGAGGGTCAAGGGGGGGCAAAGGGCGCCGGTGCGGCTGACGCCGACGTGCCTTCGCGAAAAATTCCGCACCCATAGATTGCAAAAGACGCGGTGCGGACCCTGGTAGTGGTTGCTTCGGTAGCCCGCTGCTTGTAAAGTTGGGACGAGTCGAACGTAACGCGGGGGAGTGCGTTCGGCCGGAGACGCTGAATAAGGCGGACCGGCCGGAAACGGTCGGATCCGCTTCGCCCTAGGAGCGCCCGATGAAGGTTTTGCCCATCGCCCGCATTCTGATCATTGATGCAGATGCCGAGCGCCGTCAGACCACGAAGCTTGGCCTAACGGCTCTTGGTGTCGGGACCGTGACAGAAGCGGGATCGCCCGCCGAGGCCCTTGATCTGCCGCGCCAGTTCGATGTGGTGGTGGTGCAGGCCGGCCCGGTGGACGACATTCCCCCTCATCCTTTCCGCGAGACGGAAGACTCCATTCCCGCCGTCATGGTGGCCGAGGGCAGCGCCCATGCGTTGGCTCGCGCGGCCGGGCGCCAAGGCTATGACGCGGCGGTCGGCATGCCGCTGCTTCCGCGCCTTCTGTATCGGCGGATCGGATCGGTTCTCCAGCGCGCCCGCCGGGGCCAGCGGCCCGGCGCGGCCGCCAGCGACCAGTCGGGAGCGAGCGCCGCCAGCGCGGGTTGACCCTTCGCGCAATGCCCTCGCGCCCCTGAAAGGGGAGGGCGGGGGCCGTATCCTGCCGCGTGGCGTGGGGACGGCACCACGCGGCGCACTTGACGCCGGCTCAAACCTCTCCTCCGATACCTGCTCGTGAACCGTTGCAGGGATCGAGGGTGGCATGGCCGGGTTGGATGGTGTTCTGAACAGGGTGGACGCGCAACTGGATCACAGCCTCGAACGGCTGTTCGCGTTCCTGAAGATTCCCAGCATTTCGACCGATCCGGCCCATGCCGCCGAGTGCCGGCGGGCCGCGGAATGGGCGGCGGGACAGCTGACCGACCTCGGCCTGACCGCCGCCGTGCGCGAGACCGCGGGCCATCCCGTGGTGCTCGGGCGCACCGACACGGGCGCCGCGCGCCGTGTCCTGTTCTACGGCCATTATGACGTGCAGCCGGTGGATCCGCTGGACCTGTGGGATTCTCCACCCTTCGAGCCGAAGCTCGCGCAGGGACCCACGGGCGCGAAGCGGATCGTGGCGCGCGGCGCGTGCGACGACAAGGGGCAGGTGCTCACCTTCCTGGAGGCCCTGCGCGCCCACCGGGATGTGAATGGCCGCCTGCCGGTGGACGTCACCATTCTCCTGGAGGGCGAGGAGGAATGCGGCTCGCCGAGCCTGCCGGCCTTCCTCGCCGCTCATGCGGGGGAACTCGCCGCCGACGTGGCGCTGGTGTGCGACACCGGCATGTGGGACCGCACCACCCCCGCCATCACCACCGCTTTGCGCGGCATCCTGCACTGCGAACTGACGGTGAGCGGGGCGGATCGCGACCTGCATTCCGGCCTGTTCGGCGGGGCGGCGCGCAACCCGACCCATGTGGTGGCGCAGATCGTCGCGGACCTGCACGATGCGAAGGGCCATGTGACGCTGCCCGGCTTCTATGACGCGGTGCGCGAGCCGACCCCCGAGGTGCGCCGCCAATGGGAGGAACTGAGCTTCACCGCCGAAAGCTTCCTTGGTCCCGTGGGACTGTCAATTCCGGCCGGCGAAGCCGACCGCATGCTGATCGAGATGGTGCAGTCGCGGCCCACGGCCGAGGTCAATGGCATGTTCGGCGGCTATACCGGGCAGGGCAGCAAGACCATCATTCCCGCCTCGGCCACCGCCAAGATCTCCTTCCGCCTGGTGGCGGACCAGGACCCGGCCGCCATCAAGGCCGCCTTCGCCGATTTCGTGAAGGCGCGCGTGCCCGCCGACTGCAAGCTCGCCTTGCATTTCGGCGAGGGCGCGAGCGCGATGATGGTGCCGTCCGACAATCCCGACCTGAAGAAGGCGGCCGATGCGCTGGCGGCGGAATGGGGCAAGCCGCCGGTCGAGATCGGTTCGGGCGGCTCCATTCCCATCCTTGGTCAGTTCAAAGCGGTCATCGGGGTGGACACGCTGCTGATCGGCTTCGGTCTGGACGATGACCGGGTGCATTCGCCCAATGAGAAATACGACCTCAATTGTTTCCATAAGGGCACCCGCAGCTGGGTGCGCATCCTCGACGCGCTCGCGTGAGAGCCGAAGCGGGGCTTCGGCCCCGCTTCCCCCGCGCGTCGCTTTCTGGCAGGAAGGCGCGACCCAGCGGGGGTGAGGCATGGCGGACCAGCATAGCGAAGGGCTTCTGGAGGCGTGGCACTTCGACGGGGAGGGCGGCGGCGCGCGCCTTTCCTGGGAAGAGGTCATCGCCCTCGATCCCCTCACCGAGGGGTTTGTCTGGCTGCATTTCCGCTGCCTGCCCAAGCAGCCGCAGCAATGGCTGCGCGAGCACAGCGGCATTGATCGCATCATCCTGGAAGGCATGCTGGACGATGAGAGCCGCCCGCGCTGCTCGCTGTTCAGCGACAGCGCCTTTCTCGTTCTGCGCGGCGTCAATCTTCAGCGCAATTCGCTGCCCGAGGACCTGCTCGGCCTGCATCTGTGGGTGGAGGCGCGGCGCATCATCACGCTCCAGCACGAGCCCATTTCCGCCATTGCGGATTATGTGGATTCCCTCTCCCGCGCGCGAAAGCCGCGCACCCAGGGGGAAATGGTGGCGGACCTCAGCCTGCGCCTCGTGGACCGGCTGGACGCAGTGATCGCCGCGCTGATGGATGAGGCCGACGAACTTGAGGATGCGGTGGAGACCTCGGAGTCCCGCGATCTCCTGCCCAAGCTCTCGGTGCTGCGGCGCGTGTCCATCAAGCTGCGCCGGCACATTGCGCCCCAGCGCGAGGCTCTCAACCATTTTTCCACCGAGGACGATCCCTGGCTCGGGCCGAAGGACCGCACGCGCATCCGCGATGCGGCCGACCGGGTGGCGCGGTTCACGGAAGAGCTGGATTCCATTCGCGAACGGGCCTCGCTGATCCGCGACCAGATGGTGGACCGGCGCGCCGAGCAGATGAACAAATCGATGCTGGTGCTGGCGGTGGTGACGGTGGTGTTCGCCCCGCTCACCTTCGTTTCGGGTCTGTTCGGCATGAATGTGGGCGGCATTCCGGGCGTGGATGACCCGGAATCCTTCTGGCTCATTTCGTTTCTTCTGATCGCTCTCGCGGTCAGCCTGTCCTGGCTGTTCAAGCGCCTGAGATGGATCTGAGCCGGCCGCCGGCCCGCGTGGGATCGGCGGCGCCGGAGAACCGTTATTGGCCGGCGGCGAAGACCGAGGGGAAGCTGCGCCCGCGCGTATCATAGACCCGGGCATAGACCACGCCGTCGCGTTCCACCTTGGCAATCACCGGGGCCTGAACGTCCGCGCAGTAGAATTCGCCCAGCATCAGAGCGAAGTCCGCCCCCTGGGTCTCATAAGTTGTTTCGAAGCGCGGCCCCAGTTCCACAGCGGCGGCGCGATGTGGCCCGCAGACCGCCACCCGCAGCTTGCGGCCCTGGGGCAGGGTGCGGCGGTGCTCGTCCACATATTCGTCCAACTGGTCGGCGGCCTGCTTGAAGGCAAGGCCCCAATAATCCAGCATGAACTTGTCGTCCGCCCCTTTCACCCCGCCCACGATGTGGTTGTAGTAGGTATATTGATAAGGGTGAAGCTGGGCGAGTTCGAAGGCCGGCAAAGCCAAGGCGCCCACGAACACGGCAGCAGATGCGGCCCGCACGGCGCGATGCTGCCGGCCGAGCCAGGCCCAGGCCCACGCTCCCGCCAGCCCGCCCAGGACGGCGAGGGCCGGAGTGATGAAGACGAAATGGCGAATGCCATTGTACATCACCGGCCGCTCCACCACGGTCAGCAGCACCGGGAACACGGCGGCGGCCACCAGGAGCATGTATTGGGCGCGGCGCGCGGCTGGCGCGGAGCCGAAGAGCGCGGACACGAGGGCCCCGGCGGCGCCGGCGAGCGACAGCGCCAGGAAGATTTCCGGCATCTGCACCGCGAACAGGGTGGGGACATAGGTGCGCGGCATGTCCGGCACCAGGATCGGCCGTCCCTCATACAATTCACGCCACGGCACTTCCCAGAAATGGGCGTAATAGGCGAGCGCCTTCACCGGGTTCAGCGGGTCCACCACCGCCCAGGGCCATACGATGCCGAGGGTGAAATAGGCCAAAGGCAGGCCCAGCAGCATAAGCGCGAGGCACTGGCCCATGCGTCCGGCCATGGCCTTGAAGCCCAGCTGGCGCCAGTCCACCGCCGCCAGCAGGGTGAGGGCGAGGCCGGCATAGGCGACCGTGATCACGCCCAATACGCGCGTTCCCACCGCAAGGCCGAGGCTGACACCGAACAGCGCAACGGTGCGCCAGGAGGGACGGGGATATTCATCCAGCGCCCGCACCATGGAATAGAGCAGCGTCGCCACCGCGACGGCGAAGGGGGCGTCCTTCGCGTTCATGAACATGTGCCCGTAATAGAGCGGGCAGACGAGCAGCAGGCACAGGGCAACCAGACCGCAGACCGGGCCGGCGAGGCGACGCCCGAGGCGCCACACCACGAACAGGCCGGTGAGCCCGACCACCGCGCCCAGCAGGCGGCGCAGGTCGAACACGTCGATGGGTAGGATCTTGCCGAGGGCGGACGCCGCCAGATCGAACCCGCCGCCATAATAATAGAGGTTCACGAACGAGAAGACCCGTGTGTGGGTCAGGCCCGAGGCGAAGTAGGAAAAGAGCAGGTCGCCATATTGCGAGTGCGTGAAGTCGTCCCATCCGAGCCCATAGTCGCGGAAGGTGGCGAGGCTGACCAGGGCGGTGAGGCTGAACAGGATCAGCGAGAGGCGATCCGCAAGGGCGGTCGGGAGGGAAGGACGGGGGAGACGCATAGGTTCGGAGACCCAACTGAGACGCGCTGCATCAGCCCCGAAAACATGTCCGGCGAGCGGCATCCCCAATGCCAACCCTGGTCACATATCCGTGAGCTTCTTTATCATCCCGTTAAACTGGGTCTTTGCAAGAGAATCTTACACCGCGTTGCAGCGTAGCTTGTGCTGCATTGCTCCAACCGCTCCTCCTAAAGGTGTAGTCGGCCAAAAAACAAGCAAGAAGGAAAGGTGCTTTCTTCTGAGGCATCAAAGAAAAAACGCCGGCCAGATCGCTCCGGCCGGCGTTAACTCTACTTTCAAAAGGATGCGGGGCCTAAGGTCCGGTCCTCAAGAAGCCTTGCTGTAAAGCTCGGCCACATAGTCCCAGTTGACGAGGTGGTCCACGAACGCCTTCAGATAATCCGGGCGGCGATTGCGGTAGTCGATATAGTAGGAATGCTCCCACACATCGACGCCGAGCAGCGGAACGCCGCCATGCACGAGCGGGTTTTCACCATTCGGCGTCTTGGTGATCGAGAGCTTGCCGTCTTTCAGGGTCAGCCAAGCCCAGCCGGAGCCAAACTGGCCGACGCCGGCGGCGACGAACTCTTCCTTGAACTTGTCGACCGAGCCGATGTCCTCGATGATCTTCTTCTCAAGCTCACCGGGAATGGCGCCGCCGCCATTGGGCTTCATCCAGTTCCAGAAATGCAGGTGGTTATAGTGCTGGCCCGCATTGTTGAAGAGCCCGGCATTCTTGCCGTAGGACCCCTTCACGATCTCTTCGAGAGATTTTCCCTCGAATTCCGTGCCCTTTAGGAGATTATTACCGTTATTGACGTAAGCGAGGTGATGCTTGTCGTGATGGTATTCGAGCGTCTCGCGGGACATGTAAGGTCCGAGAGCGTCGTAGGCATAGGGAAGATCAGGCAGCGTGAAGGACATTAGGCGTCTCCGCGTTCGGTCCGGGAGGGGGCTGGGGCTTCATCCAGGAACGGTCGAGCCGCCAACCCTGCGACCTAGATAGGCCGGGCGCAGGCGTCAAACAACCGTGGTTGCGGCAAAATCCGTCGCCGCCGCGAATGGCCTGGACCCGGACCGGCGGGGGTCGGTCCTGCGTGGAGTGAGACGATGTGGCGGTTCATGGTGGGTCTCGGTTTACTGCTCGCGCTGGCGGGCCTCGTGATCGTTGCGCTGGGGGTGGCGATCTTCGTGTCGTCCTTCGGCAACACGCTGATCGCCACCGGGGCGGTGCTTATCTCCGGCGGCATCGTGCTGGCGGCGGTGGGCATCGTCCTGCGGCATCTGCTGGACCTGTCGGACCGGCTTGAAGCGGCGCTCGCGGGCGGGGCGCTCGCCGCCGCCCGGCCGGTGGATTATGCGGATGAGGATTTCGCGTCCGAGCCCCGCGACCTGGAGCGCGAGGACGAGGCGGACGACCTGTATGAGGACGAGGAGCCTGAGGCGCCCGCGCTTCCGCCGCGCTCCTATGTCCCTCCGTCCTTCGCGCGCCAGCCGGCGCCCGAGCGTGCGCCCGCCGCGCCGGAACCCTATCGGCCCGAGCCACCCCGGATGGACCCATCCCGCGCCGAGGCCGGCCGTCCGGATTTTGCGCCGCCCGCGCGCCCCGAGCCTCCGCGCGCCGAGTCATCACGTCCCGATCTGCCGCGCACCGAGCAGACTGGCCTCCCGGAGGCCCTCCAGAGAGGCCGGGTTCTCGGCCGCACGCCGGAGGGCGAGTCCTTCGCCGCGCGCCTGCGTCCGCAGCCGCCCGTGCCCCAGCCCCCGGCCGGCGCGCCGGAGGAGGAGATGGAGCGCGCGCCCGAGCGCCCAATGGAGCGCCCGGTCGAGCGCGCGCCGCTGGTGACGCGGCCGTTCACGCCGCCCTCGCGCCGCCCCGACGCGGCAGGAGCGCCCGCCGGCCTGCCTCCGGTCGGCGCGCCCCCCATGTCGGCGCCCCCCATGTCGGCGCCCCCCATGTCGGCGCCTCCGATGTCCGCGCCTCCCATGGCGCCTCCGCCCCCACCGTCCGCGCCCGGTGCGGCCGGCGAGCCGAGCGTTCTCAAGTCCGGCGTGGTGGGCGGCATGGCCTATACGCTCTATTCGGACGGCTCCATCCAGGCCGAGCTTCCGGACGGCACGCTGCGTTTCAAGTCGCTCCAGGAATTGCGCGACCACGTCGCCCGCTCCCAGGGCTGAAAACACGACCGGCCGCATGCGGACATGCGGCCGGGTCTGGGATCAAGGGCCTGAGGCGGTGATGCGTCAGGCCCTCGTCTTTTTGCAGGGCCGGTTCAGAAATTCACCGTCACCCGCGTGTTGATGGAGCGGCCCGGCCCGGCGACGGGATAGCCCCAGGCGGTCGAGGTGCCCATCATGGAGGACACCTCGTAATTCACCAGGTTGGCCCCGCCCAACGGCAGGTCATATTCCGTGTCCAGAATGTTATCGACGCCAAAGGCGATGTTCATCCGGCCCAACTGATAGCTGGTGCGGAAGTTGAGCAGCGCATAGGACGAAGTTTCCAGCTCGTTGCGCACCTCGTTGACCAGCGTCTTCGCCGCCACCAACTGAACCTCGAACGTGGTGTTCCAGTTGCCGAGCGTGTGGTCCAGCGCAAGCGTCGCGTTGAGCGGCATCATGTGGTAGAGGTCGATGCCGTCGGTGCGCTGGCCTCGGACATAATTGAGGTTGCCCCGGAACACGCCCTGGCCATAGGCCGTGTCGTCCCACAGCGCCAGCTTGCCATCGATATTGATTCCGTACATCCAGGCATCGAAATTGGCGAATTGCAGGAAGACGAAGGTGTCCTGCGCGGTCAGATTGTTAGGTAGGCTCGCGAGGCAACCGGGCAGGGCGCACCGCTGGGCATCGATATAGTCCTGCACATAGCTGTAATAGGGCGAGACGCGCAGTTCCCAGACCTTGCGGGCGGGATCGTGCCAATTGGCCGTGACGCTCACGGTGTGGGCCTTTTCCGGCTCCAGATTGATGTTGCCGACATAGCCGTTGCCGTCGCCGAACCAGCCGATCATGTCCATGGCCATGGCGTTGGTGGACCAGGCATAGCGTTCATACAGGTTGGGCGAGCGCGTCTTGCGGGCAAAGCCGAGCTCATAGAGGCTCATGGCATTCGCCTCGTAGCGCAGGATCGCCGAGCCATCGATGTTGAAGTCGGTGCGCGCATGGCTCTGCGCGTTGAACGCCGCCGCGTCGGCGCCGTACATCATCTGGTTATAGCCCTGCACGTCGCCGGTGTTCATCCAGACGATGTCGTTGCGCAGGCCGATGATGGCGGTCCATTGCGCGTCGATCTGGCGTTCCCACTCGCCGAAATAGCCGAAGCGCAGGCGCTGGCCGTCATTGATGTTCTCGAACGTGTTCGGGCTCATCATCATGGTGCCGGCGACCGGCGGCCACCAATCGTCGAGATTATTGTAGTAAAGCTCGTTGCCGATCCGCACGATGTCCTGCGTTGAGGGCGCAAGCGTCGCCTTCACCCGGTAGCCGAGATCGGTGCTGCGGGTGTCCATGGGCATGTCGCCGGTCTTGTCCGGCTGGATGAAGCCCATGGTGTGGCGCACCCGGTTGGCGAACACCGAGGCTTCCAGCTTGCCCCAGTCGAACAGGCCCTCATATCCCGCGTTCAGGAACAGGCTCTTATTGTCCACCATGTCCATATATTGGTTGACGTAGCCCTGGTAGGGAATGAACTGGCCGCCGATCTGGAAGGTGAACAGGCTCTGGTTCACCTGCTTGGCGATGGTCAGGGCGTGGTTCTGGGTCTCGTACATGGTGGACTTGATCACCGTGCCGTTGCCGGAGGTGTAGTCGCTCGCCTTGGCCCAGCCGCCGGTGTAGCTGACGCTGGTATCGGCGTTGGAGACCGTGCCATTGAAATCCACGCCATAGGAATTGCCATTGCTGCGGTAGAAGCCCGAGAGGCTTCCCGAGACGGTGAGGTCCTGGCCCGGGGTGAATTTGGGCGGGGCGACGGTCACGTCCGCCCGCGCGCCGGTATAGTCGCCGCCGACGCTCACCGGCGCGGTGCCGGTATAGACCTTCACCGAGGAGATCATGGCCGGGTTCACATAGGACAGCGGCGGGTTCATCTCGTTCGGGCAGGCGGGGCTGAAGATCATGCCGTTGATGGCGATCTGCACCCGGTCTGCGCCCATGCCGTTCACCGCCGGCAGGCTGGAGACGCCGCCCGCGCCCCAGGCCGCGCCACCGGGAATGCGGCTGAAGAGCGAACCGGAATCGCTGGTGAAGAGGGTGGCGTTCTGCGCCTGCGTGGCGGTGATGGTGGTGCTGTCCGCCGGCGCGAAGCCGCCGCCCGCCTGCGCGGCGGCCACGGCGGCGGGGGTCGAGGGGCGCACCACCACGGTCGGCAGAGTCTGCGGGGCCTGCGCGGTCTGGGCGAGGGCCGTGCCGCTCACCAAAGGCGAGAGGCACAGGGCCGCGAGCGCCGTGCTTCGGCGCAGCGCCGCGCGGGGGCGGCGGAACGAGGGATATGTCATGGCAAAGGCAATCCGGAATGCGCCCGGTCCACGGCGGGCACAGCCGCGCCGTCTCGTCAGGCGGTGAAAGAGATCAAAGGTGAAAGACGCGGCGCGCCGCCGCGAACGGCCAAGGGCGCCGTCCCATCAGACCAGGCTGATGCGTGTGCCGCCCCGGGCCGCGTGCGCTAAAGGCCGGGCGGCGCGCGGGGCTGGTGCGCGGGCCGCGCGGCCGGCAAGACCGGCGCGGGCGCGCGGGGCGCGACATAGACCACCGCATAAGAGCGGCTCGGAACCACCAAAGCCGGCGGGGGCGGGGGCAGGTCCGCGACGTCGCTGCGCGAGAGGCACAGCGGACAATGGGGCACCGAGGGTGCCGTTCCGTGATCGTCCGGCGCGGACGCGCCCGTATCGCCACGGCAGATCAGGCTGCCATCGGCCGGAGACCAGGCGATGGCGCTCGCCGCGAAGGCGCTGGTGAGGACGAGTTGAAGGACCAGGGCATAGACGAGCGTCCACGCCAAAGCGCGCCAGCTCCGTCCTTGCTTCGCCGCCTGTCTCATGAGTCCCCAACCCTGCGGCGACTATGCGGGCGGGGCGCGGAGCCGACAAGGCGCTCGGCCCTTCGACACGGGCGTCCGTCCCTAGGCATTTCGCCGCAAGGGACCCGCGCGAAACCCCTTCCGGTCCTGGCACTTCGCCCAAAGCCGTCGACCGCTTGCCGTGAGGCAGAGAATTTGCCGGGGCAGCGCACACTCCGGAGCCTGATCCGTTCAGCGGCAATCACCCTGACCGGGGCATGAGCCTCTAAAATATTGATAGAGAAGGTTTTACGGATCTGATTGCGTTGCAATCCGATCGGAACCTGCTCTAAGAGCGAAGGCAAGGACAAGGAGAGGCGGGCCGATCCCGCTTCCGCAAGAGGATGCGGCGCCGGGCATTTCCCCGGAAGCCGCACAGGCCAGGGGGCGGGGCGGTGATCTATCTGGTTGCGGCGATCGCCGGCATGGCCGGCTTTCTGTTCGGTTTCGACGAAGGCGTCATTGCCGGGGCGCTCTATTTGCTGCGGCCCCAATTCGGCATCGATCCCGTCATGGAGGGCGTTGTCACGGCCGCCGTGCCGTTCGGCGCGCTCTTGGGCTCGCTCTTGGCGGGGCGGATCGGCGAGAGCCTCGGGCGGCGCGGTTCGCTTTTGTTCGCGGGCGTGCTGTTCGTTTTCGGCGCGGTGATCGCGGCGCTTGCCACCGGCACGCTCGTCCTGATCGGCGCGCGGGCCGTGCTCGGCTTTGCCATCGGCATCGCGGCCATCGTCGCGCCGCTCTACATTTCGGAAAACGCGCCGGCGGGCAAACGGGGCATGCTGGTCTCCATCTATCAGCTCGCCATCACGCTCGGCATCGTGGGCGCCTATCTGGTGGGCTATGTGTTCGCCGGCTCCTGGCGCACCATGTTCCTGATGGGTGCGCTGCCGGGCCTCGCGCTCGCCATCGGCATCTTCTTCATGACCGACACGCCCCGCTGGCTGGTCTCCAAGGGCCGCAAGGCGGAGGCGCGGGCGGCCATCGCGCGGGTGCGGGGCGTCGCGCCCGAGGCGGCGGAGGTCGACGGCGAGCTTGCCGCCATCGCGCAGACCGTCGAGGGCCCGACCCACGCGGCCGGCTGGGCCGACTTGATCAGCCCGGCCGTGCGCCCGGCCCTGATCGTCGGCATCGGCCTGTTCGTGCTCCAGCAGCTCTCCGGCATCAATGCGGTGATCTATTTCGCGCCCACGGTCTTCAAGGAGACCGGCTTTGATTCCCACGCCACCCAGTTGCTCGCCACCATGGGCGTGGGGCTGGTCAATGTGCTCATGACCTTCGTGGGCATGGCGCTGATCGACCGCCTCGGGCGGCGGCCCCTGATGTATCTGGGCTTCGCCGGCACGGCGCTGGGCCTTGCCGCCATCGCGCTTGGCTCCGCCCTCGGGGTGGCGGGGCTCGCCACGCTCTCGGTCATCGGGCTCGTCGTCTATATCGGCGCCTTCGCCGCGAGCGTCGGGCCGCTGCCCTGGGTGATGATGTCGGAAATCTTTCCGCTCAAGGTCCGTGCGCTCGGCATGAGCGTCGCCTCCCTCGCCAATTGGGCGATGAATGTGCTGGTGATGTTCTCCTTCCCGAGCCTGCTCCAGGCGGTGGGGCTGTCGGGCGTGTTCGGCTTCTATGCCCTGGTCTGTTGCGCCGGTCTCCTGTTCACCTGGCGCTATGTGCCGGAAACCAGCGGGGTGGAATTGGAGACCATCGAGGCGCATCTGCGCGCGGGCCGCCCGTTCCGCGATCTGGGGCGTCGCGGGACCGCGTCGCCGCGCGCCGTCGCCGGCGAATGAGGGGGTGAGGGACGGCGGGGCGCGTCGGGCGCTTCGCAGGCGCGCGCGACATGCTTTAATGCGCCGTCTCCGTTCGAGGCTCGCGCGTTCCCATGCATGATTCCGCCGTTCTCGCCTGGATGCTGCTCATCGCCCAGGCCTTCGTCCAGCTCGTCTTCATGGTGCGCGCGCTGTTGCGGCCGCACCGCGACCCCTCCGCCCGCCTCGCCTGGATCCTGGTGATCGCGCTGGCCCCGGGCGTCGGTGTGCTCGCCTATATCCTGTTCGGCGAGATCAATTTGGGCCGCGCCCGCATCGACCGCCTGCGCGCGGCCTTCGGGGAATTGCCGCCCGCCGAGACGGTGGCCGGGCCTTCCGCCGAGGAGGATCTGAAGGACCGCTTCGTGCCCCTGTTCCGGGTGGGCCAGTCGGTGAGCCATTATGTGCCGGTGGCGGGGAACCGGGCGGAGCTTCTGCCCGATTCCGCCGCCGCCATCGAGGCCATGGTGCGAGACATCGATGCGGCCCAAAGCAGCGTGCATGTGCTGTTCTACATCTGGCTGGCGGACGGCAGCGGCCTCAAGGTGGCCGACGCCCTGAAGCGCGCGGCCGCGCGCGGGGTGACATGCCGGGCCATGGCGGACGATCTGGGCTCGCGCGCCTTCATCCGCTCGCCCCATTGGGCGGCGCTCACCGCGAGCGGGGTGCAGGTGCGGGCGGCGCTGCCGGTGGGCAATCCGCTCCTGCGCCCCTTCAAGGGGCGCATCGACATGCGCAACCACCGCAAGATCGTGGTCATCGACAATGCCATCACCTATTGCGGCAGCCAGAATTGCGCCGATGCCGCCTTCGCGGTGAAGGCGCGCTTCGCCCCCTGGGTGGACATCATGGCCCGCTTCGAGGGGCCGGTGGTGCGCCAGAACCAGCATCTGTTCGCCAGCACCTGGATGGCGCAGGCGAGCGACGACCTGACCCCGCTGCTTGCCGCGCCCTTGCCCGCGCCCGAGCGCGGTTTCATCGCCCAGGTGATCGCGAGCGGGGCGGCCGTGCGCTATTCGGCCATGCCGGAGACCTTCGTCTCGCTCATGAATGCCGCGCGGCGCGAACTCGTCATCACCACGCCCTATTACGTCCCGGACGAGCCCATCCAGGCCGCCTTGTGCGCGAGCGCCCGGCGCGGTGTCTCGACCACCATCATCTTTCCCCAGCGCAACGATTCCTGGATCGTGGCGGCGGCGAGCCGATCCTATTATCGCGACCTGATCGATGCGGGCGTGGAAATCCGCGAATATGTGGGCGGACTGCTGCATGCCAAGACACTGACGCTGGACGGCGAGGTGACGCTGATCGGCTCGGCCAATATCGACCGCCGCTCGTTCGAATTGAACGCGGAGAACAACATCCTGCTCCACGACGCGCAGTTCACGCGCGCCGTGCGGGCGCGCCAGCAGACCTATCTCGACAGCGCCCGCATCGTCACGCCCGCCGAGGTGGATGCGACGGCGCCCTGGCGGCGCATGCTGAACAATGCCGTGGCCATGATGGGGCCGGTTCTGTGACACGCTCGAAAGCGATGGCGCGACCAGCGTGGTGTCTCAAGGTGATGGTGCCTTAGAGCAGGCGCGGCCCGCGCTCTATCCATAATATGGAGCCTCAGTGACCGATCGGATTTTTCCACCTGATCGGATCAAACTCTTGCGGATGCCGGCACGGAGCGAGCCACCCCACTCCCATGCATAAGGCCGCAGAGTGTCGGTCTTTGAGGGCTGACGGGCAGGGCTGACCGGGAGGGTTGCGACGCCCCAGGCATCGTTTCAGTTCTTACTATTCACGCTCGATGATCTGGAAGACCTTGGCGATGATCTGCCAACGGCCATCGGTTCGCACCAGGGTCAGGAAATCCACGAAATCGCGTTGACCGATGGAGCATCGCACGCGCGCGAGGGCCGTGTTTTCGCCGGCGAGGTCGATCGCGTCGATATGATCGCGCCGGGGCTCATGGCGCGAGGCCGGCGACTGCCGGGCGGCGATCACTGGCACATACTCTTCCATGGTGCGGTAGAGCAGGGGTGTTTCGTCCGCGGTGGCATAGATCGCCCGGGGATGAAAAACGCATTGCAGGCGCTCGACATCGCAGAAATAGAGCGCATCGAAATACGCCTGGAGGACATCGGTGATGTCAGTGAACGCCGAAGTCATGCGCGGATCTCCTCAAATACCTTTTGCCCAAAGCGTGCCGTGCCGACGGCCGGGCGCGAGGCGCTTCCGCGCCGCTGTCCCTGACGGTGGGGGAAGCGGGAGGGTAGGGAGATGGGTTTCCCTTGCCAACTTGGTTTCTGATGGTTACTCGATTTTCCGGTTTCCGCGCAGTAACCGGGTCCGAAGATGAGCCTCAAGCTCCGCAAGAACCGCAGCGTCGCTCCGCCGGAACCCTGCGCTCTCACCGCCTGCATGGCGATCATTGCCGGCGCCTGGGCGCCGAACGTGATCTGGCATCTGCGCGCCGGGCCGCGACGGTTCAGCGAATTGCGGCTCGACATCCCGCCGGTTTCGGCCAAGGTTCTGTCCCAGCGCCTGCGGGAATTGGAACAGCGGGGCGTGATCTCCCGCACCATCCAGCCGACCTCGCCGCCCTCCGTGGACTATGCCCTCACGCCCCTCGGGCAGGAATTGGTGCCGGCACTGGATGCGATCGTCGCGGTCGGCCACAAGCTCAAAGCGGCCGGGTGAACGACGCACAAGCTCGAACGCGCGCGCCCGAGCGGGGCTCGTAGGGATATCTTGTAAAATCAGGCGGAAATCCCGGGACTGGTGCCGCTTGAGGGATTCGAACCCCCGACCCCCTCATTACGAATGAGGTGCTCTACCAGCTGAGCTAAAGCGGCATCGCGGTCCGGACAGGGGATGAGGGCGCGTGCGCCCGACAGCCCGTTCCAGGGCGCTCCTCTTACGTGGATGGGGGCCGTCTGGCAAGGCCCTCCGCGCGGGTTTGCTGGCGGGAGGCTTGTCATTCGTGCGCGGCGCGGATAACGCAGGAGGATCATGCCTGCGGAAAACGACAAGAACGCCCGCCTCGCCAGCGCGCTGCGCGCCAATCTCGCGCGGCGCAAGGCGCAGGGGCGCGCCCGCGCGGCCGGCGAGGCCGAGACGCCCGCGCCGGCCGACCCCGAGGACGTATCCGCCCCGCGCCCCGAGCGGGAGGGGGAGGGGCCGGGCAAGCCCTAGGCTCCAGACTCAATCAGGTCCACCAGGTGACGATAGCGGCGAGCGAGACGGCGGCAGCGAAGTTCACGGCGAGCTTGTCGTAGCGGGTGGCGATGCGCCGAAAATCCTTGAGGCGACAGAACA
>JBFMAV010000077.1:0-19828 GCA_040755535.1 Pseudomonadota bacterium | reverse complement strand
GAAGCGGCCTGAGGCAAGACGAGATCCGGCGCCCTCCTTAATCGCGGGCGCCGACAGGACAGGTTCGCACGTGTCCGGCGCCGCCCGCGGCGGACCGGCACGGGCGGCGCGGCACACCCGGCACGGACCTCGCGTCCGGGGTGAGCGCGGCACGGGGACAGCGGAGACACGCACATGGCCACCTTCACCTTTGAGCTCGTCTCGCCCGAGCGGCTCGTCTTCTCCGGTCCCGTGACCTGGGTGGATGTGCCGGGTTCGGACGGCGACTTCTCGGTCGGCGCCGGCCATGCGCCGTTCATCGCGACGCTGCGTCCCGGCATCCTCACCGTGCGCGGCGAAGGCACGGCCAAGCGCCTGTTCGTGCGTGGAGGATTTGCCGAGGCGAACCCGACGGGCCTCACCGTGCTCGCCGAGCGCGCGACCCCGGTCGAGGAAATCGACACGGCGCAGCTGCGCCAGCTCATCAAGGACGCCGAGGAAGACGTGGCCGACGCCACCACCGACGAGGGCCGCCAGAAGGCCGCCTCCATGCTCGCGGACCTGAAGCAGGTGGCCGACGCCCTCAGCCAGGGCTCCAGCGCCGCCGCGCACTGAATATCTCGACCCTTCGAGACGAATAAAGCCGGGCCATTGCCCGGCTTTTTTGTTGCCCGCGCCCGTCCCGCTGCGGGACAGGCCCGCGCTGGCGGCGGCACAAGCGGGGAACGAAACGGCGCCGAATCGCTGACCGACCCCCGCACCGGTTTCGTTCCGGCGGGAACTGCCTGGGCATACGCGCTGTCCCGATCCGGGACGCGCCGGCGCGGGCGGTGGGACGGGGCGGGAACGAAGGGGGGGCGAATCGGACGCAGGCGGATGTGCGCCGGATGTTCCCCCCCCGGCCGGCTCAGTAGAGGAAGGGGATGACCCGCTTGGTGCGCGCGCAATAGGCGTCATATTGCGCGCCGAACGCCTCGCGCATCATCGCCTCCTCCTCGCCCACGCGGAACAGATAGAGCGTGCCGAAGCCCACCAGTCCGGCGAAGCCGCCCACCAGATTGGGCAGCAGCAGCGCCTGGGCGATCGCCCAGAGGAAGAAGGCGGAATACATGGGGTGGCGCACATGGCGATACACCCCGCTGGTGATGAGCTGGTGCGATTCGCGCAATTCCAGCGTCACCGACCATTGCCGGCCAAGATCCGAATGGGTGCGCCAGAACAGCCAGAGGGCGAACAGGAACACCAGCACGCCCGCCGTCACCTGAAGCGGCGAAAGGGCATAGGAAAGGGTGGCGGGAAACCCCGTGACCACATAGAGCGCCGGCACCACGCCGAGCCCGCAGGTGGAGATGGAGAGCAGGATCTTTTCCCGCAGGTTCCGCCGCCGCGCATCCGCGACCCCCGTGCGGCGGGCCTTGAACTGGAAGGGGAGGCGGATCACGAACCAGGCGACGACGCCGAGGGTCCAGGCGAGTTTGGCGAAGGTCAGAAGGCTCATGCGGCTGCGCCCCGGCGCTCCTCGGGAATGATGGAGCCGTCCGGATCGAAAATTTCGAGCGGCCCCTGGATTTCATGGACCACGGCGTCGAACGACACCGGGGCGAAGATGAAGGCGTAGAAGTCGTAGGCCGCCCGCCGGTCGTTCGCCAGGAAGAACTGGCAATGCATGCGCATCAGGTCGAGCCGGTAGCGCGCGAAGGTCGCGGGCGTCATCATTTCGCGGATCGTCACCTGCCGCACGAAGGGCCGCAGCAGGCCGTTGGAATTGCCCGCGTGGCGCAGGGTCACGGGATTGACCTTGTAGAAGCTCACGAGATCGTCGCGCGCCTGGAACTCCGCCCAATAGATCTCCCGCGCCTCGAACACCCGTTCGCCGGCCGCGCGCAGCCAGCCCCCTGCCGGATGCAGGGCGAATTTCGCCGCCGTATTGCCCACCGTGAGCAGGCGCACCTTGGCGCGCTTCGGGAAATCGGGGTCCGTCTCCAGCGCGCGGGCAAGACAACTCACCGCATGCATGGCGCCGAGGCTGTGGCCGGCAATGACGATCTCGTCCACGCCGCCCTCATTCACCACCGCGAGGATGCGCCTGGCGAAGGCCTCCATCCGCGCGGCGATGGCGGGATGGCGGCCGCGCACGAAGTCCACCGAGAATTCTGCAAGGTCCAGGGATTGCTGGAGGCGCATGCGGCGCCCGAACGTCGCCATGGCTGCGAAGAAGGTGAGGCCACCAGCCACAAGGCCGGTGAGCGTGGCGGGGAGGCCGAGGTCCTCCGCAAGATGGGCGGCGCCGAGGCCCGCCGCCAGCGCCACGCCGCAGATCGCGGCCAGCGCCACATAGGTCAGCAGGAAGAAGATGCCGTAGCGGTGGCTGAAGCGGAAATAGCGCAGGATCGTGCCGGTCGCGACCATGTCCGCGAACGCGCGCGCCCCGCCCCACAGATGGGAGAGCCGACTGCGCCCCATTTCGGCGCGCACCAGATCGTCCCAGCACAGGAGTTCGACGCGGGCCTGCGAGCTCCAGCCCGGCCCTTCGGCGGTCGCATCCCAGAAAGCGCCCGTTTCGGTCGTCTGGAGCGGGCCGTCCAGCGCGGCAGAGACGTTCCACACCGATGCGAAGCGCGCCATCTCCCGCTGGAAGATGCGCGAATGGCCCTCCGCATCCATGGGGTCGAAGCCGGCCAGGAAGAAGAAATGGCGGCGGAGCGTCGGTGCGGGATCGCGCGGCGGCATGATGGCGAGCGTTCTACCGGAGGGGCGGACGCGATGAAAGGGCCGCCTTGCGGTTTGCCCTCGGGAGCCTGGATGCTACCACTCCCCGGCGGCGCGACCAGAGGCGCGCCGAACGGCCCCTTTTCGTCGGAGCGCGCGTGCAAGACCTCGGCAGTCTCTCGGTGGTGTTCGTCACGTTCGACAGCGGCGCGGTGATCGGCCGCGCGGTCGCCTCCGTCCCGTCCTGGGCGGAGGTGATCATCGTCGATAATGCGAGCCCCGAAGGCACCGGCTTCATGGCTGCGCTGTCCCGCCCGGCGCGCCTTCTCGCCTTGCCGCGCAACGTGGGATTCGGCGCCGCCTGCAATGAAGGCGCCCGCGCCGCCACAGGTGGCCATGTCCTGTTCCTCAATCCCGATGCGGAACTGGAGGAGGGCGCGCTTGAGACACTGCTGGACGCCGCGCGCCGCTACGATCCGGCCTTCCTCATGCCCTCCATCGTCGGCGAGAATGGGCGGCTGATGCGCAAGGAAGGCTCGATCCTGGAGCCCGTCCCGCGGGCCCGGCGCCTGAAGGAGGAAGAGATCGGAGGGGACTATTGCACCCGCTTCGTCCATGGCGCGGCGTTCCTGGCGCCGCGCGACCTGTTCCTGGAGATGGGCGGGTTCGACGCGCGGATTTTCCTCTATCACGAGGATGACGACCTCGCGCTGCGCGCGCTCGCGCGGACCATCCCCATCATCGTGGTGCGGGCCGCGCGTGTGCGCCACGGCGGGGGCAAGTCCAGCACTCCCAGCCTGTCCCGCACCTTCGCCATAAACCGGCTCAAGAAGCGATCCGAGCTGTATCTGCGCCGTAAATATCATCGTCCGTCGGGACGTGGAGCGGATGCGCTGAAGCTGATGGGGGGGTGCGCGCTCGCGCTGCTGACCTTCGACCTGCACCGCGTCATGATCCGCGCGGGCAAATTGCGGGGTCTGTTCGAGCGTCCTGAGGCATGATGAGCCGGCCATCACTCGGCCCTGTTCGGCGCGCAGGAATGGAAAAGGGTCTCACGTTGCGCGAATACCCCCCGGCGTGTATGCCTCGAAAGTCAGCAGCAGCCCCGTATCGTCCCTGCCTCAGGGGAGCCGGGGCGGCCGACAGGCGGAGTGTTTCGTGACGGTTTCCAGGACACCGCTTCTCGATACGGTGACGTCTCCCGCGGACCTGCGGGCCTTGCCGGATGAGAAGCTTCAGCAACTCGCCGAGGAATTGCGGCTCGAAACCATCGACGCGGTGTCGGTGACCGGCGGGCATCTCGGCGCGGGCCTCGGCGTGGTCGAGCTGACGGTGGCGCTGCACCATGTGTTCGAGACCCCCAAGGACCGCCTGATCTGGGACGTCGGCCACCAGGCCTATCCGCACAAGATCCTCACCGGCCGGCGCGACCGGATCCGCACCCTGCGCCAGGGCGGCGGCCTGTCGGGTTTCACGCGCCGCGCGGAAAGCGATTACGATCCGTTCGGCGCGGCCCATTCCTCCACCTCCATCTCAGCCGGGCTCGGCATGGCGGTGGCGCGCGATCTTTCGGGCGAAGACCGCAACGTGGTCTGCGTCATCGGCGACGGCGCCATGTCGGCGGGCATGGCCTATGAGGCCATGAACAATGCCGGCGCCATGGACAGCCGGCTGATTGTCATCCTCAACGACAATGACATGTCCATCGCCCCGCCCACCGGGGCCATGTCCGCCTATCTGGCGCGGCTCATTTCCGGGCGCACCTATCTGTCGCTGCGCGAGCTGGGCAAGCAATTGTCCCGCCATATGCCTAAATTCGTCGAGCGCGGCGCCCAGCGCGCGGAGGAATTCGCGCGCGGCTTCTGGACCGGCGGCACGCTGTTCGAGGAGATGGGCTTCTATTATGTCGGCCCCATCGACGGGCATAATCTGGAGCACCTGCTCCCTGTTCTGCGCAATGTGCGCGACGCCAAGGGCGGCCCGATCCTGGTCCATGTGGTGACCCAGAAGGGCAAGGGCTACGCCCCCGCCGAGCGGTCCGCCGACAAGTATCACGGCGTGGTCAAGTTCGACGTGGTCACGGGCACGCAGCTGAAGCCCAAGTCCAACGCGCCGTCCTATACCCGTGTGTTCGCCGAGAGCCTCATCGCGGAAGCGCGCCACGACGACAAGGTGGTGGCCATCACCGCCGCCATGCCCTCTGGCACGGGGCTCGATCTGTTCGGTCAGGCCTATCCCCAGCGCACCTTCGATGTGGGCATTGCCGAGCAGCATGCGGTGACCTTCGCCGCCGGGCTTGCTTCGGAAGGCTACAAGCCGTTCTGCGCGCTCTATTCCACCTTCCTCCAGCGCGGCTATGACCAGGTGGTGCATGACGTCGCGCTTCAAGGGCTTCCGGTGCGCTTCGCCATCGACCGCGCCGGGCTGGTGGGAGCGGACGGCGCCACCCACGCCGGCGCCTATGATCTCGCCTTTCTCGCCTGCCTGCCCGGCATGACCATCATGGCCCCCTCGGACGAGGCGGAACTCACCCATATGATCGCCACCGCCGTCGCCTATGACGACGGCCCGATCGCCTTCCGGTTTCCCCGCGGCGAGGGTGTCGGCGTGGAGCGCCCCACCAAGGGCGAGGTGCTGCCGATCGGACGCGGGCGCGTGGTGCGCGAGGGAACCGACATTGCGCTGGTCGCGCTCGGCACGCGCCTCGCGGCCTGCCTGGATGCCGCCGAGCGGCTGGAGGCGCTGGGTTATTCGGCAAGCGTCGTGGATGCGCGCTTCGCCAAGCCCATCGATGCGGACCTGATGCTGCGCCTCGCGCGCTCCCATGCCGCCATGATCACGGTGGAAGAGGGCTCCATCGGCGGCTTTGGCAGCCAGGTCATGCAGATGCTGAGCGATGCCGGCGCGCTGGATCGCGGGCTGAAGCTGCGCGCCATGGTGCTGCCGGACACCTATATCGACCACGAGACTCCCGCCCGGCAGATGGCGCTGGCGGGGCTGGATGCCGAGGGCATCGCGGTCAAGGCCCTGGCGCTGCTCGGCGCCAGCGAGGGGCGCGCGGCGGTCTCCCGCCGCGCCTGATCCGTGGTGGCCTGACCCTTACTGGCAGGCGGCCGCGAAGGTCGCGAATGCGTCCGGCGCGCCGTCGAGCGGCGCCTGCTGCTTCACGCCCTTCACTTCAAGCGTCATGGTCTTGCCGCCGGCCAGGACCGCCTTGACGTCCGCGAAGCTTCCGCCGGCCTCCACGTCGACGGACGCGGATTCCTCATTGGCGACAGCCTTGCCGGTGAATTCCTTCTTCACCTTGCCGGCCGTGAGAATGATCCGCGCGGGATCATTCGCCTTCAGTCCTTTCGACCCCACATGGGAGGTGAGCAGGACGGTGGGATTGCCCTTGTTGCAGACCAGGGAAATGACCGAATTGTCCGTCTCGGGGACGCCCAGGGTCAGTACGGCGCCGTTGTCCATCTCCTCCGCGGTCCAGGTCATCTTGACCTGCGCGTGGGCGGAGGCGACCGAGGCCGCGAGGATCGTGAAAGTCAGTACCGCCCGTTTCATGGAATAACCCCAATGTGAGCGCGAGGGATCATAAGCCCTCGCCGGAAAATCAAAAGGCCGACCGCAAGTCTTGGTTAGCGGCGCGCGAGACAGGCCCGCTCGAAGTCTCCAAGCCGCGCCCGCGCGCCCGTCAGCGGATAGGCGAGGGTGATGGCGTGGCCCTTGGGCACACTCGGCGGAATCTTGAGGGTGAGCGTCTCGCCCCCGTCGAACAGGTCAAAGACCCGCGCGTCCAGCGCGACCGCCGCCTCGACCACCATCTTGCCGTCTCCCCCGCCCTGGAAGGCGGTGGCCGCCAGCTCCAGGCGGCGCTTGCCGCTGGTGAGCGTCATGGGAACGCCTTCGCCGGAGGAAAAGGGACGCCCGTCCACCTCCACCGCAATTTGCAGCAGGCGGGCACTTGGCTGGCAGGTGGCGGCGAAATCCGGGTCGGGGTCGCGCGGGTCGCTGTATCTGAGGACGAACGTGTCCTCGCCCTTCGCAAGCGCCCAGACGCGGGGATCGGGGGCGGCCTTGCCGGGCTTGGGCTTGGCCACGGGGGCGGCAAGGGCGCTGGCGCCCGCGCACCCTGCGATCAGCAGCGCGGCACAGAACGCGGGAACACGACGCATGGGAACTCCGGTTGGTTCGCGGGAGGCGGACAAAGTGAACCTGTCCATAACCGCTCAGGCGCGGAACGGTTCTGCCCCAGATTGTCTGTGGCCACCATGACGCATCTGGCCGACACGCCTCTCGCCCCGCCTTTCACGGCGGGCGCCCATCCATTAGGAAGGACACATTGGCAAGAAGGTGGCGCGGCGCGCTCTGGATGCGCCGCGACGGGATAAAAAGCATGGCGCGCGAGCGCATCGACAAGTTGCTGGTCGCACGCGGCCTGTTCGAGAGCCGGGCGCGCGCCCAGGCCGCGGTGCGGGCCGGGCTGGTCTTCGCCGATGGCGCGGCGGTGGCGCGGCCTTCGGACGAGGTGGACCCCGACGCCGTTCTGGACGCGCAGGACACGCACCCCTTTGTCTCGCGCGGCGGGCTGAAGCTTGCGGCGGCGCTGGACGCCTTCGATTTTGATCCCTCCGGGGCCGTCGCGCTGGATGTGGGCGCCTCCACGGGGGGATTTACCGACGTGCTGCTGCGGCGTGGCGCGGCGCGGGTCTATGCGGTGGATGTGGGCCGCGACCAGTTCCATGCCAGCCTGCGCGCGCGGCCCGAGGTGCGGCTGTTCGAGGGGTTTGACGCGCGGACCCTGTCGCGGGTGGAGGTTCCCGAGCCGGTGGACCTCGTGGTGTGCGATGTCAGCTTCATCTCCCTCGCCCTGGTGCTGCCGGCCGCGCTCGCGCTGGCCAGGCCGCAGGCGCGGCTCGCGGCCCTCATCAAGCCGCAGTTCGAGGCCGGGCCGGCGCGCGTCAAGAAGGGCATCGTGCGCGACGAGGCGGTTCACGCCGAAGTTTGCGCACGCCTCTCGCAGGCCATTGTCGGGCTCGGATGGCAAGTGGTCGGCCTCATTCCCTCGCCCATCGCCGGGGGCGACGGCAACCGGGAATTCCTGGTGGGCGCGGTGCGATCATGAACGCGGACCTCATCGAAGGCGTCATCACGCGCGTCGGCGCGCAGGGCGACGGCCTCGCGACCATCGACGGTGCGCCGGTCTTCGCGCCCTATACGCTGCCCGGCGAACGCGTGGCGGGGCAGGTGGACAAGGACCGTTTCAAGGTCGAGCGCCTCCTGGAGGCGAGCGCGGACCGGGTCGCGCCGGATTGTCCGCATTTCGGCATCTGCGGGGGGTGCCTGCTCCAGCATTGGGCGGCGCCGGCCTATCTCGCCTGGAAGCGCGCCCTCGTGGTCGCGGCGCTGGAGCGCGAGGACGTCGAGACCGAGGTCGCCGCGATCGTGGACGCCCATGGGGCGGGCCGGCGGCGCGCCATCTTCCATGGGCGCCAATATGGCAGCCGGACCGTAGTGGGATTCGCGGAGCGCAAGTCCCACGCCATGGTGGCGATCGACCAGTGCCCGGTTCTCTGTTCCGATCTGCGGGAGGCGCTGCCGGCGGCGCGCGCGGTGGCCCAAGCCCTCGCGCCGCTGCGCAAGCCGCTCGACCTGCATGTGACCGCCACCGGCGCGGGCATGGACATGGATGTGCGCGGCTCCGGCCCGGTGCCCGCTGGCTTGCTCATGGACCTCGCGGCGCTGGCCGACCGCTTTTCGCTCGCCCGCCTCACCCGGCACGGCGAGCTTCTGACCCAGCGCGAAGCGCCGTTCGTGATGATGGGCCGCGCGCGCGTGAGCCTGCCGCCCGCCGCCTTCCTTCAGGCGACCGCCCTTGGGGAAGAGACGCTGGCCCGCCTCGCCTTGGAGGTGGTGGGCCCGGCCAAGCGCGTGGCGGACCTGTTCTGCGGGGTAGGCACCTTCGCCCTGCGCCTCGCCGAGCGCGCGCGGGTCGCGGCCTATGAGAGCAACGCGCCGGCGGTTGCCGCGCTGCTCAAGGGCGCCCAGTCCGCGCCCGGCCTCAAGGGCGTTGAAGGAGAGGCGCGCGACCTGTTCCGCCGGCCGCTCATGGCGGAGGAATTGAAGCGTTTCGATGCCGTGGTCATCGACCCGCCCCGCCAGGGCGCGGAGGCGCAGGCCCTGGAACTGGCGCGCTCCAGCGTGCCGCGCATCGCCTATGTGTCGTGCAGCGCGCAGACCTTCGCGCGCGATGCCCGCCTGCTGATGGAGGGCGGTTACCGCCTGCTGCGCGTGACGCCCGTGGACCAGTTCCGCTTCTCGCCCCATGTGGAACTGGTGGGCCATTTCGAACGCTGACCCGGCCCGATCCCTCCGCAGCGCGCGGGAAATGGATACCGGCGCATGGCGTTGGCCGGGCGAAGTGGTATCAAGGGGCGCCCGGGTCTTCCAGGCTTCGATATGCGGGGGATGATTTATGGACAGGCGTCAATTGGTGGCCGGCCTCGGCCTTGTGGGGACGGTCGCGCCGCTTCTGGTGAGCACGCAGGCGAGCGCCAAGCCCTCGGCCCATGCGGCCTATCGCGAGGGCACGCTCACCATCTCGACCATCTCGCGCCGCGCGAGCGAACTGGCGATCAAGCAGGGCAGCCCGGCGATCCAGACCTTCGCCAAGCTTGAACTGGCCGAGCAGATGACGGTGGGCCAGACCCTCCTGAACAAGGACGCGCCGCCGCTCAAAACCCTGTCGGCGGAGGACAACGACGCTTTGGCCAAGCTCGCGGCCCTGTCCGGCCCGCAGTTCGACCAGGCCTATGTCGCGGCCGAGATTGGCGGCCACAAGAAGCTGCTGGGCATTCAGGAGACGCTGATCGCGAAGGAGGGGCTCGGCTCCAACCTGTCGCACATCGCCTATTTCCTGCGGACCTTCATTCACGAGCATCTGGACCTGCTGGCCCAGTTGCAGAAGGCCTGATCTGCAAAACACCGGAGCCGGCGGGCGCCCGCCGGCGCCGGCACTCCGTTGTTCCAATGCTCCTGCCACATGCGCTCGCCGATCAGGCAGGAGATGCGGGCGGGACTGGCCGCCGGGACGATGCGCGGCGCGGGCTTGGGCACCACCCCCGCCACTTCCAGCACCAGCTTGGTCTTGATGGCGCGGGCGAACTCGTCCATGGCGCGCACCGGGATGGCGAAGGCCCCGGGGCCGCCGATGACGCAATCCTCGTAATAAATGTCGAGGTCCGGCACATCCATGGCGGCATTGGTGCTGCGCTTCAGCACCAAGGGAAGGCCGTTGATGGTGATGCCCGCCTTCACCACCTCGTCGCGCATCTGCGTCACTGCCGGTCCCTGGTTGTTCACGCCATCGCCGGAAACATCGATGACGTTGCGCAGCGCGCGAAAGCCGCTCTCCTTGAACTGGGCCATGGAAAAGCGCAGCGCGCCTGAGATCGAGGTGCGATAGGCCCGGCGCAGCGGCACCGCGAGAATGCGCGCGGAGAGCGCCTGCGCGGCCGGAGCGCCGTCCACCAGGGTCCAGGGAATGATCACGCGCTGCTCGGATTCCCCGGCCCATTCCACATAGGTCACGGCGATCCGCCCATTGGGGCCGAGCTTCAGGGCGTTGAGGAATTCGGGAGAGACGAGGGCGGCCGCATAGCCCTCGCGCTGGAGCGCCTGCTCCTCCGGGTCCATGGAATAGGAGATGTCCACGGCGAGGACGAGGTGCACATCCACCATATTGTCGGCCGCGCGGGGCGCCGCGCGGGCGGGGCTCCAGGCGGCCAAGCCCAGAAGCAGGAGGGGTGCGAACAGAAGCGCGACGCCGTGCCACCGCCAAGCCATGGGGTCCTCCAAGGGAACGCCCGCAGGGATGATGCGTCACATCATGCTGCCACCGTTCCGCAAGGAGCGAAAGTGCTGAGCCGCCTTTGGGGTGGTCAGGACTCCAGCGTCTCGGTCTCCAGGATCTCGATGCCGAAACCGCCGAGGCCCACATAGGTACGCGCCTTGGAGGCGAGCAGGCGGATGGAGACCACGCCGAGATCGCGCAGGATCTGCGCGCCGAGCCCCACTTCGCGCCAGTGCCGGTCGCGCTCGACCTCGCTGGCGCTCTTCTCCGACTGGCCCATGGCGGTGGCGGGCACGCCCGCCGTGCCGTCGCGCAGATAGACCAGCACGCCGCGTCCTTCCTCGTGAATGCGCGCAAGCGCCTTCTGAACGCTCTTGGCCCCGCCGAAAGCATCCGCGATGGGGTCCGCGCGGTGCAGGCGCACCAGCACATTCTCGCCGTCCCCGATCCGTCCATGGACCACCGCGAGATGGTTCACGCTCTCGAAGGGGGTCATGAAGGAATAGCCCTTCATCTCGCCGATGGTGGTGGGCACCGGGAATTCGGCGGAACGGGTGACCAGCTTTTCGCGGGCCTGACGGTAGGAGATGAGATCGGCCACCGAGATGCGGTGCAGCTTGTGCGCGTCCGCAAAGGCGGTCACCTGCGGCCCGCGCTGGACGGTGCCGTCGTCATTCACCAGTTCCGCGATCACCCCGATGGGCGGGAGGCCGGCGAGGCGGCAGAGGTCCACGGCCGCTTCCGTATGGCCGGAGCGGATCAGCACGCCCCCTTCCTTGGCGATGAGCGGAAAGACGTGGCCGGGGCGCACGAAGTCGGCGGCGCCCATGTTGGGGTTCGCCAGCGCGCGCACCGTATTGGTGCGCTCTTCCGCCGAAATGCCCGTGGTGGTGCCGTGACGCACGTCCACCGAGACGGTGAAGGCCGTGCCCATGGGCGCGTCATTGTTCGCCACCATGGGCTCCAGGCGCAGGCGCTTGGCTTCCGAGGCGGGCAGGGGGGTGCAGACGATGCCCGAGGTGTGGCGGATCACGAACGCCATCTTGTCGGGGGTCGCGAGGGAGGCGGCGAGGATCAGGTCGCCTTCATTCTCACGGTCGTCGTCGTCGGTGACGACCACCATTTCCCCGCGCGCAATGGCTTCGATGGCGAGCTGGACGCGGGATTGGGCGCTGTCGGACACGGGAACACCTCGAATATGGGGCGGAGCAAGGCCCAGGAGATCGTTGGGGGTGACCGCCTGTCCGGTGGCGAGGGCGATGCGCTCCGCGGTCTCCCGCGAAACCCAGGCCCGCGCATCGTTGCACAGCGCGGTCACGCTGGCGGGGGACAGGCCCACCTGCCGCGCGAAGGCGCTGCGCGTCGTTCCGGTGTTCTGGAGCCACTCCGAAAGTTTCATGAGGCTCTATAGCACGGCCGCGCTTTCAGCCACACTGAATGGCGATAATTTTTCAGTGATACTGAAATTAGCGGCTTGCGGGCCAGGGCGGTGTCTCGCCCACCTGTCCGCGATGGCGCAGAAGATGGTCCGCCAGCACGCACCACAGCATGGCTTCGCCCACCGGCACGGCGCGAATGCCGACGCAGGGGTCGTGCCGACCCTTGGTGAAGATCTCGCCCTCCTCGCCGAACTTGTCCACGGTCTGGCGCGGCGTGAGGATGGAGGAAGTGGGTTTCACCGCGAACCGCGCGACGATGGGCGCGCCGGTGGAAATGCCGCCCAGCACGCCGCCCGCATGGTTGGACAGGAAGACCGGGCGACCCTCATTGCCGCGCCGCATCTCGTCGGCATTCTGTTCGCCGGTGAGGCGCGCGGCATTGAAGCCTTCGCCGATCTCCACGCCCTTCACCGCATTGATGCCCATGAGCGCCGCCGCGATGTCCGCGTCGAGCTTGGCATAAAGGGGCGCGCCGAGGCCCGGCGGCACGCCCTCGGCCACCACTTCCACCACCGCGCCCACGGACGAGCCGGACTTGCGGATGCCATCGAGATACTCGGTCCAGGCGGGAACCGTCTGCGGGTCGGGGCAGAAGAAGGGATTGTTGGCCACCTCGGTCCAATCCCAGCGCGCGCGGTCGATGGCGATTTCGCCGATCTGCACCAGCGCGCCGCGCACGGTCACGCCCGGAAGAACTTTTGCCGCCAGCGCGCCCGCCGCCACCCGCGTCGCGGTCTCGCGCGCGGAGGAGCGGCCGCCGCCGCGATGGTCGCGGATTCCGTATTTGGCATCATAGGTATAGTCCGCGTGTCCGGGGCGGTAGCTGCCGGCAATATCGGCATAATCCTTGGACCGCTGGTCCACATTCTCGATCAGCATCGCAACCGGCGTTCCGGTGGTGACGAGGCCGCCCTCGGGATCCGGCAGCGTGCCGGAGAGGATGCGCACCTCGTCGGGCTCGCGGCGCTGGGTGGTGAAGCGCGACTGGCCGGGACGGCGGCGGTCGAGCGCCGCCTGGATGTCTTCGAGGGTGAAGCGCAGGCCGGGCGGGCAACCGTCCACGACGCAGCCGATGGCGGGGCCATGGCTCTCGCCGAACGTGGTCACGCGGAACATATGCCCAAAGGTGTTGAACGACATGCGCCTTCTTCCCATCCGTCCGCGCACTGGCGCGACCGAGGCTCATCTAGAGGAAAGTGAAAGAAAGATGAAGGTGTCGCGACGCTTGGAACGTTTCACCTTGCCGCCTCTGCCGTGCTATGAGGGGCGCGAAAGGCTTCCATTCGCGCCATGCCCGTCGTTGAAATTCTGATCGTTCTCTTTCTCGTTTTGCTCAATGCGGTGCTTGCCGCCGCGGAATTGTCCATCGTGTCGTCCCGGGCCGCCCGGCTTCGGCCCATGGCCGACAAGGGGCACAAGGGGGCGAAGGCGGCGATCGCCCTCGGCGCCGAGCCGGGCCGATTCCTCTCCACCGTGCAGATCGGCATCACCCTTATCGGCATTCTTGCCGGCGCCTTTTCCGGCGCGAGCCTCGGTGAATGGCTGGGGCAGGCGCTGGCGGGCTGGGGCGTGCCGCACAATGTGGCCGATCCCGTCGGCTATGCGGTGGCGGTGGCCGGCATCACCTATATCTCGCTGGTCATTGGCGAACTCATTCCCAAGCGGCTGGCGCTGCGCAACCCCGAGAGCCTCGCGGTGGTGCTGGCGCCGCTGATGATCGCCCTTTCCAAGGTGGCGGCCCCTGCTGTGTGGCTGCTCGACGTGTCCACGCGCTTCGTGTTGCGGCTGCTGCGCGCGGACATGAAGGGCGGCGGCGGCGTCACGGACGAGGAAATCCGCGCCATCATCGCCGAGGCCGAGGGCGCCGGCGTCATCGACCCGGCCGAGCGCAAGATGATTTCCGGCGTGATGCGGCTGGCCGACCGGCCCGTCACCGCCATCATGACGCCCCGCCCGGACGTGGAATGGGTGGATGTGACCGCGAGCGCGGAGGAAATCCGCCGCACGCTGCTGGACGCGCCCCACAGCCGCATGCCGGCCTGCGAAAAATCGCCCGAGGAGACGCTGGGCGTCATCCAGGCCAAGCGGCTGCTGAATGCCTATCTGAAGGGCGAGACGCCCGACCCGCGCGCCTTCGTGGAGCCCGTGCCCTTCCTGGTGGAGACGGTCGGCGCGCTGGAGGCCATGCGGGTGCTGCGCGGCGCGGAAGTGCCCATGGGCATCGTCGTGGACGAATATGGCGACATGGTCGGCGTCGTGACCGGCTATGACCTCCTCATCGCCATCACCGGCTCCATCAACGAGGCCGAGCATTTCCATGAACGCCACGTGGTGGAGCGCCAGGACGGCTCGCTGCTGATTTCCGGCGAAACCCCCGTGGACGAATTGCGCGAGGTCTTGTCCGTCGACCTGCCGGAAGACGGCAGCTACCACACGGTGGCCGGCTTCGCGCTCTCGCAGATCAAGGAATTGCCGGAAGTGGGCGCGATCTTCGATGCCCATGGCTGGCGCTTCGAGATCGTGGACATGGACGGCCGGCGCATCGACAAGCTGCTGGCCTATCGCACGCCGGTCCTGCACCGCCTGAAGGTCGGCGAGGCCTGATCAGTCCGCGACTTCAAACCCGCCGTCGGACAGCACATAGACCGCGCCCTGGCGCACCGGCACCAATGCGGCCTCGCTCTGGGGCATGCCGGCCTTGGCATGGAGCAAAGCGCGGATGACGCCGCCATGGGTGACCACCACGGCATCGCTGGTGAGCCGGTCGATGGCGCCGCAGGCGCGCGCCATCAGTTCCGCATAGCTCTCGCCGCCGGGCGGCGCGAAATTCCAGGGGTCCTTGTCCCGCGCTATCACGTCGTCGCCGAATCGCCGGCGCAGGTCGGGCCAGGTATTTCCCTCCCAGCGGCCGAACGAGAGTTCGCGCAGATCCGCGTCATGGGCGAAGTCCGAGGCCGGCAGGTCCAGCGTGGTGCGCAGGATGCGCATGGTCTCCACGGCCCGCGACAGGGGGCTGGAGACGAAATGCAGGCGTTCGATGTCCCGCCCCGCCATCTGGCTCAGGACGCGGCCCACTTCGGCCGCCTGGGACCGGCCGAGCGCGTTCAGGGCGATGTCGCGGGAGCCTTGGAGACGGCCGGCGATGTTCCAGTCGGTCTCCCCGTGGCGCACCAGATAGAGGCGCTTCATGGCGCGGGCAGCGTCAAAGTGTGGGTGTACCATTGGCCGACCGGGGGATAGGTCACCTTGATGACCGCCTGTCCCTTGCCGGTGCCCCGCACCACCATGCCCGGAAGGCGCTGACCCTGGCAGACCATATAGCCGTAATCAGTGCCGGTGATGATGAAGCTGCCCGGCTGGATGGACAGCTTCACGCCCGGCGAGGCGCTGACCACGCTGATGTCCGGCAGGCCGAGATTGGTGCATTGCTGGTTCGCGGTGCCGGCCGCGAACAAAACGCCGTCGCTGCCGCCGCCGGTATAGAAATTCACCACGAAGGCGTCGGGATCATTATTCATGAAGGCCCGCGCCGCCGGCCCACCGGCCAGGAGGAGAGCGAGCGCGCACGCCGCCGCCATCGCTCCGCGCAGGATCACCTGTCTCAAGGCCGCTCGCCCCAGCGCCATTTCGATGTCCCCGTCCCCGCTCCGTGGCCCCCGCCTCGGACGTTAGAGCACGTTGCGATCTGATTGCGTCGCAATCGGAAAAACGTTCTCTATCAATAATTTTTAGAAACTGAGTCACCGATCGGCTTGTTGCAAGCTGATCGGATCAGGCTCTAGCGCCCCGGCACTTGTACCACATGGTCATACCACGCGCCGAGATGCGGATAGGTCACGCGCAGCGCGAACTGCGTGCCGCCCTTGGGCGGGCGGCCCACATATTTCACCACCGCGCCGCTGACCGGCTGGCCAAGGCAGAAGGTGGAGCCGGCATCGGTGCGGCTCGCCATGAAGGTGCCGGGCGTGATCACCACTTTCCCCGACGCGGGCGGCGAGAGCAGGGTGATGACCGGGCGCTGCTCGGCCTGGCAGAGGAAATCCACCGTGGCCGCGCCGAACAGGATGCCGCGCCCCGTGCCAGTGAGATAGGCGATGCGCGATTCGGAGGGCGTCACATAATTGGGGAACACCGCGCCGCCCGGGCCGAGGATGCGGTCGCGCAGGGGATATTCCTGGAAGCTCGGCGGGCTCTGGGCAAAGCCTGCGGTGCTTGCGCCCAGGCTGAGGGCTGCCGCGAAAAGAAGGGTCGTCAGGCAGCGCATCGGTTCGCCTCCGTCAGTCGCGCACCAGCGCCAGGTCCGGCGCGTCGGGGTGCTTCATGCCGACGATATGATAACCCGCATCCACATGATGTACCTCGCCCGTCACACCGCGCGAGAGATCGGAGAGGAAATAGACGCCCGTGTCGCCCACCTCCTCGGTGGTGACGGTGCGGCGCAGGGGCGAGTTCAGCTCGTTCCACTTCAGGATATAGCGGAAATCGCCGATTCCCGAGGCCGCCAGCGTCTTGATGGGGCCGGCCGAGATGGCGTTGACGCGGATGTTGCGGGGGCCGAGATCGGCGGCAAGATACCGCACGCTCGCCTCCAGCGCGGCCTTGGCGACGCCCATCACATTGTAGTGGGGCATCCACTTCTCGGCCCCGTAATAGGTGAGGGTCAACAGCGAGCCGCCATCGGTCATCAGCTTCTCCGCGCGCTGCGCCAGCGCGGTGAAGGAGTAGCAGGAGATCAGCATGGTCTTGGCGAAATTGTCCGCCGTCGTGTCCACGTAGCGGCCGTCCAGCTCGTCCTTGTTGGAGAAGGCGATGGCGTGGACGAGGAAGTCCAGCTTGCCGAACCGCTTCTGCGTCTCCTCGAACACCGCATCCATGGTCGCCGGCTCGGTGACATCGCAATGGCCGACGAGATGCGCGCCGAGTTCGTTGGCGAGCGGCTCGACCCGCTTCTTCAGCGCCTCGCCCTGATAGGTCAGCGCGATCTCGGCGCCCTGGGCCACGGCGGATTTGGCGATGCCATAGGCGATGGAGCGATTATTGGCGATGCCGAGGATCAGTCCGCGCTTTCCCGTCATGAGATTGCCGGTGCTGCCTTGGTTCGCCATTTGTGGAACTCCTGAAGATGCGTGTGCGCCCATGACGGGCGGGCCTCTATCGCATGCGGGCGAGGGGGGTTCAAGCGACCGCGTTCAAGAACACCCTTGCCTCCCCCGCAGGACGCGTGCTAGAGGCACCGTCCTCGGTTCGGAGTGTAGCGCAGCCTGGTAGCGCACCACGTTCGGGACGTGGGGGTCGCAGGTTCAAATCCTGCCACTCCGACCAGTCAGATGCCCCTCGCGCATCTCCCCCAGTCCCCCCGAGAACCCATTGAGCGGTTGAAGCCGCCCGCGCTGAGCGCCGAAGCGCGCGATTCGCGATGGATCATGCAAATCAAGCGCGCAAAACGACAACGGGCGCCCGAAGGCGCCCGTGATTCGCTCTGAGGGACGCGGGATCGTCCCGCGCGGTCACGCCGCGCGGATGCGATTGACGAAATTGTCGGTGGCGGTGCGCAGGTCGAACGACGTGCGCGAAAGTTCGGAGGACGCATCCAGGACCTGGCTTGCCGCGCTGCCGGTTTCCGCGGCGGTGCGCGAGACTTCCACCATGTTGGAGGTGGCGCCGCGCGCGCCGTCCGAGGCCTTGGAAATGGAGTGCGCGATCTCCTGCGTGGCCGCAGACTGCTGCGTCACTGCGGAAGCGATGGAGCCGGCGATCTGGCTGATTTCCCCGATGGTCTCGGCAATGTCCGATATGGCCTTCACGGCCTCGTCGGTGGCGCTCTGGACGGTGGAAATCTGGGTCTCGATCTCAGCAGTCGCCTTGGCGGTCTGGTCCGCCAGATTCTTCACCTCGCTGGCGACCACCGCGAAGCCGCGGCCCGCTTCTCCCGCGCGCGCCGCCTCGATGGTGGCGTTGAGCGCGAGCAGGTTGGTCTGGCCCGCAATGTTGGTGATGAGGCTCAAAATGTCGCCGATGCGGCGGGCCGCCTCCAGCAGGCGGGTAATCTTGCTGGCGGCGTCATTGGCTTCCTGCACCGCGACGCCGGCGATGCGGGTGGATTCCTCCACCTGCGAACCGATCTGATTCACCGAGGCGCTCAGTTCCTCTGCGGCGGCGGCGACCGTCTCCACCATGGCCGCGGCCATCTGTGCGGATTCGGAGGCTTCGCCCGAACGGTGGGACGTGCTTTCCGCCATGCCGGCCATGGCGCGGGCGGAGGCCTGTAGCTCTTCGGAGGTCGAGGACACCGCGCCGGCGATCCGTCCCACGGCGCGATCCAGTTCGTCCGCCACGTCCTGGAAGGCGCGGCGGCGCTCCTGTTCCATCTTCTCGCGCATCGCGACCTGTTCGCTCTGAAGGCGAACCATCTCGATGGAATTGTTGCGCAACACTTCCACGGCGCGGGCGATCTCGCCGATTTCGTCGCGGCGGTCCACGCCGAGAATGGTCACGTCCAAATGGCCCTGGGCGATCTGCTCGATGCCCGCTGCGGTGGCGCGGATAGGCTGGACGACGCGGCGGGTGATGAAGACCGCAAAGCCAATCACAAGCGCGAGCACCAGCACACAGACGGCCATGGACACAGTGAAGGCGGTGCGGGCTGCAGAGATCTGATTCGCCGACGTGACCTCCGAGGCGGCAATGGCGGCATCGCGCGGCGCCAGGGAGGCGGTGAGCGGGGGCCGCACAAAGGAGCGCCAGCTTTCCATGGCGAAGCCCGGATCCCTGTTCTGCAGGATATTCTGGAACGTCTCCTGGATGCGCTTGCCCAGGGTGCCCATGAACTCGGCCTTGGCCTTTTCGGTGCCCGCCGTCAGGCCGGGAAGGTCGTCGAGTTCGTTGGAGACATGTTCAAGCATGCCCCAGACCGAACGGATCTGGCCCTCGAAGATGTAAAATTGTTCGATCTGCGCGGAGGTGAAGGGCTTCGGGTCACCGAAATAGGTGGTCAAAATGGTGGTCCGCCGGCCGCCGATATCGCGCAACATCACCGAATAACGCACCAGGGCCGCAAGTTTTCCGATGGTGGGGTTATAGGTGGCGATCTCAAGCTCCAGCGTATCGGAAACGCGGTTCACCGCCGCCAGGGTGGCAGCGGCCGCGCTGACATACCGGCCCTGCGCGGATGCATCGCGTGCGGACCTGGATTTGGAAATCTGCTCGTCCGCGATGGCGCGCGCCGCGCGGATATCGGCGACGATCTTGTCATACGGAGCGTTGAACGCCTGCGCGACGCTCGTAGGCAGTTGGCTGCGGCTGGCTGCGATCGACGCCAGCACGTCGTCCACGCGCTGCACATTGGGCTGTGTGCTGGCCGCGCCCTCTGTCAGCAGCATCTGATTGTAGTCGCCGCGCTCCAGCGACAAGCCTTCCGTCAGGCGCGAGAGCCCCGCGAAAACCGCCATGGTGGCGCGCGCGTCGGACGCATTGCTCCATTTGGTCCATTCACCGACCGCGAAGACCACGCTCCCCGCCACGGCAACGGAGCCAATCAGCGAAATGCAGAGTAAAAACAGTCCACGGATGCGCATGGTGCGGCCACTTCTAGGGAAATGATACCTCCTCGTTAAGCTCCTAAGCTTGCGCGAACCTGTGGGTAGTCTCGTCCTTGGATACTCTTTTTCACGGTGTCGAACGTCGATCACGTGAGCGGTGTCGAACAAACATGAGGCCGGCCACCCGTGCAAAAGCGCGCGGGAACAAAGGCTTGAGCTTAGCCGGAAGAGGGCGGTCCGGCGGTGAGAGGCGCAGGGGCGCGCGCGACCGGCCCTGCGCAAGCGGGCGCGGGCAGGGCCATTTTTCCCTCAGAGCG
>JBFMAV010000076.1:0-19925 GCA_040755535.1 Pseudomonadota bacterium | reverse complement strand
GACCTCCGCCACCATTGACCCCACTGCCGCTGCGCCAAACCAACGCTCCGCGGCAGTGGGGTCAATGCCCCAGACAGGGGTCAACATTCGGCGCCGATAGGGGGTCAGGTTTCCACGCCGATTGACAGGAGGAGCCGATGTCGTAGGTGCGCAGGAATTCCTGATAGAACGGGTCGCGCTTCACCTCGTCTTCGTCCATCACCAACCGGTCTGTGCCGACCGCGCCAGGCTTGAGGCCGCGGGTGAGGAGGCGCGAGGTCGGGGTGTCATGGCGCCACCATGTCTGCTGGTAGGCGGTGTTGGCCTCGAAGAGGCTGCGCGAGGCGATGCTTCCGCCGCCGCTTCCTCCGACTGGAACAATGCTGGTGCCGATTGCGCCAACAGCCTCGGACACCGCAGCCAGCGCCTTCTCCCACCGCTCCGGCTCGAGTGCGGCCGCGTAGAGCGTATCAATGACACTCAGGATATCGGCGTCGGACATGCCCGGACCTTCCTGGGGTTGAGCCGAGAGCACGCGCAGAGCCTCGGCGTCCCCAAACGCCAGATGCCCCACTTGCAGGAGAGCCAGATCTGATCAGGTTGAATCAACCCGGTGGGGTGACTGCGTTTCCAAATTATTGGCTGAGAACGTTTTACCGATCAATCTTCGATGCGATCAGTTTAGACCGTGCTCTGGCCGCGCATACGGGGTGATGCCGATGCCGCCGGGAGAACGTCTGCGCGGGCGATCGATGCGGCGCCCGCTGTCGAGCGGCCCGTCCCCGGCATCCTTGCGGCGCAGGAACGTCTTATTGACGTACTGCCCCTTCCGACGGATCTGGGCTCTCCCAGAGCCCGATTTTGGTTGAGTGAGGGTCGCCAATCCGTGAGCGTGCCGCATGCCCGCATGCATCGAAAAGCCGGAAAGCGGGCGTATATTGGTTGAAAAATCGGGTACAGACGGCAAAACCCAGACCCCTGAAGACACGAATAATGTCGGCACATCGATCCTTTAGCTTTTCCGTGGCCCCGATGATGGATTGGACGGATCGCCATTGCCGCGCCTTCCATCGCACGCTGTCGTCGAAGGCGCGGCTCTATACGGAGATGGTGACGGCACCGGCCGTCATTCATGGCGACCGCGCGCGGCTGCTGGGATATTCGGCGCAGGAGCATCCGATCGCGGTGCAATTGGGGGGCAGTGATCCGGCTCTGCTGGCGCAGGCGGCGCGGATCTGCGCGGATTTCGGCTATGACGAGATCAATCTGAACGTGGGCTGTCCCTCCGACCGCGTCCAGGGCGGAAACTTCGGCGCCTGCCTCATGCGCGAGCCCGCGCTTGTGGCGGACTGCGTCGCCGCCATGAAGGGGGCGGTCTCAGTCCCCGTCACCGTCAAATGCCGGATCGGCGTGGACGACCAGGATCCAGAGATCGCCCTCGACGCATTGGCCGACGCCGTGGTGGCGGCCGGGGTGGACGGGCTCACGGTCCATGCCCGAAAAGCCTGGCTGAAGGGCCTTTCGCCCAAGGAAAACCGCGAGATCCCGCCGCTCGATTATGACCGGGTCCATCGGCTTAAGGCGCGATTGCCTCATGTCCCCATCAGCCTGAATGGCGGCCTTGCCACCTTGGCGGACGTGCGCACCCACAGCGCGGGTCTCGACGGGGCGATGGTCGGGCGCGCCGCCTATCAGGCGCCAGAGATTCTGCTGGAGGTTGACCCGGCCCTCTACGCCACCCCTGCCCCGCATGCGGATGCCTTCGCCGCCCTGGAGGCGTTCGAGCCCTATATTGCCGCCCATCTGGAGGCCGGCGGGCGCCTGCACGACATCACACGGCACATGCTGGGCCTGTTCGGGGGACGACCGGGCTCGCGCCGGTTCCGCCGGCGCCTCGCCACCGAGGGTGTGCAAACCGGCGCGGGACTTGAGGTGCTGCGGGCGGCGGTCGCGGATGTGCGCCGCGTGCCGGCGCGGGACGCGGCCTAGCGCATCCCATTGGGATGCGCCCTGGCCAAGGTCGCGCCCCTGCGCCGAGACCAGCGGGGACGGCACGGCGACTGCGCCTCGGCCTCTGCAGGCCACAGGCTGGACACGAGACGCGCTGCGGGTCCAGTGTGACGGCCCGCCTTGTTCGCGTCGCTTCGGCGCCCGCTCCACGAGATGCCCATGTTCTCCGCCTTTTCCTGGAGCGAGCTTGTCATGCTCGCCGTGCCGCTGCTTGTCGGCGGAATTGTCACCGGCCTGCTGGCGGGTGTCCTGGGCGTCGGCGGCGGCGCGCTCATCGTTCCGGTGCTTTACGAGGTCTTCCGCGCCATGGGGGTGGACGAAGCCGTGCGCATGCAACTGTGCGTCGGCACCTCGCTGGCCATCATCGTGCCGACCTCGCTGCAGTCCTATCGCGCCCACAAGGCGCGGGGCGCGGTCCTGCCGGAGGTTCTGAAGGTGTGGAGCCTCCCGGCCTTTGTCGGGGTCTCGCTGGGCTCGCTTCTGGCGGCGGTGGTGCAGGGCTGGGTGCTGCAATCCGCCTTCATCGTCATCGCCCTCATCATGGCCACCAAGGCGCTCGCGGGCCGGACCGACTGGCGCATCGGCGATACGCTGCCGAGCCGGCCCGTGCAGTCGGCCTATGCCTTCTTCATCGGCATGATGGCGGCGCTCGTGGGGATCAGCGGCGGCGGCCTCGTCACCATGGTGCTGAGCCTGTATGGCGTGCCGATCCATGTGGCGGTGGCGACCTCGGCCGGCATCGGCATGATCATCCCCCTGCCCGGCATCATCGGCTATGCCATCGGCGGCTGGTCGCATCTGCCCGACCTGCCGCCGCTCTCCATCGGCTATGTGTCGCTGATCGGCTTTGCCTGCATGGCGCCGGTCAGCACGGCGGTCGCCCCGCTCGGCGCGCGGCTCGCGCACCGTCTGTCGCGGCGCGCGCTGGAGATCGGCTTCGGGAGCTTCCTCCTGCTGATCGCCGCCCGCTTCTTCATCGCCATCGTGTGGCGGTAGACCCGCGCCTCACCAGGTGCGGCGGAAGCCGGCGGAAATGGACTTATTGAGGTTTTCGCCCGTGTCCGCCACGCTGGTGGTGACGGAGAGCGGACCGAGCACCTGCTGGGTCGCGCTGACGGAGGGGAGCCAGGCCTGTTCGCCGCTGCGCGTCGCCGTTCCCACGCTGACGCTGGTGCCGGTGGACTTCATGTCCACGCTCACCGACTTGCCCGTCTCCCATTGCTGGGTGCCGTTGATGGTGGAAGTGACGGCATAGCTGTCATTGAGGCGCGCGGACACATCCTGTGTCACCGCCACCTCGCGGCTGAAGGTGGTGCCGACGCGGCTCTGCTCCTGGAGCGGGTCCACGCGCACGTCCACCGTGCTCTGCTGCCAGCCGGCGACGCCCGGCAGCGGCGCCCGCGCCCAGGCGGCGGCGCCCGCGCCATCCTGGGGGCCGCTGCTGGCGGACGGCACCGGCCCATTGGGCCGCGCGGCCAGGGACATGTCGACGCCGAACTCGGCCCCGCGCCATTCGCGCACCGCGCCCGCGGCGGTCACGGCGGCGCTGCCGTCGGAATGCACCGTGCGATTGACGCGGGTGGTCACGCCCTGCGCGGCCGATCCGGCGGGGAGAGCGGGCTTGCCGTTCAGGAAATAGGGTTCGCTGGCCGGCGCCTCGGCCGTGGCATCGGGCGCGTCCTCAAGGCCCATGGCGGTCCAGTCCGGCGCAAAGAGCTGAGGCGCGGGCAGCCCGGGCTGGGTCTCGTGCGCGACGATGGCTTGCGCCGCGGGCTCCTGCGCGACAGCCGCGCTCAGAGGCACCACTACGGTGGTCAAAAGCGTGAAAGAGAAAGAAGCCGACCACAAAGGGACCGGAAGGTGGAATGCTCGCATGCGCGCTCCTCATGAAGCCCGTGCGGCGCCGGAACAGAGGTCCGAACCGCGACGGATTCGTCTCGGATGCCGTCCGGCCCAGCCCACCCGGAACAGCAGCGACAGAAGTATCGGCCAAACGTTAACCGATGCCTGCCGCAGTGCAATATCGACGGACGGCGACGGGGCGTTTCGTGGCGCCCTGCGGCACGGGGGCCACAGATCCATGCACGCGGCGAATGCCTCGCGACGACGCCTCGCGCGGCTTGCCCTTGTTGGGCGTCGCCCGCCTCGCTACAGCACGTTCCCATCTGATTGCATCGCCATCAGATCGGTAAAGCCTTCTCTAACCCTCATTTAGAGACGGGTTCACCGATCAGGGAACTGCGGCCACCTTCACAAAAATCCGTGATCGTACGGGAGGACCCATGACGCCAGACGCTCCACAGGATGCCACGCTCGCCCTTCTGGCCCGCATCGCGGACGCCCTCGACCGGCTTGCGCCGGCGCGCGCCTCCTCGGCGGACTTCGACAGCGCGGATGCCTTCGTCTGGCACACCGATCCCGCGCGCTGCGAACCGGTGCCACGCGTCAACCGGGTGGACATGGAGCTGCTGCACGGCATCGACCGGGTGCGCGATCAATTGGTGGAAAACACCGCCCGCTTCGCGCGGGGCCTGCCGGCGAACAATGCCCTGCTCTGGGGGGCGCGCGGCATGGGCAAGAGTTCGCTGGTCAAGGCCGCCCATGCCCATGTGAATGCTGGGCTCGGCGCACAAGACAGCCGTCTAAAGCTGGTGGAGATCCACCGCGAGGACATCGAGACATTGCCCGCCCTGATGGCGCAGATGCGCCCCTCGCGCCATCGCTTCATCGTATTCTGCGACGACCTGTCCTTCGACGCGGACGATACCTCGTACAAGTCGCTGAAGGCGGTTCTGGAAGGCGGCATCGAGGGACGACCGGACAATGTCATCTTCTACGCCACCTCCAACCGCCGGCACCTCCTGCCCCGCGATATGATGGAGAATGAGCGATCCACTGCCATCAATCCGGGCGAGGCGGTGGAGGAGAAGGTGTCGCTGTCGGACCGCTTCGGGCTCTGGCTCGGCTTCCACAAATGCAGCCAGGACGAATATCTGGCGATGGTCGAAGCCTATGTCACCCATCATGGCCTGCCGGTCACGCCGCAGACCTGGCGTCCGCAGGCGCTGGAATGGGCCACGACGCGCGGCGCACGCTCCGGACGCACGGCCTGGCAATATGTCCAGGATCTGGCCGGGCGCCTGGGTGTCGCCCTCAAGGCGCCGGGGGCCTGATTACAACAGTCGTCTCACGAAAAAGGCCGGGCGCACGCCCGGCCTTTGTTCAAATGCAGCGCGCGCTCACTTGCGCGTAACGAAGCAGGTGCCGCCCTGCGCCTGGAGGGCGTTGCACAGGTTTGTCGCCTCGTCCCTTGTGCCGAAGGGACCCACGAGCGCGCGATAGAATATGCCCTTGTCCCCCAGGTCCGCCCGCTGCACCGACGCCTTGTAGCTGCCGAGCAATTGCGGATAGCGGGTCTGGAGCACCTTGAACGATCCAAGGGCATCCGCCTCGGACTTCTGAGAGGAGACTTGCACCACATAGTTTCCGCTGGCGGATGCCGCCGGCGGCGGGGCGACGGGCGCGGCGGCCTGTTGGGTCGGGACCGGCGCCGGCGCTGTTGCCGGGGCGGTGGCGGGCGCGGCCATGGGCACGCCCTGGCCCGTGGTGGGGACCACTGCCACAGTCTTGGGCGCAGGCGCGCCGGTGGGGACCGGGTTCTGCGTCGGCGCATAAGCGGTCGGCGCAACGCCCGTGGGGGCGGCTGGCGCGGTCGGCGGCGCGGAATTGGGCGCAATGCTGCCGTCCGAGCGCACGGCCACGGTCCGCACGCGCTTGGGATCCGTCGGGGAGGTCGGCTGCTGGGCGCCCGCAGCAGCGGCGGCGGCAGCGGCCGCGCTCACGTCCATGGGCTGCTCTTCGCGAGGAACCACCCGCTCCTGACCGGGCTGACCGCCGACGCGATCATAGATCAGCTTCTGGCCGTCGCCATTCTGGCCGTTGGCCGGGGTCGGTCCCGCCACCTTGCTCGGTGTCGTGTCGGCCTTGATGACGGGAGCGGTTTCGGCGGTGGAAGAGGACGACGACGAGCCGCCGCCCCCGAACATCATGACGCCGGCCGTGGCGACAACCCCCAGACCCACGAGCGCACCGACGGCGATCAGCGCGATCCGCCCCTTGTTGCGGCGCGGCTCGGTCTCATAGACCTCTTCGCTGTGGGGCGGCATGTAGCCTTCATCGTCGAAGGCGGGATCATAGGTGTCGTCGTAATCGGCGTAGCGCGTCTGCTCGGAGTCCGAATAGGCATAGGCCCCATCGTCCGCGCGCCCGTCGGAGGGAACCGTATCGTCCTCGTCGTCATAGTCCTGGCGGGCGGCGGGCGCACGCGCGGTTTCGGTCGTTCCATCGGATCGGCGGGCCAGAGATCCATAGCCCTGGCGCACGGTGGAACGCTGCTCCGCCGTGCCGGCGGCTTCCGCCGCGCCCCACTGGGTGGCCTCGGAGCCCGCCCAGCCGCGCGGCTCGGGCGCACGCCCTCTCAGCCCACCGACCGCCGTGCTCTCGCGGGGCGGGAAAGCGGCATCTCGGCCCGCGACCGACGGCGCCGGAGGCAAGGGCGGGCGCGCCACGGGGGCAGACGGCGTCCGCCCCGGGAAAGCGGGCGGCGCGGCAGGCGCCTGTCGGGACACAGTGGGTTCGCGCGGGGCCGGCACGGGCTCGCCCTCTTCGCGGGACGAGCGGCGGCCCGGTTGCCAGTCATCGAACCGGCGCTCCACGGGAAGGGATGAGAATTGCGGGCGGCCGGGCGCCTCGCGGGCGGCACGCGGGGGCACCGGCGCGGGCGCCGGATCTTCCGCGATATCCGCGAAATCGGCGAAGGGATCGTCTTCACCGATCAGGCGCGCCAGTTCGGCCAGCGCATCCTCGGCGGACTGGGTGTCCGGCTGCGCCTGCGGGGACCTCGATCCGGTCGGCTGCGCTGCGTAGCCGTCATCGCGCCGGTAGCGGAAGCTGCTGTCGTCACCCATATTGCCTCAACCGTCTGCGAACGGGGTCTTGACCCTGCTCCGCCGAAGGCATGCGGAATGGATGCCGGCGCGCGGGGTCACTTCATTTCCTGGACCGCCTCAACCCCCAGCACCTTGAGGCCCGAAGCGAGCACCGTCGCCACACCATGGACCAAGCCCAGCCGCGGCATGGTCAAACCTAGATCATTCTCCATAATGAAGCGTAAATGTGGCAAGTCTTTCCCTTTGTTCCACTGGGCGTGGAACTCGCTTGCCAATTCGTACAAGAAAAACGCCACGCGGTGGGGTTCGCGGGCGCTCGCGGCCTGCTCCACGAGGCGCGGCCAGCCGGCGAGCCGCATGAGAAGGGCCAGCTCCCCGGCATCGTCGAGACGCGCAAAGTCACTGTCCGCAAAGGCTTCCGGCGCCTGCGGGAGATCCTTGAAGGCCTCGCGCGCATTGCGCAGGATCGAATGGGCCCGGGCGTGAGCATACTGGACGTAGAAGACCGGATTCTCGCGCGATTGCTCGATCACCTTTGCAAGATCAAAGTCGAGCGGCGCGTCATTCTTGCGGAACAGCATCATGAAGCGCACCGCGTCGCGGCCCACTTCGTCCACCACGTCGCGCAGGGTCACGAAAGATCCCGCGCGCTTCGACATGCGCACCGGCTCGCCATTGCGGGTCAGGCGCACCAATTGGCACAATTCGATATCGAGGGTGGCTTCGCCGCCGCTCACCGCTTTCACGGCGGCCTGCATGCGCTTCACATAGCCGCCATGGTCCGCGCCCCACACGTCGATCATGCGGCGGAAACCGCGATCGAACTTGTCCTTGTGATAGGCGATGTCGCTGGCGAAATAAGTGTAGCTGCCGTCCGACTTGATGAGCGGACGGTCCACGTCGTCGCCGAAATCGGTGGAGCGGAACAGGGTCTGCTCGCGGTCCTCCCAATCCTCGATGGGCGCGCCCTTAGGCGGGGCGAGGCGGCCCTGATAGACCTCCCCGCTGCGCTTCAGCCCCTCGATGGTGGTGGCCACGCGATCCGTGCCCTGCGACAATGAACGCTCGGAGAAAAACACATCGAAGGAGATGCCGAGCGCGGCAAGGTCGGTGCGGATCATCGCCATCATGGCGGAGATGGCCGCTTCCTTCACGAGGGGGAGCCATTGGGCTTCCGTCAGGCCGGTCAGCGCCGGTCCATGCTCCTTGGCGAGCGCCTCGCCCACCGGCACGAGATAATCGCCCGGATACAGCCCTTCCGGGATGGCGCCGATTTCCTCGCCCAGCGCCTCGCGGTAGCGCAGGAAAGCGGAGCGGGCGAGCACGTCCACCTGGGCGCCGGCATCGTTGATGTAATATTCGCGCGTCACGTCATAGCCGGCGAAGGCAAGAAGGTTCGCCATGGCATCGCCGAACACCGCGCCCCGGCAATGGCCCACATGCATGGGGCCGGTGGGATTGGCGGAGACATATTCCACATTCACCGCCTCACCCCCGCCCAGCGCCGAGGCGCCGAACGCGGTGCCCTGGGTGAGCACCGGCACGAGGATGGTCGTCCAGAAGGCGGGATCGAGCGAAAGATTGATGAAGCCCGGGCCAGCCACCTCCACCTTGGTCACATGCGGCAGCCCTTCCAGGCGCGCGGCGATCAGCCCGGCGAGGTCGCGCGGCTTCATGCCGGCCTCCTTGGCGAGCACCATGGCGGCGTTGGTGGCCAGATCCCCATTCGCGGCATCACGCGGCGGCTCCACCACCACGCGGGCGAGCGCCAGTCCCTCAGGGACGAGACCCTCCTCGGCAAGTGCGGTGACGGCGGCGCGCACGTGATCGGCGAAGATCGCGTAGACGTTCATGGGAAGGCATCCAATGTGCTGGCGACGGGCGGAGACGTCCGCGAAGCGCGGCGCCTAACGCAAATCCGGCGTCAAGTCAAAGAAGCGGGCATGCTGGTCGAGGGCATAACGGTCGGTCATGCCGGCGATATAATCCGCCACGCGGCGCGCCAGGCGATCCTGCTCCCCTACGGCCAGACCTTCGCGCCACCGCTCGGGCATGGCGCCCGGGCTGGCGAGAAAATGGCCGTACAGATCCCGCACCACCTGGACCGCGTCGGCCATCACCCGCTCCACGCGGGGATGACGGTACATGCGGGCGAACAGGAAGGCCTTGATGGCGCCTTCCGCGGCCTGCATGGGGGCGGAAAAGCCGATGATGGGGCGGCCAAGCGCGCGCACCTCGGCGGCGGAGCCAACGCCCGCCGCCAGGGCGGCGGCATCGCTCTCGCGCACCACGTCCTCGATGAAGCGGGTGATGACCCGCCGCATCACTTCCATGCCGATGCGTTCGCGCGGCAGTTCGGGGTAACGCGCGCGCACCTCGGCCACCGCCTCTCCCACCAGGGGGAGGTCGGCAATGTCCTCAAGGGTGAAAAACCCCGCGCGCAGCCCGTCATCGAGGTCGTGCACGTCATAGGCGATGTCGTCGGAGATGGACGCGACCTGCGCCTCAGGCCCGGCATGCTGGTGCAGTTCCAGGTCCTGGGCGGCGGAATGGACGGCGATGGCGTGCGGCAGCCCGCTCTCGTAGCGTCCGATTCCCCGCCCGGCCGGATCAGCGAGCGGGCCGTTATGCTTCGCGATCCCCTCCAGGGCCTCCCATGTGAGATTCAGCCCGTCGAAATCCGCATAGCGGCGCTCGAGGCGCGTCACCACGCGCAGGGACTGCGCATTGTGGTCGAAGCCGCCGTGCTCCGCGAGGCAGGCGTCCAGCGCGCGCTCACCGGCATGGGCAAAAGGCGGGTGGCCAAGATCATGGGCGAGCGCCAGCGCCTCCGCGAGGTCTTCGTCCAGGCCCAGGGCGCGGGCGATGGAGCGCGCCACCTGTACCACTTCCAGCGTATGGGTGAGGCGGGTGCGGAAATGATCTCCCTCGTGAAACACGAAGACCTGCGTCTTGTGCTTGAGGCGCCGGAAAGCGGTCGAATGAATGATGCGGTCGCAGTCGCGGCGGAACGGATTGCGCGAATCGTCCGGTTCGGCAAATAGCCGCCCCCGCGTCTGGAAGGGATCGCTCGCCCACGGCACGCGCGGCCGCCCTCCCGCAACCGCCATGCTGCCTCCCGCCTCTTTAACTTCAACGCGGGCGCACTTAACTAATAATGGTCCGAAGGATCAACCGCCCAATGTACGGGAATCGCGCCGTGGATGCCGCTCTTGCCCCCGCCTTTGTCGTCACCGACAGTGCCGCCCGCCGGATCGGCGAAATTCTCGCCGGGGAGCCGCCGGAAAGCGTGCTGCGCGTCAGCGTGGAAGGCGGCGGCTGCTCCGGCTTCCAATACAAGTTCGACGTGACGCGCGAGCGCGACGCCGACGACCTCGTCATCGAGAAGGATGGCGCGGTGGTGGTGGTGGACAAGGTGTCGCTCGACTATCTGGCCGGCTCGCGGCTCGATTTCGTGGACGATTTGATCGGCGCCGCGTTCCGCGTGGACAATCCCCAGGCCACCGCCTCCTGCGGCTGCGGCACCAGCTTCGCCCTGTGACGGTTCAGTCCGGCGAGGTCAGATAATCGGGCCACGCACCGTTCAGGCAGGGAAAAAGCCGCTCGCCGCGCGCGACGATGAGGAGATCCGGCTTGAACCGCTTCACGTCCGCGAAATTGAAGTCGCAGCTGCCGTAGGTGGTCTTGCTCATATGCATCCAGCCCACCTCCGCGACAGGGGTGAAGGCGAACAGGCGCGGCCAGATGTTCAGCGTGTAGGAATCGCCGATGATGAGCACGCGCGGCCCCTGCTCGGCATAGCGATAGGTAAAGCCGTTGAAGGGCTTGGCCTCGTGGCGCCCCTCGAAGGTAAATCCCGTCGAGGGTCCGGGCGGCTTCAGGTTGAGCGTCTGGTTCTCGTCCGCCAAGGGCGGCGTGCGGCGCAGCGACCGGGCAAGATCGCCGAGGAAGAAGGGCGCGAGCGGCCCGACCACCTCGGCTTCATTCACCTGCCAATCCGGATGGCCCGCCGCCCGCATCACGGCGTTGAAGGCGAGCACCGCCGAGCGGTTTGTCCAATGGGTGTCGTTGGGCAGGTAGCGCCGGGTGTCGGACGAGGCGCGCAACACGTCGCGTAAGTCCACGGCGGTCACGCCGCGCACCCCCAATTCCTCCAGCAAATAGGAATATTCCGTGGGTTTGGCGGGATAGGCATCCTGCCAGGCGGGCAGCTGCTCCAGGTCCACGGACTGGGCGTTGGGGGGAAGGGCCACAACGAGCTTGGTCCCATAGGGCGCCAGTTCGCGCTGGAGCGCCATCATCAGCGCCGCGAACCGCTCCACCGCATCCTTGCGCATGAGCGCGCCCGCCGATTGCGAGGCGGCATGCTGTCCGGCGAACAGCAATTGCCCGTTGCGCCCCACATAGATGAAGCCGTTCTCCGGCGAGTTCAGCGCATCGCGGATGGCGAGGCGCACCAGAGGCAAGCTGGCACGGAAGCCGAAATTGTCCTGCACATAGAAGGCGAGACGCTGGAGCCGGCCGTGAAGCTGCTCGTACCAGGGCGCGCCCGGCATCTTCTGCCCGCCGCGCCAGATATAGCGCCCGGCCGGGTCCGGCACGAGATTGGCCAGCAGCAGCAGGGCAATGATGCCCACCACCAGAACACCCATGCGGCGGCGATAGCGCAGGAGAAGCGGCATGGCTCAGAACCGATAATAGAGGAAGGGCGCGGCCGGGCCGCCACCGATCCAGATCACGCACAAGACCATGAGCGCGGCGATCATGACATAGTCCAGCGTCGCCACGGCCGGCCGCCACGACACCGCAAGGCGCACGCGCGGCCATTTCCAGAAGCCGATGAGCCCGCCCGCCACCAGCGCCGCCACCGACAGGGGATAAAGCCCGAACGCGACCGAGAAGCTCATGCCGCCCAGGCCGTTGAAGCCGAACAGCCCGCCGAACATGTCGATCGCGCCGTCGAAGGTCTCGGCCCGGAACCAGACCCAGCCGAGCAGCACCACGACCACCGTATAGAGATGGGCCACCTCGCGCGGCGCGCGATCCAGCCAGCGGCGCAGCCCCATGCGCTCGATCACCAGGAAGGCGCCGTGATGGGCGCCCCAGATCACGAAATTCCAGCTCGCCCCGTGCCACAGGCCGCAGAGCAGGAACACAGCCCAGAGATTGAGATAGGTGCGGGTGGAGCCCAGCCGGTTGCCGCCGAGCGTGATGTAGACATAATCGCGCAGCCAGGACGACAGGCTCATATGCCAGCGGCGCCAGAAGTCGGTGACGCTCAGCGCGGCATAGGGGATGCGGAAATTGCGCGGCAGGGTGAAGCCCACCATGACGCCCAGCCCCACCGCCATGGCGGAATAGCCGCCAAAGTCGAAATAGATCTGGATCGCATAGGCATAGACGCCCAGCCACGCCTCCAGCAGGGTCGGCTGGGTGGTGCCGTCGAAAATGGACATGACCAGCGGCGATACTTCGTCCGCGATCAGCACCTTCCAGGCGAGGCCGATGGCGAATAGGCGCGACCCGGCGGAAAAACGGCCCCAGGTGGTGCGCCGATCGCCCAACTGCCGCGCCACCATGGAATAGCGCACGATCGGCCCCGCAACGAGTTGCGGGAACATGGTCATGTAGAGAACGAACTGAAGCGGATCGCGGTTGGCGCGCACGCGGCCCTTATAGATGTCGGCAAGATACGAAATGGCGTGGAAGGAATAGAAGGAAATGCCCAGCGGCAGACCGATGCGCGGGACCGGAATCACCACTTCGAAGGGTTCGAGCAGCGCGTCCAGGTTTTCGAGGAAGAAGCCGGTATATTTGAAGAAGCCCAACAGGGCGACATTGAAGACCACGCCCCAGACCAGCAGCTTCCGGCGCCCCTCCCCTTCCCGCGAGTCCAGGGCCAGAGCCACCTTGTAATTCACGAAAATCGAGAAGAGCAGCAGCAGCAGATGCGGCGTGTACCCGCCCGCATAGAAGACCAGCGAGAACAGGACAAAGATGATGTTCTTGAGCTTGATCGTCCGTGCTGAGAAATACAGCAGGAGAAACAGCGGGAAGAAATAGAACAGGAATTCGATGGAGGCGAAGGTCATGCCGGCGCGGGCGTCCGATGGGGGCGGACTGCAATGCCATCCTTTTGCGGAGCGGGCAAGATTGGCAGGTAAGCCGGGCGCCACACCCGCCGCGCGGGAAACGGCTTGCATGGAGGCGCGGGCCTCCTATCCTCGCCGCATCGTCAGCCGTCAGAAGAGTGCCCCATGCGCATCGCCACCTGGAACGTGAACTCCATCCGCCAGCGGCTCGATCATGCGGTGCGCTGGCTGGGGGAAGCGGCCCCGGACGTGGTCTGCCTGCAGGAGATCAAGTGCCAGGACGAGGCTTTTCCGCGCGAGGCGTTCGAAGGGCTCGGCTATAATGTGGCGGTCCACGGCCAGAAGGGCTTCAACGGCGTCGCCCTTCTCTCCAAGCTCCCGCTGGAGGATGTGACCACGGGCCTGCCGGGCGACGACGGCGACGTGCAGTCCCGCTTCATCGAGGCGGTGGTCTCCGCCAAGGGAACGGCGGTGCGCATCTGCTGCCTCTATCTGCCGAACGGCAACCCGCCGGAAACCGAAAAATACCCCTACAAGCTCGGCTTCATGGCCCGCCTGCGCGCGCTCGCGGCTGCGCGGCTGGAATTGGAGGAGCCGCTCATTCTCGCGGGGGATTTCAACGTCATCCCCACCCCTGCGGACGCGGCGGTGCCGGAAGCCTGGGTGAATGACGCGCTTTTCCTGCCTCCTACCCGCACAGCCTTCCGCGACCTGATCAATCTCGGTCTGACGGACGCGATCCGCGCCACGTCGGATTCGAACAAGATCTACAGTTTCTGGGACTATCAGGCCGGCGCGTGGCAGCGCGATCTCGGCATCCGCATCGATCACCTGCTGCTCTCGCCGCAGGCGGCCGACCGGCTGATCGCAGCCGGCGTGGATAAGCATGTGCGCAGCTGGGAGAAGCCTTCCGACCATGTGCCTGTCTGGGCGGATCTCTCCATCGCGGCATAAGGGCCACGCGCCGGCGAACAAGATCCAGCGCTGGGAGCGTCAGGGTAATGGGATCGCGCGGGCCGCGATGAGGCCCGCCAGGGACGGAATTACCGCTGGGCGGTCTTCAGCCACTGTTCCAGATATTTGAGCGCGGCCTCGCGCTCCTGCGGGCTCGCCTCCTGAAAGGCGTCCTCGTACATCTCCACAACCCATTTATCGCCGGGCCCGGCGGCACTGTCACGCGCCAGGGTCAGCCACATGAGACCGCGGGCTGGCTGGGGCGCGATGCCCTCCTCGCCCTTGAACAGCATGTTGCCGAGCAGCGCCTGCGCCTCGTACTGCCCCTTCTGGGACGCCAGGAACAGCCAGCGCGCCGCCTGGCGCGGATCGCGCTTCACCCCTGCCCCATCCAGATAGAGCTTGGCGAGGCGGAACTGGGCATCCGGGTCGCCGAAATAGGAGGCGGCATAAGAGAACATGTCGCGCGCCCGGTTGGGGTCGCGCCGCACGCTCGAATTGGGAATGCCCACCAGATAATAGCTGCCGAGCGCGACGAAGGCGCTGGCCACGAAGCGGGCCTGCGGCGTGCCGGGATAATCGTCCGCATGGCTGTTGGCGACGCGGCTGAAATATTCGAACGCCTTGATGTCGTCCCGCTTCACGCCATCGCCGTCCGCATACATGCGGCCGAGCTTCCATTGGGCGGCCGGATGACCCTGGTCGGCAGCATAGCGCAGCGCGTCCACGCCCTTCGCCGTCTGGCCCGAGCGCAGCGCCTGCGCGCCTGAGCGGAAGGCCTCGTCCACCGGACGCAACGGCGGCGCCATGGGCACATTCACCGGCGGCGTGGGAATGAGACCGGCCGGCTCGCTGGACTGGGCGTTGCCGTCGAACGCATGAGCGGGCGGCAGAATGATCGCAAGCCCCGCGAGCAGGACGCCAACGCCCGCCGCCATCCGAATGGGCGAGCCACAGGCGGCGCCCATTCGGGTAAAGGCGGCCGCTGCGGGCCGGATGCGAGAGGAAACCTTCATGATGGAGGCAAGATGCCAGCGGTACAGGGCAAGATCGCGGCTGCCAAAGGGCCGAGCCAAGGATTCTCCTTGGCAGAGGCCGACCGGCGGAAGCCCGATTGCAGTTTTATGCCCTACCATTCACATCACCCCGAATGTGACGCCGGTAACACGCTCCGGACACGCACTTCGCCACATCGCTCCTTACCGTCTCGTTTCGTTTTGTGGCGGGAACGCGGCGTCAGCTTGCCTCAAACCCTGTCCGCCCCTTGAAACACAAGCGGTGTTGCGGGCCGGCAACAGAAACAGGTGCCGCCCGCGTCCTGCGCCGCCGAGCGGTGCGCTTGACGCAGCGACGCGCGCAGTCGAGAAGGCCAGCGGCGGAGGGTGAGCATGCAGCGCGACGAGCAATCCACCGGCAGCACGGGCGAGGTGTTCCGTGCCTTCTTTCTGCTCGGTCTGACCTCTTTTGGGGGGCCGATCGCCCATCTCGGCTATTTCCGCGATGCCTTCGTGGTGCGCCGCCGCTGGATCAGCGATGCGGCCTTCGGCGATCTGGTGGCGTTGTGCCAATTCCTGCCCGGCCCCGCCTCCAGCCAGGTGGGGTTCCTGCTGGGCGTGATGCGCGCGGGCGGCCTTGCAGGGGGCCTTGCGGCCTTTCTCGGCTTCACCCTCCCCTCCGCGCTGGTCCTCGCCGCTTTTGGTCTCGGCGCGTCCCATCTGTCCGGTCCGCTGGCGGACGGGATGATCCACGGCTTGAAACTGGTGGCCGTCGCGGTGGTGGCCCAGGCGGTTCTCGGCATGGCGCGGACGCTGGCGCCGGACGGCCCACGCGCCGCCATCGCCTTCCTCGCGCTTGCCCTCACCCTGCTCTGGGCCGTCGCGGCGAGCCAGGTGCTCGCCATCTGCCTCGGAGCGGCGGCGGGCCTCGTCCTCTGCCGGGGCGCCCAGGCCGCCAAGCCTGAGCATCTGCATATGCCCATTTCCCGCGCCATGGGGACGCTGGCGCTCGGCTTGGCGCTGCTGCTTCTCGCGGGCGCCCTCCTGGTGCCGGCGACCGACGACGGCCTTTCGGCGATCGCCGCCGCCTGCTACCGCGCCGGGGCGCTGGTGTTCGGCGGCGGGCATGTGGTCCTGCCCCTGCTGGACACGTCCTTCGTGCAGAGCGGCTGGATGAGCGGCGCGGACTTCCTGGCGGGCTATGGCCTTGCCCAGGCCGTGCCCGGCCCGCTTTTCACCTTCGCCGCCTATCTCGGCGCGGTCACGCAGGGACCGGCCGGCGCGCTCGCCGCCACGCTGGCCATTTTCCTGCCGGGCCTTCTCCTGGCCTATGGCGCGATGCCCTTCTGGGGCGCGCTGCGCCGCGCGCCCAATGCCCAGGCGGCCATGCACGGGGCCAATGCGGCCGTGGTGGGGGTGCTCGCCGCCGCCCTCTATTCCCCGGTCTGGACCAGCGCCGTGGGCACGCCGCTGGACTTCGTGCTCGCGGTGGGCGGCTTCCTGCTGCTCACCGTGTGGCGCGCGCCACCCCTCGCGGTGGTGGTGCTGATGGGCGTGCTGGGCGGCCTCCTGGCCGCCTGACAGCGCCGCGCGCTCAGCCGCCGGACAATTGGCGGATCGCGGTGCGCACCTTCTCGCCGCGCGCGAGATATTCCTCGCGCTTCTCGCGCTCAGCTTCCACCACTTCCTCGGGCGCACGGGCGACGAAGCTCTCATTGCCGAGCTTGGCGTCGATGCGCGCCACTTCCTGGCCGAGCTTGTCCTCCTCCTTGCGCAGGCGGACGAGTTCCGCGCCGAGGTCAACGACACCCGCCAGCGGCAAAGCGGCGACTTCGCCGCGCACCACCATCTGGACGGACTCGCCCGGCGCCGTCTCGGCCACCGAGATGGCGGACAGCCGCGCCAGCCGGCGCAGTGCGTCGTCCCATGCGGCGGCCCGCGCCCGCGTCTCCGCGGACGACTCCACCAGGACCAGCGGCACCTGCGCGCCGGCCGGAACGTTCATTTCCGCGCGCACGGAGCGGATTTCAGTCACGAGATCCACCACCCAGCCCACCTCGGCCTCGGCGTCGGGGGCCTCCAGCCCGGACAGATCGGGCCAGGAGGCGAGCACCAGCAGGCTCTCGCGTGCCGGCCCCTGTTCGCCGGTGCGCGCCCACAATTCCTCGGTGAGGAAGGGCATGAAGGGATGCAGCAGCTTCAGCGCCACATCGAGCACGAAGGCGGTGGTGGCGCGGATCTCGTCCTTCGCCGCCCCGTCCGGTCCGGACAGGACGGGTTTGGCAAGTTCCAGGTGCCAGTCGCAGACCACGTTCCACAGGAAGCGATAGACCGCGCCCGCCGCCTCATTGAAGCGATAGGCCTCGATGGCAGCGGTGACCTCGGCGCTTGCGCGGGCGGCCTCCCCGATGATCCAGCGGGCGAGCGTGCCCTCCACCTTCGCCGGGTCAAAGCCGGCCACGCGCTGGCAGCCGTTCATCTCGGCGAAGCGCGCCGCGTTCCAGAGCTTGGTCGCGAAATTGCGATAGCCCTCGACCCGCGAGGTGGCGAGCTTGATGTCCCGCCCCTGCGCCGCCATGGCGGCCAGGGTGAAGCGCAGCGCATCCGCGCCATATTGGTCGATCAGGTCCAGGGGATTGATGACGTTGCCCTTGGACTTCGACATCTTGGCGCCCTTCTCGTCGCGGACGAGGGCGTGGATATAGACATCCTTGAACGGCACGTCGGGCATGAAATGGAGCCCGAACATCATCATCCGGGCGACCCAGAAGAAGATGATGTCGAACCCCGTCACCAGGACCGACGTCGGGTAGAATTTGGCAAGCTCGGGCGTCTCGTCGGGCCAGCCGAGCGTCGAGAAGGGCCAGAGAGCGGACGAGAACCAAGTGTCCAGCACATCCTCGTCGCGGGTGAGGAAGGTGGCGCGCCGGTCGGCGTCCGTCATCAGCTCCTGCGCCTCGGCCGTGGAGAGGGTCTCGTTCCCCACATTATGGGCGATGGCTTGCTCGAACGCCTCGTCCTCGTCCAGGGCGACGAAGACATTGCCATAGGGATCGTACCAGGCCGGAATCTGGTGGCCCCACCAGAGCTGGCGCGACACGCACCAGGGCTGGATGTTCTCCAGCCACTCGAAATAGGTCTTTTCCCAATTCTTCGGGACAAAGCTGGTGCGCCCCTCGCGCACCGCCGCGAGCGCCGGCTGGGCGAGGGTCTTCGCGTCCACATACCACTGGTCGGTCAGCCAGGGCTCGATCACCACGCCGGAGCGGTCGCCGTGCGGCACCATGTGGGTGTGCGGCTCGATCTTCTCCAGAAGCTCAAGATTGGTGAGCAGTTCGATGATCTGCTTGCGCGCGGCGAAGCGGTCCATGCTGGCGAGATGGCTGAGCACGCCCCCGAAATCGGGATCGTCCACATAGGCCTCGCGCCGGTTCTGGAAGTCGTCGCGGATGCCGGAGGGATCGATGCAGCCTTCCGCATCAAGCACATTGATCATGGGCAGGCGATGGCGACGGCCCACCTCGAAATCGTTGAAATCATGCGCCGGCGTGATCTTCACCGCGCCCGATCCCTTCTCGGGGTCGGAATACTCATCCGCAACGATGGGAATGCGGCGGCCGACCAGCGGCAGCACCACATATCGCCCGATCAGGTCCTTGTAGCGCTCGTCTTCGGGATGCACCGCGACCGCCGTGTCGCCGAGCATGGTCTCGGGGCGGGTCGTCGCCACCACGATGAACCGGTCCGGCTCGTCCTCGATGGGATAGCGCAGGTGCCAGAGATTGCCCTTCACTTCGACCGGCTGCACCTCGAGGTCAGAAATGGCGGTCAGCAGCTTGGGATCCCAGTTCACCAGGCGCTTGTCTTTGTAGATGAGCCCATCGCGATACAGCTGGACGAACACCTTCAGCACCGCGCGGGAGAGGCCCTCGTCCATGGTGAAGCGTTCGCGCGACCAGTCGCAGGACGCGCCGAGGCGCTTCAACTGCTCGACGATCATGCCGCCCGATTCGCCCTTCCAGGCCCAGACGCGCTCCACAAAGGCGGCGCGGCCCATTTCGCGGCGGCCCGGCTCCTTGCGCTCCATGAGCTGGCGCTCGACCACCATCTGGGTGGCGATGCCGGCATGGTCCATGCCCGGCTGCCAGAGCACATCCTTGCCGCGCATGCGCTCGAACCGCGCCAGCACGTCCTGGAGCGTGTTGTTGAGCGCGTGCCCCATATGGAGCGAGCCGGTCACGTTGGGCGGGGGGATGACGATGGAGAAGCCCGGCGCCTCGGTGCGCTCGGGACGCCCGCAGCGGAAGGCGCCCGACACCTCCCAGGCGGCCGAAATCCGCGCCTCGACGGTTGCGGGTTCAAACACCTTGTCCAGCATATCGATCGCTCCGCGGCCGGCCGGTGACGCGGCCAGATAAAACGTGAGCCGCGTTAAAGCCGGTCGCTCCGCATGCCGTCAACCGGCTCTGCGACTTTGACGCTGCGCGGCGCCCTGCGGTTCCAATGGGGCCGAGGGGTGCGGGACGCGCGATCAGCGGGACTTGCGGGAAATCCGCTCGATCTCCTGGCGCACCAGATCCTCGACCAGGCGGGGAAGATTGTCGTCAAGCCACGTCTTCAGCATGGGCCGGAGCATTTCCTTCACCAGGCCCTCCAGCGTGCGCTCGTGCGCCGGCATCACCAGATCGCCCAGACTGCCGAAGGCCGCCGCGACGGCCGCATCCACCTCAGGGGCAAGCAGATCCTTGCGGTGCGGAGGGGAAGACTGATGCGAAGGATTGCCGCTGCTGGAAAATTCCTGGCCTCGGGACGGCTCCTGGAGCCGAGGCGCATAAGAATCGTCCGGGTGAAAGGATCCATGCTCGCGCGCCGGCTCCGAGTCATAGACCTTCCCCCTTCCGGGCTCGGGCGCGGCGCCATAAGGCGCCGCATACGCGCGCTGGGGC